>CBFIFE010000051.1:0-20249 GCA_965661765.1 uncultured Flavobacteriales bacterium
GTGTCGAGCTCCACCCGAAGCTCCGTTTCCTCAAAGGCCCAGCCTTGATCGCCAGGGAGGAGGAATTGAATTTGGGTGGCATCAGCGTTCAATTGCATTTCCACGTCAAGCACCTGTTGTTCTTGCGGAATCAATTCGATCAAGGGAGCGTCTGTCGTCAGGGCTGCTGAACCGCTGAGGGTGAGGTTTTCGCTCTGCAGACCTGCGTTCCAATACATGGCTGTCTGGCTGGCTTCTGTTGTGGCCAAACCGTTTGTCGGATCTACCGCAGTCACCTCGAACGGCACATGGAAGTTCAGGGACGGCCATTGGGCGACATCGACGCGCTGCCGACGTGCTGCATCGATCTCAGCGATATTTCTGGCCTCGTTCCACAGCCGCACTTCGTCGACGCCGCCACGGAAGAACCGGGTCGTGTCCCCGTCGGCAACACGTGCGCCGACCTGAGTGGGCACCGTGGTCCAGCGAGCAACATCTGCTGCGTTGGTTGTGCCCACGACTGCTCCGTCGATCAGGAGGCGCAACGTGCCTTGATCCCGGTGTCTCGTCACAGCCACATGGTGCCACGCACCCGGCTGGACAACCCCTGGAGGGGTGGCGAGCTGCACCAGATGACTGCGGAATTCAATCCGTGGCGCACCCGCTGCATCTGTGACATAAAACAGCTCGAGGACGTTGTCCACGAACGCGATGCCATCATTGTCGCTGTTGCCTTTGGACACGATTGCGCCTTCCTGAAGCGGTGTGCCGTCCCCGCGGACCCAGCACTCAAAGGTCCAGTTCTCGGTTTGGCGTCCGCCAGGCAGCGTTGCCAACCCTTCCCCTGCGTCCAGGTCCATGGCGTAGCCAGGGGGCAGTGTCGCCCATTCTCCAGATGCCGTTGTGGTCCGACCGCGAGACCATTCAGCAGGCATGCCTTCCAATTCTGAAAGGGGCAACCAGGCCCACAGCCCCGCCTCGCGTTTCCGGATTCGCGTTGCCCGATCCACGGCGAGTTCCACGTACTCCATCGGTGCATTCCAAAGCCGGACATCGCGCAGCACCCCGCCGAAGGCGGCATCGCCCGAAGGCAAGTTGCCGATGGTCAATGTTCCGTCCGTGTCGAACGCCACCTCGTCTGGGACATTCTTCACAGCCACCAATGGCTCGGGCGTGTCTGGGGTGAGCAGCAGCAGCTCGATTTCGTCTTGGGTTTCTTCCCAATTCAAGCCCAAACCCACGAAACACCAAGCATCTTCTGGAACCGCCATGTTCAGCAGATCCGTGGACAGGTCGGCCACGATGGGGGCAGCCGTGCCGAATTGGACATAGAATTGATTCGCGGCATTGATGCCGAGGGTCATGGCGCTTTCTTCGACGGGCCCCTGGTGGAACAGCACCCGCTCTGTGCCCAAGCTTTCACTGGTGATGCGGAACCAAGTGGTAAAGGCAAACCCTTGTTGAGACAGGGAAGGCGCATCGTGCAATGCGATGGCTTGATCGGCGCTGAGCAGGCCGTAGCCGCTGGAGAACCGGCTCAAATCGTAGTTGTCCGCATCGGGATCGGTGTTCAGGATGCCGCCCACGAAGGCACTGAAGCTGCTGTTGACGCTCGCCGGTGAGAGGGCCTGATTGATCTCCACCTCGATGGCGTCACCGAGGGCGAGGATGCCGTCCGAAGGTTCGGGGGCGCCATAGACGGCGGGCCGGGAAAGATCGAGGTCCACGGCTAGCAATGCAGATGGCGTCGTGACATCGGCCTTGCAGCCGGTCACGGCCTTCAGTTGAAAGGAGGCTGTGGGGGTCAAGCCGGCGCCGATGCCGTAGCCGCCTCCAGCGGTGGGATCCCAAGGATAGACGATGGAAGCCGCATCTGTGGGAAAGACATCCCAAAAGGAACTGTCCGCAAGCACGGAGCTGGGCAAGAGGCTGTCCGCTCGGGTCCAGCTGTGTTCGAGTGTCCAGTCAGTTGATCCCACGGGCCTCTTGAAGAGCTGCAAGGTTTGCAACCGACTGTAATTCATGTTGTAGTTGCTCAGCAACAGGTCGATGTTCGGTTGGCCATTGCGAGTGTCGTAGAGGTTGATGACTTCGTCTTGGTCTCCGGCAATGTCGAGAACGACATCCGTGCACACCGGGATGAAGTCGACGCTGATGGCGACCGTGTCAGCGATGTCCGGAACCAGGTAATCCTCTGGATCTGACTGACAGAGGGACCGCAGGACGAGCATCAGGCTATCGTGTTCGAAGGTCACGGGGCCGGGTTCAATGGTCAAGGTTTTTTGAATGCCACCAGTGCCATGGGAAACAAGGTAGTTGGCGTTCGGATTCAGGCCATCGATCATCAAGACGGCCCCATTGGGATTGCTCGATGAGACAACCTTGAGTTCGTAAGTGCCCTCTTCACCGGTCTCCGAGTCGCTGTCGAGCTGAAGGGTGACAACGGCTTGTTCGTCGGACTCGACACCAAACACCTCAACCGCCGAAAGGCCGTTGACGGTCAAAACAGGGCCTTCTTGGCGCAGCGTCGGCTCCTCAATCACCACCGTTTCTGGCTCGAGGCCTGCGCGGTGGCGATCGAATGCCTCTTCCATGAATTGGATCATAGAGAGGTTTGTGAGGTTGAGGCCGGTTTGGACCAATTCCTCCTCTTCATCCGACAGAAAGTTGACCACATCCTTGTACATGTAGTAGTCCAAATAATTTGCGTCCAGCCCTGGATACCAAGGGCAAGCCGTTTCTCCGCCCATGTTGAGGAAGATCGGTCCATTGTTGTTCTTCCCTGGGAAAACGGCCAGCAAGTAGCTGTCATCGGAGTCGGCATCCTCGACATGGAAGGAAAAAGACGTCTCCGAAAGGGATTCTTGGGCGCGATTCGCCCATTCGTCGCCCATCGATTGAACCATGCGTTCGAGGTCCGCGACAGAGAGGTCGCCCAGATCTTCTTCTGCCGTGGGGTTTGCGCAGGCATCTATCCAAGGCAGGTCGGGCTGGTTGGCTGGGTTGAAGAAGGTCTCTTCGCCGCTGCCCTCCTCGCTGCATGGAAGGTTGAAGTCGTCGTTCTCCGCCAATTGGTCGGCCCCCAGGTCGGTGATTGGGGTGTAGATCAGGCTGTTGACGGTTTGGGTGCCGCGTTCTTTTGTGATTTCAGGGTCTGCAGTCGCCAGTTCGGCGATGTAATCGCTGTTGCGGGTGAGGTAATCCACCGCTGCAATGCTGTCGTTGTTCACCAAAGCAGCCACGCCATATTCGCGCGCCCCATCGACGTCGAGGGCACTGATGGCCCCGGTGTAGTCGGCGAACGAGGTGCGCGTGGTTTCGCAGGTGCTGCGGAAGGCTTGATCTACACCAGCGGCGACACCGGCGGCCACACCGCCGGTGGCCACAGCGGCCACAGCGGTGGCTGCACCGATGGCTACACCCACCAGTTCGGAACCGGGGGCGTTGTCGAGGTCTTGCAGGGCCTCGCATTGCGCGCCGGTCAGGGACGGACGCATGGTGGTGACCTGGGCGAGATAGGACTGGCCGTAGTCCATGCCGACGTCTTGGACGTACAATCCGGCAGCGCCTGCAGACTCCATGCTGTAGTCGTGTTCAAGGGAATAGGACTGGCGCCGCGCTTCGGATTGCGTGGCCGTGAAATCCAAACCGATTCCGCCAGACAAGGCGAGGATCATCGGCTGAGTGTTGTCTCCGCCCATGCCCCAAGCGTTGTACTCTTCGAAATCTGGATTGTCCGTGACCAAATCAAAAGGCATGACCACATCTTCGTCACCGATGCCATTTTGGAGGCGACGACGCGCGACAAACTTTTCCAGTTCGTTTTTGGCCAAGGCTTCGTTCCAGAGGCGAATGCTTTGGTTGAGTTCCCGGATTTGGTCTGCCAAGCGGCCCTCCATCCCCCCAGCGCCCAACACGGGGTGGTCGATGCCTGCCACTTCCTCGGCAAGCGGATTGTAGTTGTAAATCGGGCCATTCCCATCGACCAAAAGCGTATCTGTGTCGGTCAACTGGATGGTTTGCACCCAATAATCTTCTGAGCTCGGTGGAATGCCCAAGCGCATCAGGCGAGGATCGTCGTTGTTCCAGCCCTGGATCTCGGGCCAGTGCATGTGGAAGGCTTCAACCAGGGAATCCGGATTGAACGGGATGCCCATGAACTCGTAAAAGCTCAGTTCCGTGCCTGCGAACCCTTCCTCGTTCTTCGCGGCGAAATAGGCAGCGAGTTCACTGTCGGTGAGCGCGCTGTAGCGTTCATTTGCCAAGCCGGGCGGGGCAATCAGGCCGTTGCGCATTTCCTCGAGGTCGGGCAGCACCTGTTCCTCAATGTGCGTGGCTGTGTACACAAATTGCGAATTGATCCCGCTTTCTCCTGTGAGTGGGTTGATGTTGAGGCCGCGGGTGATGGCCAATTTCGCTCCGAATATGGGCTCGGCATCAGAGGTGTCGAGGTAGGCATCGAGGACGGTTTCTTGAACGAATTCCGAATTGAGGTCCGAGACGGTGTCGGGCATGAATTCCAGGGTGAGCATGGGCGAGAACACCACGGATTTTGCGGTGCCCACGAACAAGTCAGCGGTGTGGTGGGACAGGTCGCCGCCCTCATCAATGTTGTCGCCCGTTGTGCTCAACGCGAATTCGTTGTAGTTCATGTTCACCAGCGAAAGCTCGCTGGTCTTCTGGGTGTAGGAGGAGAATTGACCCTCCAGCTCCCCCACCACTTCGGTGTCGATGGTCGGACCGCCAAGGGGCAGGGTGATTTCCATGTCAGGGCCGATGGAGCCGCGGAAGTTGTGGGATTTGTCCGTGGACGATTCGACTTCGGTCAAGTACGATTCTGATATCATGGTGGTGCCCGATGTCCAGGTAGAGTAGGACTGGCCTCCTGGCGGGTCGCGCAGGACCATGTCCACGGTCACGGGGCCAGCAGAAGTGAAGGTATTGCCTTCTGTCGCCCAGGTGCCCAAGACAATGGCTTGTTGGGATCCGGTTTCAGGCCAAACTGCGTTCCGTCCTGAAATCGAGGAATGCACAGAGATTGAAATGCCCCGGGTCAAATCTGGTTCTCCAGCCGTGGATGTGTACGGGGTGATGGTGTGAAAGGATCTGTCAGGGTTCCATGGTTTCGAGATGACGGACTGACCATCTGGGAAGCTGAGGTTGTCGATGATGGTGAGTTCGGCCGATGGGTCGAACACATCGTATTGGCGAATCGTGGGGGCGCAGTTGCCCAGGACGCAGTTGTCGTGGTTGGCATAACGCTCCTCCCATTGGATCAAGAGGGGGTAATGCTTGTGGGCCTCCATGACAGGAACCCCAAGCGCGTATTCGCCGTCGTTGTTGAACAAACTGATGTACGCCCATTCATCGCCCACACGCTGGTAGCTGGCGAATTCGCCGAACTTGTCGGTGTAAAGCTCTGCATTGAAGACTTGAAGTTCCGGGGTCGGGTCCTCGTACACGAAGGGGATGTACCAGGGTTCCGCGTCGCCTGGGTCGGCTGAGCTGAAGACGCTGTCGGGCAAGGCGATGGAGGAAAGGATTTGGCCTCGATCTAAGGGCAATTCTCGTCCTGAGAGTCCATTCAACCAATCCAATAGATCCGTGCGGTAAGCGTCATCCACTGCGAATTGTGCAGCAGAGGGAATCGTCACATTGTCCAGTGCAAATGGAATCGGTGGCAGGTGCACGCTGAACTCCCCGGTCGCCGAGTCCGTGGTCACGTGCCAGCTCGGGCATCCCAGCCGCGGTGCGTCAGCGGAGCCCGCCACAAGGTCGAATGCCGCCACGCCGATGTTGTTGACGGATTCGCCCCATGGCAGCATGGCGTTGGCTTGGGCACCCACGATTCGGCCTTTGAAGAATGTGCTGGCCCTGTCGGCAAATCGAAAAACACTGCCGTTTGCCTCGAACCGTTGGTAGAAGAAGTCGTCGTCGTCGGGATCGAAGCTCAGCCCGCCACCAGTGGTGAGGGTGGCGCGCACGAATTCGTGGCCCTGTTTTTCGATGCTTACGTAGTGCATGCCGTTGGGCACCATGAAAATGGGGGAGTAGCCATCAGAACCGGTGAGGATGGGGGAGCCGTTCGGTCCGATGACGGTGACGCCGTCGATTTTGACTCGGGCCCCCGCCACGCCACAATCCCCAAGCACATCACCCGTTTCCGGGTCAACGTTCAAGGCCCGGACACGCGCCTCGTACGAGGAATTGTTGAGGAAGTTGACACTGCTCGCCAGCGCTTGGGCATCACCGAGGGTCACTTGCTCTTCGGTATTTGTGAAGTTGTCTGTGCCCCGGATCGGAACGATGCGGTAGTTGACATTGTCGCCAGGATAGCGGATGGCATTGATGGTATAGTACCCCTCGTCGTCTGTCACTGCCCGGTTGCCCACAACGGCAAGTGGCGGGCCTTGGTCGGCGAAGGGGCAGTCGGAAACGATGCTGCCGTGGCGAGCGTTCATTGTGGCGCCAGTGACCGAGCTGAGGTCGTAAATCACTGGGCCCACGCCCTCATTGCAAGGGTAGTAGGCGTGCAATTGCGGGTCCACGCCGGTCAGCAGGAGATTGCGCTGTTCCAGCAATTGGGCCAAATCCGCTGCACCCGCTCCCTTCATCACCCGAACCTCATCGACATACACCGTGTCCGCATTGAGCGGCATCGGGTGAAACGTGGTCGATGGATCGGAGAAGAAGTCCGGCGTCGTCCCTGCGTACAGCGATGTGTCGCCGATGACGACAAAGGCGCTGTCGTCCGTGATGCGCAGCCCCATGAAATCCCAATCGCCGAGGGTTTCCAAGATTCTGTGTGGCGTGCCGTTCCAGTCGATGGCGTCGGGACTGGTGGGCAGGTCGAGGTTGTTTTGGTCATTGAATTGCCCCACAAATGTGTCCCAGGCACTGTCTGCCATGTTCCATTCCTGTTTCAAGAAATAGGACACGTGGAAGGGAATGTCGAAGGGCGCACTGAGGCGCCCCACCCCGATGTAGTCATAGGATTCTTGCTCAGCAGGTTCAGGACCGACGGAAGTCCACCAACCCGCCGTGAAGGTGGCCGGGTGAGAAAGGGTCAGCTCATCGCCAGGGGCAAGGTGGGCAGACCGCTTGATTTGGTTGTCGGGGTTGAGGGGTGCGGCAGAGACAGTGACATTTGGGCACGCTGAGCCGTCCGCAGAATAGGTCACGCGGCCAGTAACCGTGGCGTTCGCCACTCGGAACCCGGGGACGCGCGGCGATTTGATGGGGTCGATTGCGCACCCTGGCACCACGTGTGCAACGACTTCGTAGCCATAGAGTTGGTTTGGGTCTGCGCCATAAAGAAAATGGTTGTCAATGAAGGATTTGGCGGAGGTGGAGTCGGGCTGGCCGTCCGTTGTGCTCCAATCCATGCAGTAGGTCTCAGGGTCGGTGGCGTCGGCGGCGTACCGATTGATTTCGTAGGAGTCGATGAGGCTGTGGTATCCACTTCCAGACCAGTTCAACGTCACCACATTGTCCATGTTCCGCGATGCCGTGAGGGCAGTTGTGCCAGGCGTGGTGGGGTGATCCCACATGGTTTCGATGCCATCTGGTTGCAACGTATAGCTGATGACATTGGAGGGCTCACTGTTGTAGACACAGCCATTGGAAATGATTCGAAATTCGGTCTCAACACAAGGGCTGAGGCTGGCATTCAGCACATGGCTGTTGCCGGACAGGGCAGATGTGCTGACCTCGGCTTCGATGTCCTCCCACGAGTTGCCAGTGCGGGCTTGGAATGTCAGGGCCCGGATGCTCGGCGGGAGCGTGCCGAAATCGTTTTCTTGCCAGGTCACCTCCACCCCGCTCAGAGGGTCGAAGTCGACATCCGTCACAATCAAAGGGGCGGCGGTGTTCGGAGCAATGCTGCGGACAACCGGATCAGAGGAGATGGTGGGAAGCACGATGTCCTCGTTGACGAGCTGGCTTGCCAAACGATACTTCAAGACGTGCGTGGTCCAATCCGTGTTCGAAGGAACAGAGGACAGGTTGTCCTGGTAACCGGTCCCAACGGCATTGTTGGCGATTTCAATCCACGGCCCTGGGTTGCTGGGGTCATTGGTGTTGACGAGTTGCCGCTCGATTTTGATCACCCAGTCGGATGGCAGGACAGGCGGGGAGGCTTGGGTTTGGTCTTCAAATTCCCATTCGATGAACAGGCCCTCATTCACGCAACCGAAGCTGAAATTGTCCACCAAGGCAGGTCCAGTCAGCGTGTTGAATGTGATGGAAATTTGGGGTCCAGCTTTCGGCGTGCAGCCAGCCCATGTGCCCAGACCGAGTGTTTTTGCATAAAACGCGCCTGTTCCTTCTTCGTCCAAGAGCGTGAAATCAGGGGTGAATGTGACGTCAGACAAATCTGCCAAACTTGTTGAACCACTGGTGTGGACGATGACATCTTCTCCGTCTGGGTTTACTTGCCAAATGGCCAACCCCATTCGGTCATTGTAGGCGGGGTTGTGTCCCAAAACCGCCCACGAAACAGTCCCTTCAAGCCAAGACTCTTCGAGCTCGTCATTTGTCAGTTGGACTTCTGGCAATCCCGGAACGATGGTGGTGATGTTCTCATTGTAAATCGCTGTTCGGTCCTCATGCGTAGCGAAAAACGCGATGCCGTCCCAGCGCAAGGTGTCGCCAGGCCGCGCACCAGCGTCGAAGACTTTGTCCAACGGAACCGTCCATTCAAAATGCTCGGTGCTCGTGTTCAAGGGGTCTCGGCGGAGGAAGTTTCCGTCGGCGTGGTCGCTTTCTGTGCCGAGGTCGCTGTCATCGGTGACCGGGATGTCCTGACCGGTGACTTCAGAGGCATTGTATTCGGCCGGTCCAAAGCTCATCCCCGGAACGCGCAAAGTGGAAATGTTGTAGTCCAATTCCGCGTAGCTGTGGGCTTTGCCGTTCAAAAAATCTCCAGAATAGCTGAGGGTCACGGCGCCGAGGTCTTCGGCTGTGGGTGCTGTCACTTCGAAGGAAGCCGTGCTGACCTCTTCCGCGGTGAAGCTGCCCTTCAACCACGTGTTCAAGGTGGTGATGGGTGCGTCGTCTTCGAGCAAATCGGAAATGCGGGGCATGTTGCCAAGCACAAAATCGAGCAGCGTTCCGGAAAAGGATCGCGAAGCTTCATCGTCGGTTTTGTTGGACAACAGCGGGGACCAAAACATTTGGCCATCCTCCAACGGGTCTACATTCAAAGTGACATCCATGGAGATGTCCCCAGGATCCCTTGTCAGCCAGTCCAGCTTGTAGGGCACCGTCATGGCAAGGTGTGCATACGGCAGGCGGGTTCCCTTGTGCTCCACTGCGTCGAATAGGTTTCCATCTGTGGATGCTTGGTAGGTGTATACCTCGAAATCCTTCAAGGACGTGTTTGCGCGAGCCACATTCCAGATTTCCGGCTGGGCTTCCAAATCGGCATTCAGGCCAGAGAACGCCCGGGGTGAGGAATTTGTCATTTCGATGAACCCCAATGGGTTCTTTTCAGGTTCCCACTCGCACATGCAGTAGTCTTCGTCGACACCACCAGAACCATAGACCCAATCTTGCGCCTCCCACAAGTCTGACCCGTTGCCATCGATCCATCCAGGAATTGGCACCAATTCTGCATGAGGTTCACCCCACGCGTTTCCCTCTGCACCCAAGGTCTTCCATAAGTTTGGCGAGTGGTTCCACCAGCTGATGAGCCAGCCAGGTTGAGCGGCCGAGTTGGGGCCCAAGGCTGGCTGATAATCTAAGGAAGCAACAACCGCTTCATCATCGTACCAATTGTCCGGATGGTAAACATTCAACGGATTGTGCGAGATGTACTTTTCGGGACTCCACACCTTGTCCATGGCGGTTCCAAACCCATCCAGTTGAACGATGGCCGGGACATTCAAGAAGCCCCAAACTTTGTCGTTGCTGCCTGAATAATCGCTCCAAGAAGCATCGAATCGACTGAGGTAAAACCCATCAATTCCGAAGGTCCCCGCGCTCCCATCGCCCATGACATCTGCAATTCCTTGATCCACAGCATCGGTCAAGAGACTCCGGAGATGGGACAATTCATAAGGGTGTTCAAAGTCAATCATCTGCCCTTTGTAGTTGCGGCAGGTCTCCAGAGCTGCGGGAATGGTGGCGACCTGTCCCCACGGGTTGCTCGTGTTGTTGAAAATGGAGTAGAAAGTGGGGGAGGCGGTGTTCGCATACAGGCTCCTTCCGAGAAGCGGAAATTTGTCGTCGTCTTGGGCGTATACGTCGTCCGCATAGCCAAAAAAAGCATCCCTTGCCGGCGCGCTGAAGCGTTGAACTTCCACATCCCGAGGGATGCCTTCGTTCAGTCCAGATGCCCCCAGCTCGATCGGTTCCCCATGCAGAATGGCCCCGTTTTCGTCCAGAAATCGCACTTGGATGTGCTGGGTCCAGTCGGCACCGGACTGGCTGAGAAACAGATCATCTCCTGTTGTCTTGCGGTAATCCCCTCTGGCCAACGGAACGACCAATCGCGGCGACTCCAAGTCTGCGGCCTCGATGAGTTCGATGGCGCTCTGGTCACCGGAAAGCATGGTGACCCCGGACAAGGTCTGCGGGAGCGCGTCGGCATCCAAATGCAATTTGTGCAGAAGTGAGACATCGATGGGCTCGCCGACAAATGCGCTGTCCGCCACTGCGGCCACTTCAGCCCGGCTGATTTCGAAGAGCAAGCGCCGATCATCCACCGCGATGTCATTTGGCAGCCCTTTGTGAAAGACATCTTTTTCCGTATCCGTCTCGAGTTGTGGGTTGGCCAAACTGTAGAAGCCCCGGACGGCCCAATCCACACCTGTCGAGATGTCGCCATTGTTGTAGCCCCAGATGGCGTCGGAATATGCGACCGGCAAGCTGAGAGACGGCGCAAGTGGATACGGCGGGTCCAACGCGAATGCCGATGAATCAATACCCCATAAGAGCATTTGAAAGGTGCACAAAGGACAGAAGGATTGGAGCGCAGCTTGGGACATCCGCTGCGCGCGAACACGCACTGAATCTGTCGTAGAAACGTCGGTTCGAACCACCACAAGAGGCTCTTCTGCCAGACCAATGGCCCCACTGTAAATGTGTTCTGTCTTCACGTTTTGCCACGCGCCATCGACTTGTTGGTCCACATACAAGGTCATCGGCACTTTGGGACTTGCCTCCACCCACAATTGTGCGGTGTTGTCGCTTTGTGACGAGGCCACAACGGGCAACAGCAGGACATGGGCCAAGAGCCAAACGCGGTTCCAAGAAGAAAATGCAAGATGCGTCATTGGGCAAAAGGAATATTTGGTTTGTGGAACCAAATGTGAACTTTATCGAAAATACGTAGAGGCAAGCACAAAAGATTGTTCTTCCACGGAACAAGAGGCATTGATGATGAGAAATGTGAAGGTTTCCAAAACCTCATCGCATTAGTCAGTCCATTGATAACCAATTGAAAACAAAACATTGTCACGCACAAATGCGTGACATCATGTCTTGGTCAAATGCCCACATGCAGCCGCTTCCTGCGAGAAATGCCACCTCCAGTGCTTTACTTTTGTAGAACAATGCACCGATTGTTTGCGCCCACAATTGCACTCGTTTTTCTCATCGTTTTCCAAGGGGGAACGGTGGGGCAAGAGGATTCAGCTGCGTATCAGTTGGAATCTGCTTATTGGAAATATTGGGACATGTACTGGGAAGCCCCCATGGCGGTCTACACGAAGGCGAAGCGATTGGAGGCATGGGCAAAGCAACAAGGCGATTGCGACTCAATGGAAGTGGCTCAAACGCTCTTGCTTTCCTACGACAACCGTGAAAGCGCCAAGGAGCCCCTGGATTCTGTGTTGAAGATGCCTGTTTGGTGCGACACGACGATGCACAGTTTGTGGTATGCCATCGGGGTGCGCCATTTCGTGCGCCAAGAATTCGAAGAGGCCTATGCAGGTTTCCTCCGGGCTGAGGCGTCGGCAATTGGAGCATCGCAGCAAGTGACGAGCATGCATGCTTTGGGCACGGTTCGAAGCAGCATGGGGGATCGCAAAGGTGCTTACGCGCATTTTTTGCGGGCCTATCAAGCCGATTCTTCCCTCAGCAATCCGGTTTTTTTGAACAATCTTGGGGTGATGACGCTGTACCTGGAGCAGTATGATGACGCCGCCGGCTGGTTGAACAAGGCTTGGGCATCTTGGCCAGAGTGGGTGGATGATACGAAGATGCCCGAACATTTTGATCAGACCATTCTGACAAACTTGTTGCTGCTTTCATGCCAAATCGGGGACAAAGCCACTGCCGCGGAATGGTTCGCTCAGGTCAATCCCAAGTTTCTCTCTGACCAAGATCCGTTGTCCGGCGTCGGCACTTTGGTGGCCTACCTCCTTTGGATTGACGATCAATACACCTGGGAAGTCTTGCGGCCCATCTTATCTCAGTATGTCATCGTCCAGCCGGATGCCTCCCGGGATTTGCTCCAAGAGGTGGCCTGGCTGTTTCCGGAAATTTGGCCGGAGGACCGAAAGCGCCCGGACTGGGCAGAGATCCGGTCAGTGGCGCCCGCATTCCGGCTTTACCACTTTCCCGATCAGCCGCTCGTCGATGTGATTCGCCTTCGGGACGCGGCGGAAGCAGAGAGGAAGAGCAGATTGACCCAAGCCCAATGGGTGCAGTCGGGGATTTGGGGTGTCTTCGCTGTGGCGTTTTGTCTGGCGTGTTTTTGGACGTTGCGGGGGGCGCGACGTCGGACAAACGTGAATCCAGAGGTGTTCGAGAATGTTCACAACGCCATCGACGTTTTGGAGCGTTCGTTGACGGAGCCCGATGTGAAGTGGGAGGCGGCGCTGACGCGTGTGCGTGCGGATTTGGCCTCCTTGGAACATGAAAACCCCCACATGGAGGCCCAACTCGAGGGACTCACGAACCGCGAACGCGAAGTCTTTGAATTGACTTTGGACGGCATGCGCCCGAAAGAAATTGCCCAAGTGCTGGCATGCAACCCCAGTTATGTGTACAACCTTCGGACAAACATTCGCAAGAAGTTGGGGTTTCAGTCGGATGAGGATATGGTTTCCAGTTGGTTGGCTTCAAAATCGAGACGGAAAGCATGAGATGGACGAGCCTTTTTTCGGTGCTGATGTTGTCGGTGTTGGGCGTGCCAAGCGCGGTGTTGTCCGCAAGTGAGGAACCGGTGTGGATGGACAGCTTGCGAACGGCCGTCGCCCTTGACTCCATGCACGTTTGGTCAGCCCGGCGGAAAGCTTGGTCGGCCGACGCAGTTTCAGAACCGGAGGCATTTCGGCCGTATGACGTGTTGATTTGGCCCGAGTCATCGGAATGGCCCAACGCCCCCCTCGAAGACCACCCGGACTTTGTCTGGCATTTGATGCGCCATGCGGCACTTGATGATCTGAAACCCATTGATGCCGGTGCCATGATTTTGCCCAATGAAGTGCAGGAGCAAACTGGCGTCGGTTGGGCATTGTTGTTCGCATTGGTCGCTGTAGCAGTGGCTGGTTGGGCTTGGGCAAGAGATCGGCAATACAAGCGTCAAGCAGAAGAAACACCGTTGGAAGGTGAGCGATTGGACGGCATTCAGCATGACGAATTGGCCGCCATCCATGCGGTCTTGGCATTGGCTGACCGATCGCAAGACCAAATCAAACAATCCATCATCCACTTGGAGCGCCTTCGCATTTTGTTCGACAGGGTGCAGGGACAGGCACGAGCACAGTCGGATTGGGCACGGAGATTGTCCAGAAACGAATTGGAAGTGGCTCGTTTGCTTGTTCGACGATTGAAATCCAGCGAAATTGCCGAGATCCTGGACATCAGCCCAGGTTACGTCTACAACATCCGCGGTGCGATTCGAAAGAAATTGGATTTGAGCGACGAAGACGACCTTGAGCTGCGCTTGCGTCAACATCTGAAATCGTGAGGCGGCTGACGAGATTTCAACGGAGGTGGCTGTAAATTGCGGTCATGACCACAAACGACTTCATCCAAGAGAACCGCGACCGGTTCCTCCAAGAACTCTTTGACTTGCTCCGCATCCCTTCTGTTTCCGCTGATCCGGCGTTTGCCGGGGATGTGCGCCGTTGCGCAGAATCAGTGGCGGATGCGTTGCGGCAGGCGGGTGCAAGTGGTGTTGAACTCATCGACACGGAGGGCTTTCCCGTCGTGTACGGCGAGCGGCTTGTGGATCCCGCAGCGCCGACCGTGCTCGTCTATGGGCATTATGATGTGCAGCCAGCAGATCCCATTGATTTGTGGACGACCCCCGCTTTTGAACCGGAGATTCGCAAAACGGACTTGCACCCTGAAGGCGCCATTTTTGCGCGTGGGGCTTGCGACGACAAAGGCCAAATGTTCATGCACGTCAAAGCCCTGGAGGCCATGGTGGCTTCGGACGCGCTCCCCTGCAACGTGAAGTTCATGATCGAGGGCGAGGAAGAAGTGGGCAGTGCCCACCTTGAGCCCTTTCTCGAGACGCACAAAGAAAAGCTCGCAGCGGACATCGTCCTCGTCAGCGACACCGGCATCATCGCGAACGACATTCCCTCCATTACCGTAGGCCTTCGGGGCTTGAGCTACGTCGAGGTCGAAGTCACGGGCCCCAACCGGGACCTGCACAGCGGCCTTTACGGAGGTGCAGCGCCCAACCCGATCAACATCCTGTGTGAGATGATTGCTTCGCTCAAGGACGACCAGCAGCGCATCACCGTCGAAGGATTCTACGACGACGTGATCGAGTTGAGCGCGGCCGAGCGAGAGGCCATGGCGGAGGCGCCTTTCAGCGAGGAGGCGTACAAGAAATCCATCGGCATTGGCGCTGTGGAAGGGGAGCACGGGTACACCGCTCCCGAGCGAATGAGCATCCGACCGACGTTGGATGTCAATGGAATTTGGGGGGGATATACAGGAGACGGCGCGAAGACCGTCATTGCGAGCAAGGCATACGCGAAAATCAGCATGCGGCTGGTCCCAGGGCAAGACCCCGACAAAGTCACAAAGCTCTTCAAGGCGCATTTTGAGCGCATCGCCCCGCCGTCTGTCTCTGTCAAGGTCACGGAAATGCACGGCGGCCAGCCGGCACTGACCCCCACAGATTCTCCGGCTTACATGGCGGCGTCCGCAGCGATGGAGGCCACCTTTGGCCGCAAACCTGTGCCGTTTCGCGGTGGCGGATCCATCCCGATTGTGGCGAGTTTCGAGCAGATTCTCGGACTCAAGACCGTTTTGATGGGCTTCGGTTTGGACAGTGATGCCATTCACTCCCCGGATGAGCACTACGGCGTCTTCAATTTTTTCAAGGGCATTGAGACGATTCCCCATTTTTTCCAACACTTCGCACAACTACAACATGCGTGATTTCTTCCTCCTCAGGCCAGCCCGGTTGTGCCTTGGCCTCATCCTGCTGTGCGGGGTTCAAGGGTGTGTGCAAGACATTGAAATGGTTGGGGGTTTTGACCAAATCGAACCCACGTCATTGCTCGGAAATCAAGACGTCGTCGCCTTCGATGTCGCCTTTTACAATCCGAATTTTTTCAAGATGCAGTTGCTGGATGTCCAGTTGGAAGTGCTGGCAGGAGGAACGGGTTTGGGCCAAATCCGATTGACAGATTCCACAGCGGTCCAGCTGACAAAAAAGGACACTACGACGGTTTCCTTCACGTTTGAGCGGGCGGAAAAAGCGCTCGGTGGAATGATGCAAAAAGGGCTGAAATCCATGCTCAACCAAGAACCCATTGTGGTGGAAGTCAACGGAGAGGTGGTGGGGAAGGCCATGGGCAAAACAAAAGTGGTTGAGGTCGCCGAGACCGACACGGTGGACATCGCCTTGCCCAAGTTGCAAAATCGCCGCGGGCGCTCAGGAAAGAGGTGGTGAGGACATGGTGAAGGCACAACTTTCCGCGGTTCCGCGCAGAGGGCATTTGTTTGCATGGATGGCACTGGCCTGGATGATTCAAGGTTGTGGCTTGTATCAGCCTGTGGAGGTTGCGGGCATCAGGGGTTTTGATCAGGTTCGCTGGGCAGATGGCAAGTTGCGCGGGACTTTTTGGGTTCGGCTGTACAACCCCAATCCATATGCCCTCCACGTCACGGACTCCGAAGTGGGCTTGTTCCTCGACGCGGCCTCGATAGGTCTTTGCACCTTGGAATCGCCGGTCAGAGTTCCTGGTGATGCTGCTGCGGACGTGGCGCTGCGGTTGGAGACTGAGTCGGGTGTTTTGGGAACCGTTCTGAAATCTGGACTCAAGCGGTTGTTGGGTGGCGCCGATGCGGCAAATGTTCTGCATGCTGAAGGCGCTGTCAAAGGAAGGCGCTGGTTGTTTGAGCACGAGGTTGCCATCGATTTCACGGACACGTTGACTTTGCGCTGACAATGAGTGGACATCAATTCATGGTGTATGGTTCGTACAAAAGCGGCACGACTGCGTTGTTTCAAGCCATTCGGTCGCGAATGCAAGGTGATGTTTTGGAATGCTTCGAGCCGACTTCGCCAAAAGTCTTCGCGGAATGGACCCAGGGCGATCACATTTGCGCCAAATTCATTGCCCCCATGGCCGTGGACTGGTCGGCCCTCACGCAACGGCTCCCGGATTTGAAGTTGTTGGTGCTTGTGCGGGATCCGAGGGACGTTCTGGTGAGTCACCTGTTTTTTCGGCCCCAGCTTTTGGAATTGTCTTTCTGGCGTGATGAACAGGCTTTGCGAACGCTGGCAAATCGTTTGGAGGCCAAATGCGCTCAACCTTCAAAGCACAATCTCCTGGACATTTTCGCTGACCTGTTGCCCCTGCGGTACATTCAATCTCATTTCCAAGATGTGTTTCAAGCCCTTCGATTGGCGATTGACGCAGGTGGGTTTTTGGTGCGTTACGAGGACTTCCTTGCGGACCCCGAAGGGAGCGTTTACAGGCCCATGGGGCTTCCGTCCGAATCCTTGCGCGCCGATCATCGGTGGTCGCATGTGTCGAGAACGCGTGGCGCGGAGAACTGGCGGCGCTGGTTGACAGCTCAGGATGTGTCTGTCCTGCGCCCGATGTTGGATCCGGTGCTTGCAGCGTGGCCGCATTTGGACAAAAATTGGGGACTTGTCGAACACCCCATCCTCACCCGGGAGGAGAGTGTCTTGTATATTCAAAAAACCGTCAATATGCAGCGAGCCGTGGCAGGTCTCCCTGAATGGCTCCTTTCGCGTTGAAAACGTTCTGAGAATGAAGATCTGGAAGAAAAAAGGTTTGAAGGTGGGCATCCTGGCCATGGCCAAATCTGGCTCCACCGCCCTTTTCCAAGCCATCCGAACAAGAATGTCCGGCGACGTCCTCGAGGATTTCGAGCCCCGCACGGTCGATGTGCGCAGGCGCTACGCTCGAGAACAACAAGTCTTGTTGAAACTCCTCCCCTTCGGCCGAGACAATGCTGGCGATTGGGCGGAAGGATTTCAGAATTTTGATCACCGGCTTGTCTTGGTCCGAGACCCGAGAGATTTGATCCTGAGCGGTCTTTTTTTCGAGCCACAAGCCACTGACGGAACCATGTGGAACGATGACGACCGCCTCAATGCGTTGATTCGGCAGCTGATTTCGAAAATCGAAGAGCCTCAGAGGCACGACATGTTTGGCGGGATGATGGAAAGTTTTCCCGCTCGTCGCTTTGCTCACATTGCAGATCCTTATCGCAAACTTCAGCAACAGATAGGCACGGGAGCGCGCCTGATTCGCTACGATGACCTGGTGAACAACAATCTTGATTCGTTGTGGAAAGATTTGCGATTGCCCCGGGAGCCTTTGGCGGCTGACCAACGTTGGGGACATGTGCCGAGGACGAAGGCATCCGGCAACTGGCGCCGTTGGTACACAGAGGCTGATGTGGCAGCATTGCGGCCGTTCGTCGATCCGGTGTTGCAGATGTTTGAATGGATGGATCCGAACTGGGATTTGGCCCAATCACCCGAACCCAACCCCGAAGAATCCATCGACTACATCATCAGGACGGTCAACCTCAGCAGGCGCCACATGAAATTCCCTGAATGGACCCCGAACCCATGAAAAATCAGCAACTTCACCCCATGAATCGAATTCCTTTTCTGCTTGCCCTCTCCTTGCTGGTGACGGCCTCGTTTGCCCAGAATGTCGAAACGTTCATCGAAGGCATGAACGTGAGGCACATCGGGCCCGGGGCGATGAGCGGCCGGGTGACGGCAATCGATGTGCAGCGCGACCGCCCGCACGTCATCTATGTCGGCACAGCCAGTGGCGGTTTGTGGCGCAGCGAGTCTGCCGGCGTGACTTGGACGCCTCTTTTCGACGATCAGCCCACCCAATCCATTGGGGATGTCGCCATTGCCCCCTCGAACCCCGATGTGATTTGGGTCGGCACTGGGGAGGGCAATCCGCGCAACAGCCACTCCAGCGGTGCAGGGGTGTTCCGAAGCATTGACGGCGGCGCGACCTGGACTTGCATGGGCCTCGAAGGCACCCGCAACATCCACCGCGTGATTGTCCACCCCACGGACCACAACACGGTTTGGGTGGGGGCCACGGGAACGGCTTGGGGAAGCAGCGCGGACAGAGGCGTTTACAAGACCACAGACGGCGGCAAGTCCTGGTCGCACACCTTGTATGTGGATGAAAGGACAGGGGTTGCCGACATGATTCTCGACCCCTCGAATCCGGACAAATTGTTTGTGGCCATGTGGTCCCACCGACGGGAGCCGTGGTTTTTCACATCTGGGGGACCGGGCAGCGGGTTGTATGTGTCCCATGACGGGGGAGACGAGTGGGAGCGGCTGGATGAGGATGCAGGTCTGCCGGCTGGTGAGTTGGGGCGGATGGGTTTGGCCTGCAGCGCAGCGAACCCAGACATCGTTTACGCCCTCATCGAAAGCGAATCCACAGGCCTTTTCAAGAGCACGGACGGCGGCCGCAACTGGGCCCTTGTGCAGGGCGACAACGTGGGAAATCGTCCGTTTTATTACGCTGACATTTTTGTGGATCCGTCGAACCCTGACCGGTTGTTCAACCTGTACAGCATGGTGGACATGAGCACAGATGGCGGAAGGACGTTCAGGACGATTTTGCCGTACAGCGGTGTGCACCCGGATCACCACGCATTTTACATTCATCCCGATGACCCGATGTTCATCATCGATGGGAACGATGGCGGGCTGAACATCAGCCGGGATGGTGGACAGAACTGGACTTTTGTGAACAATCTGCCGCTGGGCCAATTCTACCACATCGCCGTCGATGACGCTGTGCCTTACCGCGTTTATGGGGGGTTGCAGGACAACGGTTCCTGGGTGGCCCCGTCGGAAGTTTGGCACAGCGGAGGGATAGGCAATGGGGACTGGCAAGAAATCATGTTCGGCGATGGGTTCGATGTGGTGCCGGTGCCTGGGGACCTTGAGGCAGCTTACGCGATGTACCAAGGTGGCGCAGTCGGCCTGGTGGATTTGCGGACAGGTGGGTCGACCAGCATCCAGCCCGTGCGCCCGGATTCGGTGGCCCTTCGGTTTGCTTGGAATGCCGGAATCAGTGCAGACCCATTCAACCCCGATGGGCTGTATTTCGGGTCGCAGTTTTTGCACCATTCCTCCGACCGTGGCCGAAGTTGGACCACACTCAGCCCGGACTTGACCACGAACGACACGACAAAGCTTCGCCAAGCCCAATCGGGCGGTTTGACCATTGACGCGACGCAGGCCGAGAACCACTGCACGGTCTTGGCCATCGCGCCGAGTCCGCATCGGGAAGGTGAGATTTGGGTGGGCACGGACGACGGTCGGCTCCAACACACAACGGATGGTGGCGTAACTTGGACCGATCACGCCGAGGCCATCAAACGCTTCCCCGTTGGGGCGTGGATTCCGTTCATTCACATCTCACCGCACGACCCCGATGAGGTGTTCGTGGTGGTCAACGACTACCGCCGCAACAATTGGCAACCCTATCTCTACCAAACCACAGATGGCGGCAGCACCTGGGTGCGCCTGGTGCTCGATGGGGGGGAGGTGACGGGGCATGTGCTCTCGGTCGCCCAGGACCCAAAGGCCCCGGCGCTGCTGTTTCTGGGGACGGAAAATGGACTTTTCGTCAGTTTTGACCATGGCGTGAATTGGCGGGCATGGCGACATGACATCCCAACAGTGCCGGTGCGCGACATGGTGATTCATGAACGTGATGGTGACTTGGTGCTCGGGACATTCGGTCGTGGGGTGTACATCATCGATGATTTGGCGCCGCTTCGGGCCCTGGCCAACGAGGGCAATGCCGTGTTGGAAAGCG
>CBFIFE010000052.1:0-20155 GCA_965661765.1 uncultured Flavobacteriales bacterium
GTTGCGCCCACATCCCGTTGTTCCCCGACCAAGCGGCTGTGACATCCACACCGCGAATCACAGCGTCGGCTTGCGACCGCAAAAACGCGGGCAGGCCACTTGCGCCCGTGCCGATGGGCTGCCAAAAGATGAAGTTCTTCAGGTTGTTGTGGTGTGCGACGATCTCCAGTGACAGCGATTCTCGGG
The DNA here is from genome assembly GCA_965661765.1 of uncultured Flavobacteriales bacterium. Classification (GTDB taxonomy): domain Bacteria; phylum Bacteroidota; class Bacteroidia; order Flavobacteriales_D; family Sanyastnellaceae; genus JBMYZL01. Next base: position 187 of record CBFIFE010000052.1, read on the forward strand.
ACCAATCCGCACTGATTTCCAAGCTTTTGCCGACTTCAGTTTCCAAATCCGCTTCCCCCCACTCTTCTCGAGCCGAGCCGCGGTTGAGTCCTTGGGACCACAGCTCTCCCATGGAAGGGGCACGACCGGAACGGGCCGCATGGACATGGAGGTTCAGCGATTCAGCAGCCGTCCATTGAACGCCGAGTGCAGCGCTGCCGACGAGAAAGGTTTTTCCGTCCCTTTCGTTTGTGGACAATTGCCTTCGATCGCCACGCAGCAACCCTTCTGCGGAGAACCGTTCTGTGGACCACCCCTGCAGAAAGAAACCGCCCGCATCGAAGGCTTGTGCGTTGGGCAGCAAATTGTCGTTCGGTTCAGCGCGTTCGCCAGTGTTTGTTCGGTGCGCAAATTGTGCGCCCCACGCGCTGTGCAATCCCCGCTTGGACGGGCTGGGGTCAAAGCGCAAGTCGAACCGGGTGTTGCGCAGGCTTTGGTCCAACAAAGTGTCGAGGGCTGGTGGATCGACCAGGGCCGTACTGGCCGCCGACTCCACGCGGTGGTTGAGTTGGTAAGACAAACCCGCTTGCAAGGACCCATTGCCCAGCGGGACGAAGGCTCTGGAAGTCAGCAGGTGGTCGCCTGATTGGCTGCGCGCTTCCTCCGTTCCGAGGATGCCGGCGGTGTTGTACGATGATGTGTAGGCACCCTCGACCCGCCCCCATGGCCGCAGATAGCCGTAGCGTCCTTGGGCATAAAACTGGCCGTATTGGGTGCCGGCGATGGCTTGTCCGTCAGGTGTTGTCAATCGACCAAACCGATTCACTCCCCCAACAAACGTGTGGTAGGCCGAGGCGGAGCGTTTGCGGGTCATGCCGGAGGCTTGATAGCCGCCTGTGTTCGAGTGCAGGGCGGTGGAAAACCGGGTGAATCGGCCTTCTTCGGTGCCGGGGGAGAGTGGCACGAACCGAATGACGCCGCCCAGCGCGCCAGGCACCAAGGCCATGGCCCCAGGGCCGCGGATCACCTCCACGCGCTCGAGCCCCTCCTCGGGCACAAAAATGCCATTGCGATCTCCCCAGGCTTGGCTTTCCACCATGGCATGATGGAAAATGGTGCCCACGCGCAGGCCAGACAATCCCCGAATGATCGGCCGAATCATGCCCCCGCCCGCCATGTGCATGTTCACAGCGGGCAAGGCTTCCAGGGCTGCAATGCGCGAGACTGCCGGCTGGAAATCCAGCTCGCGGACCTCCAATCGATCCAATTTTTGCAGTGTGGTGCCCGCCGTCGGCCCCGCATCCACCGACACCTCTGCCATCTCAAGGGCCTGGAGCGGGAACCCGAAAAGCCGCAGGGTGTCCTCCGTGCCGGCAAACCCCTCTGGCGACGCGTCAGCGCCCAAGTCGCTCACTACTGGCTTGTGCATCGCCTGGGCAAATGCGCTCGCGGAGATGCCGGGCAACACGAGCAGTGCGCAAAAAAAGGAGCGAATGGGTGGGGCCTTGGGCAACATCGCCGCAAAAGTACGCTGACCCTCAAGCGGAAAGGGTGACCGGTGTTCTGCTCTTCGTCACGGATTCGTCAGACTTCCTTGCCAGGAACCCGAACCGGAGGCGTTACCTTGTGCTGGCCGAGAACCGAGAACGACGAAATGAACAAGCGATTGATTTGGGCCGTGCTGGTTGCAGGGTTCGGGCTGCAATGCGCGCCGCAGTCGACGGAAGTGGCCGTTGCGTTGGACTTCGGCGCGCAAGCGTCGCCGTGGCCCTGGAACAATTGTGTGAGTCCAGCGTCCGGTTGGACCCAATCCCTTCACACCCTCACCGGCTTGCCATCCGGCATCACCGCCACCCTTGTGCATGGCTTCTCCGACGAGAATGCCTTCGGCTCGCGGCGCACATCTCCGGCGTTGGGGCTGCCCCCTTCGGCGAGTGGCGACTCGTTTTGGGGCAATGCGGAGACCTACAAAGGGCTGAAAAATCCCTCTGCCTTGTTGCGCTTTGAGGGCCTTCAGCCGGGCATTGAGCACGAGATTTCGTGTTTCGGGTCGCGCTTGACGGATGACCTCGGCCGGGAGACGCTGTTCGTTCTCGCTGGCGATTCGGCGGTTCTGGATGCGTCGAACAATGTGGCCAAATCCGTCACCCTCACCGCCACCCCCGGTCCCGAAGGGGTTTTGGAATTGCAACTCAGCCCGAGCCCGTCCAACGGCAGCGCCCACGGATTTTTTCACCTTGGGGCGTGCGTGATTCGGTGGCAAGCAGCGGTTCCGGCATCGCCGGTCACGGGAGGATTGGACGTCTTCTCGCCGAGGGCTGGAACCCGATGGCAAGTGGGGGGAGAAGGGGTGGTGCGGTTTTGCAACACCACCGGCTTGCCGGCTGTGGTGTTGTTGCGCCGCGGGGAGGACGCGCCTTGGGAACCGCTCGACACCTTGCCGGCGACAGCGGATCGGTGGTCGGGCCGAGTTGACGCAGCCCATGTCTCCTCGGAAGCACGCATCATGGTTCGGGCAGGAGAGGGGGGGCAGGAGATGACCGCGCCGTTTGTCATCGAGGCCGATGCCTCGGACATCCGGCCGGTGGTCGTCATCGGTTCGTCCACCGCCGCGGGTGCCGGTGCTTCGGTCGCCGACAGCGCCTGGGTGAGCCGTTTCCGCCAAGCGGTTGGAGGTGAGGACCACCGGTGGGTGGTGGTGAATTTGGCCAGAGGCGGCTACACCACCCGACACCTGCTGCCTGAAGGCGAGGAGGTGGACACCTTGCGCAACATCGCGATGGCCTTGTCGCTCAACCCTGCGGCGGTGGTGGTGAACTTGCCGTCGAATGATGCAGCTCGGCGGATGCCTTTCGAGGAGACTTGGGCCAATTTCGAGCGCATCGCCGCAGCCGCGGAGTCGGCGGGTGTGCCGTTGTGGGTGGCCACGACGCAACCCCGCAATGGATTCGATGCGGCCCAAACGCAATTGCAATGCCGCACCCGCGATGCCATTTTCGAGCGGTTTGGCCGGCGGGCCTTGGATTTCTGGTCCGGCCTGGCCACCCCGGAAGGTGGGGTGGTGCCGGCGTTGGATTGTGGGGATGGCGTGCATTTGACGGATGCCGGTCACCGTTTGTTGTTCGAGCGGGTGATGGCGGCAGACCTTCCCGCCACGGGTGTCCTGCCTTCTCCGGACGAGCGTTGGGCGATGGAGGCGAAGTGGCGAGACAGCGTTTTCGTGCGGGTGCCGTCGGCTGACGAGGTGATGTGGCGTTGGGTGGATGCGTCGGGGAATCTGGTGCACAGCGGGCGAGCGACTGGACCGGTGTTTGGGGCTGCGCCAAATGTGCCGTTGATGCCAGAGCCGGCCACCTTGCATGTGCGGGGGGTGAACGGCGGGGGCGGGGTGGTGCGGGTTTGGCCTGAATCAACTGCCGGCCCAAGGCGTGCCGAACACCCCGACCGCTAGCTCGACCCAGACGAGTGCGAAAGTGAGAATGAAGGTATTGATTGTGTGCAATTTCGTTGATGAAGCCTACCTTCGGTGGAAATATTTTCATGATGAAGAACGCATTCTTTTCGTCCGCATTGTTTGCCATGTTGTTGTTTGCATCTTGCGGAGGCAGCGCTGATTCGACTGATGCGCCAATGGCAACGCCAAACACCCATGAGTCGCACGATTCGCACGAAGGCCACGATCATGAAGGTCAGGCGGGCGATTCAGAACCCGAAGAAGAGGCCACCGAACACCCCACTGGCGGCAGCGAACATCCCACTGGCGGCAGCGAGCATCCCACTGGCGGCAGCGAGCATCCGCACTAAGCGGGACGTTGCCGATCAAAGCGGAAACGCGCAGGCAACGGCATGCTTTCCGCCCCATCGGCGGGTTCAAAAACGGGGTAGGCAAAGAATGGAATCGGTCCATCGGTGGGGCCGGGCTCGAATGCGAGGTCCCGACCACGGCTCAGCTCGAGTCGGTTTGCGGGGTGGTGGCCGAAATAGTAGGTGGCCAGGGCGGTGTATTTGTCCGCCTCGCTGATGTCCACGGGCCACCATTTGCCGTCGGCGTGAAATTCGGCCCAGCAATGGTAGCCATCGGTTCCGCCATCGTTGCGGGCTGACGGGATGCTGGCGCCGATCCCAAACCGGGCCGGGATGCCAGCCGTCCGCGCCAGCGAGATGAAGAGGGCGTGGAATTCTGTGCAGTTGCCGGATTTGGCATCACACGCAAACGTTGCATTGCCCGTTCCATACGTCCCCTGCTTTGCATAGCGGACGTTGTCAATCACGTAGTCGTAGAGGCGCCTGGCATTCATCAAGGGCGAATCGCCGCGCACCGCAACGGAGTCCACAATTTCAGCAAATCGACCGCCGACAGGCAGGTCGGCGGAGCCGGTCAAATCCCCCAAGCTCACCTCTCCAGCGTAGGGCGATTTCTCTTTGCGGACGACAGAACAGGTGATCGTGAGGGTGCGTTCCGCCGAGGCGTCTGGATCGGCGAGCGCGTCGAGTTCGCCGAAAAAGGCCAGGTTGCCATGAACGGTGTCCCGGACCTCCAGCAACGGCATCGGAGCGTCCACAGAAAGGATGGAGACGTCTTGAAACGCATCGGATTGTGGTCGCGGCACCCAAAGCCGTCCTGCCGTTAGTGGCAATCGCACCGCGTATTCGAAGGTGAAACGGTCCTCGCCCTCGACGACTCCGAGGAGGGATTTGGAGGCATCGGAGATGGGGACTTGGGACCAGGTTTGGTCTGATTGCTGCGCCCAGGTGTAAAACGGCTTGCCATTGAGTTTGTGCAAAGTCATCCTCGTCACCTTCATCGCACCTGCATCGCCAGCGAGGAAGAAGTCCACGTCGTACACGTCGCCAGTCGAATCGGCCAAATCCACGCACGCAAAGTACCGCCCCTCTCCAAGAACGGACAGGTATTCGGTGTGGACGCGAACCAGGCGCAGGGCCATGTCGAGTGTGTCGTCTACAATTCTGAAGTAGCCGTCGCCTGCCGCGGTCTCAGCGTCAATGAAGGACCGAATGCCCTGCTCGACATCTGCGATGGTGGCGTCCTTGGCCGGCTGGCCGCACGCACTGGCCAGCAAAACAGCGACCGTTGAAAACATCAACAGGGCATTGCGCATCCTCAACATCGAGAGATTGAAGGCTGCCATGGGTCAGGGTTTGATGAATTTCAGACGAGCCTGGGCGCCATCGGCGACGAAAGTCACCCAATAGAGGCCACTGGGCAGGCCTTGAAGATCAATGGTGACGGGATTGGCCCCGCCTTGACCTTGCCGCATCATCCGTCCGCGGGCATCGAACAACTGCCAGGGGAGGCCAGGGTGGGGCAGGAGAAGTTGGATTTGGTCTGCCGCAGGATTGGGCCAAACCCGCGCCGCCTCACCCCCCACTTCGCCCACTGGGTTGATGCCCAACACCGCCTGCACGGCCCAGAGCGCATGGACCTTGCCCATGCCCCACAACGGGCTGCCTTCTGCGGGGATGTCGCCCGTGTCGGCGTCCTCCCTTGCGGTGTCCTTGAGCAGTTCGCGGATTTCATCAGGGGTGAGCGTCGGGTCGGCTTCGAGCAACAAGGCCACAATGCCCGCGACGGTCGGGGCGCTCATGCTCGTGCCGCTGAACTTTGCAAAGGGATAGGTGGTTCCTTGAAATTCCACTTCGTCGTACAAGTTGTAGTTGCCATCTGTGACAGAACTGACCGAAGAGGCCACGGAAACCCCGGGGGCGGCCAGGTCAGGTTTTGCCCGCTCATCGAGCGTCGGCCCAAGGGTGGTGAAGTAGGCCGGGTCGCCACCGAGTTCTGTGCCGCCCGGGCTGAAATACTCCGACCGGTAGGCGGCCACGGTGATGACGCTCTCGGTCGAAGCGGGGTCGCCGATGCCGTATTCCGGATCGCCCGCTGTCCAGCCCGGCAGGCTGCCTTGAAAGTCTTGCCCCCAATTGCCGACATCGTTTGCAAGATGCGTGGTGTTGTAAAAATGCACCCGACCTTCTGGCGCAGTGGCGCGCATCAGAATGGCGTAGCTGCTGAAGGGCTGGCGAATGCGCAGACGCATGTAAGGCCTTCCGTTTGCCGGATGAGCACTTTCCAAGGCCAAATTGTATTCAATCGTGTCCCCCTCGTGCACCAACACGGTGTCCACGAACGCTGGGCCGTCGGCGGTGCTGAAGAGCGGACTCTCGTCGAGGTCATCGAGAAACGCGGACAGGAGTTCAAAGCCAGCTTCAAAGGGTTTGCCAGGTTCCCCCCACATGGCCAAATCTTGGCCCCACATCTGCGGATGGGCGGAATAGGGGTAGAACTTGACCTTGGAGCGCAGCGTGTCATTGCCCGCAAAGGTGTGGTCGATGTGGAAGTTGTAGTCGCCATTGTTGCCGGCGGAGCCGGTGAACACCACCCCTTCCTCGGACATCGCGTCGATGAAAGTGTTGAGGGGCGAGTTCCCATCCCGAGAACCGATCCAGGTCAGTCCCCAACTCATGTTGATGACGAGGCGTTTGTTGTCCGCTTCGGCAATGGATTGCATCCACGCAAAGGCGTCCATGGCAGCGGCGGCGTCCACAAGGAAGCTGGCGAACAGAAATTCTGCGCCCGGGGCCATGCCCCGCAAACCGATGCCGGCGCCGCTGCCACCGGCAATGCCGGCCACGTGCGTGCCGTGCGTGGCGTAGCTGTACACGCCTGCTGTGTCCGCCCCGAGGGCGAGGATGTCCTCTGCGTTCGTGGCTTCTGTGCCGTAGGGGTGGTTGGACGGGGTGGGGCCGGCTTGCCGGAATTGGTCCCAAACCCCACGCACCCTGTTCACGTTCAGCGTTGTATCATAGAACATTGGGTGGGTGTAGTCGAATCCCCAGTCGACCACCCCGATCAGAACGCCGTCCCCATGGTAACCCTGGGGAAGTCCCCCGAGTCCGGCCTGAACGCTGTCGGCGCGGGTGGCGGCTCGGCTGAGGTGGAGGTCGGGAAAGGCCTTCGCGGCGATTTCAATGTACGCCAGTGGCAAGCCCTCGATGCACTGCAAATCGCGGATGTCGACGCGGAACGACAGCACACCGCCCTTGCAGGCCCCGGGCAGCACGGAGACAGGCAAGGCTGGGAGGTCTGCACAGGTTTCGTTGTTCTGGAGTCGGCCGAGGAAGCCCACCATGGGCCGGCCGGTGATCCATTCCACGGGGTGGGCGCCGTTGACGGCAGCGAGGAGCTTGTGGTCGTCGGGCTGGGCAGCCGCTGCATCCATCAATTCGGTGATGGCGGCGCGTGTGGTCATGGGGATTTGGCTTGAAGCCCATGCGAAATTTGCCCATGCCAAATGCAAGGCAAGGAGGAAAATGGTTTTGTGCATCGCCTTTGAATTCATCCGCACGAATGTAAAGGAACTAGGGAGACCAGGGGGGCTGGGAAATCATGAGCGTGCGGTTCAGCAAAAACCCCTGCGATCAGCCGGGGCCATTCGCAGGGGTTTCAGAAAGTTGGCACTGCAATCCGAATTGCAGTGTTCAGGCGCGATCATTTCAAATCAAACCGGTCGAGGTCCATGACCTTGTTCCATGCGGCGACGAAGTCCTTGACGAACTTCTCCTCACCGTCGGCGCAGCCGTAGACTTCTGCAATGGCCCGGAGTTCCGAGTTTGAACCGAAGATCAAATCCACGCGGGTGCCAGTCCACTTGACTTCGCCAGTCTTGCGGTCGCGCCCTTCGAAGACATCCTCGTGCTCGCTCGTGGCTTTCCAGGTTGTCCCCAGGTCGAGCAAGTTGACGAAGAAGTCGTTTGTCAGGGATTCCGGACGAGTGGTGAAGACCCCATGCTGAGCGCCTCCTGTGTTTGCGTTCAGGGCACGCATGCCGCCCACCAGGGCTGTCATTTCCGGTGTGGTCAACGTCATCAATTGGGCTTTGTCGACCAACATTTCCTCCGCAGACACGCTGTACTTCTTTTTCGAGTAGTTCCGGAAGCCGTCGGCTTGCGGCTCCAAAACAGCAAATGAATCCACGTCCGTGTGTTCATCTGTGGCGTCTGCACGACCCGGTGTGAAGGGCACGGTGATGTTGTGTCCCGCTTTCTGAGCTGCTGCTTCCACGGCTGCACATCCCGCCAGGACGATGAGGTCTGCGAAAGAGACCTGCTTGCCATCGGTGGCGCTGCCGTTGAACACCTCTTGGATGGTCTCGAGCTTGTCGATGACTTGGGCCAAATCCTGTGGGTTGTTCGCCGCCCAGTACCGCTGAGGTGCCAGACGCACGCGACCCCCATTTGCGCCGCCGCGCTTGTCTGAGTTGCGGAATGTCGAGGCCGATGCCCAAGCGGCACCCACGAGTTGTGCGATGGGCAATCCGGTGGCCAAAATTTCTTTCTTCAGCTTCTCGATGTCGGCGCCATCAATGAGTTTGTGCTCGACCGCAGGCACAGGGTCTTGCCAAATCAGCACCTCCTCAGGCACTTCTTCACCGACATACAAGCTGCGCGGTCCCATGTCCCGGTGGGTCAACTTGAACCAAGCGCGTGCGAATGCGTCGGCGAACTCGTCCGGGTTCTCGTGAAAGCGCCGAGAAATCTTTTCATAGGCGGGGTCGAAGCGCAATGCAAGGTCCGTGGTCAGCATCATCGGCGCGTGGCGCTTCTCCGGGTTGTGGGCGTCGGGCACAGCATCGGCTGCAGCTCCTCCCTTGGGCCGCCACTGCTGGGCACCCGCAGGGCTTTTCGTCAATTCCCACTCGAAGCCGAAGAGGTGATCGAAGTAGTCGTTGCTCCATTGGGTGGGCGTTTTTGTCCATGCGCCCTCCAGACCGGAAGTGATGGTGTGCTCACCATGCCCCGGACCGAAGGAGTTCTTCCAGCCCAGGCTCTGCTCTTCAATGCTTGCACCGGCAGGCTCAGGTCCGACGTACTTGTCGGGGTCTGCCGCGCCGTGGGTTTTGCCAAAGGTGTGGCCGCCAGCCACCAATGCAACGGTTTCCTCGTCGTTCATGGCCATGCGACCGAACGTTTCGCGGATGTCTCGGGCAGCCGCAATCGGGTCGGGGTTGCCATTGGGTCCTTCGGGGTTGACGTAGATGAGCCCCATTTGGACTGCAGCAAGCGGATTCTCCAAATCTCGGTCATCCGTGTAGCGCTTGTCTTCCAGCCATTCGCCTTCAGAACCCCAGTAGATGTCCTCTTCCGGCTCCCAAACGTCCGCCCGGCCTCCGCCGAACCCAAAGGTCTTGAAGCCCATGTCCTCCAACGCCACATTTCCTGCGAGGATCATCAAATCTGCCCAAGAAAGGCTCTTGCCGTATTTCTGCTTCACCGGCCACAACAGGAGGCGAGCCTTGTCGAGGTTCGCGTTGTCTGGCCAACTGTTGAGGGGGGCAAAGCGCTGCGCACCGGCGCCGGCGCCACCGCGGCCATCGGCGATTCGGTAAGTTCCGGCGCTGTGCCAGGCCATGCGAATGAAGAACGGGCCATAATGGCCGTAATCCGCCGGCCACCAATCCTGCGACGTGGTCATCACCTCCGTGATGTCAGCCTTCACGGCTTTCAAGTCGAGTGCTTTGAAGGCTTCGGCGTAATTGAAATCGGGGTCCATCGGGTCGCTCAGTTCGGAGTGCTGGCGAAGGATGGACAGGTTGAGGGCATTCGGCCACCAGTCCTTGTTTCGAGGACCACGTCCGGCGCCGTGGTTGATGCGCGTGCCGCTGAACGGGCACTTTGCTTCCCCGCTGTTCATGGCGTACGAGGGAGAGCCTTGTGATGTGTTCTCTGACATGTGATTGATTGTATTGTGAATTTGTTTTTGTTCGGTGCATTTTCCGCCTCCGCAATCGGAGTCGAAACAGCCAAGAGGAGGGCAAAGTTCGCACATTTCCCATGGCCTTTTTGTGACAAATGCCACCAATGCCGCATTCGGTGGCATTGGTGGCATTTCCGTTGTGGACGATCACTGTGGACGATCGCCCAAGCTGCGGTGTCGAGGGTCAGTCCGCCAATTTGCTCAAGCGCATGGTTTGGTATGCGCCTGTCGCGTCCGTCATGCGGAGCAGGTAAACCCCAACCGGCAGGCCGGTGCCCGGGATCTGCCAATTCGGTGCCGGGGATTGCCCTTCTCGCACGATTTGCCCCGTCATGCTCAACAGCTGCCAAGAGACGTTGTGTTGGCCAAACCATTGGACGCGCCATTCCGATTGCGCTGGGTTCGGAGCGACAATTGCAGGTTGAGCAACCTGCTCGGATATGTTCGAGACGATGGGCTCGTTGAAGGAGACATTGTCGAAGTAATAGGTTTGTTCGCCGGCAGCAGATCCTTCGGTGTCGAAGTTGAAGAAAATCGACACCATCGTGAAGTTGAAGCTCGGGTTGAGCGGGGCTGTGTTCGGGGCTTCGTTGTTGAAGTCAAATTCGATGATTTCCCATGCATTCGCCACTGTCGTGAAGGCGTTCGTTTCCACGGATTGGGTCGGGTCAAGGGCGTTCTCAGCCTTCAGGCGCAAGGGCGTGCCCGCGGCGGGAGAATAGGTGTGGACGTAAATTTTGCTCGCGTCGGCGGACAATGGAATGGGATTGGCCAAACCTGCCGGCGTTGACATCGTCGTTCCCGACCAAGTTGCTGCGCCTTCCGGCTTGACAACTTGCATGACATGTCCCCCGGTGGGCCATTCAATCAAGGTGGAGATGTTTCCGCCAAAATCCGCCATGCCGTAAAAAACGTCGGGCTCCTCGAAGGTGATGGGCAGATCGATTTGGCCTGCACCTCCTGTCCAATCGAAGGTCTCAACGTCGTCGAAATAGAAAGTTGAAAAATCGGTGCCATTGCCCAGATTGCCGAAGTCGAACATGAAGACGATCTCGTTCATCACGCCAGAAAGTTCGCCGAGGAAATTGTATTCCACTTCCGTCCAAACCCCGGGCTCCTCAATGACCACATCACGTTCGGCGGCCACGCCTGGGCCTTCGAGCTTGAGTTTCGCAATGATGCCGCCGATGGGGGAGAGCACTTTCATTCGGAAACCAGCGGAGTTCTCCAAGTCCAAAGGTGCCGGCAAGAAGATCTTGCTCCCTGCCCAAACTTCCCCGCCATCACGGATGATTTTGCCGACGCTTTCGCTGCTGTTGACGGCATCTTGAATCGGATTGGGGACCACATCTCCCAATCCGCCATCAAAGTTCACGAAATCCGCGGAGTCAGGGGTGAGTTCAAAGTCGAAGGGCAGCGCTGTTTGCGCGCTAGCGCTGGTGATGCCCAAAATCCATGAAGCCGAAAGCAGGATGGCACTGAGGCAAAGTACAGGTGTTTTCATGGAGTGAAGATAGTCCTTGCATCTCAGCTGGTGTCCATTTGACAATGTGCAGGTGGGGGCCAAATCCGGTGAATTCGTCGATTGCAAGGCGCATTGGACAGGGGAGAGGCGCGTCGCGCTCGATGGTTCGGGTGGTTTCCATCAATCACACCTGCACAAGACCTGCACAATTGTCGCAAGCATGTGTTTTCAAGCCTGCTCAATGATGTTTTGTGCCTTGAATCGCTGGCTTTCGTTGCACTTTCCCTTCACATCTTGCCATTGGATGGGTGTTCTCTCTGTGAATATGGCTAAATTGTAGTCCAAACGTAAACTATACACGATGAAATTGTTTTCAACCCCATCGAAATTGGCAGCATCCCTCTTCGCTGCGCTCGTCCCTGTTTTGGGCCACTCCCAGGACATTGCCACGGAGTTCAACGTCGACATGAACTGTGCTCCTGTTGATTTTTCAACTGTTCATGTCACTGGCCCCTGGTGTGGCTGGTGCGGTGGCGAGGAGTACAATACGATGACCGACCCTGATGGAGATGGCATTTATTCTGTCACTGTGTTTTTGCCAGCAGGTGATGTGGAGTACAAGTACATGGTGGACGGCTTTGCGTCCCAAGAAAACCTCGTGGACGACATGGTGGCTGGAGCGTCTTGCGCCCCAATCACGGACTTTTCTGGTTACGCAAACCGCCTCATGCCCGTAGGTTCTGTCGCAAACGACACGTACGATACCTGCGGAACCTGTGACGATTACAATGTCACGCCGGCGGTTGATGTGTCTTTTGCCATTGACATGTCGACTTCTGGCCTGCCAAATGCCGACTATGACAACGTTGTCATCAACGGCTCTTGGAATGGCTGGCTCGGTTGGGGCGTGACGCTCACAGATGAGGATGGTGATGGCATTTTCACAGGCGTCAGCGCGTTCGACGCCGGATCGACGTTTGAATTTGTGATCGCTGGCACAGGACCTGCTGACGGATACTCCGGTTGGGGGTCGATCATTTACGCGCCCGTCGAGTGCTCACAGAATCCTGCAGCCGCTCCTGGCTCGAATGTGAATTACATCGTTACCGTGGGTGATGAGCCCATGACTGTCGCGTACTGCGCGGGTTCTTGCGATGCCACCTGCTTCGTTGCGGTTCCAGGTTGTACGGACGAGGCGGCATGCAACTACGATGCTGCGGCGAACACCGACGACGGCAGTTGCATCGCGGCCGATGCCGATGCATTGTGCGGTGCCGGTTCGGTTTGGAATGCGGAGACTTGCAGCTGTGAAGGTGACCTTGAGATGGCTTGTGGAGAGGGAACCATTTGGGATGCAGCTTCTGGAACGTGTGTGTCTTCAGCCACGTCCGAGGGTGGATGCGCAGCGGACATCAATTCCGATGGCATGGTGACTGCTACAGATTTGTTGGTGTTCTTGTCTCAGTTCGGGAATACTTGCGATTGATCTGAACGGTTTGAATGGAGGGAACCGCTGCAGGTGCTTGGGCACTTGTGGCGGTTCTTTTTTTGGGCCGGTTCTGGATTATCTTCGCCGCATGCCGGCAGCCTTGTCCTCTGAGGGTGGTTTGACACATTGGGCCAAATCCGCAGCCCGAAACATCCTGCGAGCCCTGCGCTGGGATTTGACGCAGAATCTCGCCTACGACAGGATGACAGCGGACATCATTTCGACCCACGTGGCGTTCGGCATGAATTGCATTGACGTCGGTTGTCACAAGGGCGAAATCCTGGAATTGTTGATGGGGCAATCTCCTGATGGGGTCCACTTGTGTTTCGAGCCCATTCCGGAAATGGCGGGATCGTTAGCGGAGAAATTTTCGGCCTCCCCCAATGTGCAGATCGAACGTTGTGCGTTGTCTGATTCGCCAGGCAGGACGTCGTTTCAGCATGTGCGCAACGCACCGGCCTACAGTGGCATGTTGCGCAGAGAATACGCGGTTCGAGTGCCCGACATTGAAGAGATTGAGGTGGAAGTGCGGTGTCTCGATGATTGGACGGATGCTGTCGATCATTGGGACTTTTTGAAAATCGATGTCGAAGGCGCAGAACTGCAAGTTCTACAGGGCGCGCAGGCTTTGATTCGGAAGCACAACCCTCTCATTGTCTTTGAATGTGGCCTTGGGGCATCCGATCACTATGGAACTTCGCCCAAGGACGTTACGGATTTGTTGATGGACCGCCTCGGGTACCGGGTATTTTCCCTGGGTTCGTTTCTGGACAACCCGAACGGCGAAGGCCTCAACGCTTCAGCGTTTCAACAACTTTTTGAGGCAAATGCCGAGTATTATTTCGTGGCTGCCCCGGGTTCTTGATGCGCCACTTTGTTTCAAGGATAGTTCAGTGAAGTCGGGTCTGCAGAAGACAATGGATCTTGCGCCATGGATGGGTGGACGTCAATGTCCAACACCCAATAATTGACCATTCGCGCGTCATCGGGATTGCGCTCGCGCCGAAGGATGTCTTGTCCCCAGAGGGCTTGGGCTTCAGCTTGGAGCTCTTTGACCAACTTTGATCGCCTCGCCCGTACGGTGTCTGCGGACGTATCCGGTCCAGAACTCAGACCCATCAAACGGTCAAATGCCACCGTGTCCAAGGCCTCGCCTTTGTGAGACAGCAAAGCTGTCATTTCGGAACTGAGGTGGCTCAGCGGTGGCCGTGGTGAGACCTTTGCGGCGAATTCGTGCTTCGCTGGAAGCTGTCGTGATTTCAATACCCAAACAAGCACGCCCCCAAGCACTGCCGAAAGAGCGATCCACCATGTTGCAGGCGATGCAGCGGCAGGGGTGGCCAGGCCGATGTTCCCCTCTTCCATTTGGATGTTTTCTGCCCTTTCGATGCGCCGGACCAATTGCTTTAGATGCCGTTCCCAGTGCTCCGTGCGCTCTTGTGCAGTGGCTTCGTGGAAAAATTGAATTGGGTCCTTGACAGCGGACGCACCGAGCTCAGCCAAATCAATGGAGAGGACCATTTTGTTTTCTTGCCAAAATTCGATGGTCTCCCCCCGCGTGATCAGCAAATGGTCGGTGGCGCGAAAGGACTTGAAAAAATGGTTCAATTCCTTGGAAGTCAATCGTCCGAATGCATTTGCGGGTTTGTTGAGCAAATGCAACCTGCCGTCACTTGCGACGATGAGCAGGTGATTGCTGGTTTCGAACTGATGTTTGGGCCGAATCATGGCCACTTTCGGGTCGAGCGACCCGAAGTAAGACATTTCGCCCTCCGAGGTGTGCATCCGCCACAACTGAAGATTTTCGTTCGTGGGTCCCACATTGGCCAGCCAACGGGAGAAACAAATGGATTCTCCTACCTTCAGTCCCAGCGACAACCACTCCATCTGGGGCAGTGGCAAAGTTCCCATTCGGTTCATCTCCCAGCCGCCAGTGGTTTCGGAGAAGTACAAATCCCATGGTTTGAACCCCCAAAATCCGTAGCCGCCTACAAGATGCAGCACCGAGTCTCGAAGCAAGGGATAAGCGCCATAAGTTCCGCCTCGGTTTTGGCTCAAGCTCAGGTTTTCCAAGGTGCTCAAGTCTTTGACAAACACTTGGAAGTCCCCCTCACGGTACAAGGCGACATGCTTCCCATTGCGCAAGAAGCGAAAGGCGTCCAAGGTTTCCTTGTTCTTCCACTTGGCTTCAGTCACCCCTGGGGACTTCAGCCGCAACAAATCCTGTTCATCCATCCCCAAAAACGCCAAGTCAACGGGAAGAGGAACGACCCGATCAGATCCTATCAGATTTGCTGTGCAACAACAAAACAAGAGAGCGAGTGAAATGGGTACTGTGCGCGGTATCATGCCCCACAAAAATAGGACCGTCAGCTTATTGGGGTTTGGTTTGTTGGTAAGTCGAATTGTTTTGACAAAAGCTGTCAATTTTGAATTCAACTCAAGCCATGGACGGTGCCGTCAGCATCCAAACGCATGCCGAGCGCAGCAGGTTTGGCAGGCAGACCGGGCATGCGCATCATCGTGCCGGTGAGTGGAACGATGAACCCAGCGCCGGCGGCCACTTCGAAGTCGCGCACAGTGATGCGGAAATCTCGCGGACGTCCGATGCGGCGCTCGTCGTCGCTCAAACTTTTCTGCGTCTTGGCCATGCAGATCGGCAGGTGGGCCAAACCCGCAGCCTCGAGCCGCCTCAGTGCCGCCCGGGCATCGCTGGTCAAATCCACCCCGTCGGCCCCGTAGATGGACGTGGCCACGGCGTGGAGTTTGGTCTCCAAATCATCGCTCAAATCATACGTGTGCGTCAGCGATTTCGGCGCATGATCCGCAGCTGCCACAACGGCTTTCGCCAGCGCTTCGCAACCCGCTCCACCCCGGGCCCAGCCCTCGCTTCGCTCGACAGCCACCCCCCACGTCGCGCACGCCGCCTCAATCTCGTGCATCTCGGCCTCCGTGTCCCCCGTGAAGGCATTGATGGCCACGACCACTGGCAGCCCAAACCCTTGCATGTTCTCCACATGCTTGCCGAGGTTCGCCAGCCCGCGCTGCACCGCCTGTGGATCCGGCTGACCGAGGTCCGCCAGGCCCACACCGCCATGGTATTTCAGGGCCCGCACCGTCGCCACGACCACAGCGACCTTGGGCATGATGCCGCCCGTCCGGCACTTGAGGTTCAAAAACTTCTCAGCCCCCAAATCCGCTCCGAAGCCCGCTTCCGTCACCACCCAGTCCGCATGCGTCATGGCCATCTTGGTGGCCATCAGGCTGTTCGTTCCTTGCGCGATGTTGGCAAAAGGCCCGCCGTGCAGGATGGCCGGATTGTTTTCGAGGGTTTGGACCAAATTGGGCATCAACGCCTCCCGCATCAAAATCGCCATGGCGTCGACTGCGCCGAGCGACTCCGCGAACACCGCCGAGCGATCCGCCCGCCGCTCGCCCACGAAAATCCGGCCCAATCGCGCCTTGAAATCCGCCGCATCCCGGGCCATGCACAAGATGGCCATCACCTCCGATGCAGCTGTGATGTTGAAGCCTGTCTCCCGGAGCACCCCACCATTGCGGCCACCGCCTCCGGTAACGATTTGGCGCAACGAGCGGTCGTTCATGTCCATCACCCGCTTCCACAACACCGACCGCGGGTCCAAGCCCACCCCGCCATCTCGCCGCTGCATGTCGTTGTCAATCATCGCCGCCAGCAAATTGTTGGCCTTCTCCACAGCCGAAAAGTCTCCGGTAAAGTGCAGGTTGATGTCTTCCATCGGAATCACTTGCGCGTGGCCGCCCCCGGCTGCCCCCCCCTTGATGCCGAACACGGGCCCCAGCGATGGCTCGCGCAACGCCGCTGCCGCGCGCTTCCCGATCCTGGCCAAACCATCCGTCAACCCCACCGAGGTCGTCGTTTTCCCCTCCCCAGCGGGTGTCGGCGAAAGGGCGGTCACCAGCACCAAATGGGACGCTTGTACACGTTCTTCATCAATGAGGTGCAGGGGCAATTTCGCCTTGTTGTGCCCGTAAGGCAGCAGCACTTCTGGGGAAATGTTCAGTTTGCCGGCCAGCTCGGAAAGTCCGATGGGCTGGGCGTTTCGTGCGATTTCAATGTCCGTCATGGCTCGCGAAGTTAGCCATCATCATCCCTTTCGTTGCGTTTCTTTTGAAGTGTCCAACAGACACACTGGAGCGATTCACATTCTCTTCACATTCGCCCTGATTTGATGAAGTTGTGACAAGGTAGAGGTTCATGAAAATCAAGGATTTGGGTTTGTTTCTTTGGCAATTTCATCAGACCAAATCGATGACATTCCCCACCCTCCCGAGCGATTTTTGCACCGGATTTCAAAACCGCAATCAATCCTTGTTCCCCATGTGTTTTCGACCCCAATTCACCCCGCTTTCTCTGACAGCCCTCGTTGCGTTGTCCGCTCTGCTCACGGCTTGCTCACCAGAGACCTACGTCGACCCCGTTTCTGCGCCCAGCAATCAAGCAAACGCAGCGAATCCACAACCCATGATGCTCGAATCCATCGGCTTGCTCGCGTATCCCGACAATCTCGAGGGCATTTCTTGGGCCATGGAATTGCCCACAGGCGAGGTGATTGATGGCTTCTACGCCCTTTCCCCGAATGGTGATCCCGTGTTGTTCGATGGGTTTGACCCGGTGGTGTTGTCCGCGCCGACGGCTGTCCATTCGGTTTGGATTCGGGAGCGCTTTGAGGCCAATCACGAAGTCACTTACCAGACAATCAATCGGTTCGATTTTGTGCCGGCCGATGCGCTCAACCAAATCCTTTTCCTCGGCAAGCCGGGCAAGACAGCAATTCGCTTGAACATTGCGGAAGTGAATTGAATTCACCCTATCTTCGCGCCTCGTTAGTCGGCGGGGCGTGGCCCAGCCCGGTTAAGGCGCCTGGTTTGGGACCAGGAGATCGCAGGTTCGAATCCTGCCGCCCCGACAACAATTCAGGAACCGCTCACCGCAAGGTGGGCGGTTTTTTGTTGGAGCCATTCGAAGCTTGCTTCAGCATGGTGAAAAGCAACACCCGCTAAGCCCGCCAGTCGGCGGGCAATCGGTGATCGGAAATGTTGTCGTCTCATCCACGAAACACCCTGCGCAAAATTCTCTGCCATTTTCGAAGGTCGATGTGCCTTGTTCTCGCGCACGACCGAAGTCGGTTCAGGATGGCTCAACTGAGACCGGGGTGCAATTCACCTTTTGTCACGAATGCGTGAATTTGTGTGAATTTCTTGATTCACATTCTCTTGGAATCCATCAGGTTTTGTACCAATCCTCTGGTCTTCACGCATTTGACTCTTTGGTCTTGCCAAATTTGTAGTGTTGAACAACCGAATTATACAAATCAACGCTATGAAATTCTCGACGAAATCATTTTTGCTTCTTGCGACATCAGCGGCGCTGATGTTCTGCGGAGAAAGGGCCTCGGCGCAGTCGAACACTTCTCAGGCTGTCCAGCATGTGCAGTCAGGGAACAAGGTTTTTTTGGAAATCAATGCGATTCAGCTGGAGTCTGAGTTGAACGAGCTCTTTCAAACTGTCAGTTCGCCCGATTCTGAGGGACCAAACCTCAGCTGGAGTGACGTACTTGGCAATGGTTCGAACCCTGGCATGGACATCAACTTCAGTTCCTATGACATCACAGGGCTCGGGGGCCTGACTTCGACAGGCACACTTGCAGCGGACAGCCTCACGCTTGCGAAGGACGCTGCAATCACCGGGAGGCTCTCGGTCTTGGATGCGGTTTCGTTTGGAGACTCATTGACGGTTTCTGGTCTTGTGGAATTCTCGGATTCGTTGGAAGTGGTCAAAGCGGTGACGATCGGGGAGACATTGTACGTGACGGGTCTGACATCTCTGGGTGACAGCGTCCACGTAGCAGGCAATGTTGACCTTGAGGCGCTTTTCAACGTGGATGGCGCGGCCACCTTCGGCAGCACAATGACTGTGTCAGGTGAGACCACCTTGAACGACAGCTTGCATGTGAACAGTGGCGCGAATATCACGGGCACGTTGGAGGTGGATGGCGAGACGTCGTTGAACGACAGCTTGCACGCGAACAGCGGTGCGAATATCACGGGTACCCTTTATGCAGACAGCATAGATGCGAATATGTTGCAAATCAACAGGCTGGCTGTGGATTCCGTTGTCAATAATTCGACTGAAGGCGTCGTTTTTGCGCCGCACGGTGTGGGTGAAGATGACCTGGAGGGCGGCTTGGAAGTTGGGATTCCTCTAAGCAAATCGAATTCAGAGGGGGTTGCCAATTATTTGTGGACTGGCAATGATCGGCGCACCAACTATAGGGACCTCTCAGTGTTTGAACAATATTATGCACCGACTGAAACTTGGAATTGGATGGAATCATACCTTGCGGATGAAGATGGTTGGGAAAATGGATACAGTTGGAGTTACTTCAATTTGTTCTCTGCTCGAGACGAGGACTCATCCAATTACAGAGGCAACGGCGAAATATATGTTGATTCTTGGAACCCCGATGTCAGCTATGCCTTCAACAATCTTTGGATGGACAGTGACGCTGAAGGAACTGCCCACAGCTATTTGGAGAATTATTCCGAAGACATGCCTTATAGTGGGTATGGCTACAGCGAGTTGGATTCAAGATCAACCCCTACATCGAGCTCCGCGGAGATGTATACGGATGCCGAGGTCGATTTGACCAATACTTGGTCAGAAGCTTTCGTCGAGGTTGACTCAGATGAGGACGGATCAGCGTTCGATTTCTTTGTTACCGCCTATAGTACACCGGATTATGACGCGTACAGCGAATCTGGTTTGGACGTTAACTCATTCCCCGATAGTGTCCGTTATACGTATTCCCAAAAAGTGAATGACGCAGACAATAACCAAAGTGCGAACGTTGAACTCGATATTATCTCCGATGTGACTGGAGAGCAGTCTTTCGCCATTGACATGCTTGATTATGGCAGTGGATACAGTAAGTCAGCTGAGTTCAGTATGGAGCGCAGCGACTGGGAGGACCCTTATGATGCAACCCTGCGCACCGACTCGGGAAACATTGCGCTGACCAACGCTCACGCGGGTTGGCAGATGACTAACAACATGAGTGCGAATTATCCAGAGTTTGCTGAAGCTCCTGCGGAAGAATTGGCGTTTTTGTTGGGCAACAACACGGGGATTCATTCCCAATCCGTCTCACGCGCCACGCATGTGGGCGCTTTGGACACTCGCACCGCTGCGATTCAGTCTGACGTCGCACTTGGCCGCGTGCAG
>CBFIFE010000053.1:0-19659 GCA_965661765.1 uncultured Flavobacteriales bacterium
CCAACACCACGTTTGATGCGCACGTTGCCGAAGATGGCGAATCGCTTCAGGTCGGCGACGTCACCATCAAGGTCTTGCACACGCCTGGCCACACGATGGAAAGCACCACCTACCTCCTCATCGACGAAAACGGAAAAGACCACGCCATCTTCACCGGCGATACCCTGTTCCTCGGCGACGTAGGACGTCCCGACCTCGCTCAAAAAGCGGCGACGCTGACGCAGGAGGAATTGGCGGGCACCCTGTTCGACAGCCTCCGCAGCAAGATTATGCCACTCGCGGATGACGTCACGGTCTACCCGGGGCACGGCGCCGGATCGGCTTGCGGCAAAAACATGATGAAGGAGACCGTGGACACCCTCGGCAACCAAAAGGCGATGAACTACGCACTCCGCGCAGACATGACCCGCGAGGAATTCATCGCCGAGGTCACCGACGGCTTGCTCCCACCGCCTGCATACTTCCCGCTCAACGTGAAGCTGAACAAAGAAGGCTACGAACCCATCGACAACGTACTGAGCCGCGGTTTGGAGGCCTTGTCTCCCGATGCGTTTGAGGCCGTCGCGAACGAGACCGAAGCCCTCGTACTCGACGTGCGAAGCCCTCAGGAATTTGCCGCCGCACACATCCCCAGCAGCATCTTCATCGGCATCGACGGCAATTTCGCGCCGTGGGTAGGTGAGCTAATTGTCGACGTGAACACAAACATCATCCTGGTGGCCCCCGAAGGACGCGAAGAGGAGGTCGTCACACGCCTTTCCCGTGTAGGATTCGACAAGACCTACGGGTACCTAAAAGGCGGCATAGACGCCTGGGTAGCATCCGGCAAGGAAATCGATACTGTGAAGTCAGTTCCTGCAACCGAAATGGCCGCGAATTACGAGGCTTTTGCGGACCGCATTTTCGACGTCCGAAAGCCCGGTGAGCCCCTGTCTGAACACGTGTTGACTGCCCACCACACGCCGTTGAGCAGCCTCAACGACCACCTCGCTGAATTCCCACAGGAAGGCGAGTTCTATGTGCACTGTGCAGGCGGTTACCGCTCCATGGTAGCCTCTTCCATCTTAAAGGCACGCGGCATTCACAACATGATTGATGTGCAGGGTGGGTACGGCGCCATCAAGGAGACGGACGCTCCGAAGTCGGATTACGTCTGCCCTTCGACATTGTAAAACGAGCCTGAATCGAAAAACGCCCGGCCTCTCATTGGAGACCGGGCGTTTCTATTTGTTGTCGGGGCGGCAGGATTCGAACCTGCGATCTCCTGGTCCCAAACCAGGCGCCGTAACCGGACTAGGCCACGCCCCGAGCGCTGTAAGCGGGGGCAAAGATAGTTGAAATTAATCTGTGTGCAACCTCAACTCGGATAGTATTTCGCTTTGAGTCGGAAGGCCACGCGCACGAGTAAAATCAAGGCTGGCACTTCCACCAAGGGCCCTATCACTCCGGCAAATGCTTCCCCGGAATTCAACCCAAATACCGCAATGGCCACGGCGATGGCGAGCTCAAAATTGTTGCCCGCCGCTGTGAACGCGATGGCGGCGTTTTGATCGTAGGTCGCCCCCACGGCTTTGCTCACAAAGAATCCAATGAGGAACATCGCCGCGAAATAGATCAACAAAGGGATCGCGATGGTGACGACGTCCATGGGGATTTGGACAATCAACTCGCCTTTCAACGAGAACATGACCACAATAGTGAAGAGCAGCGCCACAAGTGTCATGGGGGAAATGGCCGGGATGAATTTGGTCGCATACCACTGTTCGCCAAACGCCTTGGTCAACCCCATTCGGCTCAACGCACCCGCCAGAAATGGGATGCCCAAATAAATCGCCACACTCTCCGCAATGGTGCCGATGGACACGTCCACAATCGCACCGTCGAATCCAAAATAAGGAGGCAACACAGTGATGAACAGCCAGGCATAAAAGCTGTAGGCGAACACCTGAAACAGACTATTGAGGGCAACGAGTCCCGCTCCGTATTCGCTGCTGCCATCTGCCAAATCATTCCACACCAAGACCATGGCAATGCAGCGCGCCAACCCAATCAAGATCAGCCCCACCATGTAGTCCGGGTGATCCTGCAAAAAGATCAAGGCGAGCGCAAACATCAACACCGGCCCTACAATCCAATTCAACACCAACGAAACGGACAACACACGCACATTGCGAAATACCGCCGGAAGCAATGTGTAATTGGCCTTGGCCAACGGTGGGTACATCATCAAAATCAACCCCACGGCAATGGGCACATTTGTACTTCCGTACGTCAAAGCATCAATGGCCTCGGGCAAAGCGGGCAGGCCGTAGCCCAACCCCACTCCCAGCGCCATCGCCAGGAATATCCAAAGGGTCAGGTAGCGATCAAGAAAGCTCAGGTCTTTAGGTGCATTCGTCATGAGGGGAACGTGATTTGCGAGAAAACGTGCAGCATTTCTGAAGCGATTTGGTCCGAGCGTTCGTCGTAACGGGCGGCCTCCTCCGGCATTTCATCAAACGCCTTGGGATCGTTGTAGCGGACTGCAAGCCGCACCTCGGCATCGGGAATAAACGGGCAATGCTCATCGGCATGAGCACAGGTCATCACAGCCGCAAACGGCCCACCTGCATTGGCCGGGTCATCGAACACTTTGGAAAAGGCGCGCACGCCTTCCCCATCGGGTGAGTGCCGCACCACATACACCGGATTCGGACCGCTGCCGTGCTCCACTTTAAAGCCACTCCGTTCCGTGGAAGCCACCGCGCGCTCGTTGAAGGCCGTGACCTCCACCCCTCCAGACAAACACACCACCGGCACCCCGAAATAATCCGCAGCAGTTTGTGCCCAAATCTGCGAAAACTGACTCCTTCTTGAATTGTGGGTGCAGATGAAATTCAGCCGCACCGGTGCGTTTGCATCGACTTTGGCTTGGATGTAATCGATCAACGGTAGAAGCACTTCCAACCTGTTCGCAGGAGGCGTTGCTGATCGCAGCGCGTGAATCCTTTCTAAAAGGGCAGGGTACATATGTGGACGTGAAGTAGACAGGGTGGATTGGGGAAAGACAAAATTGCAAAACGATAGGATAGCTCCCCGTGCAAGTTTGTTACCAATTCATGAACACCCCCGCCGATTTCGGGGGTGAGTTTGACGCAAAAAAAATGCCCAGAACATTGGCTCTGAGCATTTTGCATCCCAAGGGATATTGATTGAGCGGAGAGACCGGGATTCGAACCCGGGCGACGGTTGCCCGCCGACAGATTAGCAATCTGCTCCGTTACCACTCCGGCACCTCTCCAGCAACAAACACCTTGGTCTGAAGCGGCGACAAAGTTACGACATTCTGTTGCGCAAACAAGAATTTTCGACTATCTTGTTGCGTTGAAAACATACTTACCTAAACACCAACGCTTCGCATTATGAAGAAAATTTTGATTCTCAGCGCATTCGCCTTCTTCGCTTTCGCAGCGAACGCACAAAGCGATGCTTCTACTGCTTCTTCAAAGTCCACTACACAGACCATGAAGAGCTCCGCTATCGGTGGCGCGACCACAAAGTCTGCTGTCGACAAGGGAGCGGATGCGAAGTCAACTGAGCAAACTGCTGACAAGAAATCCGGAGAGTGCACCAAGGGCAAAGAAGGCAAGTCAGCCGGATGTTGCAGCAAAGACGGTGCAAAGAAAGAAGGTGCTTGCACGAAGGGCGAGGAGAAGGCAGGCAGCTCTTGCTGCAGCAAAGGGGGTGAGAAGAAGGATGGTGCATCTTGCCAAGGCAAGACCGAAGAAAAGAAACAATAAGACCCAAATCGCAGCGCAGCATGCTGACTTTCGGTCGGCGTGAGGCGTGAATCCTTGCCAGCGACTCGACTCGAAGGCCGTTCTCCATGAGGAGGACGGCTTTTTTTGTTCAGGCTCCCTCGAAGAGTCGATTGTTCTGAGACGGACGTGGCGCGCGACGACCCAGTTGTCAAGCAGTCACCCCGACCATCTCATCCGCCAAATCAGAAATGTACTCTCCGATGGCCAGTGCTGCTGTGGCGGCTGGCGATGGCGCGTTCAACACATGAATGCTTCGGGACGTGGTCTCGATGCGAAAGTCATCTTTTGTGTCGCCATTCGTTGAGAGCAGAAGCGCACGAACGCCGCTGCGTCCAGGCCGGAGATCGCCCATTTCCAGAGACGGAATCAAACGCTGAAGCGTCTTCAAAAACAAACGCTTCGAAAACGCCCGCCGGTATTCGTTGATGCCAAAGGACATGTTGTTGAAGAACAGCTTCCACGTTCCCCCGTAGCCCAAAGCCTCCATGGTGTCGCGCAAATCAAAATCTGTCTTGCCGTAGCCCTCCCGCTTGAACGTGAAAACGGCATTGGGCCCGCACTCAATTTCACCATCCGTCATGCGGGTGAAGTGGACCCCGAGGAACGGGAAGTCGGGGTTGGGAACGGGATAAATCAAGTTCCGAACCTTGTGCTTTGCGTGGTCCTCGAGTTCGTAATAGTCCCCTCGGAAGCCGACGACGCGTTCCCGCAAGGCCACGCCGTCCTTTCGCGCCAAACGATCCGCCTGCAAACCTCCACAGACAATGTGACGGCGAGCGATGTACTGCCCCTTGTTCGTATGTATGACTGTGGAACCCTCCGAAGAAGGCGAAAATCCAGTGACCTCCTCGCCGAGGCGCAGGACGCTTCTCGGTTGGATGGAAAGGGCGATTTCCACCATCTTTTCGGTCGCTGCTCGGTAATCGATGATGCCTGTGACGGGAACCCAAAGGGCAGCGGTGCCACGACAGTGCGGTTCGATGTCCCGAAGTTCGTCGCCGGTGATGCGCTGGAGCCCCTCGATTTGGTTTTGAAGACCGATTCCATGAATCTTTTCCAACATCGGCAACTCGGAATCATCCGCAGCGACCACAACCTTGCCGCAAACATCGTGCGGCACCTTGTGCTCTTGCGCAAATTTGACCAACGCCTTGCGCCCCGCCACACAATTGCGGGCCTTCAGCGACCCCGGGGGGTAGTACAAGCCAGAATGGATGACCCCCGAATTGTTGCCTGTCTGGTGATCCGCCAGCGCGGGCATTTTTTCCACCAGCAACAGGCGAGCCTCCGGATGGCGACGCTGCATTTCGTAAAATGTCGCAGCACCCACGATGCCGCCACCCACAATCACCCAGTCAAATTGTTCCATGCGCCAGCAAAGGTAAAACCGATTCCATGCCACTCCCTATCTTGCCGGGCATGACTTCTTCCCCTCAACAAGCGGATCATTCCCCGATGCACAGCAAACGCGTGCAAAACGCTTGGGCATTGTATGATTGGGCGAACAGCGTCTACTCCCTGGTGATCACAACCGCCATTTTCCCCATCTTCTATACCGGCCTGACCACATCGGAAACCCCTGACGGAGGAACGAGCGACAAAGTGCTGTTCTTCGGGGCGGAATTCATCAACACCCAGTTGTACAGCTATGTGCTCGCCGCGAGCTTTCTCATCGTCATCATTGCAAGTCCCCTTCTGAGCGGAATGGCAGATTATGCGGGCAAGAAACTGTTTTTCATGAAAGTGTTCTGCTACCTCGGCAGCGCTTCGTGTGCCACCATGTATTTCTTCAATGCGGCCCACTTGGAATGGAGCATGCTGTCGTTGTTTCTGGCGAACGTCGGGTTCTGGGGCAGCTTGGGCTTCTACAACGCCTACTTGCCTGAAATCGCCCCGCGAGAAGACCATGACAAGTTGGGCGCCCGCGGATACATCATGGGCTATGCCGGCAGCCTCCTTCTTTTGCTTGTTTGCCTGGGCATGATTCTGGGCATCGGCAACCATTTGACGCGATGGTCCTTTGTGCTGGTGGGGGTTTGGTGGATCCTGTGGGCCCAAATCCCATTCCGCAGACTCCCCGCGAACCCCTTCAACCGAAAATGGGAATCCGGCAACATTTTCTGGCACGGCTTCCGCGAGCTGCGAAAAGTCGCGGACGATTTGCGCCAGCGCCCCTCCCTCAAACGCTACCTCATCGGCTTTTTCATCATTTCCATGGCCATCCAAACCATCATGTTGATGGCATCCTCCTTCGGCATCAAGGAAGCGGGCTTGACCGGCAGCGAGTTGATCGTGGCCATCATCGCCGTTCAGTTGCTGGCCATCCCCGGCGCTTGGCTCGTGTCGTGGCTTTCGGGGCGGATCGGCAACATTCGCACGTTGATTTGGTGCATCCTGGTTTGGGTGGGGGTCTGCGTGTACGCCTGGGCGTTTGTCAATGGCAAGTTGGGCTTCTATGTGGCCGCCGGTTTCATCGGTTTCATGATGGGCGGGACTCAAAGTTTGAATCGTTCAACTTATGCCAAACTCCTGCCCGACACCGAAGACCACGCCTCCTACTTCAGTTTTTATGAAGTGCTGGAAAAGGGAGGGCTGATCATCGGGATGTTCAGCTGGGGATACATTGAGGGGTTCACGGGGTCCATGCGGTCGAGCATCTTGGCGTTGATTGTGTTTTTCGCAGCGAGTTTGGTGGCGTTTTACAGCATCCCAAAGCAGGACCGATTTGCGAGCTGAACGATGCGGAGACGAGATGCGGAGACGCGGTCAGTTGACTGGCAGAAAAGCGTGCTCGAGCAGCTCGAACTCCACGCGGCGGTTTTGGCGACGCCCGTCCGCAGTGGCGTTGTCGGCAGTGGGCAATCGACTGCCGTGATAGGACAACTTGAGGCGATTCGGATCCACGCCTGCACGGGCCAAATGGTCCATGACCGCTCGTGCACGCCGCTCGCTC
The DNA here is from genome assembly GCA_965661765.1 of uncultured Flavobacteriales bacterium. GTDB lineage: Bacteria > Bacteroidota > Bacteroidia > Flavobacteriales_D > Sanyastnellaceae > JBMYZL01. The sequence continues at coordinate 6,754 of CBFIFE010000053.1, forward strand.
AGCGCGAGGTTGTACCCATCAGGACCGACAATGTCGGTGTGGCCATTGACCTCCATGACGATGAAGCGGTTGGTGCGCATGGTGTGGGCGATTTGGTCCAATTGCGCGATGGCATCCGCGTCCAAGGCTGAGGAATCAAAGGCGAACAGGACGCTCGACAGCGTCACGCGCTCCTTCAAGAAAACCTGCCAAGGCGGATCCGTGGCTTCTGCAGCATACGTCCGGTTGAGGCAGGTGCACTCCTCCGGAGAATGCACAGGGCGAACTTCGGCTGCATCGACATAGACGTAGGACCACATGCTGGTTTCGCCGGTGGCGTCAGCGCGTTCGAGCACGCGCGTTTCTTCAGGACCCGCAAAACTCCCCAAGGTCAACCAACGCTCACCGCCTCGGGCTTGGTAAGCATCGCTCAGCAAGATCCAAGAATATCGGTCACTGAGCATGTGCAGGGCCGGGTTGTCGACGGCTGGCGAAATGTCTTTCAAGAGGCCCTCCCCTTTTCCCTTCGGAACTTTTTCGGTGAGGGCTGCCCCCATGCGATCGGTGACCAGCCGACCGCCATCGGCGGCCATCACCCACCACGACACGCAAACCCACTCGCCCGCAACGAGATCGCGGGTCATTTTCGTGGTCAAGTACTCCCGATAGCTGGGCTTGGACGCAGAGTGCAAAACGACACCGGCATAGGCCTCGCCATCCACCGGTGGGGCTTCCCCGAAAACGTTTCGAGGCACGCCAGCCGCCGATCCGCTTCCGGCACAGGCCGCGAAGTGATCCGACGTGCCGTCCGTCGGTTGGCGCCAGTGCTCCAGTGTCTTCAACTCCCGTTGGTTGTAACCCGATGGGCACCAACGCTTCCATTCAAACGACCCGTCGACCAACAGATTGTCGACCTCAGAATAAGATTGGGCGTGAACCCCACTGCTCAGCAGAGAGGCGCACGCCCAAATCCAAGTGCAAATGCGATGCAACGCCGGCGGGTTAGCGAATCACTTCAAAGGTGACCCGTCGGTTTTGAGCGCGGCTGATTTCTGTGTCTCGGGTGGACGCGGGATCGGTATTCTCCCGAGCGTCGACCTCCAGGCGATCCGCCCCGATGCCTTGCTCCGTCATCAAACGAACCACGTACGCTGCCCGTTTCTCGCCCAAGTCTTTGTAACGCCCATTGATTTTGCCTTCATTGAATTCATCATCGTCAGCGTGCCCAATCACCCGAATGCGCATGGACGGATTTTCCTTCATCAGCGCGACCAGCTGGTTCACGGTGCGAGTTCCTGTCGCCGTGGGTGAGCGCTTCAAGAAGGCATAGTAAACCGCCGATCCCGCCACCACATCTGCTGGTTTCATGTTTGCATCGACAGCAAAACTGGCGCCATACACCAAATCCTCCTTGACTTCATCTGCCGCGCTGCAAACACACTGGCTCTTCGCCGTGATCGGGTAGACCTTGATGTTGTCGAGGAAATAGTACGCGTCGTTCGTTTGCGAGCCCGAAACGCCAGATGGACGGCCCATCTTCTCGTCTTCGACATCCCGATCGCCGAGGAAGTTCCCGATGATCAAAAACTCTTCTTGCCCCGTGCCGATGAACGTGCCACAAACGGTTTCCCAACCATCGCGAAACATGTGGACCTTCTTCGTCTCGTGAATGATGTCGGGGTCTCGGACGATGAGCCCGGTGTTGTTTTGGTCTATTTTTCGATCACTCAACAAAGCCCCGATGCCATTCACAGCATAACGGCTCATGTCGCTCAGCGAAATATCAAACGAAACGCAGTACAACTGGTTTTTCTCCAAGTTGTCAAGCAATTCAATCTCATAGTAATTGCGGCTTGAACGCGGATCTTTCGAATAAGCGCACAAACCTGCGCAAACCATGCCATCTGCAGGTTCAACAGTTCCCCGCTCATTCGTCGGCAAACTCACCTTTTCACTCTTCATGCCCTCGGCATACAAATCGAGCAAAGCATCGGTCGCCCCAAACCAATCATCACAATACATCTCCAACTCCCCCGGCTTCTTCAACCGCTTCAAATCGGCATTCTCAAAGCTTCCATTGGGCACCAGGTTGTCGGAATCATCCTGCGCAGCGGCCTCAAAAGCCGGCATTGCCGCCAAAGCACCCGCCACCATCAGGGCACCAATCTTCACATCGTGGATCATTGTCTCAAACAGATTTCGTTGTTCCATTGCTGTCAAAAGTAAGGTTTCGCGCGGATGACTCGGCAAGAATGCAACGATGATTTGTCCGCCGGCAAGCCCGTCCAAGGTTTGTGCCAAACCCGCAACGTCCTGCCCCGCGTTCAGTGCAAAATCTTGAACACTGCCTCGCGCAACAACATCCCGTGGGTCGTCGTGGCGTTTTGCTGGCCCTTCGATTTGCGATCGGCATCCCGCAAGTACCCGAAAATCCGGCCTGTTTTCGCCATGTTGTAATGGCGAGCCGCAGCAGCGTACTGCTTGACGGCAAAAGGCGCACATCTCATTTCCCGCGCCGCCGCCCCTTGGCTTTTGTCCGCCAAACCATGATAAACAAACAACTTCATGAAAAAGCCCCCAAGCACCGGCAGAATCATCGCAACGGGGTGGTCCTTCGGGTTCGCCTCGAAGTAATTGACGATGCGGTTTGCCCGACCGACGTCCTTTGCCGCGAGGGCATTCTGCAATTCGAAGACATTGAAATCCTTGCTGATGCCGATGTGCTCCTCAATGTGCTCAGGGGTGATGGTTGACCCCGCTGGCAACAGAATCTTGAGCTTGGTGATTTCGTTCGCGATTTTCTTCAGGTCATTGCCCAAATGATCGGCCAGCAGGGTGGCAGACTGCGCATTGATTTGCAAACCCTCATCGCGGATGTGGCTGCTGATCCAGTCTGCGAGCTTCCAATCTTTGACCTTTTCACTCAGAAAAAGCACACCATGGCGAGAAATGGATTTCACCGCTTTCAAGCGCGCGTCTGCCTTCTTTCCTTTGAATGCAAAGACCAAAACCGTCGTCGGCACCGGATTCTCCGCGTACCCCTCCAAGCGGGCCAGGTCGTCCTTGCGACGCCAAGCCCCCAAATCCTGTGCCTCCTTCACCAACACCAACTGCCGATCGGCCATCATCGGAAAGCGCCTGGCGGCATCGAGGATGTCGCTGAGTTCGCTGTCCTTGCCGTAAAAAATGGATTGGTTGAAATCCTTCATCGACGCGTCCACAACCTGCTGCTCGAGCGCCGACACAAGCAAGTCAATGAAATGCGGCTCCTCCCCGTGGAGCAGGTACATCGGCTTGAACTGTCCAGCGTCAATTTCCCGGAGCAACTGTCGGTGCGGCATGCTGCGAAGATACATTGGTTAACTTGTCGGCGAGAATGGAGAGCACTCGGAATGCACAACTGCCCAGGTTGAATTTGCCTGCGCTGGATCCGCCGCCCTTGCTGCGAGGAGACCAAATCAAGTGCCTCGCCCGCCGGAGGTTTGTGAAGCTCGAACCGGAGGAATGGGTTCGCCAGCATTGGCTGGGCTGGTTGTCCACCGGCCTGAACTGCCCATTGGGCGCGATGTCCGTGGAGCATCCGCTGATCCTGAACGGCATGCGCCGGCGTGCGGATGTCTTGTGCCAAACCCCCGAGGGCCATCCACTTCTCTTGCTCGAATGCAAAGCCCCCGAAGTGAAGCTGTCACAAGGGGCGCTGGATCAGGTGTGGCGGTATGGTTTGGCCTTGCGCCCCAGCCCACCCATCATCGTGCTCAGCAACGGCCTGCACCACCAGGCATTCCAACAAAACTTCGGTGAAGCAGGGCCTCGGGCCATCCAGGAATTGCCGACTTATGATGAACTGCGACGAATGACCGCCAAGATGCCCTAATTTCGCGGCCGACATGATCATTCAGAAAATCATCGCAATTGCCGGCAAGCCCGGCTTGTACGAGGTCTTGGCGACCAATCGAAACAACTTGGTCGTCGAGTCCATGCTGGACGGCAAACGCTCGAGCCTGCCGGGCACCAGCCGTGTGAGCAGTCTCGGGGACATCACCATGTACACCACCGAGGAGGACATCCTTTTGATGGAGGTGTTGAACCGGATGCACGAACACACTGGGGGAAAACCCGGCGTTTCGCACAAGGCGAGCACGGCAGAAATCCGGGCTTTCATTGACGAGATTGTGCCTGAGCTCGATCACGAGCGGGTGTTCAACTCGGATTTGAAGAAATTGGTGCAATGGTTCAATATCCTTGCGGAGAAGGAAGCTTTCCCGTTGGTTCCCGAGAAGAGCGAGGAAGAACCAGGGGACGAGGGGGACCAAGGAACCAAGGAACCAGGGGACGAGGGGGACTAGGGGGACGAGGGGGAGGTGGTTGTTTGACGGTTAGAAATCGGCGTAGAGGTAACTGACGTCGCCGCCTTCGGGCACCATCAACAAGGCAATTGCGGCAGTCAAAGAAAGGATGACGATGACCAAAGCACGGGCGGTGGGTCGCAGCGACTTCATGGTTGCAATTTCGGAAGCCCCAGGGATTGACGCAAACGCTGAGCGATCAGAAATGCCCCGTATGAACTGATGTGTTGGTGGTCGTTGAAGGCGCCAGGGATTTCTCCAATGTCCGAACAATCCAAATGGCGCACCTCTAAATCATCCAGCAATTGCCGCAAATGCGCCTGCAAGTTGTGAGAGGCAGCGAGCGCAGAGGGGTCGTGGTGGCGAATGAAAGGCAGATTTGCAGGCCCCAAAACGATGGTGAGCCGGATGTCCAGGCGGTCGCAAGCGTCGACAAAAGCGCGGAGTTCGGCATCCCGGAAGGGCGCTTGGCCCGCAGGACGCGCCGGCGAAAACCAATCAGGATGCGCAAAGGTGCGCAAGGCACCCGTCTCCAGGTCGATGTTCGTGTCAGGGGCCAGCGGCAATTGGCCGCGCCATGGGGTCAAGGGCGCGAAGGTTTGGTCGAATTCCCGAGGGCTGAAGTGCCATCGGAGGTCTTGAAACCATGGACGACGCGCAGAACGAAGCGCCGGCCCAGGGTGCCAGCGATCGAGAACCGGCAACGCGTTGAGGACGGGGTGGGCGAGGTCGGGGTGGGGATCGCGGATTTGGCGCAAGCCCGAAGGCGTCGCATAGCGAAGCCAGTATTCAGGCTCAATATCAGCGAGTTGCGCATTCCAATACACCGGATTGAGGAAGTAGACCAAATCCACCCCCGACCACTCCCCCGCCGCCGCCCACATCCAGGGCAGGTGCACGCCAGCCGTACGACCAGCCCCGGCCAAAACGGCCGCCCGGGGTCCATCGGCATTCAAGAAATCTGGCCAATTCCCATCGGCCAGCGTCGTCGTCTCCGAAGTTCCCATGCACAGCACGCCGCCGTGCCCCCGAAGCGAACGGACAAAGTGCCGCGTCAAAGTGGTGTCGATGTGCCTGAACGGCAAGCCGGAGCGAATGCGCAGCGCTGTCGCCGGAGGCTGCGGCGCGAACGCCGGAATGACCCGATCCCCCACAAGCAGGAGCAGGAGGGTGAAGGCGAGGGAGGTTTGGCCCAAACGCACAAGCAGCTTCATCGGATGCACCGGCTTCATGAGAGTCGAATGGGGTAGTGAAACCAAAACCAGCCAGCCGTCACAAAGCTGAATGTCAACAACATGGACGCAAAATCATATCCTCGTCCGTGGGCCCACACCGGCCGCCATCGCTCGCGCCAAAACTTGCCGATGGCGAGTCCCGCCCCGTGCCAAAGCCCCCATACCGCGAAGTTCAACGCGCTGCCGTGCCACAGCCCGCAGAGCAAAAAAGTCCACAGGTACGCCACAACGGTCACCACATCGCGGCGGGCGGCCAATGCCTCCCAGCGGTTCAGGCGCACCAAGGTGGGCTTGAAGACGTAGCGCCGAAGAAAATCGGAAAAACTGATGTGCCAACGGCGCCAGAAATCGGCCAAACTCGTCGCCAAATAGGGCGTCCGAAAGTTCTCCGGCAACCGAAACCCCAAGGCCCTTCCGACGCCGATCGCAATGTCCGAGTATCCGCTGAAATCGAACAGGATGTACGCCGAATAAGCGAGCAGGCTTGCGGCCATGGCAGGCCCCCCCTCCCACCCCGTCGCTTCCTCCACCACAGCCACGTCCATCGCCCATGGCCGAACGAGCGGAACGAGCAAGAGGGTTTTCGCAGCCCCGAGCACCACTCGACCCGCGCCGTACATCACCCAGGCAAATTCCACCCGACGCGGCCGGTGATGGGCGCTGTGGTGGAAATTGGGGTAGGTGTCAATCGGTCCCGCGAGGAAGGTGGGGAAGAAAAAAATGTAGTTCAGGAAGGTGATGGGGTGGGCGACTGGGATTTGGCCTTTTCTGTTTTCCACAAGCCAATGCACCATGCGAAACAAGATGTACGACAGCCCGACCCGCTCCACCGATAGCAATGGCCCCTCGAGCGCCGGCACCCACCCGCGAAGCCAAGCGTCCGAGCGCAGGGCGAAGAGGGCGATGATCGCCGCGAGAACGATGGAGGAACCAGGGGGACTAGGGAGACTAGGGAGACGATGGAGACTAGGGAGACTAGGGGGGCGAGGGGGTCGGCGGGACGGGCGGGGTCGGCGGGACGGGCGGGGTCGGCGGGACGGGCGGGACGGGCGGGACGGGCGGGGTCGGCGGGACGGGCGGGACGGGCTGCGAGGTAAACCAACAAAGACAGGACGGCCAAAACGATCAACGTATGCTCCCCGATGATGGTCAAAAGGACAAGGGCGTTGATGACCAGCAGCCCCGCTTGCCGAAGCACTGGCCGGTCCGGCGCGAAGACGCGAAGCGCCCCAAAAGCCAGCAATGCCGCCAGCACACCCACGAACGTCTCGTATCCCTCGAAAAGCATGGTGGCGAAGATAGGGGGAGGAACGGGGTCGATTTCGGCCGGAGTGGACCGAGGGAACTTGCTGGAAATTGGCGGAACTTGCGCGGAAAATGCTGCGGCACAACCGCGAGAAAACCCTGACGCCATGGAAGAACAATTCCCTCCCTGCCCCAAATGCCAGTCCGATTTCACTTACCCGACAGGCGAATTGTTGACTTGTCCGAATTGTTTTCATGAATGGGGCCAAATGGATTTGGCCTCAGAAGAACGTCCTTCGCAAGACCCAGAAGGCACCTTCGACGCGAACGGCAACCCATTGCACAACGGCGACACGGTCATCGTTGTCAAAGACTTGCCCGTCAAAGGAGCGCCAAAGCCTGTCAAAGCCGGCACCAAAGTGAAGAACATTCGCCTGGTCGACGGGGACCATGACATTGCTTGTAAGATTGAGGGGTTTGGTGCGATGGGGCTCAAATCCGAGTTTGTCCGGAAAGCATAGGGAGGGACCAGGGTGACTAGGGGGACCAGGGTGACTAGGGGGACCAGGGGGACTAGGGGGACTAGGGGACGAGGGAGACTAGGGAGGAACCAGGGAGACTAGGGAGACTAGGGGACGAGGGAGACTAGGGAGGAACCAGGGAGACTAGGGAGACTAGGGAGACGAGGGAGACGAGGGGGACTAGGGGGACTAGGGTGACTAGGGAGGAACCAGGGAGACTAAGGGAGGGAGAGGTGCTGAAGAATGATGGAGGGAGGTCGGCCAAAGGCCGACAGAACACGCGGTCCGGAACGCAGGAGCGGCCGCCGAAGTTGAAGCGAAGCGAGACGGCGGCTGTGAGGAGTGATGGACCTCCTGGGTTAGGAAAAAGTCGAATTGACCATTTGAACCGCTCGCGCCTCGGCCAAGACCCGAGAATGCCACCCTGCTCAGCCCTCCCTCATAGCTGGTCTCACGCGGTCAAAGGCCTGACTCACTTTTGCCCACCCTAGCTCGGCTCGGCTCCACCCTTCCCAAATCCCGAGTTCCTCCATCCACTCATCCCCGCGCTCTTTCTTTGCCCTGGTTCCCTGGTTTCCCTGGCTTCCCTGGCTTCCCTGGTTGCCCTGGTTCCCTAGTTCCTTTCTTCCCTAGTTGCCCTGGTTCCTTAGTTCCCGGGTTAGTCGTTTTTGAGGCAGCGAACCGAAAGCCCCTCGTTGTGGGGCTCGGAAGATTCCGAGATGTTGCCGAAGTTCGTGTAGAGGAGGCGACTCCAACCATACAGCGAACCGGATGGTGTGGCGCTCCAAAAATGCGCATGGGTGGTGCCATGGGAATAATGCCCCAGGCCATCATCGCGCTTGCCGCCCGGCAGCGCCGAGAAACCACTTTCGTTCGTGCCTGTCCAGGCGGGGGAATCGTTCGGGGAGGCCTTCAAGGCAGCGCCAGATTCGAGGTTGCCGCCGAAGGTGAGCGAAAGTTGGTCCCAGTCCTCCTCTGAAGGAACGTGCCAGCCAAACGGGCACAAACCCCGCTCGTCCTCCACCGCCCACCAGTTGTACAAACGACCGAAATCGGCAAGGTTCGACACTTCATCGCCTGAGCCATCGTAGATCTGAGAGTCGCCATCGCCATAGATGGCCCATGCCCCAGAGGTCGTGGCGCCCCAAAATGCGTCATTGAGTGGCCCTTCGATCGGCTCGCCGTTGCGGTAGTGCGTGGAGCGGAGGTTTTCGGCAAGCCAACATTGGCCTGCCGTCTCGACCAAATCATACGCGTACCCGTCCCAATACAGCGTCGTATCGCCCCCGCAAGGCGATGCAGCAACGCTCGTCTGATCGCTGAAGAGGGTCAACAGGCTGAGCAGGTCGGCAGCACCGATCACCCCGTCGCAGTTGACGTCCGGGTTGTATTCGCATTGGGTTTGGCCGGAGGCCGAGTCCAGGAAAAAGGCCAACGCCAAGGTCAAGCGGAAAACCGCCGAAAAAGCGCGCTGCGAGCGGGTCGAAAACAGAGACAATCGAGACATCTTAGCAATTTACTCAGGTTTGAAGCCAAATGGAACCCCATGCGGCATTTTTCCGTAACCCCAGCCATGCCCGACCCCGCGCCCCTTGAGAAGCAGGACCTGTACCGATCGCCCGAGCGACGGCGGAACCCATTGCTGCTTCGGGGGGTGGTGTTGCTCGGGCTGTTTTGGTTGATGTCGAAAGCGATCACGCCTTGGACGGGCCTCTATGACTGGCAATGGGCCTTTCCGGAACTGGGCAAGAAGGTGACGCACTTGGCCGAGATGGAACGGCAGGCCAACGTGCCCAATGCTTTTGTGGCCGGATCGTCCGTCGTGCTGCACCATGTTGTGCCGACGGTTTTGGACAGTTGCACTGCTGCCGCGAATGAACGGGACGGTGCTGAGACCGCAGGATTGACGTGGTACAATTGGGGCGTGCAGCGGGCTGTGCCACCAGAGTCTTTCCAACTGGCGCACGAGTTGCTGGACGAGCTGCCAGCGGGAGCATGTGAGGTCTTGGTGGTGGATGTGCTGCCCTCGGAGCCCTTGCTGTCTGAGGAATCGGGGGCGTTGCGGCAGGCCCGGGCGATGGATTTCCCGGAGATGTGGCGGCGGTTGAAGTTGCTGCCTTGGGAAGAACCGGAGATGCAGGATGTTTGTTGGGGCCAAACCCAACTCCTCCTCGCCACTTGGCTCCAACACCTGGTGGGCTTCTTGCGGGCGAGGCATTGGCTGCACGAATCCCCCCCCTTCCCCGATTCCCGAAAGGAACGCGGTTTTGTGGCCTTGCAGCCGGCGGACCTGTTGACCGGACGGCTGCGCGCTTCGCGAGAGGCATTTCTTGCCCATCCCGACAGCCTCACGGCGCACAACCGCGCCATCGCCCAGGACTTCGACCTCCGACTGACCCTGCCCGACCCCACGATTCACTGGGACTGTGCAGGTCAGGTGCGCCCCGTTTTGGACCAAATGACAGCCCTCAAAGCCCGTTGCGATGCCGCGGACATCCGATTGATTTTCGTGTTCCAAAAACTCTGGGGGGCAAATGGATGCATCTACTTCGAGGCCCTCGACAAATGGGGGGATTGTCATGTTTTGCAGTTCATGGGCGAAGCGGCCGCTCCCTCGCTTTTCACCGCGACCGACGCTTACGACAACGGACACTTCTTGCCCTCAGGGGCGCGCAAGTACAGCCGCCACCTGGGACGCGCGATTCACAAAACCCTCACGGATTGCCCCGAACCATGAGTTTCTCCGCTGGACCTGTTGCTCTGTTGCGGCGCTGTTGTGGGGTGCTCGCCATTCTTGTCATCGCGGGATGGATCGCCAACCCCATCACCGGGGTGCACCGGCCGGCACGGGCCGTCCCCACCTTCGCCGCCCTTCTCCACGAAGCCGCGGCCCGGGACAGCACCTCTGCCGTGGTCATCGGCAGTTCCGTCGTCCGCCATCACTTCCGGACGGATGTTTTGGACGCAGAGACGGACTGGGTTTGGCACAACTTGGGGCTGAGCGCTTCTTTCCCACCGGAGTCGTACGCCTTGGCGGAGGCCTTTTTGAACAGCCCAGCGGCCGAAGGCGTCGAGCTGATGGTCCTGGATCTCTTGCCTTTCGAACAGCCACATCCCGAAAATGCGCGGCATTTGCGCCGAACCTGGTACTTGAATGGGAACGCGTTGGGGGCTTCCTTGCGGGCGTTGCCTTGGTCCACGGATGTGGAGAGGGCTTGGGCCTCCGGCCAAACCTTTCTCTCCTCCGCCATCGCCCGACTCTTCGGCTGGACGCGCACGGAGGCCTGGTCACCGGCTCCCAGCGCCTCCCTATCCGGGCGGCAGCGGGGCTGGACGCCGCTCGACACCTTGGTGCCGCGCACGGATGCCCTGCACTGGGCGCGTCAAGATTTTTTGGCGGGACCGGAAGAACGACTGGCAGGACTTCGGGCAGAAGCCCGTGACTTCGATTTCCGCGCCAGTGGCGCCGCGCCAGACCCCTGCATCCACTGGACTTGTCCGCCGGCGGAGGTCGGCTACCACCTGGAGCGCATGGCCGCAATTCGGGACGCCGCGAGCGAAAAGGGCATTCGTTGCGTCTTTTTGTTCCAAATGCTTTGGGGAACCAACGGTTGCGTCTATTTCGACGCGCTCCACCGATGGGGTCCTGCCGACGTGATCGAACTGATGGGCACGGCAGGCGCAGGCCCGCATGCCTCTCGCGCACACCACTATGACGCCACGCACTTGACGCCTTCCGGCGCCACGCTGGCGTCACGGGCCTTGGCCCTTCAACTCTCCCCAGCCCCATGACGACAGCGCGCTGGACATCCCTGAGGCGGCAATTCGCTCCGCCCATCTCAGAGGCACCATGGTCGCGGCGGCGTGAGGCATGGACCTCGGCGATCGGTGTGGCCTTCACCTTGCTGGCCACGAGCCTTGTGGCCGTTGAACAGGTGCCGATTCTGCGCACCGAGCTTGCCGATGGTGCGTGGCGCCAGGCCTCCGGCCACGCCCTGTTCTTGGTGGTGGCGGGGTTGTTGGTTTACGGGGGTTTGGTCTACCAAATCACCCGACTTCTCTACGCCCGCCGTCGCCGACTTCATGCCCGCAAGGCGAGCCAAAACCGGCCGCTGAAGCCCGCGCAGCTGTGCATCCTCGTGCCGAGCTACAACGAGCAGCGCGCGGTCATGGAGCAAACCCTGTTGAGCGCTGCGCTTCAAGAATGGCCGGGCCTGCGCGTGGTCTTGCTCATCGACAACCCCCCTCAGCCGCGGACACAAGGGGATCGGGAACTGCTCGAGACCGCACGGCAATTGCCGCAGGAACTTCAACGGCGCTTTGACCAAATCGCAGACCATGTCCGTCGAATTTCTGACGATCGGGCGGCGGCGGAACATGCAGCCCAGTGGCTCGAGGCAGAGGCCGACAGGTGGTTGAGCGGCGCAGACCTCAGCGACTCCCCCCACACCCACCGTTTCTTTGTTTGCGAAATCTTGCTCGACCGGGCCTTGCGTCTTCGCAACGAAGCGGCATGCAGCAAGGTCGATCGTGCGCGGCTGCACGCAATGTTTGACGCGCAGTTCAGTGCGTTCGAACGCAAGACCTTCCCCAACCTCTCCCACGAGGCGAACAAAGCGATGAACCTCAACAGCTACATCGGGCTGATCGGGCGCCGGTGGGCGGTGGAGGCAAAGACCGGAAACTTGCGGGAAGTCGAGGCGACGGATGCCGCCGATTTGGTCATCCCGCCGACCGACTTCATCATTGCACTGGATGCCGACAGCGTCATTCTGCCGGCGTATGCCGAAACGCTTTTGGCCCAAATGCAAGCAACTGGTAACGAACGCCTTGCTGTATGCCAAACCCCTTACAGCGCCATCCCAGGTGCCCAGGGCTCGCTGGAGCGGCTGGCCGGGGCAACCACGGATGTTCAGTACATCATTCACCAGGGATTCACGGCTTGGTCAGGCACCTATTGGGTCGGGGCAAATGCCATGATGCGGTTCACAGCGCTTCAAGACATCGCTGAGCGCGACACCGAACGCGGCTGCACCATCACCCGCTTCATCCAAGACCGCACGGTGATTGAAGACACGGAGAGCTCGATTGACCTGGCAAGCCGCGGCTGGACGTTGCTCAACGTCGCCGATCGCTTGGCCTTCAGCGCAACACCTCCGGACTTCGGGAGCTTGCTCATTCAACGTCGACGCTGGTCCAACGGGGGGCTCCTCATTCTCCCCAAAGCCTTGCGCCACCTCGCGGCCCGCTTCCGCCATTCTCCGATGGCGGCCATGGCAGAGGCCTTCATGCGCATTCACTACCTCGTCTCCATCACCACCGTCAATTTCGGCCTTGTGCTCCTGCTGGCCTATCCCATCACGTCGAGTGTGGGGACTTTTTGGCTCCCACTGACTGCAGTCCCTTACTTTTGGCTCTACGGGCGTGACTTGCGGCTGATGGGCTACGAACGCTTGGACCTCCTTCGTGTGTACGCGTTGAACTTGTTGCTCATTCCTGTTCACATCGGTGGTGTGCTCCAATCCGTTCGACAGGGCATTCGCCAAACCAAGCTTCCCTTTTCCCGAACGCCCAAAGTCG
>CBFIFE010000054.1:0-18851 GCA_965661765.1 uncultured Flavobacteriales bacterium
TAGTCACCCTCGTCTCCCTAGTCTCCCTAGTCTCCCTAGTCACCCTAGTCCCCCTCGTTCCCTGGTCACCCTGGTCACCCTGGTTTATCTGATGATGAACTTCACCGGAATGGTGTACTGGACACTGACCGCCTTTCCTCGTTGCTGGCCGGGTTCAAAGTCCGGGAGTGATTCAACCACGCGCACCGCCTCTTTGTCAAGGCGGGCATCCACTTCGCGAAGCACACGAACATCCCGGACCTTGCCTTCCTTTCCGACAACGAAGTAGACGAAAACCGTTCCTTGGATGCCGGCATCCTTGGCAATCGGCGGGTACTTTGTGTTCTTGGAGACGTATTTGATGATCTCCATCTGCGTGCAAGTGTGGCGCTCGTCGCCACGCATTGACTTGCAGTCGCCCATCGCTGGCATGTTCTCGACAATCATGAAGGGGATGTCCTCTTCAACCTCCTCTTCGACATCTTCGATGATCTCGATTTCGGTGTCCTCGTCGAGTTCGATGTCTTCGATTTCGAGTTCTTCTTCGATTTCCTCCTCGTCATCAACGATTTCGATGACAGTGGTTTGCTGTGGCGGCGGAGGTGGGGGGGGCGGTTGAACGATGTTCACCGGGATTTCCTCGTCCTCGAGCAGGTCCGCTTCGAAATCAATTTTCTGAACAATCGCCACGTCGTACGACGTCCAAGCGAGCGCAGATAGAAGCAAAGAAAGGGAAGCCACGAACCCCAATGCCCTCCATGTGAGGCGTTTGTTTTCGAGGTTTGCCTCTGGTGTTTTTCTACTCAGCATGTGCCTTGTGTGAATTGCGCCCCGAAAATAGGGATTCCTCCCGACTTTTTGGGGCAAGTGCTACGAAAGTGGACCGATTGGGCGCCCTGGTCTCAACTGGGTTTTGACAAACGTCGTGCCAAAAGTTGCCAACACCAGACCCCGCGTCACTGCCAACACCCGTAAATCATTCGAAAGGCCGCCCACCCCACAGCCGTGCCCAGCATGTCCGCGGCAATGTCGAAGAGGTCGGCGTGGCGGTCGGGGAAAAAAGTGGTTTGGCCTGCCTCCAGCAAAATGGCATAAATGAGACAGCCCAAACCCACCCACACCCGGCCTTTGCGCACCATGCCCATCTTGCCAAAGGCAATGAGCCATGCGCAACTGAGGGCGGCAAACATCGCCAAATGAACCCACTTGTCCAGGTGGAACAAGGACATCCAATCTTGAGCGGGCAGGTCGCCTCCCGGTATGGCGTGCAAGGCAAGCACGAGCAACGTCAGCAAACTGGGGGCGAGCACGAGCCGCGTTCGCCAACGCTTCTTCGGACCGGATGCGTTCAAGTCCATGGCGTGGTCAGCCGATGACCGCGGTGTATGCCTCTGCGTCCAACAGCGCTTCGACGTCTGCTGGGTCAGTCACTTTGATTTGAATGATCCATCCATCCCCGTAGGGGTCTTTGTTGACCATCTCTGGGTCGGCCTCGATGGCGTCGTTGAAGGCCACCACTTCACCGGCCACCGGAAGGAACAGATCACTCACGGTTTTGACCGCCTCGATCGTGCCAAACACCTCATCTGCGGCGAGGGACTCCCCCACCGTTTCCACTTCGACGAACACAATGTCCCCCAATTCGCCTTGGGCAAAATCGGTGATGCCCACTGTGGCAATGTCGCCTTCGAGGCGAATCCATTCGTGCTCCTTCGTGTAACGCAATGTTGCTGGTACGTTCATGTGAATTGATGATTCAGGGTCTATTGATTGAGGTTGAATCGCAGGGCCACCCCGCTGTTGATGTTCGACGTTGCAAAGGACGTAGAAATGTACGGATCTGTAATCTGATGATCATAAAAAGCCCGCAACGTCAGCTGATCGCTCACTTTGAGGTCTGCTGAAACTTTGATGGAGACGAGACGTTGGCCTGCAGTCACCTGGTTTTGGCGCTCCTGCATCTTCCGAATGATGGTGGAATTGTCCCGGATGTTGACATCGCAGCGCAAGATCAAATCGGTCTCTTTCAACATTTTCACCGGCAGCTTCCCGTACGTTTTGATGAATGGATTGGGGACATTCACAAACTTGTAGCCCAAACCCAGAACCACCGCATTGCTCTTCGTCTCCGTGATTTGGTAATTCGTCAAGCCAAAGGCGATGTTCCGGTCTCGGCGCACTTCCACGCGGATCTGCGGCTCGCTTTCGTTTTCCGCATCGAGCGTCATGTCCACGCCGATCAGTGGCGACAACTGCTCTGAGATGCTCACGGTATTGAACTGCCTTTCAGAGATGAAGTTGCCAAATTCGCTTTGGTCAAAGGCCACCGGCAGCCCCGTCGCCGGATCCGACTCGTACGAGAGGTTTGTGACGTAACTCGTGGTCATTGTGGAGCGGTAGCTGTGGTTGAGGCTGAACCGCTTGAAATACTGCTTGAAAAATGGATTCTTCGTGAGCCCATCGTAGGTGATGCGCCAGTTCGGCGCCACGGGGGTGTCGAAGACATCCAAAGGCGCAGATTCGGCATCCCTTCCTGTGTAGGCCGCAATGAAGGCCGGAATGGTCACGTCCTGAGAGGTGGGCCCCCAGCCCAGGTAGTAGCCATTGACTTCCGGCTCGTCGAGGTTGTAGCTCTGGCGGTTCAACCGTTCAGAGATGGACAATCGACCGAGCAGGAAATCATCCCACAAATCCGAATTGAACTCTTCATCGTCATTGACAAAGGCCGTCGGCCAAGTGAAAATTGTCGCCGAAAACTGGCCGGTTTCATTGGGCGATTGGTTCACAAACTCCCCCACATTTTCATCGAATCGGAAGAAACTCGTGTAGTTCCTGGAGATGTTGCGATTCGCTGTCAGCTCAATTTTCAAGTGACGCGCGGGTTCGAGGTTGAGTCGGGCATTGAAGGTCTCTTGGAACGTCTCGGTGAATTGTTGGTTCTGAGTGGGCAACGCACTCAACCAACCATTTTCCGCGGCCGTGATGGCAAAATTGCCGACGCGTTCGCCTGCCAAATTTGTGTTCTGATGACCCAGCAAAAACAAGGGCCCCGGTGCCGTGAGATCGTCATCAAACCCTGCCCAACGTGCATTGGGCAAGTACCCGGGCACAAGCATGCCCTCATTGCGGGAGAAACTGCCGGAGAAGTTGCGCACCGACATCAACGTCCGCAGAATGGCTTGCACCGGGTTGATTTCCAGTTTGATTTTCTCCTCGTCTTCTTGGCCAAATCCATCCCGGTCCGATGTGTTTGTTCGGCTTCGGTTGTTGTTGTCTCGCCGTGGGGGTTTGGCATTCAAGGCCTCTTGCAAAAACGGCACCTTGTTGTAAAGTGTCGTCAAGTTGCCAGAAAGATTGATGCTCACGTTCCGGGAGTTCTGAATGGTGTTGCCCAGCGAATCCTGGCTGAATGGCGCCCGGTCCCAGCGATACGTCCCTTGATAGCGGACATCCGAGTTGATGAAATTCACCAACGGCAACTTCGAAAACGGCAGCGTGTAGGTTCCTGTGATGTTGTGGTTGTAAGTTGTCACCTCACCCGCATTGCGGAGATTTTGGAGCACAGAATCGCGGTATGCCTGGTAGCCGATTTCATCTGACGTATCGATGACGCCGGCCGGCTCGCCCACGAGCGCATTTGCCTGTGCGTTGAAGTCGAACTTCAACGACTGCGTCAGGTCGTACTTGAGCGCATAGTTCCGGTTCCACTGCCAAGTCTTGACCACCTGGGTGTTGATCAAGAGGTTCGTCTCCACGCCCAACAGGGCCGCCGTGTTGTTGCGAACGCGGCTGCTCTCGTACTGGCGATCCATGGTGGTGGCCGCCGTGAATTGCTTGATGCCGAGGTAGAAATTGAAGTCCGTCAGCCACTTCATGAAGTCCAAATCCTTCAAGAATCCAATCTTCCCAAACGGCTTGAACTGATGCGGTGAATTGCTGAAGTTGTACGTCAGACCACCCCGGTGTTCCCGGCGCATTTGAAACTCCGTGTTCACGTCACGCCGGAACGTTTCGTTGTAGCTGTAGTTGGCCGTGAAGTTTCCAGGGTCGAGCATCTTGAGGATGCCAATCTTTGACCCCCCGCCGGCGCTGCCGCCGCGGGCCGACCCCCCACGTGCCGAGCCACCACGGGCGGAACCGCCAGGCCCACCAGGCATCGCTCCGCCACGTGCTCCACCGCCGCCACCGCCGCCGCGGAACTGAGGATCGATCTTGACCCCTGAGAAGTTGATGGATCGGAGGGTGTTTTCGGATTTGGCATTCTCCTGGCGCTCCTGGGACAGCCCTTCTTGGGCAGCAATTTCAATGTCCGGAGACAATGGATCAAACTGGGGCGTGGAGATCTCGGTCGAATACCCCACATAGACGGGCAGTGTGATCCCCAACTTTTTCGGCAACAACTTGCCGACCTGCACGGTGCCCGATGCGTCTAGGCCTTGCAGGGTCTCCCGCTGCCGCTCCTGAACGCGCTGCTCAAGCCCGCCCCAACCCGGAACAGACATGTTTGCCGCCACTGAGAAATTCGCCAAGTCCGCCAGCTTCGCATTCATCTGCGCCGTTGCGGCCCAGCCACCTTCCTCATTGAATTCACTCAGCCTCAACTCATTGACCCAGACGATGGCGCACTTTTCCAATCCGTCGTCGTCGTATCCAAAAATCGGTGCGTCTTTGTCGGTATTCCGGACACCCACCATGACCGTGGCCACATTCGCCAAGTTGGGGTTGCCCTTCACCGCCAACCGTGCCTTCCCATCCGTTGTGACATACTCCTCAAACAATGGGAATCCCGGTGGGCGTTCGATTTTCAGGTTTTGGAACTTCCTGAACTCGATGTCCACGTTGTTGGCCTCCGGCCAAATCTCATTGTCATCCCCTGTGTACCATGGCGTCACCTGCAAAGGAATCTCATACTCGTAGTAGTTCGCCTCAAAATCGCTGCCCAAACGGACGAAAGCCGTCAAATCCCCATCATTCAAAGGACTGCCATCTGGACCAGCTTCGGCGTGCACAAACATCTTCAGGCGCTTGTACATCCGCATGTCGAAATTGATGTTGCGGTAGGCCGCGCGCGCATCCCCGTCTTCAAGGCCACAAATGGCCAGCTCGAGCGATTGTTCATTGAGCCGCCGTTGGTTGGCTGTCCCCACGTCCACCTCCCGAAGGATGCCCGGTGGGGTCACATAGGGCACCGGATCGCGGTTGCCGTTCTCTTCGATGTTGACGGCCGAAATGTTGAAGGTTGTGGATGCGGGATCATCCGGTTCGAGCTCCTGGGGCCCAGCAAGGGACTCCAAGTAGCGACGCCACTCACCGCGAATCAGTTCCAATCGAGCAAACCGCAGCGTGACGGGCTCCGCAAATCCCTTCATGAACATTCGGATGAACCGGATCGATCGGAAATCCGTGATGCCCCCCACTTTGCGGTCAAATTCCCGGACGGGGATTTTGAACTGATACCACCGCACAGAACGCGACTCTCCGTTGGGCGTTTGAACGGTTTGGACAAATGAGTCCGTGATGTAATTCCTTCCGATGTTGGTCTCCCCCAAATCTTGCGGTCGGAGCGACACTTCATACTGATAATAGCTCTCGATCGTGGACAGGGTGATGTCCTGGTTGATGTCCTCGGTGTTCGGGATGGTGGTCGCCGTGATCGGGTAACCGTTGGGGGCATCGGTGTTCGAGTTGCCCTCATAGCCATTGAAGTCGGCGTAGCGTTGGAGGATGTTCAAGTCCCCTGATTGCGCCTCTGGACTCCGGAAGTACTTGAAATTGTCCGCCGAAGGGTCTGAAGCCGCGGCATTGTAAGCATCTGGATTGAGGAAATTGGCCAAATCATCCAACCAATCGCCAAAGTACGTCTGCTCCTGGGCATCGGGCATGCCGTCCAAACCCACGTCCTGCAAGGCATAGCTTCCCGTGCTGTTGTCGAAGGCATTCACCACGTTGAATGTTGCTGGGTCGGGGTAAATGCCCCACACAGATGCCAGCGTCGGCAAGTCGGGATCGTTTTCGGAAGGCAGCCCGTTCTCATACGCCAACTGGCTGTCGTTCAGGACATCCTCCGACACATTGCCCAGGTTGAAGTAGAGCTTGCCACCGGAGACGTTCTCGGAGTCATCGTTGAAGGGATCCATCAACCAGAACTGCAGGTACTCGATGTTCGCTGCCTCAAAGTCGGTGGTCGTCAACGCCCGCTGCACCCCGGCCCACCGGGTTTCCGGCGCCGCCAGTCGCCCCTCAGGCGTCAGACCGGCGCTCAAACCATTTGCACCAGCCGGCACTTCATAATTGTAAGGACCGCGCTCATCCGGATAGAATGAAAGGTCAAACGTCGGGATGTTGGGCGGCGTCCCCGTCGGCAATTCCCGGTTGGGAAACACCTCACCCTCGAGGACCTCACGGGTTCTGTGGTCGCTTTTGACATCGGCTGACACTTGGCCATCCTGCAAGCCACTGCCACGGAAGAACTGCGGGTCGATGGTGTACCAGGCCAAGGCGCCCCGATTGTAGTTGTACAACAACGTGTCCTCAAAGTCACCCTCCGGGAAAAGGGAAGGCTGCAGCTTGGGTGTGGAAGCGAGAAACCACCGCGTCACGTTCCGGATATCGATGGCAGACTGGGAGCCTTCAAAGTCGTCCACATAAGCATTGCCATCATCGCCGATGGCCCGGCTGTGCCCAGGAATCAAATAGGCACCCTCTGCAGAAATGTCGATGGTCGATTTGGCAGTCGTTTCATAGAAAGGAAGCTTGTCGACAATGTCGGTCAACAATTGGCTTTCCGTTTGCCAAGAAAAATCAGCCCCCAACACCGTGTTGTTCACCGGTTCGTTTCCGATGTTCACCTTCTGCGTCAAGGGCCGCTCCCGCAGGTTGAGCATCGTCGCCCCGACCTTCGCCCGATCGCTGAAGATGTAATCAAACCGGGTGCCAATCATCGTCTTGGTTTGGATGGCAAACAGCGAGTTGCTCTCCAGCGACACTTTGATGTTGCGGCCTGATTCGAGCAAGCCATCATTGATGATTCGAACGCGACCCAGGTTGTAATCAACCGTATAGTCTTGATTTTCAATCAACCGAACCCCGCCAGCGGTCACGGTCACAGATCCCTCCGGCACATTGAGCGCATTCAGGCTGATTTCGCTGCTGGTTTGGCTCTGAAATTCCCCGCGAATGCGAAAACGATTCAAGGCCGGAATCTGCTGGGCTGCCGTTTTCGTTGAATCATAAAGCGGCTGGAAGACAATCGTTTGGATCAAAGATTGGGCCAAATCCGGATCCTCCACCCGATCCACAATCGCCTCTCGAAGGCTTGTGCCAAACGGCTCCGTGGACGGGAAGAAAATGCGTCCATTTTGGCTGTTGATGGTTCCGCCTTGTGTGGCCGCGTTGTCGACATAGTCAAACACACCATCCTGCTGGGACATCCCATTGATGTCCAAGCGATCCATGCCCAGCAACTGCAACAGCAACGTCCCATCGAGCGGCGCGCGCGGGATGTAGTTCAGGTCCACACCGGTCGAAGGGTCATTGTACCAAATGTCCAACCGGAACTCCTCGTTGCTCACGCCAAATGCCTGCATCGAGTAGACATTCTTCATCATGGTCCGCCAAAGCGGCGCCGGGTCGCCGTTGTCCAACAACACCTGGGTGATGGAGGACTTGAGCATTTTCAGCACCAACGCGTCCGGTGCAGCATATCCATCTTGGGAAAGGGTACCGACTTGGTACGTCTCCCCGTTGAGGGTGTATTCGTAGGCGACCGCCAACACCTCGGCATTGTTGAGCGACTGACGCAAGGAGATGAAGCCCAAGCGGGCATTGTAGGTGTATTCCGATGGCGTGAGCTTCCGCGCGTTGCCCACCCGCTCGTAGTGAATGCCCTGCTGCATGCCCACGCCGAGGTTCGCAATCGCGGCGTTTGCACCGGTGAAGCCCATCACATTGGGGTCTTCGACCATCAGGCCAAACACCTCGTTGTTCGCGTTCGAGGGATTGCGCTGAGCGGTCACCTCCAATGTCGGGTCGTCTGTCAAACTCGCCACATCGAGGTTCGTCGAGATGTACTCAGGGTGTTCACCGAGGTCCGTGAAGCCCAGGACATTCCGCACGTCCTGGGTGTTTGCCTGCATGTTCACTGCCCAAACTTCAATCCGGGTGATGTTCACCCCGGAGTTGGGCACAGGCAGGCTGCGCATGGCTTGGTCGTACTGATCGTGGAAAAACTGAGAGAGAAAATAATGCCGATTCGCCTCGTAGTCGTCGGCGCGGATGTCAAACTCCTGGGTTTGGGCCCCGCCCTCCACCTCAATCTCTCTTCTCTCTCCCTTCTGCTGCGAAAAAACTGTGGTGTTGTACAAACGACCAAACTGCGTCTCAAGTTTGACCCCAAACAAACTTTGAGAGCCAGTGATCAGCGTTCCTGGCAAAGGCATTTGGATGTGGCCCGCCTCAACATTCTTCAAGATGTCGTCCTCCTCGCCTTGAAAACCAATGTTCATTTGGTTCTCAAAATCAAACAGTGCCTCGGTGTTGTACTGCGTTCCCAGCTCAATTTTGTCGCCGATGCTCCCCCCGATGTTCAGCTGAATTTGCTGATCAAAATCGAACGTGGTGATCCGCCGCTGGCGTTCCGGAATTTGTGGATTCTCGGTGTTGGAGACATTGACACCAAAGGTCAATTCCGCCGAACCCTGCGGCTTGATTTCAATCTCATTTGAGCCAAAAATCGTCTCAAACAATTCATTTTCAATGGTGAGCTTCGGGGCAAACGCACGCTCCGCCTCATCCTCTTCCTGTTGCAATTCGTCCCAATATTCCGACAAATTGCCCTCCATGTCGAAGTTCAAGAATTCCTCCAACGTGAAGTAGGTCGACGGCCGGTATTCCAAGGTATCGCCGATCGTCTGGGAAAGAATGTAAAGCCCGGTATTTTGGTCGTAAGTCGTTCCGAATTGGAAGTTGTCTGGCCAATTGAAATCGAATCCAGCTGGACTCTCTGTCGGATTGAAGGGGTCTTCTGTGCCAAACGGGAAAGGCAACACCACTTCCGATGTGTCCGTGTCCTCCGTCTGGGCATCCGCCACCGACAACCCGCTGGCAAAAACCAACATCGTCAACGCCACGAAGCCCCGGCCCGATATGCACCTCAACACGTTCATTTACAGCTTTTTCAAGGCAAACTTGATCAACCCCTCTACAGGTGGCATCTCGGGTGAGTCTTTGATAATTTGGTCCAAAACACGTTCGCATCGAACCTTGTCAAAGCCCAATGTCAACAATGCCGTCAACGCTTCCGTTCGTTCGATATTGCCCGGGGCGGAGAAATTTGGCGAAGTCCCACGCTGTGCAACTGCTGCAGCATCCATCCCGAGCTTGTCTTGCAAGTCAATAATGATCCGTTGGGCGGTCTTGGCCCCAATGCCCTTGACGCGCTTCATCGCATCGACATCCCCAGATTGAATGGCTTGTGCGGCCGCATGCGGGTCCATCGCACTCAGAATCATCCTGGCGGTGTTCGCACCCACGCCACTCACGCCGAGCAAGGCCAAAAACAGCGCGCGTTCAGCGGGCTCAGCAAAACCATATAGAATTTGAGCATCCTCCCGCACCACCAAGTGCGTATGCAACAACACCGCTTCATCCGCCGGCAAACGCTCGAAGGTGGTCAACGAAATGTTGACAAAGTAGCCCACGCCATTGCATTCAATCACGCAATGGGTCGGGGCCTTTTCGACCATTCTGCCGCGGACGTGGTGAATCATGCTTCTGATTTTGCAATCGCGTCGACCACGGACAACCGAACCATATCGAGAATTTCCCGGACGGAAGAGCCCATTTGGAGCACATGAAAAGATTTGCGCATGCCCAACAAAACAGGGCCTTGTGCTTGAATCCCCGCCATTTCCTGAAGCAACTTGTATGCGATGTTGCCGGCAGAGAGGTTGGGAAAGATCAACGTGTTCACCTGCCGCTTGTGCAAGGTGCTGAAGGGAAACGACTCGCTGAGCAGTTCATCATTCAAAGCGAAATTCGCCTGGATTTCTCCATCGACAATCAAATCGGGGTGGCGTTCCTTCAAAATGGCTGCGGCTTGCGCCATTTTCGAGGCACCAGCCCCTTGGGCACTGCCAAAATTCGAATAACTCAGCAGGGCCATCCGCGGCACGATGCGCAAACGCCTGACGGCTTCCGCGGTCAATTCAGCGATGGCGACAATTTCTTCCGCAGTCGGGTCCATGTTGACGGTGGTGTCGGCAAAGAACATCGGCCCGCGTTTGGTCTCCAAGATGTACATGCCAGCCACTTTTTCCACCCCCTTTGCTTTTCCAATCACCTGCAAGGCAGGACGGATGACAGAGGGATAGGTTCGGGTCAGACCACTGATCAATGCGTCGGCGGCCCCTGTGTTGACCATCATGGCCCCGAAGTAATTTCGCTGCCGCATGTGCCGTTCGGCCTCCTTGATGGTCAGTCCTTTGCGGCGGCGCTTTTCATAGAACTCCGCTGCAAAGGCGTGGCGCCTGTCGTGCTCCTCATCGCTGCGGGGGTTGATGATGGTCACCCCGGGCAATTCGAGCTTGTGTTCTGCAATCAATGCCTCAATGACCGATCGCCGACCCAACAAAATGGGCTCTGCAATCCCCTCGTCCACAGCCTGCTCTGCTGCCTTCAGCACCTTGTAGTGGTCCGCTTCCGCGAAGACCACGCGTTTGGGTGATTTGCGGGCGCGGTCGGCCAAGGTGCGCAAGAATGCATTGTCTTGTCCAAGGCGCGCCAACAACTCTGCCTCGTAAGCCGCCCAATCTTCGATGGGCTCTCTGGCCACGCCCGATTCCATTGCCGCACGGGCCACGGCTGGGGCCACGGTGGTGATCAAACGGGGGTCCAACGGCTTGGGGATGATCAGATCGCGGCCAAAAACAAACGAAGTGTTGCCGTAAGCCTCGGCCACTTCATCGGGCACGCTCTCCTTGGCCAGTTCTGCAATCGCCCGCACTGCCGCCAACTTCATCGCATCGTTGATGCTGGTGGAACGCACATCGAGTGCACCCCGAAAGATGTAAGGGAAACCCAAGACGTTGTTGACTTGGTTGGGATGGTCAGAACGCCCGGTGGCCATGATGATGTCTGGTCGGGTGGCACATGCCTCAGCGTACGGAATTTCAGGCTCAGGGTTCGCCAAGGCAAAAACAATGGGGTTTTCTGACATTCCCTCAATCATTTCAGGCGTCACCAGGCCACCTTTGCTCAAGCCCAAAAAGACATCGGCCCCCACCATGGCCTCTTGAAGGCCGTCAAATGCTTGCGTCGTCGCGTAATGTTGCTTTCTGGCGTCCAACCCTTCTCTTCCCGCATGGATGTGGCCGCGGCTGTCGAACATGGCCACATTCTCTTTTCGAAGGCCCAACTGCTCATAGATGTCCACACAACTCATGGCCGCTGCCCCCGCGCCACTGACGACGATGCGAATGTCCTCCATCCGCTTGCCCGCAAGTTCCAAGGCGTTGATCAAGGCTGCCGCAGAAATGATGGCTGTCCCATGCTGGTCGTCGTGCATCACGGGAATCGACAGCTCTTCCTTGAGTCGGCGCTCGATTTCGAAGGCCTCTGGGGCTTTGATGTCTTCCAAATTGATGCCGCCAAACGTCGGGGCAATCGCCTTCACCGTCGCCACGAAAGCATCGGGATCAGATGCGTCGACCTCAATGTCGAAAACGTCAATGTCTGCGAACACTTTGAACAGAACCCCTTTGCCCTCCATGACCGGCTTCGAGGCCTCGGGACCGATGTCGCCCAGACCCAAAACCGCCGTGCCGTTGGAAATCACCGCAACCAAGTTGCCCTTTGCTGTGTAGCGATAAACGTCCTCGGGTCGCTCAGCAATCGCCAAGCAGGGCGCCGCCACACCCGGGCTGTACGCCAAAGACAAGTCGCGCTGAGAATTGTAGGGCTTGGTTGGGAGGACTTCAATCTTCCCCTTTCTCCCTCGCTCGTGGTAGTCAAGCGCCTCCTGTTCGTTCGATGGATTCATTCGGGCGCAAAAGTCAGCAAATCCATTGGTCGACGCAAGAACAATTCACGCAACAATTCACGTACGCTGCACAACACCAAGGGACGGACCGTGGAATGAAGTCAGTGGGCAATGACGAGCTTCGCCGTTTCCACTTCGCCGTCTTGGGTGATCGCGCCGAGGTAAACACCATCGGCAAAGGCCTCTGTATCCAACCAAACCATGCCTTGACCGCCATTCAGCGCCACGGTCTTCACCACCGCCCCCGACAGGTCGCGGAGCTCGAACGTTGCGGGTGACCCTGGAAACAAGGTGTATTCGATCGCCACCATGCGATCGGCAGGCACCGCTGAGGCAAACCGCCAGCCCCATTCGGGACCGAGATTCACCTCATCCGCTGACAAAGCACAAGCTGCAGCGTCGATGCACAACAGGGTGGTTTGGCATGCGCCCAAATCCGGCTGTCCTGGAGGATAGAAGCAATACTCAAAAGCGCTGACGCCAGCGACACCATTGGGGTAGAAATCGCCCACAAACGTGGTGTCCGTTTCCCCAGGCTCCAATGTGACCAGCAGCGCA
Source organism: uncultured Flavobacteriales bacterium (assembly GCA_965661765.1). Lineage (GTDB taxonomy): Bacteria > Bacteroidota > Bacteroidia > Flavobacteriales_D > Sanyastnellaceae > JBMYZL01. Next base: position 12,575 of record CBFIFE010000054.1, read on the forward strand.
TTCGCAGTGTTCGAATGCATCGTGCCATGCGGATAACAGAGCGGGCCCCAACAGAACCGCTCGTAGGAACCCGCCCCCCCCTCGACATAGGGCAGGTTGAACGGTTCCACCAATTGCACGACGTAGCGCGACGCCATCAATTGCAAGGTATCGTCCGTGGCATTGACCACGTCCCAGTGGAACGCAATCACGTTGTCATCTGGGTTGGACAGCGACCCCTCGACGACATCCAAAGCGCCAGAGAGGGTCAATTGGGCAGAGAGGCCTGATGCCATTCCGGCCATCAGCCCTAAAATCAGAGAGAGTTTCCGCAGGTTCATAGTGGCGAAAATACGGAAGAATGCGAATCTCAGTGTACCTTGCACGGTCATGGAGATTCGGAAAAAAGGAATGTGGCTGTTGGGCATCGCTTTGGCTGTGGTGTCACTTTCGGCCTCAGTCCATGCCCAACAACTGCCCGCTGTTGCCCTCAAGGACCTCGACGGGAAAGCCACGAACACCACGGATTTGGTCCGCGATGGTCAACCGACATTGGTTTGCTTCTGGGCGACTTGGTGCAGCCCTTGCAAAAGAGAATTGAACACCTACGCGGAATTGTACCCGGACTGGCAGGAAGAAACGGGTGTAGAGATTGTGGCGGTGAGCATCGACGACCAACGCAGCATCCGCCGGGTAGCGCCATATGTCAACAGCGTGATGTGGGATTTCAAGGTGCTGTTGGACCCGAACAAGGACTTCGCCCGTGCCATGCAGGTGATCAATGTGCCGCACACGTTCTTGGTGGACGGCGAGGGGAATGTGGTTTGGCAGCACAACAATTATGCGCCAGGCGACGAGGAGGAAGTTTATGAGCAATTGCTCAAGCTGACCGAATGAAATTGGCTTTTTGCACACGCTGGGGGCTGTTTGTTGGGGTCCTTGTGGGGAGTTTGGGCCTTGTTTCAGGCCAAACCGAGGACCCCGGGCGCATCACCGGCAACGTCCAAATGCTCTGGCAGTCCTACCGAGCGGACAGCCTCATCGGCGCGGTGGTCCCGCCGGCCAAGACGGGCTACAATGCCTACGGCAATTTGATCTACACGCGCGGCGGGTTCAGTGCCGGCATGCGGTATGAGTCCTACTTGAATGCCGTGCTTGGTTTTCCCGGACGATTCAAAGGGACCGGCATCGGCTACCGATACGCGCGCTACGCCGATGCGGACAAAGGGGTCGATGTGACCATCGGGAACTTTTACGAGCAATTCGGCAGTGGCATGGTGTTGCGGTCCTATGAAGAGCGGGCCCTCGGCATCGACAACGCACTCGATGGTTTTCGCCTGATTTTGACGCCAACACCTGGATTGGAAATCAAGGCCATTTATGGCAAGCAGCGCTTGGACTTCGATAGCCGGTTGATCAATGGCCCGGGCATCATTCGCGCCCTCGATGCCACGGTGGAGTTGAACGACCTGCGCGAAGCTTGGTACGACAAAGAAATGCGTTGGCGGCTGGGCGGAAGTTTCGTCAGCAAATTCCAACCCGGCACCTCGATTCAAAAAGACACGTTGGTCCTGGAGATTCCGCAAAACGTGGGCACTTGGTCGTACCGTCTCGACGTGCAACGCGGCAAGTGGAGCGGTGGGCTTGAATACAACCGGAAGATCAACGACCCCAGCGCAGACAACAACTACACATACCGCGATGGGGAAGCACTGTTGGCGAGTTTGGCCTATTCCCAGCGCGGACTTGGCATCTCTTTGAGCGCAAAAACGGTCGACAACATGAGTTTTCGATCCGACCGCGATGTGCTCCTCTTCGATCTGCCGATCAACTACATCCCGGCCATCACCAAGCAACACACCTACAACCTCGCCGCCACATTGTATCCCTATGCCACAGTGATTTCGGGTGAGTCGAGTGCATCTGCCGAAGTGTTCTACATGCTGCCAAGGGGTTCTGCGCTGGGCGGCAAATACGGCACACGCATCGCCCTCAATGTCGCTGCCGCAAACAGCCTCGACACCACCAGGCTTTCCGGGGTAGAAGGCGCCGTCAATGGATACGAGCGCAACTCATGGGGCTTCGGAGAGGAGAAGTTCGTTCGGGATGTCAATCTCTCCATCGAACGAAAAATCTCGAAGAATCTCAAAATGAAGTACGCGTACTTCTACTTCGAGTTCAACACATTGGCCACACCGGTGACCACAGACTTCAAGGGGCTGGTGTATGCGGACATTCATGTTTTGGAAACCCAAATCCAAACCGCCAAGCGCCAATCTCTCCGAACGGAAGTCCAAGCGCTCTTCACCGAGCAAGACAAGGGAGATTGGGCCACATTGCTTCTGGAGTATACCTGGAGCCCACACTGGTTCGTGAGTGTCATCGACCAATACAACTTCGGCAACCCTGACCCGGCTTCACGGATCCACTATTTGTACGGCAGCGCGGGATGGATCAATGGTGCCCACCGGCTCTCTGTCGGGTACGGAAAACGGCGAGAAGGCATCTTCTGCATCGGCGGGGTTTGTCGGGCTGTTCCTGCTTCAAATGGCTTCGAAGTGAATTTTACCACAAGTTTTTGAGAATTGCCCTAATTTAGGCCTTCTGTAAAGTCTACAAAACCACACAAATCGTTCTAATGAAACACTTTTACGCTCTCATGGCTGCGTTGTTGGTCAGCACAGCTTCTTTTGCTCAATTGCCATCCGGTGCTGCTGCGCCTGACTGGACTGCCACCGACCTCGATGGTGTTGAGCACAACCTCTACAGCATGCTCGACTCGGGCTACACAGTTGTTATCGACTTCTCTGCAACTTGGTGCGGACCTTGCTGGAACTACCACAACACGGGAGCGCTCGAGACCCTTTGGGAGGAGCACGGACCTGACGGTGACAACACGATGCGCGTGTTCTTCATCGAAGGCGATGACACGACAACGATGGAGGACCTCGAAGGAACTGGTGGAGCCACACAAGGCGACTGGATCACTGGTACGGGTTACCCCATCATCGACGATGGCGGCGCCATTTTTGACGACTACTTCGGAGCCTACTTCCCCACCATTTACACCATCTGCCCGAACAAGTTGGTGACAGAAAGTGGACAAATCACGGCAGACGCCCACGCGGCTTTGGCTGCAGATTTCTGCAGCAGCTCGGTTGCATCTCCGTTCCCTGCGACGGCCTACACGGGTGAACTCGTTTCTTGCGGGGAAGGCCAGTGGGCTGCCACAGCCTACTTCGTGAACTTCGGGGTTCCCACCATCAATGATTTGACCATTTCTGTGTCTTTTGATGGCGCTGCACAACCCGATGTGACCTGGTCTGGTGACATGAGCTCTTATGACGAAACGGACATCGATCTCGGCATGTACAGCGGAGGTGGTGAGCTCGTCTACGAAGTGACAAGCATCAACGGTGAGATGTTCAACGCGGATGAGTACTCCTCTCGCACTGTCGACGTCAACTCAGCCACTGGCGCAACGAGCTTGATCGAAGTGGCCATTACCACAGATGGCTGGGGCGCTGAAACGGGTTGGAGCATCACAGACGACAATGGCAACGTCATTGAGTCGGTTTCAGCCGGTACCTTGGGCGACCAGACGGACTACACATGGTTTGTGAGCGTTCCTTCTGTGGGCTGTTACAATTTCACCCTCACCGATGCTTATGGTGACGGAATGTTTGGTTCGCAGTGGGGTTCCACCGACGGATCATGTGCTGTTCGCTCCTATGACGACAACATCGCCTATTTCTCCACCATCTATGACTATGACGGTTCTTACGACATGAGCGAAGAGCAGAGCGGCATGGAGGTGTTGACCATGAACGTGGGCATCGAGGAAGTTTCTGTCGCCGAATCTTTGGCCATTTTCCCGAATCCGACAAACGGCGCAACGCAAATGAGCTTCAACTTGGCTGAAGCCAGTGAAGTCGTTGCAACAGTGTACAACCTCGTAGGGGAAGTGGTGTTGAACCGCGACTTCGGCACGTTGTCTGCTGGTGAGCAACTCGAAGTCATCGACTTCAGCGGTTTCAACGCTGGCGTTTACCTCGTGACTGTGCAGGCCGGGGCAGAGACTTCTACCCTGCGTGTGACCGTCCAGTAATTCTTGACGCATCCTTTCTGGGCCTTGCTGCTCAGACGAGAAACCGCACTTGTTCCGTTGGGAGCAGGTGCGGTTTTGGTTTGGATGTAAATTTGATGACATGAAAGGATTGAACTTAGGCAAGTGGTTGTTCCCCTGCGGCGTGGCGATGTGCGTTTTTGTCGCGCTTCCAGGATGCGATGAAATCGACGACCCCATCATCCCCGTCACCACCGCATATCAAGAATCGCTGTATGGCCCAGCGCCACAGTTTTCCCCGATTCCGCCGACACAACGCGTACTGGTGGAAGATTTCACCGCCCATCAGTGTGGCAACTGTCCGGCAGCAGCCATCATTGCAGAGAACATCTACGCGGCCAACCCCGGATTGGTGTCTGTGATGGCCATCCACGCCGGCAGCCTGGCCGCCACCGATGACGACCATTTCGATACAGACTGGACCACCGAGGAAGGCGATGTCTTTTGGAACCAGCTCAGCTTTCAGGCGAATCCATTGGGCCGCGTCAACCGCACAGGCGGCGTGGAGAATTTCTTCGCTCCTGCCCAATGGGAAGATCAAGTCAATGCCATCCTCGATGCAGGTGCAGCGGCACTCGGACTGGAAATTGTCACTGAATGGGTGCCTGCAGCCGACCACCTCAACATCCATGTGCACGGCACGTTTTCAGAAGCGACCACAGGCCCCATCTCCTTGGCCGTGCTCGTCCTTGAATCCGGCATCGTCGATTACCAACTCGATTATGCCAGTGACCCGGAAGTGGTTCCTGACTATGTGTTCGAACACGTTCTGCGCGGTTCTGTCACCGGTGCGCTCGGTCTTGGTTTTGGGGAGGCAGGGAGTGGCGCCGCTGACGGCGATGAAGTGGTGAGTTCATTCACATACACATGGCCACCGGAATGGAACATCGAAGAAGCCACCCTGCTCGCAGTGGTTTCCGGTCCTGACGGCGTGGTGTTGAATGTCGCCGAAACCCATCCGGCGGAATGATTCGGTGGATCGCCTTCAGTGCCCTGCTCGTTTGGGCGTCGCTGCTCTCCGCGCAGGAATCCTTGAAGTTTCAGGGCCACCTGCTCATCGGTGGCTGTGCCGCCCAAGTCCATGGAGACGGCATTTCGGGATTCAACAAACTGGGCGCAACGGCAGGCATTGGCGTGGATGTTTGGCGTGGGGATGGGGACCGGCGTTGGAGCTGGGACATGCTGTACACCCAAAAGGGCAGCCGGCACGTTCCCAACCGCAAGGAAGGGGACTACAACACGTGGCGGTATCGATTCACCTACCTCGACTTGCCTGTGGTGAGGACCTGGCATTTCGACACGGATTGGTGGTTTGGCCTGGGGCTTCAACCCTCCGTCTTGCTGGCCGGAGAGGAAGATTTTTACCAAAACGGTTTCACCGAACTCACCTATGTCGACCTCCGACCTTGGGACATCGGTGGGGTGGTCAGCGTGGGCATCTCCTGGGGTGAACATTTCGGGCTGGAAGCGCGCTTGGGCCAATCCCTGCTGCCCATCAGTGAGCAACCGGAACAACCCGTTCAGCGATTCGACAACTTCATGATGAACATGGCCGTGCAGTTTGCCGTACTTTGGTCCATGGGCGAAGGGTGAAGGCCGCGAGCACCCTTACGGCTGTCCCGTGGCTTCGAAAATTCGCACGGGCGTCACATCCATGGCTTCCATCGCTTGTTGCCACGCGGGCCAAACCCCGAGCATCGTCGCTTCAAGCCGAGACGACATGTCGTCGATCGCCGCCGTGGCAATGGCCAGGGCCTGCTCCGCGTTCGGTCCCGGCCCTCGTCGCCAATCATTTCGACTCATTGCCGCCCACAATTCATCGCTGATGCGCCGTGTCACGTGGTCGTATCCCTTGAAGTCCCGGGGCTCGAAAAACAGCACGTCCACTTCGTCAAAGGCGGCCATCAATGAATCTTTGAGCGCCATCACCCCCGCCGTTGCGTCTTCGGGCAAGTGGTCCAGCATGGGTTGAACCGCGTCCACCGTTGCACGGGCCCGAGCCATGACCTGAAGCACCGAGTCGGCACGAGAGGCCAAATCCCGCACCGAACGGTCGTGGGCGAAAGCGGCCGCGTAGGCATCGGGGTCCCGGTCACGTCTGGGGTCGGGGCGGACATCGACGACGAACTGGGTTTGGGCTGTGCCCAAGGTCATCAACACCAGATACTTCCC
>CBFIFE010000055.1:0-15360 GCA_965661765.1 uncultured Flavobacteriales bacterium
CTCCAATCGGAGGAGCAGGCCCTTTCCATGCGGGAATGCAATTCCACGCGGAGGAATCAGTTCTTGGCGAACCAATCCTTCACCTTGTCATTGTGCACGATTTCCTCGCGGAAACTGTAAGCGCCTGACTTCGTATTGCGAACCATCTTGATGACCTTCGTGTGCTCCTTACCGCCTCCGGTCTGCAACGATGCAACTGTCTTCTTTGCCATGATTCAATTATTTGATCTCTTTGTGGACCGTGTACTTGCGCAACACGGGATTGAACTTTTTCAACTCGATGCGTTCCGGTGTGTTCTTCCGGTTTTTCGTCGTGATGTACCGTGACATCCCCGGCATGCCAGAGTCCTTGTGCTCTGTGCATTCCAAAATGACTTGTACGCGATTGCCTTTCTTGGCCATGGTTCAGGAATTGAGGGTGCAAATATAAGACATTCCTTGAGACACACACAAGGGTTGGTGGAAAACCTGATTTGGCAATGCCCAAGATGTGTTCAGCCTGCGTGTAATTTCGTGAGTTCAATGGCCGCGAACACGAGAAAAACAACCAAGAAGCCGAAAGCCGCCGCAGCCAAGGGCCCCGCGAAGACTGGACAGAAAAAGGCTGCCCAATCCAATCGGTGGACTGCGCTCAAGCGGCTGTGGAGGCATCCGAGATTCCGGGGCATCCGGGGCATCTTCGGGATGAGTGTTGCGGTTTTCCTGGCAGGGGCGCTGATCAGCGGTTTGTTCACTGGCGGCCGCGACTATTTGCTCATCGCCTCCGGCACCATCGAAGCGAGCGGAGCCGACGGAGCGCATGGTGCCCAAGAAACGCTCGAACCCTACCACAACTTGTTGGGTGCCATGGGCGCGCGCGCCGCGTTTTGGTTGTCTCGGCAGGCCTTGGGCTTGGGGGCGCTGGCCCTCCCCGTTTGGCTGTTCTTGCTGTCCTGGCCGATGGTCACTGGAAGCCGCATCGCCCGCAGCTGGCGGATTTTCCGGCACACGCTTTTGGCTGCGTTGGTGTTGCCGTGGGCCTTGGGGTTTGCTTTGCACTTGACGCATGGGCTGGGGAAGCCTGCATGGGATCACGCGGTGGGCGCGTCAGGTCGTCTCCTGGTGAATGCATCGCTGCTGAATTTGGGGGCTTGGGGAACGGGATTGGTTTTGTTGACCATTGTTTTGGGCGGTTTGGTCTATTATATACCAAACCTGTTCGTCCTCTCCCCCCCGTCAGTCTCTCCAGAGCGCAAGACCACGCCGAAGCCCGAACCCGAGCCGAGAGCCGAGCCCAAGCCCGAGCCGAGAGCCGAACCGAAGCCCGAGCCGAAGCCTGAGCCGGCAGCACAAATGGCGGCGTCAGAAGACGACGCAGACAGCCCGCCCTGGGAAACCGATGCCCCAAAGGCCCCGCCTGTGGTTGAGAATCGCCCGGCGGCGGGGAAGGAAAGAACGGCGTTGGACGAAGTTTTGGCGGATTTGTTGGGCGAATCGTCGACCGAGCCGGAACAGCCAGCAGCGCCCAAAGCACCGGAGCCGACGCCCGCGGAGCCGCTTGAAGGGGTGTCCTTCGAAGTCAAGCTCAGCCAAGAGGAAGAGCAAGTGGACGAGCGGGAAATCGACAAGAAGGTCAAGGAGTTCGGCGAATACGATCCGACGCTGGACTTGAGTCGTTTTCAATTGCCCAAACTCGACTTGCTGGTGCATCACGGCGACGGGGCGAAGCGTGTTTCAGCCGTGGAGCTCGAGGCCAACAAGGAGCAAATCATCAACACGCTTCGGAACTTCAAAATCGAAGTGTCGAAGATTTCTGCGGATGTCGGACCGACGGTGACCTTGTACGAGATTGTTCCAGCGCCGGGGGTTCGGATTTCGAAAATCAAGAACCTCGAAGACGACATTGCCTTGAGCCTTTCCGCGTTGGGCATCCGAATCATCGCGCCGATTCCCGGACGAGGGACCATCGGCATTGAGGTGCCCAACAGCGATCCCGACGTGGTGTCCATGCGGTCGTTGATTGCTTCGGACAAGTTCCAAAAATCGGATGGCGCACTTCCCATTGCCATCGGCAAAACCATTTCGAACGAGACCTACGTCTTCGATCTCGCGAAGATGCCCCACCTGTTGATGGCGGGTGCGACGGGTCAGGGAAAGTCGGTGGGCTTGAACGCGATGCTCGTGAGCATGTTGTACAGGAAGCACCCGTCGCAGCTCAAGTTTGTGCTGGTGGATCCGAAGAAGGTGGAGTTGACGTTGTTCAATCACATTGAGCGGCATTATTTGGCCAAACTTCCAGGCGAAGAAGATGCCATCATCACGGACACTTCCAAGGTCGTTTCCACCCTCAACTCCTTGTGCGTCGAAATGGACCAGCGCTACGACTTGCTCAAAGACGCGCAGTGCCGAAACATCAAGGAATACAACGCAAAATTCGTGCGGCGGCGGCTCAACCCCGAGGAAGGACACCGCTACCTGCCCTACATCGTGTTGATTGTCGACGAATTCGCCGACCTCATCATGACGGCGGGCAAAGAAGTGGAGACCCCGATTGCGCGACTGGCCCAGCTTGCCCGGGCGATCGGGATCCATTTGATCATCGCCACACAGCGGCCGTCGGTCAACATCATCACCGGCACCATCAAGGCGAACTTCCCTGCCCGCATCGCGTTTCGGGTCACGTCCAAAATCGACTCGCGAACCATCCTCGACGCCGGGGGTGCAGACCAACTCATCGGTCGCGGCGACATGCTGATGTCCACAGGAAACGACTTGATTCGCTTGCAATGTGGGTTCGTGGATACGCCGGAGGTGGAGGAAATCTGTGAATACATCGGCAGCCAACAGGGGTATCCCGATGCGTTCATTTTGCCGGAGCCTGCTGTCGAAGCGGGGGGCGAGGGTGGCAATGGGAACGCGGAGGCCGAAGAGCGAGACGCGATGTTTGCCGATGCCGCCCGGTGCATTGTCTTGCACCAGCAGGGTTCGACTTCCCTGCTCCAGCGCAAGCTCAAGTTGGGTTACAGCCGAGCCGGCCGCATCATGGATCAGCTCGAACATGCTGGCATCATCGGTCCGTTCAAAGGGTCAAAAGCCCGAGAGGTTTTGATTCCGGACGAGATGACTTTGGAACAACTCTTGCAGAACGAGTGACCATGCAGCACCTTTGTAGAATGAATTGGATCCAGCAGTTGCGGACGGCAGGAATGGCAGTTGTGGGTTTGGCCTTGATGAGTGTTCAGCTTTCAGCCCAAACCGGTGAAGACCTCCTTCGCACCTTGAGCGACAAGGCAAAGACCTACGAAACCGTTCTTGCCACGTACACCTCCACGCTGACCGACAAGGTCGCAGATTTCGAAGCTGTCCAAGACGGGACCATTCGGATTTCGGGTGACAAGTACCACTTGGACCTGGGCGATTATGTGGTGATTTCCAACGGCGCCTCTGTCTGGACCTATGATGTAAGCATGCACGAATGCATGGTGGATGACGCGGAGGAATTGGCGGCGGACGGGATGGATCCGGCGAAGTTGTTCACGATTTGGGAGGATGATTTCAAGACAGAGGACAAAGGTGTGACGGAAGTCAACGGCAAGGCTGTGCGCCAAATCAACCTCTACCCCACTTCCGCCGACGCGCAGGCGTTTCACACAATCGTTCTGTACATCGATGAAGCGGCGCTGGAAATGGTTCGGGCTGTGGTCAAAGGGCGTGAAGGGACGGACGTGACCTATGATGTCAAGTCGTTCAGCCCGGGCGCGATCATCAACCCGGCGGTGTTTTCGTTCAAAGAGGCGGACTTCCCTGGGGTGACGGTGATTGACAACCGGTTGTAACAGGGACGAGGAAGACTAGGGAGTGACTAGGGGGACTAGGGTGACTAGGGAGACTAGGGAGACTAGGGAGACTAGGGAGCCTAGGGAGCCCAGGGGGGGTGAGGGTGACTAGGGAGACTAGGGGGTTGAGGGTTGAGGGGAAAGGGCGAACTTGCGGCGCTCAAACCAAGGATTTCCAGCTGTGATGCGAACTTTGATGATGGGGCTGGCGTGGATGGTCGGTTGGACTGCTTGGGCGCATGCGCCCGCTTTTGGCCAAGGAAGCCCTTCGCTGGTGGACAAAGTGATCGGGGATCAGGAAGCCCCCAAATGGTACATCAGCTGGGGATACAACCGATCGGCATACACCCAGAGCAATGTGCATATCCGAGGCATGGGGGCGAATGGCCCGTTCGATTTGACCTTCGCAAGTGCCAAGGCGCAAGACATGCCTGAACGCTTTCAGCCCAAGGTCTATTTTCATCCCGGGCTGTTCACCATTCCGCAATTTGATGTGCGGGTGGCGCGCGCGGTGGGGGGCGGCTGGAAGCTGGGCTTGGGTTGGGATCACATGAAGTACAAACTCTCAGACCAAACCCTGTCCGCCTCTGGCCATGCGGCAGCGGGGGATTTGGCCATTGCGGGTGTCACGGATGCTTTGGCGTTGGATCCGGAGGCGCAGATGCACATGACGGAGGGTGAGTTGCCCTGGGCTGATGGATTCAATTTCGAGCACAGCGACGGGGTCAATTTCGTTCGCGTTTCGCTGGAACGCGAGCACCCCCTTTTCGCAAGGGGAAGTCGCGGCGGCGGCCTGAATGCCTTCGTGATGGGGTCGGCCGGGCTGGCGGTGTGCAGCACGGACTTCACATGGGCCGGGGAGCGGACGAAGAACAAACAGCACGTCAGTGGCTTCGGCGCTTCCGTTCATGGTGGCTTGCGGCTTTACGGCACACCTCGACTTTTTGTCCAAACCACGGCACAGGCCGGTGTGTTGTCCTTGCCCTGGATTCGAATTCAAGGTGCTGGAGACGCTGCTGCAGACCAACGATTTGGGTTTGCCGAGTTCGCGTTCGCGGTGGGATACGCTTGGAACTAGGGGTGACCAGGGGGACCAAGGAACTAGGGTGACCAGGGAGACCAGGGAACTAAGGTGACCAGGGAACTAGGGAGACCAGGGGGACCAGGGGACGAGGGGGGAGAAGGCGCGATGGGTTACCAGCCATACGGGCTGTTGAGGATGTCCCGCGAGAAATTGAACGAGGGAGCGGGCGCGGCGGATGGTTTGTCTCCGGACGAAGGGCTGCACGGGAGGGGGATCCACCAGCCGTCGGAAAATTGCTCGATTTGCCAAGATTGATTGCGCCAAGCCCGTCCTGAGGACTCGGCTCGCCAAATGAAATGATGGGAGATGGGTGCTGGGACCGGAGCGCCAATCGGAAAATCGTTGCACCAGCTGGCCGACTCGAGGACCGCATCATGGGCCAACATGGCATACTGGGAAGGGTCTGTGCCCGTCAGGTCCCGATATGGCCAGAACCGATAGAGGGTGGTGGTGTCAGCCCAATCGGCGAAGTCCGCCGTCGGGGTGATCAGGCGGGTGTGGTGGAGGAGCCGGTGTTCGAGAAATTCGTAGTCCCTGGCGTCGGGGTGCATGAGGAGGCGGGTCTCGATCGAGTCGGCTTTGAGGAGTTCGTTTTGCAGATGGGCGACCATGGCACGGGAGGATTTCCCTGAGGGAACCGCAAAAACGTGCGTGCGTGAGGTGTCAAGCATGGCGCTGACCCCCTCGGCGAAACGCGGGCTGACGAGGTGACGGACGAGGGGGGAGTCGCTGGAGTCGCGAGCCGCGGTGAAGGCGGCAGCAAAGGCCTCCTCGAGGTCGGCATCGTGAAGGCCCGTGGCCAGCATCGTGACTTGCTCACCCGCATAGCACCGTGCAGCTGTGGTACCGAGCAGTCGGGCTGCCGCCAAAGGGTCGGGTTCAGCCACAAAAACATGGTCACCCTTGGAGAGGATCTTGTCCGCGCTCGATGCCAGTGCCCAATGCGGCTTGCCGAGCAGGGCGGAGACGTCGAGGGCAGAGTCGAGGGTTTGGGTCCGCAACGGGCCGAAGACGGCATCGGCCCAAAGGAGGTCGGGAAGGGACCAAGTTTCGCCCAAACTGTCCGGGGCTGAATCCACCACACGCAACGAAACGTCCATGCCGGCGGAGGTGAGTTCCTCGGCCGCCCAACGCATGCCGTAATAAAACTCCAAGCTGATTTGCCGAAGCCGGACAACCCGCGGGTCTTCGATTCCGCCCATGAGGGTGTCCGCATCGAACTGGAATGGCAGGATGGCGAGGAGCTTCAATGTGTCGGCGGAAGTCAGGACCGGCAGGGTGCGAGGCAACGTGTCGACCGGATGGGGCTCGTCAAATGACACCAAGACGGGGATGTCCGGGAGGGTGGCGGGTTGTGGGAGGCGCAGCGTATCGCCGGGTTGCAACCCCGCCGCCAAAATCTGGGGGTTCAGCGATTGCAGTTCGTTGACGCCCACATTGTGCAAGCGGGCAATGCCGTACCAAGTTTGTTGGGGCTGGACGAGGTGGGTGGACGGGTGGGTTTGGCCTGAAACTGTCGAGATGGACAACTCGAAGAGCCCAGCCAAAGCCCAGAAAACCCACAACAACCATTTCATTTTCAACGATTTCATTCCAAGCTATTCCCATTCAATGGTCGCCGGCGGTTTCGAACTGATGTCATACACCACCCGGTTGACACCACGGACTTTGTTGATGATTTCGTTTGAGACCGTCGCCAAGAATTCATAAGGCAAGTGGCACCAATCGGCCGTCATGCCATCCGTTGATGTGACCGCCCGCAGCGCCACCGCCTGCTCATAGGTGCGTTCATCGCCCATGACACCGACAGACTGCACGGGCAGAAGAATTGCGCCGGCTTGCCAAACTTCATCATACAGGCCAGCGTTCCGAAGTCCTTGAATCCAAATGTGATCCACTTCTTGCAGAATGCCGACCTTTTCCGGGGTGATGTCGCCCAGGATGCGAATGGCCAAACCCGGCCCGGGGAATGGATGCCGGCCGAGAAGGTCCTTTCGAATGCCCAGGGCCTTGCCCACGCGACGGACTTCGTCCTTGAACAACAAGCGAAGGGGTTCCACGACGTCGAGTTTCATGTAATCCGGCAACCCGCCCACGTTGTGGTGGCTTTTGATGGTGGCGGAAGGGCCGCCAGTCGCCGACAAACTTTCAATGACGTCGGGATAAATGGTCCCTTGGCCAAGGAATTGCGCATCGCCGATGGCGTGGGAGGCCTCGTCGAAGACTTCAATGAACGTTCGGCCGATGGCCTTGCGCTTCCGCTCGGGATCGGACTCGCCCGCGAGTGCGGCCATGAACTTGTCCGCTGCGCGCACCCCGCGGACATTGAGCCCCATGTGCTCGTAGTCCGTCAGGACCTGCTCAAATTCGTTCTTGCGCAGCAAACCGTTGTCGACAAAAATGCAATGAAGCTGGGGACCGATGGCCCTGTGCAGCAACTGGGCCGCAACCGTGCTGTCCACACCACCTGAGAGACCGAGAATGACCGCTGCCGATCCGATCTTTTGCTGAAGCGTCGCCACCGTTTCTTCGATGAAATTGGAAGGAGTCCAATCCCCTGTGCACCCGCAAATGTCCAGGACGAAGTTCGACAGCAAGCGCGGACCATCCGTGCTGTGCCAAACCTCGGGGTGAAATTGAATCCCCCAGACTGGACGAGCCACATCGCGAAATCCCGCATGACGGACGTCGCTGGTGCTGCAGAGCACCTCGTAGCCCTCCCCGATCGAGGCGATGGTGTCGCCGTGGGACATCCACACTTGAGAACCCGTCGAAACCCCGCTGAACAGGGGGTCTGTGCCGTGGACCGCAGCGAGGTTTGCGCGGCCGTACTCCCGCGTGTCGGAGGCCTCGACCTGTCCACCGTTGAGGGTGGCGAGGTATTGCGCGCCGTAACAAACCCCGAGAACAGGCACGACCCCGAGAATCCCCGAGAGCTCCGGGCGAGGCGCCGCCTCTTCCCGAACACTGTGCGGCGAGCCGCTGAGAATGACGCCCTTCACATCATCGGGCAGGCCATCAAAGGCGTGCCAAGGAATGATTTCAGAATAGACGTTGAGCTCCCGGACACGCCGGGCAATCAACTGGGTATACTGGGACCCAAAGTCGAGAATCAGGATGCGCTGATGCATTGGGCAAAGTTACTGACTTCGTTTTGCCCGGCAGCATGCAATACCTTTGTGGCACATGCGGTTTACGAACAATTTGGGGAAAAAATTGGTGCTCGGCAGCGGCTCTCCACGGCGACTGGAATTGTTGAAGAGTCTGGACTTGCCCATGCCGATTGAAGTGCGGGTGCGCGAAATCGATGAAGTTTGGCCCGAGGACGTCGAGGGAACGGCCGTGGCGGAATGGCTCGCCAGGGAAAAGGCGCGAGCCCAAATCGAAGCGTTGGCGCCCGACGAAATCCTGATTACCGGTGATACCGTGGTGGTGCTGGACGGTCAGTTGCTGGAGAAGCCCGCAGACGCCGAAGATGCGGCACGCATGCTTCGGTTGTTGAGCGGTCGGACACACCAAGTGGCATCGGGTTTGGCCATCACCACGCTCGAAAAGGGCATCTGGAGCTGCTTGGATGAAGCTTCAGTGACATTCACGGATCTGTCCGAAGAGGTCATTGCCCACTATGTCGACACGTACCATCCGCTGGACAAGGCGGGCGGCTATGGCATTCAAGAATGGATCGGCAAAGTCGGGGTCGACAAAATCCATGGTTCATTTTACACGATTATGGGCATGCCCGTTCACAGGTTGTTCATGACGCTGAATTGTTCATAAGTGCCTCAAAAAGTGCAACTTCATTTTTTTTGCACTTCCAACTGAACATCTAGATTTGGGTTTTGTTAACAGACGGGGTGTCACACGGACACGCCGGAAAACCAAATCTATATTTCATGAATTCTTTCATCTTAGGTGCCATCAAGGCAATGCCAGCAGACGACTACGTGGGCTTCACGTTCTTCGTCGGAACCATGGCCATGATGGCAGCATCCGCGTTTTTCTTCCTCTCCATCAACACAGTTGAAGGCAAGTGGAAGACTTCTTTGTTGGTCAGTGGCCTGATCACATTCATCGCCGCAGTACACTACTACTACATGCGGGATTACTGGGCAGAGGTGGGAGAGTCTCCGACCTTCTTCCGTTATGTGGACTGGACTTTGACCGTGCCATTGATGTGCGTTGAGTTCTATTTGATTCTCAAGGCGGCCGGGGCCAAAACCGGCTTGTTGTGGAAACTCATCTGGGCGTCCGTGGTGATGTTGGTGACAGGCTACCTCGGAGAGGCAGTGTACACAACCGGCACAGGTCCAGCGTTGTGGGGATTGATTTCTGGATTGGCGTATTTCTACATCGTCTACTTGATCATGTTCGGCGAAGCCAAAGCTTTGGCAGACAAGTCATCCACTTCAGTTCAGAAGGCACACGGCATTTTGACGAAGTTTGTCTTGATCGGTTGGGGCATCTACCCACTCGGCTACATGATCGGAACAGACGGCTGGTACGACTTCGTGGATGGCATCGGCCTGAACATGGACGTTGTTTACAACATCGGTGACGCCATCAACAAAATTGGATTCGGTCTCGTGATTTACAGCTTGGCGGTCAGCAAGGACTGATTCAAGCTTGCCGATTCGACAGATCTATGACCTGTTGAAGAACAACATTGAAACCGGTGACGCCCCTGTTCCGCTCGAGGAATGGGGGCGTTTCCTTTTCGCGCTGGAATGTTTTGCGCTGGAATGCCGCGTCAGGTCGCTGCGTGAGGTCAATCCGTCAGGTCAATCCGTGATGGAGATCCATGCCCCGTCGACCGCCCGCTCCACGATTCGTCCGATGGGCCGATGCGGCAGGCCTGCTTCCTGGAGCAAGGCCGCAACCTCGTCGGCCGCATTCGGGGACACCGACACCAACAACCCGCCGCTGGTTTGCGGGTCGCACAAGATGTCGCGGGTGAAACCCTCGATCGGCGCAATGCAATGGCCGTAGCTCGACCAATTCCGCCTGGCTCCGCCGGGGACACAGCCGGCGGCATGGTAGTCCCGAAGCCGCTGAGCGTCGAGCAAAGGGACGGCAGACAATTGCACCGATGCAGACACACCGGCGCCCTCGCACATTTCAACGAGGTGGCCCAAGACGCCAAAGCCCGTGACGTCCGTCATGGCATGGACGCCATCGAGGCGGGCAAGCGAGGCGCCGATGGTGTTCAGTCGCTGCATCGAAGCGGCAGCGGCGGCGAGGTCCGTGGGGTCGACTTTGCCCTGTTTCTCCGCCGTGGTCACCATGCCGACGCCGATGGGCTTGGTGAGAAACAGGACGTCGCCGGGGCGCGCGGTGGCGTTTGCCTTGAGGTGGGCGATGGCGACACGGCCTGTCACGGCCAGCCCGAAAATCGGCTCTGGGCTGTCAATGCTGTGTCCACCCGCTAGGGGAATGCCCGCCTCCGAACAGATGGAGCGACCGCCGTCGAGGACGGCACCGGCGACGGATTCGGGGATTTGGCCCAGAGGCCAACCCAAAATCGCAATGGCCATCAGCGGCTCCCCACCCATCGCATAAACGTCACTGATGGCGTTCGCGGCAGCAATCCGACCAAACGTCCGCGGATCATCCACGATGGGCATGAAGAAATCGGTTGTCGAAATGATGGCCGTTCCATCCCCGAGGTCCACCACCGCCGCATCGTCCTTCGTGTCATTTCCGATGAGCAACGACGGAAAGGACTCCGATCGATCCACAGCGGAAAGGATGTCATGCAACACCGCAGGCGAGAGTTTGCAGCCGCAGCCGGCGCCATGAGAAAAGGCAGTCAGTTTGATGGGGTCCATATCGCAGTTGGAATCAGGGGGTCAAAGGTCGCGCAGTTCCGCCGCAATGTCCAAGAAGGTTTTGCCTTCGCCTTCGATGCGCTGGGCCACTGGGCGGTCGTGGCGTTCCAGCGTGTGGGCGTAGCGTTTGTCATAATAGGCCAAACCCAGTTCCGCCGCCGCCCGCACCTCTCCCCTGTCGAGGGCTTCGATCGCTGCTTTTGCGTGCTGGCCGCCGAGTTTTTCTGCGATGCGCCGGAACGCCGCTTGCAACGGAGCAATGGATGCAGCGCCGTAAATGCGTTCAATCTCGTCAAGCCGTTCCGCTTGGGAGCGCGCGACGAGGACAATCGGTGCTGCTCGGAGCTGGGCATACAACGGCTCGGGCAAGTGCACCGTTCCAATGCGCCGGCTCTCGTCCTCCACCCAGACGGGCCGCGAGGGGTCCATGCGGGCGAGTGCCGTGAAGCAATCGTTTGCAAATTGCTCGGAGCTGGGTTGAAGGTGGCCATCAAGGTTGCCGAATGCCGAACCCAAATGGTCGGCCATCGCCTCGAGGTCGAGCACCTGCTCACCGAGCTCGGCGAGGTGTCGAAGGATGGGCGTCTTCCCCGTGCCGGTGGGGCCGGCAAGCACGCGCAGCGGCCACGGCGCGCCCAAGGCACGGGTGATGTGCCTCCGATAGGCCTTGTAGCCCCCGTCGATTTTGCGGGCCGGAATGCCGGCCATGCGCATCAGCCAAGTCACCGATTCAGACCGCATGCCCCCGCGCCAACAATGCACGAGCACGGGCGACTCACCGTCCCCGTGGGTTGCCACGAGGTCTCGTGCCCGCTGCGCCATTTCCAGCATTCGCGGACCGATCAACTCGAGCCCCCGGTCCACCGCCGCTTGCTTGCCGACCTGCTTGTACAGCGTGCCGATTTGCGCGCGCTCCTCGTTGTCGAACAAGGGCAGGTTGATCGCACCGGGGATGTGCCCCTGTGACCACTCCGCCGGGGAGCGCGTGTCGAACAACACAGCCTTGGGCATGCGAAGCCATTGGTCAATGGACACGTGGTCTGCTCCGGGCTGTCGTGGCGGGTTGGGCATGGGGGGTGCAAGTTGGGGAGATTTGGTCCAAACCCAAAGACGGACCACCTGCATCAAGCAGGCAGCCCGTCTGGATATCCAACAACTGATTCAAGGTCAGCGCATCAAGCGCCCATGAATCCTGTGCAAATTATTGCTCGCAACTGTTTCCGTAGACTTGGAAGAAGATGAGCAAGTCCTGCACATCCACATTCAAGTCGCCGCTGAGATCGCCCAGGCAGTCGTCCAAGTATTGACAGCCCGCATTCAGATTCGCCGCCGGGTCGTAATTGAGGGCCAAGTCATCCATGCAGCCCGGGAAGAGGCAAGAACCGTCGTCCTGTGTTGCGTTTTCGTTGAAGTTCGCGGCCGCCGCATCCGTGCAGCCCTCAGTTGCACAAAGAACAAACGCACAATCTGTGCCTTCACCGAGGAGGTCGTAGGTGGCGGCGGGATTGTAGTTGAGGGCGCTCGCATAAATGCATCCCTCGACCACGCAGCTGCCATCATCTTCGTTCGCTGTGGCATCGTAATTGTCGGCATCCGGATTTGTGCAACCGATGTAGATGCAAACGTCATTCGGATCGACGTTCGCAGCAGGGTCGAAGTTGTCCGCCTCGGGGTCCGTGCAGCCGTCGTATTCGCACAACGTCTCTTGGTCACCGGTGTTGGCCAGCGGCCAAAAGTTGAAGGCCGTGTTGTCGAAGCATCCCGTGAACAAGCAAGAATCGTCGTCCTCATTTGCTTGGGCATCGTAGTTGTCGGCTTCCGCATTCGTGCAGCCCAAGAATTCACAGCTGCCATCATTCACATTCGCCTGAGGGTCGTAGTTGTCGGCCGCTACCTCGGTGCAACCCAAATACTCACATTCATCGTTCGGGTCGACGTTCGCCGTGGGGTCAAAGTTGTCCGCCTCTGGGTCCATGCAGCCATAGTATTCGCATGCATCGTCCGGATCGACATTCGCCTGCGGATCGAAGTTGTCGGCGCTCTCGTCCGTGCAACCGTAGTACTCACAGAGGAGCGCTTGATCGCCCGTGTTGGCCAACGGCCAATAGTTGTCCGCCGACGCATCGCTGCAACCGGTGAAGAGGCAAGAAGCGTCGTCCACATTTGCTTGCGCATCGTAGTTGTCGGCCTCCGCATTCGTGCAACCAGAGTAGAGACAAGAGCAGTCGTCGAAGTTTGCAGCAGAATCGTAGTTGTCCGCCGTCTCATCGGTGCACCCGCCGACAAAATCAGGGAAGGAAAGCTCCACATCCGTCACCGTGAATTCCTCATTCGCAGCATTTTCAAACGTCAAGTTGTACTGCAAAGACACAATGCCATCGGTGGTCAACTGCGCGAGCAGCAAGCGGCCATCGGCATCGGGGTAGCCCTGGTTGGAGGAGCCCTCTGGCAGGAAAATGGAAGCGCCAGGGTCCGTATCGACCAAGAAATCGCCACCGTTGTTCCAGCTGTCGAGGTAATCGTACATGCCGGTTTGGGCCAAAGCATTGAAATCCCCGGGCTCAGCGCCCAACGTCATCCAGGTGTCGTAGGCCAAAATCGGGAAGAACGAATACAGTCCTGGGTTCAAGTTTCCACCGAAGTCCACGCCCAGCGCGGCTTGGAAGAAGCTCGAGGTCGTGGCAATCATCCAGGGATCGGTCGCATTGCCGTAGGCGCTGATGGCATCGATGTTGGCATTCGGATCGAAACGGGCATACACCAAATAAGTCGTTTGTCCGGTCACCCCGTTCTCCGCCGCCACCTCGTACTCAAGGCCGAGGAAGCCGTTGGGCCATGCGCAAGACCCATCGTCCTGAGTGGCCTCGGGGTTGAAGTTCGTCGCCGATTCGGAGGCACATCCATAAATTTCATCGCCCTCGAGGATGCCGTCCAAATCCCAGTCGCCACCGCACGCCGTTCCGTCACAATCGGTGAAGGGATCGGGGAAGATGCACAGGTCGTTGTTGACGATGTCCGGATCGGCGTCGTAGTTGCACGCCGCCAAAATGGTGCAGCCTTCGAAGAGGCACGAACCGTCATCATCGGTGGCCGATGGGTCGAAGTTCGTCGCGTCTGAAGCGGTGCAGCCGGCGATTTCGAGCTCGTCGCAGATTTGGTCTGAATCTGCGTCATTCAAGCAATTGCCATTGCAATCCTCGTATTGCGCGGCGTAGGTGCAAGAGCCATCATCCTCTGTGGCATCTGCATCATAATTGCAAGCGGTTTCATCCATGCAACCTGGACCCATCATGGGGAACGTGATGTTCAAATCGGTCACTTGAATGCTGCTTTGCGCAGGATCGCGGAATTGCAAGTTGTAGGTCAAACTCACAACGCCCGCTGTCGTGAACTGCCCGAGCAAGAACTGGCCGGCTTCAGGGAAGGCAAAGTCGGATGCACCTGGGGTGTAAAAGAGGCTCGCGCCCACTTCCGTGTCCACCAAAACATTCGTTCCTGCCGTCGCAAAGTCACTGAAGAATGCCTCCAGGCCGACGGTCAAAACGTCGTTTGCATCTCCCGGCTCTGCGCCCAGCGTCAACCAGGTGTCGTACTGCATGCTTGGTGCTGAAAGGAAGAAAAGGGGATTGATGTTGGGACCGATCAAACCGCCGAGGGGGTCTTGGTAGAACAATTCCGTTGAGAAAATGGACCAATTGTGCTGATCTGTGCCGAAAGCTGCCGCGACCTCCACTTCATCGGTGTTGAAGTTCGCGTAAACACGGTAAGTCTTCATGCCTTCCACCCCGTTGACGGCAACGAGCTCCACGGACAAGCCCTCAAAGAACCCATCGCCCCAAACACAAGAACCATCTTCATCCGTCGCGTTCGCATCGTAATTCGTTGCTGAGGTCGATGTGCAACCGGGGACCTCATCGAGGTCACAAATGCCGTCACCATCCCAGTCCCCAGCAGGGCAGTACTCTTCGCAAGTCAGGCCTTCGGGCGCGAAATAGCACGTGCCGTCGTCCTCGGTGGCGTTTCCATTGAAGTTGCAAGCGGCGGCATCGGTGCAACCGTCGACCTCGTCGGCATCACAAATGCCATCGGCGTCCGCGTCCAGGACGACGACCACGCCTCCTTCGCAAGCTTCGCAATTCCCATCGGCGTATTCACACAGGCCGTTGTCTTCTGTGGCCGAAGCATCAAAGTTGCAGGCCGTTTCATCGGTGCAACCACCCAGCTCATCGGCGTTGCATGTTCCATCGTTGTCGGCATCGTTGTCGATCACGGTTCCCGTGCCATCCGTGGCACCGGAACATTCATCACAAGGTCCTTCCGCATAAATGCAGCTCTCATCGCTGTCTGTGGCAGCAGCATTGTAATTGCACGCCTCAGCATCATCACAACCCGCGATTTCGTCCCCATCGCATACGCCATCTCCATCGGCGTCAGCTACAGCAATGGCCCCTCCTGAGCAGAACTCGCAATCCGCTTCATTCGGGAAGATGCATGAGGCCAAATCGTCAATCGTTGCTGTCGCGTCATAATTGCATGCCGATGAATCGGTGCAACCTGCACAGGTCAAAAACTCGCAGCTGCCATCGTCCTCGGTCGCCGCCTCGTCGAAATTGCAAGCAGTTTCGTCTTCACAGCC
>CBFIFE010000055.1:15460-18443 GCA_965661765.1 uncultured Flavobacteriales bacterium
GGCAGAAGGATGGCCATGAGGCGCATCGGAAGAGTTGTGTAGGACGAATGTAGCATCGTGGAGAAATCCAATTCAACTTTAAATATAGCAAATTTATCAACGCAGAGCTTACGCCCATCGTTTTTCTGCCGTTCGAGTTCTTTCATGACAAGACGCACTTACGGGATATTCTGCCAAAGGTTGCGACGCTTGCTTGGATTTTTCTGTAATTTTCAATTTGGCCTGCATCAAGTCTTTCTGGCTCCAAACCCACCACCCCATGGTTGCTCAACTTCGCCTTGCTCTGGATTTCGGCTTCTTTCGAACCATTCCTGTGTCTTCTGCCTTTGCCTTGCTCCTGTTCGGCTTCATTGCGTCTCACTCAGGCGCAGCCCAGTGCGAGGAGTGGGTCGAGCCCGCAGCGCTTTTTGCCCCGTCTTCTGTTCCACTGACAAACCCAGTGACGTGGAAAGTGGACAACGCCATGGGCTTGGCGCTGAACGCCAGTGCGTTCGAGGCCATCCGATCTGCACAACCGAGGACCTGGCGCTTGCCCATCACGCTGCCTGGCGGTGCGCATCGGATGCTTGACCTCGAGGCGTTTCGCGTGACATCTGAAGGTTTCGAGGTGGGGTTGGCCTCGAAGCAGGGCGTTCGCAAGGCCGTATATGACGTGGGCATTCGGCCCTACCGCGTGCGGACCAAGGACTGCAGCGGCACGTTGATTTTGATGCGGGACCACGTGGTGGGCACCCTGCGAATCGAAGGCGTGACCTATGAAGTGGGCCCGACCGCTGGCCCGGGGCACGTGATCTTCTTGCTCAGCGACACCCGGTCCGACAAGACATTCAGCTGCGGGACAACCGAAGCCTTTCACCGGGGAACGGGTGCCGTGCGGCCGATGGGCATGCCCAGAACCGCTCAAATGCCAGCGGAGTGTGTGGAAATCGCCTTGGACATCGACAACTACACCTACGGGACTTTTGGCAACAGCTGCAACAACACGGTCGACTGGGCGCTCGCGCTGCTGGCCGGCGTGAATGAGATCTATGCCCAGGAGCTGAATGATTTGGTGGATCTTCAGGCGTCCTACGTGAATGTTTGGGAAGAGGTAGATCCGTACAATTCATACGCAGGCAACGCTGGGGGGATGCTGGATGCCTTTCGCGTGGAATGGCTGACCAATCCAGACCTGTCCAACCGACCCCGCGACCTGATTCATTTGCTCACGCGCCGTGGAAACACGGGAACAGGTGGGATTGCCTACCTCGATGTGACGTGCAACCCTTCCTACGCCGCCGGGTTCAGCGCATCCCTCAGCGGCACCTCTTTCTACAACATCAACAATTACAGCTGGAACTTGAATGTGGTGGCCCACGAGTTCGGTCACAATTTCGGCGCGAACCACACCCACTGGTGCGGGTGGCCCGGCGGCCCCATTGACAATTGCTACACGTTGGAAGGCAATTGTGGTGGCTACGTCAACAACCCCACGCCGCAGGTCGGCACCATCATGAGTTATTGTCATGCCGTCGGGGGTGGCAGCGTCAATTTGGTTTTTCACCCCACAGTGGAAAGCGCAGCTTTGATTCCGACCATCAACTTCGATGGCAACTGCTTCGGCAACTGCCCGAGCTTCGCCACCTCTTGTGACGCCTATGGCTGCATGGACCCCACGGCTTGCAACTTCAGTCCAGAAGCCTTGTTCGACGACGGTTCCTGTGCGGTCCTGGACGCTTGTGGGGAATGCGCCGGTGATGGATCTGCTTGCCTTGGATGCACAGACCCCATCGCCTGCAATTTCGAAGCGGACGCCACGATCGATGACGGTGGGTGCACGTTTGCGCCCGGTGGTGGACCCTGCGATTGCGAGGCCTCCTTTCAATTGTCCGGCCTGCTCAGCGGCGGTGAACAAGTGCACACTGTGGTCTCGGGCGTCGGCTTTGTTGCGTCCTTGTCGGTCAATTTGACCTTCGATCCTGTGGCTGGGGACGGGACACGCCCCGCGGATTTGGCCTTGGTGCTGGAGTCGCCAGATGGGGAGTGCCGAACCATCGGGGGATTCGATGTGGCGACCGGATGTGGGTATGGCGGGGTTTGGCCTTCCTCCTGGCAATCCACCGCCGCAGGCACTTACAGCGCATCCATCTCCGTGGGCAACGCCCCTACCGGCGAAGGCGTGTGGACCCTGCGTGCGTTGAACGGATTCGCTGCATCTGCTGGCGCATTCTTCGATGTCTCGCTCACCATGTGGGACTTGTGCATTGCAACCGACCCCGCTGGGTGCACGGATGCGGCGGCTTGCAATTTCAATCCCGCCGCAACGACGGACGACGGCAGCTGCGAATACAACAGTTGCTTGGGGTGCACAAACCCCGCTGCCTGCAACTTTGATTCCAGCGCTACGACGGACAACGGTGGATGCGAATTCACCAGCTGTGCGGGTTGCACCACAGCAGGTGCCTGCAATTACGATTTCACTGCCACACTCGATGACGGGAGTTGTGAATACGAAACTTGTCGGGGTTGCACAGAATTCAGCGCGTGCAACTTCGACCCTGGTGCAACGATTGACGATGGCAATTGCGAGTACGACAGCTGCGCGGGCTGCACGGATGAAGAAGCGTGCAATTACGACCCGCTCGCAACCCTGGACGATGGCAGCTGCGAAGCCGCGCCCTGCAACACTTGCCCGGAAGACCTTGACGGGGACGGCATCATCGCCACGACGGACATCTTGTTGCTGCTCTCCGATTTTGGCTGCCTGCCGCCGCCGCCGCCTGAATGCGAGGGGGATGTGAATGGCGATGGTGCGACGAACATTTCGGATTTGCTGGTCCTGCTCGGCAGTTTCGGCAACATTTGTCCGTAAATTGAGTCCATGCAGAGATTTGACTTGCGATTCGCGCAGCGCTTGGCGTCTGCCTTGGCCGTGGCTTTGCTCTTCACGGTGTCCACTTCAGGCCAAACCAACAACCTCCTCCCCCTCCTCCGCCCCGTTGAA
>CBFIFE010000056.1:0-17548 GCA_965661765.1 uncultured Flavobacteriales bacterium
GATGCCAACGAGCGCCATCATCAACAGGCTGCCGAATTTTGTCAGATCCGTCGACGTCGTGTACCCCACCACAGCCATGACGGCGAAGGTGACCGCTGTGATGGCGAACACTTGGGTGATCACGGCTCCCGTGTAAACGAGGAAAATGCTGCTCAGCGACATCCCCATCACACCGCTGAATGCCAAAAACAGCGCAATGATGCCCTGGGCGGACCAGCGCTGGAATCCCATGTTCATTGCCAAAATGAAGCCCAGCGGTGCCAACATCACAATCCAGCCCAAGATGGACATGCCACCCCCGGGGTTGTACAAGTTCGTGATCCAGCCTGAACTGGCCACCCAATAAGCCATCACACCCGTGATGGACAATCCTGCGACCATCCAACTGAAGACGTTCGCGACAAACTTGCTCACAGAAACATCGCCGGCCCACTGATCTGAGGCACCGTCAAACATCTGCGGCGGTTGATTCCAATTGTTGTTCATGCCGCAAAGGAAATGCGAAAAGCAACCACAATGGTGTGGCGAAAATCAAAAAAATGCGAACCCCACTTTGCCTGCCGGGCTTCGGGGTCAAATCCGGGCTGCCCCGACGGCCAAATGCATGAACTCTTTTCGCGTTCGTGCATCCGAGAGAAACAGGCCAGTGAATGCACTGGTCGTCGTGGCCGAGTGCTGCTTCTCCACGCCCCGCATCTGCATGCACAAATGGCGCGCCTCAATCACCACAGCAACGCCCTGCGGCTTGAGGGTTTCTTGAATGCAATCCCGGATTTGCTCCGTCAAACGCTCCTGGACTTGCAACCGACGGGCAAATGCATCCACAACGCGTGGAATTTTGCTCAAGCCCACGATGGCACCATCGGGGATGTAGGCCACGTGGGCCTTCCCGAGAAACGGCAACATGTGGTGCTCGCACAGGCTGTACACCTCAATGTCCCGAACGATGACCATCTCCTCATTGTCTTCATGAAACAAGGCCGACCGGAGAATGCCCGCCGGATCCGCGTCCATGCCAGAGGTCATCACCGCCAAGGCCTTCGCCGCCCTTTCCGGGGTTTTCAACAGCCCCTCCCGCTCGGGGTCCTCTCCGATGGAATGGAGAAGGGAGCGATAGGCCGCTGCCATTTGGCCCACGGCCGCTTCATCATAGACCTCCTGCTTTTTGTACAATCCCTTTCCCATGCTTGCATCTTGTTGCTGACGAGCCTAAGCGCCTCCGAAATAATCGGCAAAATTGTTTTCCGTCTCCCAAACACGCACGCGATGCAGGGCGCAATCGTGCCCCGCCAATCCCGCCTCCATCTCCCGCCAAATCCCCATCGCCAGCACCTCCGTGGACGTCTGCTTTCCAGCCAACCAAGGCACATCCATGTTCAGGTTTTTGTGATCCAAGGGCTCCTCAATGCGCTCCTTCATGATGGCTTTCAGGTCGTGAAAATTGATGAAGTAGCCTGTGGCGGGGTCAATCTCTCCCTTGAGCGTGACGTACACGTCGAAGTTGTGGCCATGCCAATTCTCCCCGGCGCACTTGCCGAAAACCTCAAGGTTGCGCGCTGGCGTCCACTCTGGGTTCCAGAGTTTGTGGGCGGCGTTGAAGCGTGCCCGCCGGGTGATATAGACCAAATCCTTGCTTTCCATGCCGATTCCGCAAAGATACGGGAGATTGTTCGCGCTACCTTTGCCGACATGATTGTGATCACGGGAGCGGCCGGATTCATCGGCAGCCAGCTCGCCGCACGGCTGAACGAAGCGCGGTTTTTCGACTTGGTGTTGGTCGATGATTTCAGCCGCGCCGACAAGCTTCAAAACCACACTGGACTGCAAGCCGCGGAGCGCGTGGAACGGGAGGCCTTCCCCGAATGGCTCGAACGCAACGAAGGACAGGTCCAATTCGTTTTCCACCTCGGCGCCAGAACGGACACGACGGAGCAAAATGTGGCCATCTTCGATCACCTGAATGTCCGTTACAGCCAAACGATTTGGGCGCTTTGCGTTCGGTTCGGGTTGCCACTGGTCTACGCGTCATCGGCAGCCACGTACGGAGGCGGCGAACACGGGTATCGGGACGACCACAGCATCGTCCCTTCTCTCAAGCCCCTCAATCCATACGGCGATTCGAAGCAGGCCTTCGACCTCTGGGCCCTCAACGAGGCTCGGGCGGGTCGCGCTCCGTACTTCTGGGCTGGCCTCAAGTTTTTCAACGTGTATGGCCCTGGAGAGTCACACAAGGGCCGCATGGCGTCGGTCATCTTTCACACATTCAATCAGGTGCAAGCCACAGGCGGGATGAAGCTCTTCCGGTCCCACCGGGCAGATTACACGGACGGAGGCCAAACCCGCGACTTCATCTACGTCCGTGACCTCACATCGGTTTGCATGTTCTTGATGCACCATCGAAAAGGCACTGATTCGGGGCTTTACAACCTCGGGACAGGGACGGGGCGGACGTTCTTGGATTTGGCCATTGCGACATTTCACGCCATGAATCGCGAGCCCAACATCTCCTTCATCGACACACCGGAAGACATCCGGGACACCTACCAGTATTTCACGGAGGCGGACATGTCGAAACTTCAATCCATCGGCTACGACCAGCCGTTCACCACGCTTGAGTCAGGGATTCAGGATTATGTGCAACAGCACTTGCTGAGGCGCCCTTGAGCGACAACAGTTGGGCCTTGAGCGCCTCCAGCCGCTTCGCCACTTCATCGATTTCCCTTGCAGGGAGGCCCGTTGCCGCTGACGCCTGTTGACTGGCCGGAGCCGAGGTTTCGGCGGCGGCCTGAACGGCTGCGCCGCGATCGAGAACCTTCCTCGCCCCATCAATTGTGAAGCGTTGCTCCTTCACCAAGCGGTGAATCTCCACGATCAATTCGATGTCCTTCCGGGTGTAATAACGCTTGCCCCGGCTGTTCGTCCTTGGGTTCAACTGCCGAAACTCCTTCTCCCAATACCGAAGCATCGATGGCTTGACATCCAATTCCTTGGACACCTCAGTAATGGTGAAATAACGCTTCTCGATGGTGGGCTTCATTACAGTTGGACAAACATAATACAGAATCCCACCGGACCGAAATGCCGTCAGTCAAAGGATTGGTTCGGAGCTTCGTTCTTCATCAACATCTCCTCGTACTGTTCCGGCGTCAAATCGTTGAAATAGTAGTGTGCAGGGTTCACCTTTTTGCCGTCCTTGTGCACCTCGTAATGCAGGTGCGGCGCAACACTTGTTCCCGTATTGCCCACGAGCCCAATCACTTCGCCTCGCTTCACCCGCTGTCCCTCTTTGACCAGGATTTTGCTCATGTGAGCGTACAAGGTTTGGTAACCAAACCCATGCCGAACCACCACGTGCCGCCCGTAGCCATTGTATTGGCGCTTGACCTCCTCAATGACCCCGTCACCCGTTGCAAAGATCTCCGTGCCCGTCGGCGCGCTGAAATCCATCCCGTAGTGGAATTTTCGCACTTTGTAAATGGGGTGAATTCGGTAGCCATACCCACTCGCCATGCGCTTGAGGTCTTCATTCCTTACCGGCTGAATCGCTGGAATGGTCAGGAGCATCTCGCGCTTTTGCTTCGCCAAATCCAACACTTCATCGAACGACCGGCTCTGCGCCACGAGTTTTCGCTGCAATTCGGACACTTCGGTGGAAAGCGAAACGATTGACTCCGAA
The DNA here is from genome assembly GCA_965661765.1 of uncultured Flavobacteriales bacterium. GTDB lineage: Bacteria > Bacteroidota > Bacteroidia > Flavobacteriales_D > Sanyastnellaceae > JBMYZL01. The sequence continues at coordinate 3,677 of CBFIFE010000056.1, forward strand.
TGTTCGTATCCGCGAACATGACGTGCCCGATCCGCCCCACCTGTCCCTGGGTTTCGCAAATGCTCAGGAAATGGGCCTGTTCCGAAAATGGACCGGTAAATGGCGTCGTCTCGGTTTTCGATGTCAGCAAGGATGACCTCCATTTGGCCCACTTCAGCAGACAATCGCTCCACCTGTTGCTCCAAGAACGCCAACTCTCGCTCCCGCGCACGGTCCACTGGACTCTCGAAAAACCGCTCAAACAAAACGATGCTCGCCGCGGCGATTCCTCCCACGACGATCGTCCGGCCGGCGAAATACAAAACGTAATCCCGGAGCGCAAACGGAACCTCCTCGTGCTCAAGGGATTGCTCGTTGAAACGAATCTTGTGAAAGCGTTTCGCCATGATGCAAATGTCCGACGTAATTTCACACCTTCGACACCCGACGGGCCTGCACCGTCTCAACCCGACAACCGAATTCGATGGAATCGAAACTGATCCGCCAGAAGTTTCTGGACTTTTTTGCCTCCAAGGGCCACACCATTGTCCCCTCCGCACCCATGGTCATCAAGGACGACCCGACGTTGATGTTCAACAACGCGGGCATGAACCCCTTCAAGGACCTGTTCCTCGGCAACAGCCCCATCACCGAGCCGAGGATCGCCGACACGCAGAAATGCCTGCGCGTCAGTGGCAAGCACAATGACCTCGAGGAAGTGGGGGTGGACACTTACCACCACACGATGTTTGAGATGCTCGGCAATTGGTCGTTCGGGGACTATTTCAAGGCTGAGGCGATTTCGTGGGCTTGGGAATTGCTCACCGAAGTGTACAATTTGCCCGAGGACCGCTTGTATGTGACCGTTTTCGAAGGGGATCACACCGATGGGTTGCCGATGGATGAGGAGGCCAAATCCCTTTGGGCCAAGCGCATCCGCCCCGAGGCCATCTTGAATGGCAACAAAAAGGACAACTTTTGGGAAATGGGAGAAACCGGTCCCTGCGGACCCTGCTCCGAAGTCCACATCGATCTCCGCTCGGACGCGGACCGATTGGCGGTGGCGGGTGCCGACTTGGTCAACGCGGATCACCCGCAGGTGGTGGAGATTTGGAATTTGGTCTTCATGCAATTCAACCGCATGGCGGATGGAAGCCTGCAGCCCTTGCCAGCTCAACACATTGATACGGGCATGGGTTTCGAGCGCCTCGCCATGGCTTTGCAAGGGGTGACTTCGAACTACGACACAGACATTTTCCGGCCCACTCTTGAAAAAATCGCTGCCCTGTCCGGAAAAACGTACGGACGCTCTGATGCCAAACCTGACGTCGCCTTTCGCGTCATTGCCGACCACATTCGCGCCGTGTCGTTCAGCATCGCCGACGGCCAACTGCCGGCAAACACCGGGGCTGGCTATGTCATCCGCCGCATTCTTCGCCGCGCCATCCGATACGGATACTCGTTTTTGGGGTTGGACGAACCCTTCATGCACACGTTGGTTCCCGTTTTGGCTGAGCACATGGGCGAGGCTTTTCCCGAATTGCGCAAGCAAGAAGAGCTCATCACCAAGGTCATTGTGGAAGAGGAGGAATCCTTCTTGAGGACGCTGGCGAAAGGCATCGAGTTGTTGGAGACCAAACTCGGTCGACTTGCCCCAGGCGCTGCTCTCCCTGGACCAGATGCCTTCGAACTCTACGATACGTTTGGCTTCCCGCTGGATCTGACCTCGTTGATGGCAAGCGAGGCCGGGCACGCGATCGACGAGACAGGATTCAATGCAGCGCTTGCCGAACAAAAAGAGCGCTCGCGCGCCGCGGGCAAGGTCAGTGCAGACGATTGGATCGAGGTCGTTCCAGAAACCGCTCCCCCAGCCTTTGTCGGATACGACGCGCTGCATGCGCCGGTGCGCATCTTGCGCTACCGGGCCGTGACGTCGAAGAAAAAGACATCTTACCAGCTCGTTTTCGACCAAACCCCGTTCTACCCAGAAGGGGGCGGCCAAATCGGAGATGCTGGCACCCTCTCCTCCCCCTCCGAAACCCTCACGATTTACGACACCAAGCGCGAAAACAACCTCATCGTCCATTTTTCTGAGAACGCACCGAAATCCCCAGAAGCCACATTTGCGGCCACCGTGGACGCCACGCGCCGCCAAAACACCGCCCGGAACCACACGGCCACCCACTTGTTGCATGCTGCGCTCCGAGAAATTCTGGGAACACACGTGGAACAAAAGGGCTCTCTCGTGAAAGGGGAGTCGCTTCGGTTTGATTTCTCCCACTTCTCTCGAATGACGAGCGATGAAATCGCAGCGATTGAGGCCCACGTCAACGCGGCCATTCGCGACAATCTCCCCTTGCACGAATCCCGGGATTTGGCCATCGAAGAGGCCCGCGCAGCAGGTGCGCTGATGCTTTTCGGTGAAAAGTACGGGGACAAGGTTCGCATGATTGCCTTCGGCGAATCCAAGGAACTGTGCGGGGGTACCCACGTGCCAGCCACAGGCGCCATTGGTTCTTTCCGCATCGTTTCAGAATCCGCCGTTGCCGCTGGCATCCGCCGCATCGAGGCCATCACCGGCGCAGCCGCTTGGGAAGCCGAGCAGGCAGATCGAGCGGTTTTGGCCAGCCTCCAAGAGCAACTCAAAGGGGCAAAAGACATGACGGCAGCCGTCACGGCATTGCAGGCATCGCAAGCCCAACTCATAAAAGAAGTCGAAGCTTTCCGAAAAGCTCATGCCCAATCCTTAAAGACCGAATTGATTTCTGGTCTGCGCCAGCTCAACGGTGTGAACTTCATTGCGCGTGAGTTGCCACTCGGTGCTTCGGAAATCAAAGACATTGCCTTTCAATTGAAAGCCGAGCACGCGCCTTTCCTCGGCATCTTCGGTTCACAATCTGATGACGGCAAAGCCACCATCTCAATCGCCATCAGCGACGACTTGGTGAAGGAGCGAGGGATGAATGCAGGCGCCATGGTCCGCGACTTGGCGAAGGACATTTCTGGAGGTGGCGGCGGCCAGGCGTTTTTCGCAACGGCGGGCGGCAAGAACGCGGCTGGTTTGGCGGCGGCGTTGTCGCGCAGCGAAAGCCTTTGCAGATAACCAGGGTGACCAGGGAGACTAGGGGGACTAGGGTGACTAGGGAACTAGGGGGACCAGGGAACTAGGGGGACCAGGGGGACTAGGGTGACCAGGGTGACCAGGGGGACCAGGGTGACCAGGGGGACCAGGGGGACCAAGGAAGGAGGGAACGAAAAAAACGGGGGCAATGAAGTCTTGCATGGCATTGCGCCAATGCACGGGCACCATTGCCCCCGATTTGCTCTCACTTTGCCTGGTCTCTCGTCTCTGCCCTCTTCCCTCTTCCCTCTCTCCTCCTCTTCCCTCTCTCCTCTCCCCTCCTTTCTTACGGTCAGGCGTGTGCCCAGCTGTCCGATCCGGATTTTGAAGGGCGAATCTCACCGAAACACGGCCCCTTGTACTCTTCATCCTCCGAAAGCGCAAGATTCAGGACGTACAAAACGTTGAAGGTGATGGCCAGAATGGCATCGAGCGTGGAGGTTTTGCCAAACACGCGGGCGAGTTCTGTGACTGTTTTGAATGCCAAAAAGATGTTGAAACCCGGCAACAAAAAAAGTGCAGCATGCCAATCCGGACGACCCAGGATGCGCATGGCAACAACAACGTTGTAGCCGGGGACGAAAGCTGCCCAACCAGGCTGGTTGCACTTTTGAAAAAGCCGAAAGTTTGCGCCGGCGAAAAACAAACCGATGAAGAGCGCGAGGACGACCATCCTGCCGCCGACTTCAAATCCCATAATTGACCAATATCCCATGATTGCCGATTGAATTGCCTGATTGTGATTCCATAAGGCAGACGGGAGGGAGGGGATCAGGTTGCCTCTATGCCCGCGAATTCGTCAATGATTGCCTCTGTGATGCATCCTGAGGCCGGCGTGAAGATGATCAAACGCTCGACGACATTCCGCAACTCGCGGATGTTTCCTGTCCAATCCGCCTTTGTGAGTTTGGCCAAGGCTTGGGCATGGATTGTCGGCGGCGTGCTGCCGCTTTTTTGACAAATGCTTTTGAGAAAATGATCGACAAGAAGTGGAATGTCCTCTCTGCGCTCATTGAGGCTCGGAACGGAAATCGGGATGACGGCCAGTCGGTGGAAGAGATCCATTCGGAAATGCCCCTCGCTCATGGCCTTTTTGAGGTCTTTGTTTGTGGCGGCCACCACGCGAACGTCCACAGAGATGTCTTGGTCGCCCCCGACCCGTTGGATCCGACTTTCTTGAAGGGCGCGCAGCACCTTGGCTTGGGCATCGGGGCTCATGTCACCGATTTCATCAAGAAACAGCGTGCCACCGTGAGCCAGTTCAAACTTGCCCTTGCGGCTTTTGACTGCGCTCGTGAAGGCCCCCTTCTCATGTCCGAAGAGCTCGCTCTCAATCAACTCACTGGGGATGGCCGCACAATTCACTTCGACGAATGGGCCGTCGCTGCGCGTGGATTGGTCATGGATGGAACGCGCGACCAATTCCTTGCCCGCCCCATTGCTGCCAGTAATGAGCACACGGGCATCTGTCGGGGCAACTGTGGCGATCATGTCCTTGATGCGTCGGATGGCGTCGGACTCCCCAATGATGGGCGATTGGCGCTCATGGTGAAGGACAGCAGAAAGGCGTTTGGTTTCCTTTTCCAACTCCTGCACAGTGGTGGCATGCCGAAGGGTAGACAGGATGCGGTTCAAATCGAGAGGCTTTTCTACAAAATCAAACGCGCCTTTTTTGAGCGCCTCCACCGCCGTGGCCACAGATCCGTGCCCACTGATCATGATGACCCGAGCCGTGATGCCCTTCTCCATGAGCAAATCAAGGACATCCATTCCATCCATGCGGGGCATCTTGATGTCGCAGAAGATGACATCAAACTTTTTTCGCGAGGCCGCCCGGACGCCTGCAGCCCCATCGGGTTCATCAAAGACTTGGTGCCCCTCGTATTCCAGGATTTCTCGGAGGCTGCTGCGGATGGCCGGTTCGTCGTCGATGATCAGGATTTGTGACATGGAGCTCAGGATGATGTTGGGTGGGGTGATTGCAAATATGCTGCCAAACCGCCCTGGCGGGCGACGGCGCGCAAGACGCCTTCCCGAAGCGCCGCGGGCGACGCCCAAAGGGTGGCCGGAGGGGGCAACCTGTCCAAAACGACTTCCACCAGCATGGCGGAGAGCGCAATGAAGGGGGCTCGGTCAGGTGCCATGCCAGGCATGGCGAGGCGCTCCTCCAGCGGCACGGTGCGGAGACGAGCCGCCAAGGCGTGGAAGGGCTCTCGAGGAAGTTCGCGGGCGATGGTGCGATCGGAGAGAGAACAATCGAGAAGATCGGCAAATGTTTCAAACGAGCCGGAGGAGCCCACAAGGCGGACAGGTTGAGCGGCCTCAATGGCGGCTGTGACCGGAGCGAGCGCAGCCGTGAGGAAGGCCTCGAATTTGGCAGCGCCAGCAGTGCCCAACGGATCCGGCGGCGATCCGAAGTCCTGCAAGCGACCGACCCCAATGTCGCAACTGAAAAATTCGCGAGGCGCGTCGGATGGTTGAGACCAAACAACAAACTCCACACTGCCCCCACCGATGTCCATGGTCATGGATGCGGAGGAGCCGTCCGGTGGGAGGGGCGGGCAAGTGGGCTCAACCCCCAATTGGATGAGCCGGGCCTCATCAAGGCCGGAGAGCACAGAGACTTCGAGGCCGATGCGCTCTCGGGCTGCAAGGAGGAATGCATCGCGGTTTCCGGCGTCGCGAATCGCGCTTGTGGCCACCACGTGAATGTCTTCAACCCCAAAATTCCAACACGTCTCCTTCAAGGTTCTCAACGCATCGAGCGCTCGGGCGAGACGATCGGACCGAATGCTGGCCGTTCTGAAGCCCCCTTCACCGATGCGAACAGGGATCCGTTGGGAAAACAGGAGGTTTGACGGGTCGTCAGCCGCGGCGATGGCGAGGTGAAAGGTGTTGGTGCCACAGTCAATGACGGCGCGAGGCGGAAGGGGCATGGGGGGCGTGGGGTTTGGCCTGACAAATTCAGGAAATTCGCACCCATCGCCAAATCTCCTTGAGGGTCGGCTTCTTGCCATACATCAAAATGCCGGTGCGGTAGATGCGGCCAGCCAGCAAAATCACGCCCCAAGCGGTGGCCACCACCCCGAGCCAACTCAGCAGCACTTCCCACCAAGGGACGCCCAGTGGCAAACGAACCAGCATCAATACCGGGGCCGTGAAAGGAATCCATGAAGCCACGATGGACAGCCAACCTTCTGGGTTTTGAATGGCAAAAGCCGCAATCAGATAAGACGCCATCAATGGCACCATCACGGGCAGCATCAGGTATTGCGCATCTGATTCTTGTTCCACCATGGCCCCGACAGCGGCGAACATCGAGGCAAACAAGGCGAAACCGGCAGCGTAAAACAGAATTGTGGCAGAAATCATCAACCCCCAATTCACATCCAACAGAAAGCTGAGCTCGGCACGACTCGCCAACCAAGTGCCAAAATCCGGTGTCAGCGCAGCCAACTCGGGGTTTTCTGCGGCGCCTGGCAATGTGAGCCACCCACCGGCCTCCAAGGCCCAACCGCCCAACCACGTCGTCACAAAGCCCAAGGCCGAAAACAACAAAAATTGGGTGAGGCCGACCAATCCAATGCCGATCACCTTCCCTGCGAGAAGTTCGGCAGGGCGAACCGCCGAAATGACCACCTCCACAATGCGATTGGACTTTTCCTCAATGACCCCTCGCATCACGTGCATGCCATAAATGAGGAGTTGCAAGAACAAAAAGAGCGAGAACACGAAGCCGATCGCCCCGCGGCCCAACGCGCCGCCGTCTTTCGTCTCAATGTCCTGTCCCACAAGGTTCACGTTTGTTTTCAACCGCTTGTATGCGGCATATTCCAGCGCCGCCTCCTCCTTGACGCGGAAGCGTTCGATGGCCTCGGAAAGGTCCCGCGAGATTTGGCCTGAAGTGACCACCGCTGGCGAACGTTGGTAGTACATCATGGCCTTGGCATGTTGCAAAATGGCATCATCGAATTGGACCATGAGGTCGAAATCCGAGGCGAGGAAGGCAGAGTCCGAGAGGGGTTCTGGCGAGAAGCGGTAAGCCAAATGCGTCCGCTCCGGAAAACACGTGGGATTCGTCGGCACCCATGTCCCCACACGGGGCTCGAGCCTGGTGATCAATCCTGACTGGTCCACGACCAGCACCTTGACATCCTCTTGGGCCTGTTCGCCCGCCCAAACCCCAAAGAGCATCAGCCCAAACACGAGCGCAGGCCCGAGCAATGTGCCCAACCAAAATGCCCTGCGGCGAACCCGGGTGACGAATTCCCGTTCAATGATGGTGGCGATGGTTTTCATGACGGGTTCGCCTTTGGGCCGTCGACGGCGTGAAGAAACAGGTCCCGCATGGAGGGTTGCCAAGGTTCGCAGGCGTGAATGGGCACAACGGCGGAGAGGCCCCGGAGCCAATCTGGAACTGTGACGCCCGGCTTGAGCGCGAGTGATGCCTTGCTCAGGCCGCTTTGCGAATCGCCGGACACTTCGATCAAATCGGCATCGAATCCCAGGGCGTTTGTGAAGGCCATCGCTGGGCCGCCGAAGGTGACGAGGAGTCGGTTTTCACTGGCTTGCCGCCGCAAGGTTGGGACTTGGCCATCGAGGACCACGCGGCCTTGGTGGATCATGGTCACTGCGTCGCAAAGTTCCTCAACACTCGACATGTCATGGGTCGACAACAAAACAGTGGTGCCTTGTTCTTTGCGGAGGTATTGAATGGCCTCGATGATTCGGGTGGCATTGATGGGATCGAACCCGCTGAGGGGCTCATCGAGAATCAGCAACTTCGGTGCGTGGAGCACTGTGGTGATGAACTGGACCTTTTGGGCCATCCCCTTGCTCAAGTCCGCAACCTCACGGTTCCACCACCCATCCACATCGAGTCGCTCGAACCAAGCCTTGAGGCGAATGGCCGCTTCTTTTCTGTCCATTCCCCGCAACCGCGCAAGATACAGGGCTTGTTCACCGACACGCATGGACTTGTACAGCCCACGCTCCTCCGGGAGGTAGCCGATGTCGGCGATGTGCTTGCGCTGGAAGGCTTCGCCAAAAAAACCGATCCTGCCACTGTCCGGGGAGGTGATCCCGGCCAGCATCCGAATCAGTGTGGTCTTCCCAGCGCCATTGGGGCCAAGCAAACCATGAATGGTGCCCTTTGCCACGGTGAGATCCACGGCATGCAAAGCGACATGGCCGGAAAACGATTTGTGCGCAGCACGCACTTCAACAGCTGCTCCCGAAGCCATCCTGACCATCAGGTGAACATGTCGCGCACTTTGTCAAAAAACCCCCTTTCCTTGTGGTTCTCTGCTGGCTGGAAATTTGCGCTGTCTCGCATGCTTTCCAGCAAAGTCCTTTCTTCGTCGCTGAGCTGCTGCGGCGTCCAAACATTGATGTTCACCAACAGGTCGCCTGTCCCGTAGCTGTCGACGGCGGGCAATCCCTTGCCGCGCAACCGGACAATTTTGCCACTCTGTGTGCCCGGTTCGATTTTGATTTTTGCCTTGCTCGACACCAACGGCACTTCGGCCGTGGCGCCCAAGGCCACATCTGTGAACGGCACGTACAAATCAAAGTGCAAATTCTGCCCGTTCCGTTGCAGACGTTCATGTGGAATTTCCTCAATCACAATCAACAAATCTCCAGGGACACCGCCCATCGGCGCTGCATTCCCTTCCCCTCGCATGCTCAACTGCATGCCATCTTCTACACCAGCTGGAATTTTGATGGGCACAATGGCCTCTTCGCGAACCATCCCATATTCATCCGAACCCGAAGGCCGCTTCTTGAGCTGCTGACCACTTCCGCCACAAACATTGCACGTGGAGGCCGTTTGCATCGCGCCGAGAATGGTGTTGGTGACCCTTCGGATTTGGCCAGAGCCACCACAAGTGGCGCAGGTGCTGTATTCAGCACCTTTTGCCTCGACTTGCCGAAAGACCTTGACCTTCTTTTCAACACCACTGGCAATCTCCTCGAGCGTCAATTTGACTTTGATGCGCAAATTGGACCCCTTCATGCGTCGGCGACCACCTCCGCCGCCACCTCCGCCAAAGCCGCCCCCGAAAATGTCGCCGAACTGGGAGAAAATGTCATCCATGTTCATCCCTGCCCCGCCACCGCCAAATCCGCCAGCGCCTCCCTTCACGCCATCGTGACCGAAGCGGTCATAGCGGGCGCGCTTTTGCTCGTCGCTGAGCACCTCGTATGCTTCAGCAGCGGACTTGAATTTGTCTTCTGCCGTGGGGTCATCTGGGTTTTTGTCCGGATGGTACTTCAGCGCGAGCTTCCGATAAGCCTTCTTGATGTCTGCACCCGAGGCATTGCGGCTGACGCCGAGGAGCTCGTAATAATCTTGTTTTGCCATTCGATTCAGCTGCCAACAACCACTTTTGCGTAACGCAAGACAGTGTCGTTCATGTGATACCCTTGCTCGACAACATCCACAACCTTGCCCACAAGTTCTGGGGTCGGCGCGGGAATCCTGGTGATGGCCTCATGCCATTCGACATCAAAGTCATCGCCTTGCTGCACCTCCATCGGCTTCAGCCCTTGTCCCCCGAGGGTGTTCATCAATTTGCCGTGGATGAGCTGCATCCCTTCTCGCACTGATGCCAAATCTCCCTCCGCCTTCGTGGCCCGTTCGAAATCATCCAGGACGGGCAACAGCCGGTCGACCACATCGCGTGAGGCGTTGCGAATCAAATCAGAACGTTCGCGCATGGAGCGCTTCCGGAAATTGTCAAACTCGGCGTACAACCGAAGGTACTTGTCCTGCCAATCGGTTTCCGGTGTTGACACTTTGTCACCTGCTGAATCCATGTTCGCAGCTCCACCAGCTTGGGCATTGCCCGCACCATCGACCGTTGCTTCTGGCCCTCCAGGTTCATCCTTCAACTCGCCTTGTGCCTCACGCTCCGCGTGTTCGCCGGACGCATGCTCCGCTTTTCGGGCATCGGCCTCGGCAGTGAATCCTGCATCGTCGCGGATTTCAGCCTCCGCTGGTTGCGTTTTCTCTTCCATGATTTGTTGTTTTCCGGGACCAGTCCAAACCCGGTGCCAAGGCCATTTCACCGCCATCCTGTCAGGTGATCCGTCCCTCCGCCGTCTGCATCAAAATTTCTCGACGTACTTGTCAATCTGCCGGTGCAGTTCAATGCCCCTGAGGTTCTTCGCGACAATGATGCCATTGTGATCCACGAGGAAACTCATCGGAATGGACGAAACGCCATACATCGCCGCTGCCTCATTGTCCCACTTTTTCAAATCGGACACGTGGTTGTCCCACTTCAAACCGTCCTTTTTGATGGCATCTTCCCATCTGTCCACACTGCTGTCGAGGGACACGCTGTAGACATCAAACCCGTCGCCGTCCTTGAATTTGGCACGCTTGTACTTGTCGTAAGCATTGACCACGTTCGGGTTTTCACGACGACAAGGTCCACACCAACTGGCCCAAAAATCCACCAGCACCACTTTGCCCCTGAGGTCGCTCAATTTCATGACCTTGCCCTTCGGGTTCGCCAATGCGATTTCTGGGGCCTCGTCCCCGATGTTCGTGCCGATGCGTCCGGTGGGGGTCACGGTTTGGTCCCAATTCGACACCACCTCCTGCGATGCACGGCTTTCTGCTGCTTCATTTGCCCCTTCCGGCTCACCTGCCCCCCAGCCCCACAAGGCTGCAACCAAGGCCGCGCCCGACATCACAATCATCGTTTTCATCATGTCTGCAAGGTACGACACCGCTCGGAATTGCGATCAATCCACCCGCTCGATTCTGGCCCCGAGCGCTTTCAATCGCTGTTCGATGCGCTCGTAGCCGCGGTCGATTTGGTTGATGTTGTGAATGACGGACTGCCCCTCCGCCGACAGGGCTGCAATCAGCAGCGAAACCCCGGCTCGGATGTCAGGCGATGTCATGGTCACCCCGCGCAACGGGCTGCGTCGATCGAGGCCGATGACCGTGGCCCGATGCGGATCGCACAAAATGATCTGAGCGCCCATGTCAATCAATTTGTCGACAAAGAAGAGACGGGATTCGAACATCTTTTGATGGACCAAAACACTCCCATGCGCTTGGGTGGCCGTCACCAAAATGATGGACAACAAATCTGGCGTGAACCCCGGCCAAGGGGCATCGCTGACGGTCAAGATGCTGCCGTCGATGAACGTGTCGATTTCATAGCGATGCTGAGCGGGCACGAAAATGTCATCTCCGCGGCGTTCGAGTTGAATCCCCAATCGCCGAAAGACGCTGGGAATCACCCCCAATTGGTCATATGCCACGTCCTTGATGGTGATCTCGCTCGCCGTCATGGCGGCCAAACCGATGAAACTGCCAATCTCAATCATGTCCGGCAAACAGCGGTGCTCCGTCCCTCCAAGGCTGTCGACTCCTTCAATGGTCAGCATGTTCGACCCGATGCCGCTGATGTTGCCCCCCATTCGATTGATCATCTTGCAGAGTTGCTGCAGATAGGGCTCACAAGCGGCGTTGTAAATGGTGGTTGTGCCTTGGGCCAAACTCGCCGCCATCACCACATTCGCTGTCCCCGTTACGGAGGCCTCATCGAGCAGCATGTACGTCCCTTTCAAGCGGCTGCCGCCCTTGATGCTGGCCCGAAAAAACCCGGTGGCCGCGTCATAATCAAAAGCTGCACCCAGGGCCTCCATGCCGATGAAGTGGGTGTCCATGCGGCGGCGACCGATTTTGTCCCCACCTGGACGGGGCAGCGCACCGCGGCCAAAACGCCCGAGCATCGGCCCCAAAATCATCACCGACCCGCGCAGCGCCCCGCCTTTTTGCCGGAACTCGTCGCTGTCCAAGAAGTCCAGGTTGACCTCATCAGCATGAAACCACCATGTCCCTTGCGCCTTCTTCTCCGTCTTGACCCCCATGGCCCCGAGCAGGTCGATGAGCTTGTTGACATCGACGATGTCCGGAAGGTTGGAGATGGTCACGGGCTGGTCGGTGAGCAACACAGCGCACAAGATTTGGAGGGCTTCGTTCTTCGCCCCTTGCGGCGTCACTTCGCCGGCGAGAGGTCGCCCTCCTTGAATGATGAAACTCGACATGGTGGAATCGGTCGTCTTTGCTCTTCAATTGTTCAAACCACGAGCTGCCGCGGGAACATTGTCCGCTGCTCAAGCGCAAGAAAACGCGCAACCCAGCAACGGCAAGCCATTCGCAAATATTTTATCGACAGGCAACGTTGGAGAACCCCCTGGCAACAGCCATCAGCGCTTCTTTTTCGCCCCACCACGACGGCGCTCCACCGCGTCGCTCGTCTTGCGCTTGCTCTTGAGAATCTCCGCAGAACTGACGAGTTGTGCATCCTCCGGCAACACCAACTTCCCCTCGGACAACTCCTTGATTTGCTGAGCGATGAACCCGTTCTCCACCGTCCCGCGGTTCCAAGTCAGGAAGTGCCGCTTCATCAGGTTCGCAATGGTCACCACCAAGACTTGCTTCTCCTCTCCCTCTGGGTACTCCATGGCCTTGGCCATCAACTCACGCGTCAACTTGCCGTAATGCCCCAGCCGCGACTTCTCATCGGGGTAGTCCATCCGAGCGGGGGGCTCGAGGCGTTCTTCGCGAGCGGGTTTGGCAAAAGGTGCATCCACATCCAACGCGTAATCCGCCATCATGTGCAATTGATCCCACAACTTCTTCTGGACCTCATCGCCCTCTCCCTCCTGCGGCACCACGTTGCCCATGATGCTCACAATCGCCGCTGCGCATTTCGTGCGCTCTTCCCGATCCGTCAAGCTCAACGCATGCGCCACCATTTGATGAATCGCCCGGCCATACTCCGGAATCGCCAAATCCGCCCGCACACTGTTGTAAGTCATTTCTGCCATGTGCGCAAAGGTAGGCAAGGCGGGGATTGAGCAGTGAATTCTTCCATCAAGTCAGTGAACATTTCTTCAAAGTGCCAGACCAAATCCGCTTCCCACCGGCTCCACTCATCCATCAGCCTCACGAGCTCGGTCTCCCAAGGGATCCGCGCGTCCATTGCTGCGCAGACCCGGCGCATCTCGGAAGCATCCCCGTACCCGACCAACCAGTCGTGTCGCCGAAGTGCCTCGAGAAATCGCTGGCGACGGGGAGGGATGTGCTGGGTTTGGCCTGAAAGAATGTCCAAAGCTTCCCCCGCAAACCCCGGCAATCCACCCGCGTGGTCCACCCATTGCGGGAAAGCGCGCGCCAACAGGTGATCGTGCAACATGTCCAACGCAACCCCGGACATCCGTCCAAAAACCGGCCTCAAAATGGCCCTCGACGAGAGACTCGCCGGGTGCTGATCCGCCTTCGAGTCGATTTGGCGATGCACGAGCACCCCGTGCGCCACACGCGCGGGCAGGGCCTTCCATTGATTTCCTTTGACCGCGTCACCAATGAAATTCCCCACCAAAACCTCGGGCTCCAGCCCGCCCAACACCATGTGCGCCAAATCGTTCACTTGGCAAAGGTCGTGGAAGGGCCGGCGCGAGCACCAGCGAAAGACAGAATTTTTTGAGAGAAGGCGTTGGGGGATTGGGGAGAGTTGTGTAAATTTGCCGTCCACTTGGAAAGCCAAGATGGCCCATGCGAGAATAGCTCAGTTGGTAGAGCACAACCTTGCCAAGGTTGGGGTCGCGAGTTCGAGTCTCGTTTCTCGCTCAACAAAAAAGCCTCCGAAAATTCGGGGGCTTTTTTTATTAGTGGTAAGGGTTTCAGAGGATCTGGACTTCCCCACGAAAACCGGAGGGTTGACGTCGTGTATTGTGCATGC
>CBFIFE010000057.1:0-17542 GCA_965661765.1 uncultured Flavobacteriales bacterium
CAAATATATACCTAAAAAACGCAGTGTATCACAAAATAAGAGCTAAATTGGATTCCGCAAAAATCCTCTATAAGCTATGATATATAGAGGTTTGATGACTATTTTCTCCTGCAGTGCTTTGCAGTGGTTACTTTCCGATACAGAAGTTCGCGAAGATGTGGTCGAGGATGTCTTCGGGGTCGATGGCGCCCGTGATGGCGCCGAGGTGGTGGAGGGCCTGCCGGATGTCGGAGGCCACGAGGTCCGTGGGGAGGCCTGAGGCCAAACCCGTTCGCACCGCATTCAACGCTTCCGCCGCTGCGCGCAACGCCTCGTAGTGCCGCAGGTTCGTGACCACGACGGCGGATGTCGAAGTCGTTGCGCTGGCCAATTCGACCAGTCGGTCGCGAAGGACCTTGAGCCCCGCGCCATCCCTGGCCGACAAATGCACGACATCCGGCGAAGCGGGCAGCGGGGCAGGGGCAAGGTCGCACTTGTTCCAAACTTGGAGGACAGCAGATCCCGCTGCGTGATCCAGCACCTCGACCGCCGACGCCGATTCAGTCATGGCGTCGGTCGAAGCGTCGAAGAGGTAGAGAATGATTTGGGCTGAACGCGCGCGCGCCAAAGCCCGCCGAATTCCCTCCGCCTCAATCGCGTCTGTCGTCTGCCGAATACCAGCGGTGTCTACAAACCGGAACTTGATGCCACCCAAAATGCACGTGTCTTCTACCGTGTCCCTTGTCGTCCCTGCGATTTCACTCACAATGGCCCGTTCGTCCCCCAAGAGGGCGTTCAACAACGTGGACTTCCCGCGGTTGGGCGCCCCGAGGATGGCGACAGGAACGCCATCGCGAATCGCATTTCCGGTGCGGAACGAATCGGCCAGCCCTTCGATGCGACCAAGCATCTCTGCCAGCAGTGCATCGAATCGGGCTCGATCGGCGAACTCGACGTCTTCCTCCGCGAAATCCAATTCAAGCTCCAGCAATCCGGCGAAGCCGATGAGCGATTCGCGCAGGGCATTGATTTCCGCTGCGAATGTTCCGCGCAACTGATCGATGGCCAAGGCGTGCGCTCCTGCGTGTTCTGCCGCGATAAGGTCGCCCACGGCCTCTGCTTGGGTGAGGTCGAGCCGGCCATTGAGGAACGCTCGGGCTGTGAATTCCCCGGGGCCGGCGTGGCGGCAGCCCGCGTCGAGCAATGCCCGCACGGCCTCTTGTTGGACAAACGGAGATCCGTGCAATCCCAATTCGACCGTGTCTTCGCCTGTGTAGCTGCCCGGTCCGCGGAACACCGTGGCCACGCATTCATCCAGCAATTCCCCATCGCTGCTGCGCAACCGCCCGAAGACCACTCGATGCGAGTCGATTTGGGCCAAATCTCGGGAAAACAATTGGCTGCAAATGGAAAATGCCTCCGGCCCTGACACGCGAACCACGGCAATGCCCCCCATGCCCGAGGGTGTTGCGATGGCGCAAATCGTTGCCCCGTCAAATGCGGTCATCAGAGAAGCGTTCATTGTACAAAGTTCGCTCGAAAATTCACAGCCCCTCCCGCGCAGCTGGCTCACGCCCTTTTCCGAGCGCCGACGCAATCGCGGCGTGGTTGTGTTCGCCAAGCACGTCCCCGTGTTCGCCGGTCAAGGCCACCGCTGGAAAGTCCGCACCTGAGGGCGACCAGGCCGCGAAGGACGACCGCCGCTGCATCCAATGCTCAGAAGCCAGCATCACAGCGGGGACGTGGAGCCGATGTCGGGGTGCGCTGTGCATCAACCAGCCAGCAAACCGATCTGGCGTGGGTTCGGGGCCCTCTTGCCGCACAAGTCGCGCGCGAAGCGGATGCCGACGCTGCCATTGATCGCCCATCAAGTACCGAGCGTCGCGCGCAATCGGCAGGCTCGGGTCGATGAGGGCGAGCCGCGAGAGTCGGCGGTCGGGGTGGTCCAGCAACCACCGCAGTGCGATGGCGCCGCCGTGGCAGTTGGCGAGGATTTGGTCTGGAGCAACCTCCTCGAAACGCTTGTCAATCAAACGGCTCAATCGATCCCATGCATCCGGCAGGCTCACCCGCTCCTCGGGCCCCACCAGCGTGGGCCACGCCATCAACTGCACGTCGTGCGACGGATGCAAAGCCCGAATCAACGAACGCGCGGCGGGAGAAAGGCCCCACATCGAAGGAAACATCAAAATGGTCGCGTCCGTTTTCGATGGCGAACGAAAGGTGTTGAACTGCTCGACCCAGCGGCGCAATTTCTGCAACGTCAAGTCCAAGGTCATCAAGCCCAAGGGGAGGGGCTTTTCCAACATGGCCTCCACCCGAACGTGCAAAGTCGCGAGCATCAGCGAATCCCCACCGGCATCCCGCCAACTGCATTCCGGGTCTGCGGCCATGGACTTGCCCAAGACGGACCACCAAGCGTCGGCGAGCACATCGCCACCCCCCGGGTTCGTTCCGCCCAATTGCGCCACGGCTCGGGCCTCGGCGTCCAGCATCGCACGCAGTGCGGCGAGGTCGGTTTTGAAGTTGTGCATCAACGGGAGTTCTTCATGAACCCGGACCTCGGCGGGAACGAATGCCGCTGGCAGGGCCTGCACCATTGCCGAACGCAGTTTGTCGCCCGTGGTGCCCTCACAATCCGGGGCCAGCATCACAAAGGCGATCAACCTGCGTTTGTCTGCCTCTCCCACAGGCAACACGGCCGCCCGAACCACATCCGCTCGCGCCGTTAAGGCGGCCTCCACTTCGCCTGGTTCAACTCGGGTGCCGGCGATTTTCACCTGCCGGTCAGCCCGGCCGACGAGTTCCAACATGCCATCAGGCAGGATGCGCCCAAGGTCGCCTGTTTTGTACGTTCTTGTGCCATCTCCGTGATCGATGAACCGCTCCGCCGATCGCGCTGGATCCGCCCAATACCCGAGGGCCACATGCGCGCTGCGCACCCAGATTTCGCCCACCGCTCCCGAACCCACATCCGCTCCCGATGCCGTCACCAGCCGCATCTCCCGTTCGGGCACAGGGAAGCCAAGCGGCAGGAACTCCCCCTCCAGCGATTCCGTCCCGTCCAGCACCCACTGCCGGTAAATGGTCGCCACCTCCGTTGCACCGATGCCCACATGCAGTCGCCCGCCCGGAAAGAAGCGACGGAACAAATGCGCATCGGAAGTGAAAATTCGGTCCCCGGCCAAATACACCCAGCGCACCCGCCCAAACCGTTCCGCCCGCGTCATCGCGAGCATCGTCCGGAAAACGTTCGGAATGGAGTGGTAAATGGTCACCCCCGAAGCCTCGAGCCAGTCATCGAGCCCCGCCAACCCATGCCGCCGAAGGTCGCGCAGACAAAGGCAAGCCCCGGCGAGGAGCGCCCCATAAATGTCCCGAATCGCGCCATTGACGCCTGGGCTGTACAGCAGACTCAGCCGGTCGTCGGGCCGCACCCGCACCGTTTCGAGGTATTGCCGGACGTCGTGGAGCAAGCTGCGCTGGGTTTGGTATACACCCTTCGGCTTTCCCGTGCTGCCACTGGTGAACAGGATGTAGGCCAAACCCGCCTTCCCCCGCGCCTTCCGCCCAGCCCACCCAGGCCATGTCGCCACGCTGACCCCTGGCACATTCCCCGCCACCTCCTGTTGCCCGTCGTGCACCACGAAGGTCGCCCCGGCCGCAGCGAGGATTGCGCGGTTGCGCGCTGCCGGTGCCGACCTGTCGAGCGGCACATACGGCCGCCCCACGGCCAGACAAGCCAGCATCGCCCATGGAAATGCTGCCCCATTTGGCAAGTCAATCGCCACGGGTTCGTCAGCGGGTTCGGGGGGGATTTGGCCTGCCAACCACGCCACCCGATCCTCGAGTTCCGCATACGTCCACTCCACCTCACCATCGGCAATCGCCGGCCGCTCAGGGTGCACAGCGGCCACCTGGGCGAACTGATCGACCAGCGGCGAATCCAAATCAAGCCAAGGCATTCCAACGTGCAATTTCGGATCGCGGGACATCCAGGGTCACGCAACAGCCGGCGGTCAACGGCGCGTTCGGACTCAACCCATGGGCCGCACGGAGCCGGCTCACATCGGCCTCCTCTCGGCACGCCCGAAGCTCAGCCAGAGGCACACCGGTCCACACCGCGTGCCCCTCGACCGCTCCCTCGATCGCCCCCTCGACCGCTCCCGCCTCCAAATGAAGGATCACCTTCCTGCTGAGATCCGGAGCGAGGGTGGGCACAATTTGGGGGCCGTGCAAGTGAAAAACGACCAGATCCAGCCCCGCAGCCACAGCGGCATTGAGCAGTTGTGCATCCGAACTCGCCCCCACGTATTCGTCCGGTGGACAAACTGAAGGTTGCATCAAGTGCGTGGCCAAGTACAGGCCGGATATGCCCCGGTCCATCATGGCCTCGAGGACGAGCTGCGTGTTCGCCGTGATGGTCTCCAGCCCCCTGGCAAACCCCTCCGTCAGCTGCTCCTCGGCAAACCGCTCGGCCCCACACAACTGGTGAGCCTGCGTCATCGGGTTGAACAATGTGGCCACCACCGGGGTGTCGCCCGCTCCTGCGACGATGCGCTCGACCGCCTCGATTTGGGTGGCCACCCCCGCTGGCAAGGCCGCCCAATCCCACCGCTTCAATCCTCCCCAGTCGACTCCCCCTGCCCCCGTCACGCGCCGACGACCGATCACATCGTTCGGCCAAACCTCATCTTCCGCCCCATGCCCCACCGTCATCCATGTACCCGATGGGGTGATTTTCAAAAAATCCCCACCGACTTCCCGGTGGAAGGCCAAAGTGGCTTCGGCAAAGGCCTCGGCGGATTGGTCAATGACAGGGTGATGCACCCAGAAGGCGGAGCGGACATTGGGCATTGGAGACGTTTGGCTCCCGAAGATAGCGGGATTGTCGGTGTGGGATGCGGGTGGCGCGCGGGATTTGGCCTAAATTCGCGCCGCGAACCCCCACAACAAAGCAAATCAGACCGTCATGAGTGTACTCGTCAACAAGGATTCAAAAGTGATTGTGCAAGGCTTCACAGGAAGCGAAGGCACGTTTCATGCAGGCCAAATGATCGATTACGGCACCAACGTCGTCGGCGGCGTGACCCCCGGCAAAGGCGGTCAAGAGCACCTCGGCAAGCCGGTTTTCAACACGGTCAGCGACGCCGTGGCGCAGGCGGGGGCAGACGTGAGCATCATCTTCGTTCCGCCGGCCTTCGCAGCCGACGCCATCATGGAAGCGGCCGACGCGGGCATCAAGGTCATCGTGGCCATCACCGAGGGCATTCCGGTGTCAGACATGACACGCGTCAAAGCGTACATCGACCAGCGAGACTGCACACTCATCGGACCGAACTGCCCCGGCATCATGACGGCGGGCGAGGCAAAAGTGGGCATCATGCCTGGGTTCATTTTCAACCCCGGCCGCATCGGAATTGTGTCCAAATCCGGGACGCTCACCTACGAGGCCGTCGACCAAGTCACAAAAGCGGGCATGGGTCAGTCAACGGCCATCGGCATCGGCGGTGACCCCATCATCGGCACCACGACCCTCGAGGCGGTCCAGCTCCTCATGGCGGATGACGACACCGATGGCATCATCATGATCGGCGAAATCGGCGGAGACCTCGAGGTCAAGGCCGCGCGCTGGATCGCCGCGCACGGCACCAAGCCAGTGGTCGGTTTCATCGCGGGCGTCACGGCACCGAAGGGTCGCACCATGGGCCATGCGGGCGCTATCGTCAGCGGCGAGGAAGAATCGGCGGAAGCCAAAAAGCGTGTCATGCGCGAATGCGGCATCCACGTGGTGGACAGCCCAGCGGACATCGGCGCGAAGATGGCGGAAGTCCTGGGCGTTACGGCGTAAGGGAGGAGAGAGGAAGGAGAGGAGAGAGGGGAGAGGAGAAGAGGAGAGGAGAGGAGGAGAGAGAGGGGAGAGGAGAGGAGAGGAGAGAAGGGAAAAACCGGTGGGTCGCGAAGCACGCGGTTCACCGGTTTTTTCATTTCGTTCCTTCGTCCCCCTAGTCCCCTCGTCTCCCTAGTCCCCCTAGTTCCCTAGTCCCCCTAGTCCCCTTAGTCACCCTAGTTCCCTAGTCCCCCTGGTTCCCTCGTCCCCCTGGTTCCTTCGTCTCCCTGGTTCCTTCGTCTCCTTGGTTCCCTCGTCTCCCTAGTCCCCTAGTCCCCCTAGTCCCCCTAGTCCCCTAGTCCACCTAGTCCCCTTAGTCACCCTAGTTCCCTAGTCCCCCTAGTCCCCCTCGTTCAAAAGGGACGATTCACAGGGTGCGGGCGTTTCGTCTTCCACCGCCCCGCCGTCAAATCCGGAACCCCCACCTTCTCCGATCCCTTCGCCACACTTTCCTCGCTCAACGCCCCCACAAGCGACCACAAAGCGCCATCGTAGACATTCAAGTCCAGCGAAACCCCTTCGTTCAGCGCCCGGATCAGTCGATACATCATCACAAAGTCCATCCCGCCATGCCCCTGCTCGTGCTCCGCTGCGAGCGCTTGGAGACGCGACCACAACGGGTGGGCGTATCGGTCGCGCATTTCCGCGGAAGCCCCCTCGTCCAACCAACCATCCCAATCCCAAGTCGGCCCATGATCCACGTAAAACCGCGAAGGGTAGCCGTAGTGGACGGCTTTTGAACCGATGACCTTGTTCAACCGATTGTAAGGGCGGCCGACGTGCGTGTCGAATTGCAGCATGATGGATTTGCCTGAAGCAGTGCCAATCAGCGTTGTGTTGACATCGCCGCATCGCACAGCGGAGACCATCGCCTGCAACTCGGGGTCATCCGACCCGGCGAGGGCCTCACTCAGGGCAGCTTCCCGCGAACTCATCGAGACGAGGTGGGTCAGTCGGTCGCCGCGCAGGATGTCGAAATACATGCACACCGGGCCGAGCCCGTGCGTCGTGTAAAGGTTGCCATCGCGCTGCAGGTGGTGCTTCAACCGCCACCGGTCTTCATAGTAGGTCGGGTCGAGCATCAGCGCACGCAAGTCGTGCAAGTAGGCGCATTCGGCATGGGTGAGGGTTCCGAAAACCCCTTCCTCAATCATGCGCAGCAGCCCCAGCTCTTCGCCATTGTAACAGCAGTTTTCGAGCATGATGCAGTGCCGCTGGGTCTCTTCAGCCGTCCGCACCAGCGCGATGCAATCTTCAGGCGTGTAAGCAATGGGTACCTCCGAGGCGGCGTGAAGGCCGGCACGCATGGCAGCGAGGGCCATCGGGGTGTGCAGTTCCCAGGGTGTGCAAATCAAGGCCAAATCCGCCACTTCCACCCCCATCGCCTCCTTCCAAGCTTCCGCCGATCCCGTGAAGACCGCAGGAACGGCCGATTGGAACCCCGCAATTTGGGCGAGCGCCTTGTCAATTTTCGTGGGGTTGATGTCGCTCAGCGCCGTGATCTCGGCATGCCCTTGGCTGACGAGCCAGGCCAGCATGTCGATCAGCCCCTGACCCCGGTTGCCGAGCCCGAAGACGGCCACCCGCACGCGAGGAAGCGCCTCGCACGCCAGGTCAAACACCGATCCGTCGATGCCTGCTACGGCTGCCTTCTCCGCCCAGTTCGATGCCATTGGCTTTCCCGCCTTCGCGGCGATATTCTCAGGTTTTCCGCAGCCAGCCACACTCCCCAAGAAACCACCGAGCCCCACTGCGCTGCCCAGTTTCAAGAAATTTTTCCGATTCATCATCGATCCCAAAGTAAGACGAACCCGGCATTCTCTCAAGGAGTGGACGCAGCAAATTCATGAGCCCACCTGCAGAGCACAGATTGCATTTTGCGTCGTCCGCGGCGATTCATGTGACCTGGATCCTCGTAATCGACATAGAAAAGGCCTTCACCGTTTTCGCGCAAAAAAGGAAGCTGGAGTTGTCTGATTTTTCGCAGCTGTTCGTTCGGGAGTTCCACTGCATCAGGAATGACATTTTTGGCACGCGTTGCAGGACAGGTGGGAAATTCAAAGAAAGCATCCACGAGTCCGTTTTGCAGCAGGGCCAAATCCCGCTTTGCACGCCACTTGTTCGCATAACTCCTCTGCGCGACGCCCCAGTGAGCAACTGTTGTGGAATCGATGGATATCACGCCATCTTTCATCCCTGATTGGTTGGGGCTGCCGGGCCTACGGTGTGGTGCGGTGCGGTTTTTGAGGAAGATTGCCTCCAAGTCGAGCTGTCGATGAATTTGATCGAAAAAGACATTTTTGATCGCAGTTCCAAAGTCCGCTCCATGGGGCCAGTCTGAATAGTTGTTGAGAAAAAATGACCTGGCTTCATGCCAAACCAAAGCCTCCGGGAATTCCTCGCGGAGGGCATCATAAATGCCACATTGGAGATAGGATCGGTGGTCCAGGTGGGGTTTGCCCAGATTGACGAAAGTCCATGGTTTTCCATTGACATCGCAAGTGGACAGCATCTCGAACCCGAGTTTGACGACGGAACTACCCATCATAAAGACGATTTGGTTATTGCCTTCTATGCTCTCGAGGGTGTCTTTGACGAGCTGCCATTCTTTCTGCGTGACTGCATCACGTTCGGTGAATGAACGGCGATGCAAGAGGCCAGCGATGAGGGCAACGGCAAGCAGGTATCCGATGAGCAGCCGGAGTCGAAGCAGTGATTGTTGTTGTCTTGTCATCCTCACCAGTTGAGATACTTGAAACGGCCTGGTGCATACCCCAGCCCCCAAACGGCGAGCAGGAGGAGTACCGCAAGGAGGAAGGAGCGGACGTTCAAGCGCAGGGCGGGCGGGATGCCCAGTCGGAGCAGAGTTTGGTCTAAGAAATCGAGCATGATCAGATCAGGGATTCAATGACAGGAGACCAGAACTTCTTGAATCCGGCCAAATAATTCGTTCGAATCATCGTGAAAGAGAACACGACAAAATGGAAGGTGAGGAGATGCCCGAGGAGTCGGGTGGAGGGGTGAATGGATCGGAGCCAGCGCTGTCCACCGGATTCACGCCACCAGCGATACACAAGGGTGGCTGCGACATGCATCAAGCCCCACAACACGTAGTTGATGCTGGGCTCGTGCCAAACCGCCAATAAGCCCAGCGACAGCAGAAGGCCGATGGCGACGTTGCGGGTGGAAGCGACGAGGGGCAAATACACATAGTCGCGGCACCAACTCGACAGGCTGATGTGCCATCGCTGCCAAAACTCACTGATGTTTTGGGCCAGGAAGGGCCTGTTGAAATTGTCCATCACCCGAAGGCCGGCCATGGCAGCTAGGCCCACAGCTACTTGGGAGTATCCGGCGAATTGGAAATAACTGTTGAACGCAAAGCGAAGGGCTTCGAGGTAGTGCCAGGTCCCCACCGCGAGTCCGTCGATCCATTTGGGCGCTTTGTGGGAGAGCAAGAAGTTTCCGACGAATGCGATGTGAAAGAGGCCGATGATGATTTTTTCCAAACCTTCAGAGAACAGATCGGGATTCCATCTGCGGCGTCTCAATTCAGTCATAAATGGTGCAAACCGATGAATGGGACCGACCAGCAAGACGGGAGGGAAGAATTGGTAGGTCAACAGGTCTTCGAGGGAATGTGGGGGCAATTCGTTTTTGTAGGCTTCGATTTGGTAGCCGATTTGGCGAAAGACAAAATAGGATATCCCGAGTGGAAACCACCCATCGAGCCATTTGAAACTGAACAGGATGGTTAGGCCGGCCAGGCCGGATACCAGGGCGATGGAGCCTTTTCGGAAGGGCAGTTGCAGAGCTCCCCATCCGCCCAAGGTGATGGCCAGCAACAGGATAGCACTCCGAACGTCAAGACATGCGAAAAACGCCAACGCGGCGAGCATTGTCACCCACTTGAACGCACGGGAAGGGAGTGTCCACGCCGCCAGGATCCACGCAAAGCCAATGCTTAGTTCGATGAACAGTCCGTTCATTTCATGCCTGTTTTCCGATCAGAATGGTTTCGATGGACTGGATCGAATTCGCGCGCATGGTCTCCGCCACGGTGAACCGGACTTGAAAGCGCTTTTCGATGCGCTGAATCAAGGCCAAATGTGCCATGGAGTCCCATCCTATCGTATTTGTGGAGTTGCTGCCGGCGTGAACTTCTTCATTGCGCAAGGCCTGTCGAGCACAGGTAAGGATTTCGTTCGACATGTCGACGACCACTCCACGCGACGATCCGCCCGCCCCTTTGTCGAGGTTTTCGTGTTCCGCCCACAGGGACTTGGCGATGGGTATTTGTACTTTCCCCGAATCGCCACGCGGCATCTTTGGCCAAACTTGCACTTCGGAAGGAACCTTGTACGATTCCAATTCCGCCCGCAAAGCCGTGGCGATTTCCAGTTGGAGTTGCTGCGGATCGGTGTTGCACCAGGCATGGTCTGAATGCAACACAACCGCGGCCACGATGCGCTCTTCGGTTTGCTCGTCGGCCACCCCGAAGCAAACCGCGTCGGCGATCCCGGGCAACCGCAACAGGGCCTCTGAGATTTCCTCTGGTCTGACGAGGTAGCCGGAAATGTTGCAAGCATTCTTGATTCTGCCTTCGATGGTGTAGCATCCGGTGGATGGGTCAAATCGGGCCAAGTCGCCCGTCCGCAACCATCCATCTCTCGTCCATGGCCCCAGCAGCGGATCCACACCTTTGTAGCCTGGGGAGATGTGCGGTCCTTTGAGCCAGAGTTCATCGTCGACGATTTTTGCCTCGCAATCCACCGGGCACCCCACGGTGCCATAGCGACGCGTGTCATCGGTGGGCCCCGCAAACAATGAACCGGCAACGGTTTCTGTCAATCCGTAGACATTGACAACCGGCACCTCGAACAACCGCTCTGTATCTGACCACAAATCGCCAGGCAGTGCAGCGCTGACGGAAATCAGCATCTGAAATTCGGGGGCATCGAAGGCTTTTTTGTGCCAGTGTGTCAATCCTTGAATCATCCGAAGGAAAAAGGGAACCACAAAGACATGCGTGGCTCGCAATTGATAAGGACTCGCCATGAAATCCTCTGCTGTGGCAATCGACATGCTGTCTACAGGCCGAAGCCAGGTTCCGCCGACGTGCATCGCCAGCAGCGGCCCTTGGTTCAGTCCGTCTGCATGGTGCAACGCCAGGTTGTTGAGCAGCCGCGACCGCGCCGTCAAGCCGTACACCTTGGCCAAGGTGTCCAAGTGCGCCTTGAGGTTGCCGAAGGTCAACTGGACCCCCTTGGGTTCACCGGATGACCCGGAGGTGTAGAGGAGAAGCGCGATTTGGTCCATACCGGGTACCGCAGGCCCCCCCCCTAGATCGGGCAGTGCTTTCGGAAACGGCGCCAAGACATCGGCCTCGCCGGAAGCCTCTTCCTCGGTTTTTTTCTTTCGGGCCAAAAATTTGCTCAGTCCACGTGGTTTTCCCGCCGATGGCGCAGGCATGGCAACCATTTCGACGCCCTCACAACGCCATGCATCGCGCATTTGGGGCGCGCAGATCACTTGATGGGCTCCGCTGGCCGCGATCAATCGGCGCATTCGCGCCGCAGGTGCCGCGGGGTCCAACGGCATCACCGTGTATCCGCTGCGCAGGGCGGCCACCATCCAAGCGGTGAAGGCTCGGGGCTCTCCTGCGTCAATGGCCACCACTGCTTCGCTGGGAAGGGGGTGGGCGGTCCACCAACGGATGATTTGGCCTGCATCTGCCGCAAGCTCGTTGTACCTGTAACTTTTGTTGTCGCTGAACACCGCAAACGTGCTGCGTTCTTCTGACCAATTCTGCAGATCAAGAAAGAAGGTCATGGATGAATTGATATGAAATTTTGCCGGCCAAATTCCGCGGCAATTCTTGAACAAATTTGAACTCCCTGGGAATCAGTGCCTGGGGCAATTCGGATTGTTGCACAGCCCGATGCAAGTCGCGTTCCTTGAATCCGTGGGCGAGCACGCACACCGCCAGGGCAAATTCGGAATGTCCGTCAGAACGTCGAACGGCATGGACATCTTCAATCGGGGGCAGTTCGAGAAGCCCCGCCTCCACGTCGTCGAGAAGCACCAGTTCTTCCGTCGCGGTTTTGAACCTTCGCACATCCCGGCCCACAAGCCGAATCGCGCCATCGGGCGTCCATTCCCCGACATCGCGGGTGTCGAAAAAACCACGATTCACCGGGGCCGATCGGGAGATCAGGGCGCCCATCACCTGCAACCGGCCATCTGTACCCAAGTCGACCAGCCCGGCCACCGGTCGCCCCACGCCAGTGCCGGTTTCACCGGGTTGTTGGGCGAGGAAGCAACCCGTTGTTTCCGTCAGGCCGTAGTAATTGAGCAAGGGCGCAGCGCCCGTTTCCGCCCATCGACTTCTCACGGCTTCAGTCAATGGCGCCCCCGTGCACAACGGCCGTTGCACAAAGTTCAACCGGACGGAGCTGCGCGCCGCCCATCCTGAGAGCGCGTGATAAAAGCTCGGATTGCCCGTGATGAGCTGCGGCCGAGCAGCCACGAGGTGCGTCAATGTCTTGGGCAAAGCGTGTCGCCCAGACAAAACGACAAGCGATCCGCCGGAGAGCAGCGGCAAAACAGCGGCATTTCGAAGCCCACTCATGGTGTCGAGGCCATGATGCACAAACATCCGCATGTCTGGGGAAAGATGAAAACTGGTCACAAGCACTTGTGCGCTTTCCACGAGTTGGGATTGCGTCAGGACGATGCGCTTGGGGCTTCCTGTGCTGCCGGACGTGAACAGATGAACAGCAGGGAGTTGGGGCGATGGTTTGGGCCAAACCAAATCCCCCGCCACTTCCCGCTCCATCCACTTGTCGAAAGCCTCGAGGTCATCGATGTGGACATCGCCATCCCTGTCAGCAAACACGGCGCCCACGCGCCACGTGCTCCACGCCACAAGCATCAACTCCGCTCCAGGAGGCAAGGCTGATGCCACCACCGTGCCGGGGCCGATTCCGCCATCCAAGAACGAGGCGGCCAAACTTTCGACGGCCTCCATCACCTCCTGAGCGGTCAGCACCAGCTCATCATCACCGACGACTTCCATGAACACATCATCGGGCGCATGTGCGACACGCCGTTGAAGTTGGAAAGGCAACGTGCGTTCTTCCGCTGAGAACCGAAAGTCACATGCCCCCAAGAACCGTTGCATGCGGTGTGCCTCTGCCTTCAAGGGGGCCAAAAACAGCCCGCCGTTTTCCAGCATGGGTTCCAGCAGCGAAAGGGCGGTATCCAGCGGCAAGCCGACGAGGTCTGAGGCTTCGGCGAGGGTGTTTCCTTGTTCGAGGTGGTGAAGCAGGCATCGTGTTTCCAGCGAAAGGGTCATGCCATCGAGGGCGGACAAAAACCGTTCGTAGATGGGGTGCCGGTGGAACATGCGCCCGGCATATCCGCCGTGGCGGGAAGGGTCCAAGGCAATCCGTCCCCGGTGCAAGTCAATGTCCAACAGAGGGTTCAGCAGGCCGCGACAGGCTGCGGGAGACGATCGGTGGGGCATCCACGCCCGAAGGTGCAGGGCGCCCGAAGCGTCAAACATGGAGGCGGGCAACCAAGCCACAAGGCCATTGTAATCATCGTGGTGGGGCGCTGAAGTCCAGCGTGCTTCGCCGCCCGATTCGTTCAACCGGAAAAGCTTGGGCTCACTTTGGACGAAGCCGCGGCGGAGGCGAGGGGCCCTGGTTTGGTCCAAAACCTCCTGGTATTCCCTCCCATGCCGATACGTTCCCCCACGCTCGAAGAACGGTGAAGGCTCATTGTTGGACAAATGAACATGGGGGAAAATCGCCGCCCCTGTCGGGCTCAACAACCGATCCATTTCGGCCAAAAATGGCCTCAGTTCGACCCGGTGCAAGATGTCCATCCCCACGATCAAATCGAAGGCGCCGTCCGCCAGCATCGCCATGCGCTGAGTGTGATCGCAGAAAAGGACTTGCGGCGCGGATGCTTCCTCCCTCGGCTGGGTCCAGTACGCGAACCCCTTTCGCCCCAGCACATCGTGGTCGCCCTCCCAGGTCACCACGATTTCTGCATTGGGGAAGGCAGCCTCCACCAAGCGGGCCACATAGCACGACCGATCCCACAAGACCAAGACCTTGTTCACATCGCGCCCATCGAAGGCAGAAAACATGGCATGCATCGCCCTTGTCGCCTCATTGAACGGCACAAAGGCGGTGTATATGTCAACGTGCGAGCGGTACGTTTTCGACAAGCAAAATTGGGTGTACCTCGCTTCTTCCGCAGGACTCAAGTTGGGACAAATTTCGGCTGGCAAAATCATGGTGAGGCATTACGATGACAGCCCGCAAAAGTTTCACCCCCCGTTCGCGAGTTTCCCACTTTGTCCATGGATGGCAATCTCGTAAACGCCGGGCTTTCGGGGTTTCAGCACCTCCGCGGCCAGCAGAAACGCCTGATCCGGATTCGCCACGAAGTCCACCCCCGAAGTGTCGATCCAAAGCACCCGCGAACCCCGAGCGTACTTGTAATGCCGGTGGTAGCCGTAAGCCACCTTGTCGAGGTAGTCGTCGGAAAGCCCCTGCTCGTAGGAGCGGCCCCGACGGGTGATTTGGTCCCGGATTCGGCGGCGGTTGGGGTCGAGGATGGCGATGACTTCTGGGTTTGGCATGCCCACATCCATCAGACGAAACATGGTTTTGAACAGCTTGAATTCAGGAGCAGGCAAATTCGCCTTGGCAAAAATGGCGCTCTTCGCGAAGCTGTAATCCGCAACCAGCGAAGGCCGAAACAGGTTGCGCTTCTGCAGCGTCTCCTTGTGCTGGCGATAGCGGTCGCTCAAAAAGGTCAATTCCACAGAGAGCGCGTAACGCTCAGGATCCTCGTAGAACGGCTCGAGGAAAGGGTTCTCCTCAAACTGTTCAAGCATCAATTCGCTGCGGGTCTGCTCGGCGAGCCAGGTCGCAAAAGTCGTCTTGCCCGCGCCGATGTTGCCTTCGATGGCGATGAAGCCGTAAGGATTTGCAAGGGAAGCGCCGTCAGTCATGCATCTGTTTTTGCCCAAGGTTCATGCGTCAGGCCAAACCTGGTCAGCCGCGCCTCGTCCGCGCAACGCGCCAACAATTCCGCCACCGTCGCATCCTGTCCGGCCACCCGAACCTCCGGCGCGATTTCGGCCAACGGCTCGAGGACGAACCGCCGTTCTGCCATTCGGGGATGCGGCACTTCCAGACGCGCCGACACATGCCGCTCTTCGCGCCCCTCCAGAAGGAGCAGGTCGAGGTCAACCGTGCGGTTTTCGTACCCCACCGCATCCGCGGAACGAAACCGGCCCAGCTCCACTTCGACGTCCAAAAGAAAGTCCAACACCGACTCCGGCGGCACATCAACAGGCGACACAAAGGCCAACACCTGGTTCAAAAACGCTGGGGTGCCGGGCGCCATGCCCCAAGCCGGGGTTTCGTACACCGCCGAAACCCCCACCGGCTCCCCCCACGCTCCCCTCATCATCGACCGCGCCCGAACCAAATTTTCGAGCCGATTCCCGACATTGCCGCCGAGACCGATGAACATGCGGCCTGATTCCATGCCGCGAAATTCGGACAATTGCTGGCATATTTTGCAAACTGTAACTTTCGGTTTGTTCACACGTTCGCAATCTGTCGCAATTTTGCGCCCACAACAACCTCCATGATCTCATGTCATTCGGCAAACAAATCCTTTCGTCCATCATTGGCTCCACCGTCGCGCTCCTGTTGACCGGCGGCTTGCTCATCATCATTTTTGTCGGCGCGCTGATCGGCGGTTTGGCGAGCCTGTTCGAGGGGGCGGAAGACGCTGGCCCGGATCTGGACATTGCCCCGAATACCGTTTTGCGCATCACGCTCGATGAACCGATTGTGGAGCGTGGCCAGGATACGCCGACCTTGAATTTCAATACGTTTCAGCCGGAGTTGGCCCTGGGTTTGGACCAAATCCAATCCGCCCTCCATCGCGCCGCCACCGACGACAACATTCGCGGGATTCTCTTGAATGTCCCCGCGGTCGCAGCGGCCCCCGCCACCACCCAAGCGCTCCATGACGCCATCACAGCGTTCCGAGAAACCAGCGGCAAATTCGTCATTTCCTGGACAGAAATGTCCACCCTCAGTGGCCTCTACCTCGCATCAGCGGCAGACGAGGCCTACCTTCATCCAAACGGCTATGCCGAGTTTGCAGGCATGCGATTGCAGACGACCTTTTTCAAAGGCATGCTCGAAAAAATCGGCGTTGACGTCACAGTGGTCCGCGGCCCCGACAACACCTACAAGAGCGCGGTGGAGCCCTTCATTCGCGAGGAAATGAGCCCTGCAAATCGCGAGCAAATGATGGCGTTGCTGAGTGATGTTTGGTCTGAAATGCAGGCCGACATGGCAGCGGGCTTCAACATGACGCCTGACCAACTCGACGCTGCCGCAGAAAACCTTGCCATGAGAACCGCTCAAGACGGAGTGGACCTGGGCTTTTTTGACGGCCTCTTGTACCAAGACGAGCTCGAGGCCTTGATCGAGCAGAAGCTCGAAGGAGAAGCGCCTGAATATGCCACCCTCGGCGCTTACCTCTTGCCCGAGCGCTTCATGGCCTTGGGCGACTTCGAGCAACTCGCTGAAGATTTGAGCAACGCTGCGGAGAAGAAGGAAAATGAGGAGGATGCGGACGAAACCGCCCCGCTCGGCGGCGAAGTGGCGGTGGTCTACGCGGTTGGGGGCATCGAGTCGGGCGAGGGCGACGATGCCACCATCGGTTCGGAAACCATCGCTGAAGCCCTGCGGGCCGCTCGGCTCGCCGAGGACGTCAAAGCTGTGGTCATGCGCGTCAACAGCCCCGGCGGTTCAGCCTTGGCCAGCGATGTGATTTGGCGAGAAACCCAACTCATCAAACAGGCGGGCAAACCCTTCGTCGTCAGCATGGGCGACTACGCCGCATCGGGCGGTTATTACATCAGCGCCGCGGCAGACCAAATCTTCGCCACCCCCACCACCATCACCGGTTCCATCGGCGTCTTCGGGATGATCCCCAACGCCCAGGAATTGCTCGAAGAAACGGTGGGTTTGCGTTACGATGAGGTCAGCACCCACAGCCACAGTGGAATGGGGCTCAATGCGCCACTCGACGCAGTCCAGCTCGAGGCCCTCAACGAATCGGTGACGGACATCTACAACGATTTTGTCACGCTCGTCGCCGACGGTCGTGGCATGACAGCCGATGAGGTGAATGAAATCGCCCGCGGGCGGGTTTGGACGGGACTTGCGGCGGAGAAAATTGGTTTGGTCGACCAACTTGGCGACCTCGAAGACGCCATCGCGTACGCCGCCCAAATGGCCGACCTGGGCGACGACCCCGCCCGCGTCTTCTTGCCGGAGCGGAAAGATCCATTCGAACAATTCATCGAAGATTTCACTGGCGTCGAAATGGCAGCTCGAGCCCTCGAGTCAGCGGGGCTCAACCCCCAAATGCTCATGGATTTGCGGTCCATCGAAGCCATGATGAGCGGGGAAGACCGCATCCAAGCGCGGTTGCCGTTCCTCCTCACATTTCATTGAGGTCGCGCCTTCGGCGCTCGAGGGCGCTCGGCTTCGCCTCGCTTGAGGTCGCGCCTTCGGCGCTCGAGGGCGCTCGGCTTCGCCTCGCTTGAGGTCGCGCCTTCGG
>CBFIFE010000058.1:0-16608 GCA_965661765.1 uncultured Flavobacteriales bacterium
CCTGGTCACCCTGGTCACCCTGGTCACCCTAGTCCCCCTAGTCACCCTAGTCACCCTGGTCCCCCTGGTCACCCTGGTCCCCCTCGTTCCTTAGTCACCCTGGTACCCCTCGTTACCTGGTCAACCGGGTTGTCGCCACAATCTCCAATCCATACCCAATGGGCCCGGTCTTTCGCGGCGAATCCGTCAAAAGTTCAAGCTTGCCCACGCCCACCTGGCGCAAAATCTGAGCACCGATGCCATAGTCCTTGGAGTCCATGGGGTGGGCGACACCGCCGTTTTGAGGGGCACTTTGGTTGCGCATGGTTTTGTAGGCGCGCAATTCGTCCAACAACCCCCCTCCGGAACGAAGTTTGTTGATGTAGACAACCACACCACATTCTTCCTGCCCAATGGTTTCGAGGGCCATTCGCAATTGAGGGCCTTTGCCTTTGTCAGTCAATTGGAAGACATCCCCGATCATGCTGGAACTGTGCACCCGCACGGGCGTCGGCGTGAGGGGGGTCGGTTTGCCTTTGACCACGGCCAAATGCACGGCATCGTTTGTTGTTTGGCGGAAAGCCCGAATCGACATCGGCCCCCAACTGGTTTCGACATCAACGTTTTCCACTTCTTCAATGAGCGTTTCATGCTGGAGGCGGTAGGCAATCAAATCTGCGATGGAAACCAATCTCAAGTTCCACTCATCCGCGATTTTTCTGCAATCGTTCAACCTTGCCATCGAGCCGTCTTCATTCATGATCTCAACAATCACGCCTGCAGGCTCAAATCCTGCGAGACGGGCGAAATCGACCGCTGCCTCTGTGTGTCCGGCCCGTCTCAGAACCCCGCCCTTTTTTGCTCGAAGGGGGAAGATGTGGCCAGGCTTCCCCAATTCTTCCGGGTTTGTTTTGGGGTCGATCAGGGCTTGGACCGTCTTGCTTCTGTCGGAGGCACTGATGCCAGTCGTGCACCCATGGCCGATCAAGTCAATGGAAACAGTGAAGGGGGTTTCGTAGGCGGCGCTGTTTTGGCCCACCATCATTTCCAAGCCGAGCTCATCGCAACGGTCCTCCACAAGCGGTGCACAGATCAGACCCCGCCCATGCGTGGCCATGAAATTGATCACCTCTGGTGTCGCATTGCGCGCGGCGGTCAAAAAGTCGCCTTCATTCTCACGATCCTCATCGTCTACGACAATGATGACCTCTCCTTGGCGGATCGCTTCTATGGCGTCCTCGATGCTGTCCAACATGCCCGCAAAGGTACATGGACATGGATTGCAGACTTACCTTTGCGCCATGATTTTGCCAGTTGTCGCCTACGGAGATCCTGTCTTGAAAGCTGAGGCAGTGGATGTTGACTCAGAATATGAAGGGCTCAAGGAGTTGATCGCGAACATGTGGGAAACGATGTATGCGTCTGAGGGCGTTGGCTTGGCTGCTCCGCAGGTAGGGGCGTCCATTCGCGTTTTCGTTGTGGACGGATCCCCTTTTGCGGAAGGAGAAAAGGGGGATGAGGGTTGTCGTGCATTCAAGCGCGTGATGGTCAACCCTGTGATCTTTGAGTCTTCCGACGAGGTTTCGACCATGGAAGAAGGCTGCTTGAGCATCCCCGGCATCCGTGAAGTCGTGGAACGTCCAGATGCCATTCGCGTGGAGTACTACGACGAAAACTGGAATCTCAAGGAGGAAGCGCTTTCTGGCATTGCAGCCCGGATTGTGCAACACGAATACGACCACGTTGAAGGGGTATTGATCACAGATCACATTCACCCGATGCGGAGGCGATTGTTGCATGGCAAGTTGCGGGACATCAGCAACGGCAAGGTGCCTGTGGATTATCGCATGCGGTTCCCAAAGGCCAAGCGGAAATGATGCCCATTTCTTCGCATGCAGCGGGCTTCTTCAAGCGCAACGCATGGCTTGTCGGGCTGCTCATGTGGGCCGGCTGCGCATCCAATGAAGGAGAAACAGCGCATCTCACGTGCGACGACAAATTGGCGGAAGTGGAGGGGCTTGCAGCTGCGACTTTTTCTGAGCTGGAGCCGTCTGCGGAGGCGTTGCGTGAATTGTCAAAGGCGTACGCAGATTTTGCAAATGATTGTCACGATCATCCATCGGCGGCCGAGATGCTGTTCCGCCGAGCGGATGTGCTGAGGGGGTTGGGGAAAACGCATGAGGCACTCGCCTTGTATCGGGACATTCACGACCACCATGGGGAGTTTGAGCGAAGGCCCGAATGTGCATTTCTGGTGGCCTTTCTCTATGACGTGGAATTGGGCGACCGAGCCCAAGCGTTGAAGGCCTATCACAATGTGCTGGAAATACACCCTGACTCAGAAGCGGCCTTGTGGGCAGGTCAGGCATTGATGGCGCTGGGTGAGGGAGCGGCCTTGGACAATGGCATCGAATTGGAGTTGGGTTTTTGAGCTTGTGCAGCCTCAAATTCCTTGCGTAACTTTGCTTCGGCGGGGCAATTTTGCCAGCCATTAGACCAAATCTGATTCATGCCTACCAAATTTCGACCTGGCGTCCTGTGGGGCGAGGAAGTGCGGGAGTTGTTCCGCGATGCTCAATCGAACAATTACGCATTGCCTGCCGTCAACGTGATTGGATCCAACTCCATCAATGCTGTTTTGGAAACAGCACGTGATGTGAACTCACCGGTCATTGTCCAGTTCTCCAATGGCGGCGCAGCATTCAACGCAGGAAAGGGATTGAAGCTTGACAACCAAGGGCATGCTGTTCTGGGTTCCATCGCCGGTGCGCATCACGTCCACCACATGGCAGAAGCCTACGGCGTATCGGTGGTGTTGCATACGGACCATTGCGCGCGCAAGTTGCTCCCCTGGGTGGACGGGTTGTTGACGGCGGGGGAGGCACACTTCAAAACGCATGGTGCACCGCTGTTCAGTTCACACATGATTGACTTGAGTGAAGAGCCGCTGGAAGAGAACATTTCCACCTGTGTCCACTACATGGAGCGAATGGATGCAATGGGCATGTTCTTGGAAATTGAATTGGGCGTCACCGGGGGCGAAGAGGATGGCGTGGACAACACGGGCATCGACAGCAGCAAGTTGTATACCCAGCCCGAAGAAGTGGCATATGCTTTTGAGTCGTTGAAGCGGGTCAGTGACAATTTCACCATCGCTGCAGCCTTTGGCAATGTTCACGGGGTGTACAAGCCAGGAAATGTGTCCTTGACCCCCAAGATCTTGGACAACAGTCAAAAGCACATTGAAGCCCAGTTTGGCACACATCCCAATCCAGTGGATTTTGTTTTTCACGGTGGCAGTGGTTCCACCGTTGAGGAAATCAGGGAGGCCATTGGTTATGGCGCCATCAAGATGAACATTGACACCGACATGCAATGGGCGTTTTTGTCCGGGGTTCGAGATTACGTGCAAGACAAGCGTGAATTCTTGCAGACCCAGATCGGAAATCCAGACGGAGCCGATCAACCGAACAAGAAATACTACGACCCAAGGGTTTGGCTGCGGCATGGGGAGAGCGCCTTTGTGGCCCGTCTGACAAAAGCTTTCGAAGATTTGAACTGCATGGGGCGCAACACCCCAGATTGAGGGATTCGAAATGACTTTGCTCAAAACTGCCGACTGGTCGGGTGCAACGGCTTCTGCGCTGAGACAGCACGCCGAGCGTTTGAAGTCGGCTCACCTTCGGGATTTGTTCCAGGAGAACCCCGAACAGCGCATCCATCAGTTCTCCATTGAACAGCCCGGGTTGCTTGTGGATTTTTCCAAGCAGCGCCTCGATGGGGCAGCTTGGACGGAACTGAAGCGATTTGCGGAGGAGTCTCAACTTCAAGAGGCCATTGCGGCTTTGTTTGCGGGAAGGGCCATCAATGAAACGGAAGGGCGCGCTGTCATGCACATGGCGCTGCGTGGCACAGCGGAAGATGACTATCGGGTCGAAGGGCAGCCAGTGATGCCTGGCGTGCTCTCTGTTCGAAAGGCGTTTTTGGCGTTCGCCGACAAAGTTCGTGCGCGCGAGGACATTCGAGATGTTGTCAACATCGGAATTGGCGGGTCGGATTTGGGCCCTTTGATGGTGACAAAAGCGCTCAGGAGATTTTCGAATGGCGGTCCACGTTTGCATTTTGTCAGCAATGTCGACCCGGGGCACATGGAAGCTGTTTTGGCCAATTGCACCCCAGAAAACACCTTGTTCGTGATCGTTTCCAAGACCTTCACCACGCAAGAAACCATGACCAATGCGCACCTGGCAAAAGCATGGATGGCAGAACACCTGCCAGCTGAGAAGCTGGTCGGTCATTTTGCTGCCGTTTCCAGTGCGCCAGAACGCGCGCAGGCCTTCGGAATCGAGCCCGATTGGGTGTTTGGATTCGAAAATTGGGTCGGAGGAAGGTATTCCATGTGGGGGCCAGTGGGGCTGGCCATCGCCTGTGCTGTCGGCAGCCAGTCGTTCGAAGCTTTTTTGTCAGGGGCGCGCGCGATGGATCTCCATTTTCGGACCTGCCCGATCGAGGGGAACTTGCCCATTGCCATGGCGCTCGTCGGGATTTGGAACAGAAACTTCATGGGCTTTTCATCGCATGCTGTTTTGCCTTACGCCCAAGATTTGGATCGATTCCCTGCTTACCTTCAACAGGCTGACATGGAGTCGAATGGCAAGCGAACCACGCGGACAGGCGAGGAGGTGGGCCACGAGACGGGACCTGTCGTTTGGGGGGAAGCTGGGACAAATGGGCAACACGCATTTTACCAGTTGCTCCACCAGGGAACGGAAATTCATCCCTCGGACATCATCGCATTTCAGCAGCCCATGTCGGACGCCCCGGGTGCAGCTGACGGGCACAGGAAATTGCTGGCCAATGCCATCGCGCAGGCGGAAGCCTTGATGATGGGCAAGCCGGAGGCGGATTCTTCGCATCGCAAATTTCCCGGAAATCGCCCCACGACTTTCATGGCATTGGAGGCATTGGATCCCTATCATTTGGGCCTTTTGGTCGCTTTGCATGAGCACCGAATTTTCTGTCAGGGAGTGCTTTGGAACATCTTCAGCTTCGACCAGTGGGGGGTGGAGTTGGGCAAGGTTTTGGCAGGCCAAATCCTCTCCGACTGGGCATCTCAATCCCCCGGTGTGCACGATGCGTCGACCACTGCCTTGATGCTGCGATTCGCCCGACAGGAAAACTGATGCGCTCGCCCGCGGGAGAATCGTTTTAGATCACGATTGAATCGGCAGTGCGATCATGAGGATTCCGGCAAAATCCTTGTATATTCCCAACCATACCGTACAACTATTTTTCATGACCAAACGATTCGCTTCTCTCTTTGCAGGCATGGCACTGGTGAGTGCTGCCTCCGCCACTTCAACCGGAATGGAAGTAGAGGTTGTGGCCAACTCTGAATTTGGCACGACCTATCGCGTTTATGCAACGTTTGACAATCCTGAGGACCAATTGATTGCCGTCTATGGGACGGTTGGTCCTTCGCAAAATGCGCCGTTGCTGATTTCGTCAACAACTGGGTTTTATCAATCCGATGCCGGTTCGAATTATGGCCAAGCCATCAACCCCATCTTGTTCCCCATCATCCCCGATGTGGAGTTTGATTCCTGGTTGACCATTGGAACAGAGGACAGCAACGGAGGGGGAGGTGTGAACAACGTAGGCATGGATGTATTCGTTTCGGCTTGGAACAATGGCGGTGATCTTTACATCAACACATTTACCGGTGGCTCTTGGTTCATCGTCCCGGGGTCCAACCCGGATGCTTTTGCCGGCGATGATGGCCGCGTGTTGATGGCCCAGTTGACAACGACGGGTTTTGTCGAGCTCAACATCAACTACCAATGGGACGACCCCAGTGGCAACACCTTCCAGGTTGAAGGGTTGACATCGACTTTCCCAAATGTCGTCTTGGGCTGCATGGATGCGTCTGCCTGCAATTACAATCCGGACGCAGAGCAAGAGGATGGAACTTGTGCATTTCCTGGTGATGCTTGTGACGATGGCTCCGGGACGACAGTGAACGACAGCTTTGACAGCAACTGCGATTGCATCGGTCAGGCCATTGTTGAAGGTTGCATGGACATTGAAAGCTGCAATTACGACCCAGCCGCGAATGTCGATGCGGGGTGCACTTACCCAGGTGATGCTTGCGATGATGGAGATCCCGATACCGTCACCGATACCTTGGACGAGAATTGTGATTGCGCAGGATTGTTCTACAACCCTGGGTGCACCGACGGATTGGCTTGCAATTACGACGCCACGGCCACCGAAAATGATGGCAGTTGTCTCTATCCTTCTTCTACGCTGGATTGCAACGGGGACTGCATCAATGACGTCAATGAGAATGACATTTGTGATGAAGAAGAAAATTTTGGTTGCACAGCCCCGACAGCAGACAACTATGACCCCACAGCAAACAGCGACAATGGCACATGTGAGTGGGCAGGAGGCCTGGTGAATGGATTGGTCGCAGAAGTTCATGCTGAGGATGGAATTGCCGGAACCACGACCTACCGCGTATATGTGGAATTTTCTTCAGACGAAGTTCAAATGACAGCATTGTGGGGGACGGACTCGTTCCCGTTGCAGTTCATTCCCACCACATCATTTTATCAAGACGAGAACGGAAGTTGGACCAGTGCTGAAATCAACCCCTTCTTGTTTTCTGTGGTGCCCGATTTGGCATATGATTCTTGGGTGACGATTGGGGCAGCGCCTGGAGAGACAAACACAGCAGGAGAGGTGGGGATGAATGCGTTTTACCCCGCGTTCGAGGAAGGTGGTGCGTTGAACGTCAATACCTTTACGGGAGGGTCATTGTTCGTATTGCCCTACACATCGCCGCAATCTGTTCCAGTGGATGGCCGTGTGTTGATTGCCCAATTGACAACAGATGGGGCCGTAAATGCCATGGCCAACATTCAATTCCGCGATCCAGCGGACAACTCCATTGAGGTGACAGGCCTGCCCTTGATTTTTCCGGCAGAAGCCACCACTGGATCTGGATGCACGGACCCGGAGGCAGAGAACTACGACCCGACCGCGTTGCTGGATGACGGCAGTTGTACCTATCCCGAACCCAGTTATGCTGGCCTGAGCTATGAATTGATCGCGGAAAATTTGCCGTCGGATGGCATGAGAACGTACCGCGTGTATGCGAATTTTGAGAATTCAGAGGACCAATTGATTGCCATCTTCGCTCAAGATGGAAATCCTTTGTCCATTTCTTCCACGAGTACATTTTATCAAAACGAAAATGGCGGCGCCTTCGCGAATCAAATCAACAGCGCGATTTTTGCTGTCTTCCCAGATTTGGCCTACGATTCCTGGCTGACCATCGGCGGCGAGGATTCTGCTGTCAATTTGAACAATGTGGGCACAGATGCTGCGGCCTCGGCTTTTGAGGCAGGCGGGGCATTCACCATTGACAATGCACTTGGGGGCAGTTGGTTTGTGTTGCCCGATCTCGAACCATTGGCCTTTCCAGATGAAAGTGGACGCGTGCTGGTCGCTCAATTGACGACAACAGGACAAGTCGATTTGACCTTGAATTTGCAGTATCGAGCTGAGAACGGGGAAAACCCTCAAGTCTTCAATGAACAACTCATTTTTCCGGACATTGCCTTGGGCTGTACAGATTCGGATGCCTGCAATTTTGATGATTCTGCGGAGGTTGATGACGGTTCTTGCATCTTTCCAGAGCCATTTTACGATTGCAATTTCAACTGCATCAACGATGCAGATGGGGATTCGATTTGCGATGAGTTGGAGGTTCCTGGATGCATGGACGCTGAGGCTGCGAATTTTGACCCAGCTGCCACCGATGATGATGGATCTTGTGAGTTCTCGGGTTGCACCGATGCATCTGCATGCAATTATGACGACGGGGCAAACGTGAACGATGGTTCTTGCGTGTTTCCAGCGCAGTATTTCAATTGTCAAGGCGAGTGTTTGAATGACGCCGATGATGATGGTGTATGCGACGAATTGGAAGTGCCAGGATGTACCGACGGAAATGCTGACAATTTCAACGCATCAGCTACTGATGACGACGGTTCCTGTGTTTTTTTGGGTTGCACGAATCCCGATGCTGACAATTACGATGCCACAGCAAACGAGGACGACGGCTCTTGTATTCTTGGGGGGTGCACTTATGCCAATGCGTCAAATTTTGATGCTGCTGCGACCTACGAAGATGGAAGCTGTGTGTTTTTGGGATGCACAGAGGTTGGGGCAACGAATTACGAAAGCTTCGCTACAGAGGATGACGGCTCCTGTACATTCGCTGCATTGGGATGCACTTATGCAGATGCGGAGAATTACGATCCCGCAGCGAATGTTGACGATGGTTCGTGCATTTTGCCTGACGGAGGTAGCGACTGTCCCTTCGACAGCGATGGGAATGGTTCAGTCGGTTCCGCGGATTTGCTGGACTTCTTGGCACAATATGGTTCTCCTTGCGATTGAGTTGAGGAAGCGCTGCTTGGCCTTCGTGTGAATTGTACACTTTGAAGCGGGTTTGGTTATCTTCGGGGCCAAACCCGCTTTTTGATGTCTCACACTTCGACCAAACGTCTTTCATTCTGGCAAATCTGGAACATGAGTTTCGGATTTTTGGGCATTCAGTTCGGCTTTGCTTTGCAAGGCGGAAACATGTCACGCATTTTCCAGACCCTCGGCGCTTCCAAGGACGACATTCCCATTCTCTGGATTGCAGCGCCTTTGACTGGATTGATTGTGCAACCCATCATTGGGTATTTGTCGGATCGGACCTGGAGCCCAAGATGGGGCAGGCGAAGGCCATTTTTTCTCGTTGGGGCGGTATTGAGCACAATCGCCTTGTTCTTCGTTCCATACAGCTCAGAGGTTTGGATGGCTGCTGGGTTTCTTTGGATTCTCGATGCAAGCATCAACATCAGCATGGAGCCTTTTCGGGCTCTGGTCGCCGACAAGCTCCCAGATGACCAGCGATCTTTTGGCTTTGTGGTGCAAACCTTGATCATTGGCATTGGTACATGGGTGGCCTCCAACTTGCCGGCACTTTTCACGAGTTTGGGCGTGAGCAATTCAGCCAATCCCGGCGAAATTCCTCAAAGCGTTTACGTGGCTTTTGCAGTAGGAGCCGGGGTGTTTTTGACCTCCATCCTTTATACGGTGTTCACGACGGACGAGGACCCACCAGCGGACTTGGCGGCATTCGAGGCGGACAAGGCCTCCTCTCGAGGCTTCGGAGCCGGTGTTCGCGAAATCCTCGAAAACATTGTGTCGATGCCTCGGGTGATGAGGCAGCTTGGGGTGGTCCAATTTTTCAGTTGGTTTGCCTTCTTTGCGATGTGGTCTTTTGCGACACCGGCATTGACGGAACATGTTTTCAAGGCTCCTTTGCCTGCAGCGGACGCACCTGACTTCTCCGTGATGAATACTGCTTACAATGACGCTGCAAATGCCGTTTCTTCCGCGATGGGTTACTATGGCTTGAGCTCCATGGCTTTTGCTCTTCTTTTGTCTTTTTACACAGCTCGCCGACGGATCAACCGCAAGTGGGTGCACATGTTTGCGTTGTTTGCCGGAGGGTTGGGGTTCTTGTCCATGTGGTTCCTTTCGCCTGAAACGTCATGGGGACTTGTGGTTTCGTTTTCATTGATTGGCATCGCATGGGGAAGCATTTTGTCCATGCCGTATGCGATGCTGGCTGGTGCGTTGCCCACCGAAAAGATGGGGGTGTACATGGGCATCTTCAATATGTTCATTGTATTGCCCCAAATTCTGGCAGCCATCGGCGGAATCAATTGGGCTTACAAATCCCTCCTGGGGGGAGATGTCATCATGACTATGATTCTGGCTGGGATTTGCTTGGTTTTGGCA
Source organism: uncultured Flavobacteriales bacterium (assembly GCA_965661765.1). Lineage (GTDB taxonomy): Bacteria > Bacteroidota > Bacteroidia > Flavobacteriales_D > Sanyastnellaceae > JBMYZL01. The sequence continues at coordinate 9,847 of CBFIFE010000058.1, forward strand.
GCCTTGTCAAATTTGTCCATTCGCGACCCGAAAGTGACTGGAAGTGTACCTTTTTGATGCGACCGCAACGATTTTTGGTTGAAGATGTGTGAATTGTACACTTTTGTTCTTATTTTTCGGTTAAGTTTCGGAAAAGTTTCGTTCAATGGCATCGAACATCCGACCATTTGATTTTCGAAAACCAAATCCTGTTATTATGAGGCATCTATATGTGCTTGCTTTGATGGTGTTGACGAGTTGGGGACTCTCGGCACAAAACACCGTTACCTTCTCCGTGGACATGAACGAATATGCCGGTGATGCGTATTCAAACGTTTACGTCAATGGGTCTTTCAATGGATGGTGCGGTGAATGTGCCATCATGTCCGATGAGGACGGTGATGGCGTTTGGATGGTGGACATCGATCTGCCCGATGGGTCTCACGAATTCAAATTCACTTTGGACGGCTGGACTGGTGAGGAAATCTTTGAAGGCGGGGAGTCGTGCACATTGACCACATCGGGATTTACGAACCGATTGATTCAAGTCGCTGGAGACGCCACATTGCCAACGGTGTGTTGGAACAGTTGTGTGGCTTGCGGTGAGACGGATACCGGAGCTGTGGAATACGACGTCACGTTCCAAGTGGACATGAACCAATACACAGGCACCTATGGGACGGTGAATTGCAATGGTTCGTTCAATGGATGGTGCGGAGATTGCTGGACGATGACAGATGAAGACGGCGATGGCATTTTTGAGATCACCGCTGCCTTGCAAGCCGGCACCTACGAATACAAATTCACAGTGGATGGATGGACTGGCCAAGAGAATTTTGCCGGAGGAGAGGCTTGCACCTCCACCATTGATGGATTCACGAATCGGACCATCGAAATCGCAGACAACACCACAATTGATGTCGTATGTTGGGACAGTTGCGATGCTTGTCCTTCAGGAGAGCCAGAAACTGTCGCTGTAACGTTCCAAGTGAACATGTCCGAAACGGCTGTGAATCCAGTGGGCGTCTTCATGGGGGGCAATGTTCAGGGATGGAATCCAGGAGCGACACAATTGACCGATTCCGATGGTGATGGTGTCTATTCGGTGACTTTGGATGTTCCTGTCAACAGCACAGCCTCTTATAAGTTTTGCAATGGTCCCGGTTGGGACTACGTGGAAACAGTGCCTCCGACTTGTGGAGATGGTACTGGAGACAACAACCGCTCGTTCGCAGTCGGCTCTTCTGATGCAACGATTGATCCAGTTTGTTTCTCAGGTTGCTTGAACTGCGGACAATCTGCGCCAACAACAAATGTCACCTTGGAGGTGGACATGTCACAACAAGAGGTTTCAGAAAATGGCGTGCATGTGGCGGGCAGTTTTCAGTCTTGGAGCCCCGGGACAACCGAGTTGCTCGATGATGACGGTGACGGCATTTACTCTGTGACGTTGGCGCTCGAGCCGTTCTCCTATGAATACAAGTTTGTCAATGGCAACGATTGGGGATTTGATGAAGCGGTACCTTCTGCTTGTTCGACAAACGGCAATCGGGTTGTCGTAGTGGGGGATGAGGACATTGTTGTGCGCTATTGCTTCGAACAATGTGGCTCTGAGTGCACGCTGCCGACGCCGGGTGCCGACATTTCCTTTTCGGTTGACATGAGCAATGAAGAGGTCTCCGCAGACGGAGTGTATCTGATGTCTTCGTTTACAGAACCTCAGTGGCAAGGTGGTGCGATTGCCATGGCTGATGATGATGGTGATGGCGTATGGACAGCCACAGCATTTGTAGATGGTTCGGCTGAAATTCAATATAAGTTCAACAACGGCAATCCTTTCATCGATGGCGTGCCCAACACCGATGGAGAGGAAACATTTGACTTCGAAACCGCTGGTTGTGGGGCACCGAACGGAGTCGGTGGATTCAATCGGACCTTGGTTCGCACCGGTGAGACACAGACTTTGGATGTTGTGTGCTTCAACAACTGTGGGGCGTGCCCGAGCTTGGCCAATGGGACCACATTTGCCGTGGACATGGGATGTGCACCAGAGTTTACTGATGTGTTTGTCACGGGGCCATGGTGTTCATGGTGTGCAAACGAAGGCTACAACGAGATGACCGATGCTGACGGAGATGGCATTTATGAAGTGATCATCTACGAGTTGTCCGGGACGATTGAGTACAAATATGCGATCAATGGATTCGAGGGGCAGGAGAATTTGGTGAACGATATGGTTGATGGTGCGACCTGTGCTCCGGTGACGGACTATGCCACCTATGCGAATCGTTTGATTGAAGCGGGGTCAACAGCGGCGGACGCCTACGGCACTTGCGACGGTACATGCAACGACGATTTGGATCCAGTTGTGCTCGCTGCAGTGACGTTCCAGGTTGACATGTCGCAGTACGAAGGGACATACGGCACGGTGAATTTGAACGGAAGCTTCAATGGCTGGTGTGGTGGCTGCGCCGCGATGACGGACGCAGATGGTGATGATGTCTATGAAATCACGATAGATTTGCCACAGGGTACAGTAGAATACAAGTTCACCCTTGATGGATGGAACATGCAAGAGGAATTCGCTGGTGGCGAATCCTGCACATCAACAATCGATGGTTTCACGAATCGTTCGCTGGTTGTCACAGGGGATGAAACCTTGCCGGTGGTTTGCTACAACAGCTGCGATGCGTGTGCTGATGTCGCAGAAGGATGCACGGATGATGCTGCTGCGAATTACAACCCGAATGCAACATCCGATGATGGTTCGTGCTATTACAACCCCGGATGTACAGACGCTGGCGCACAGAATTTCGATGCTTCTGCAGATGCAGATGACAACAGTTGCCAGTATTTGGTGACGTTGCGCGTGAACATGTCCAATGAGATGGTTGCGGCTGAAGGCGTTCATGTCGCTGGCGCATTCCAAGGTTGGGACCCTGGTGCAACCCAAGTGCCAGTTTTGGGCTATGGCGTATATGAAATCACACTTGCCCTCTCCAATGGGACCTACGAATACAAGTTTGTCAACGGCAACCAGTGGGGTCAGGATGAGAACGTTGGGGCTTGTGGCAACGGCGGAAACCGTGTGGTTGTTGTCGATGGTCAGAACGTGACCACTTCTGCAGCTTGTTTCAACAGTTGCGATGCTTGCGCTGGTTGTACAGATCCTTTCAGCTTGGAGTTCGATCCATTCGCGGGTGAGGATGACGGTTCCTGTGCCACCGCGATTGTATCGGGATGTACCTACGATGCGGCCTCCAATTTCATGGCCAGTGCGAACGTGGATGATGGCTCCTGCGCCTTCGAAACGGTGAGTGCTTGCCCAGGTGACCTCGATGGGGACGGCACAGTTGCCACACCGGACTTGCTCTCTTTCCTTTCTGTTTTCGGGACGGATTGTGACTGATTGAAAGGGCTGGGATTTGCTTGGCACCCTTTGGTGCGAACTGTGGGCCGTTATCCTTAAGGATGACGGCCCACTTGTCTTTTCAGGTCAAGGATGGCCGTACTTTTGTGCTTATGAAAAGGCTTGAGACCGCAAGGATGCCCACCAAGCATGGCAATTTTGTCATGATCGCCTTCGGAGAAGAAGGTTCGAAAATGCCGCATTTGGCACTGGTCCACCAATCGCTATTGCACCCAAATGAAAACATGCTCGCCCAAGACGAATTGGTCGTGGATGTCAGGATTCACAGTGAGTGCTTGACAGGCGATGTCTTCGGTTCCTTGCGATGTGACTGTGGGGAGCAGCTGCAAGCTTCACTGCAACGATTGGGCGGGGCGTTTCCAGGGATTCTGTTGTACTTGCGACAAGAGGGGAGAGGAATTGGACTGGTCTCGAAAATGGCAGCCTATAATTTGCAAGATGAGGGGCATGATACCTTTTCAGCGAACAAGGCATTGGGACACCAGGAAGACGGTCGAAATTATCAGGTGGCCGTCGACATGTTGAACGCCCTTGGCACTCGCCGCGTGAGGTTGCTCACAAACAATCCGCTAAAGGAGAAGGCACTTGAAAAAGCTGGAATTGTCGTGGAACGCGTGCCCCTTGAGATGGCTGCCAACCGTCAAAATTTGGCCTATTTGCGGGCGAAACAACAATCTGGCCATCTGCTGTCGTTGCCAGATTTGTCAGGTGGAAGCAACGAAGAATTTTCTCCGAAATGAGAAATGCCACGACCCGTTGGTCATGGCATTTCCTGTCAAGTTGTCGGAACTGCATCTGTCTCGTCAAGCCAAGTTCGACAAGTCAAAATTACGAGCAAGCATCCAATCAACTCTGTTGAAAAGCGTTACCAATTGAGAATGTGCATTTTTCATGATGGAATTTTATGTATTCACACAAAATCCGTAATTTTCTGTGAGTTGTTGTGAAGTTGCTATGACCATTGAAAGCGTGACCGTGACCAGAAATTATGTGAAAATGAAGATGATGTGGTTGTGCTCCTTGTTGATTTTGCAAGTTGTCCCGATGATGGCGGACTCATTTCGATACGAGGGAGTCTTGGATGTGCCCGAGCGTGGACGGTTGTGCTATTGGGCACCTTTCAAGTTCGGTGAGCTAGAGGGCATTCATTGGTATCTCTCCGTTGCAGACGAAGAAGAGAAGTCTTGTCTCTTGGGCGGACACCCAGATGCGAATTCCAGCTTGTGGCAAGTCAGTTCCGATGGACGATTTTGGTTCAAAAGAGATGGGCGGAAGTTTGACATTGTTCGTGAGTTGGATGAGGGGAATTGGGGTTGGTGGAAGGAGATGGCCTTGCCTGATGAAATTGAGAATCCCCATGAGGTCATTCTATGGTCCAATTCAAGTCGCGCCATGGTGCTATGGAATGGCACAATTTGGTCCTCTGATTTGGAGGAGGTGAATTGGGAAAAGATCAATGGCACGCCATTGAGTTTGAAGGGATTTACGGAGAGAGGGTTTGTTCAAACCGAGTCGTACCTTTTCTATTGGGGCAATGAAGCCAGTTTGTTGATTGACAAGAGATCTGGCAGGATTCAGAGGTATCTCGACGACAACTGGCCATCCCTGTTGCAGGAGTTTGAGGCCTTGGGTACGGAGTGGATCGTTGAGGGGGACTTCGTGCGTGTAGGAAACGGAATGAATGAGGTTCGGTTTGGGCTGTCGCAAAAGGCCAATCTGTCAAGGGATTTTCTTTTCCAAGGGTTGGAAGACCCGCTGGAGGCTGAAACAGTTGATGGCGATGAAGGATTGTTGTTTGAGGTTCTCACGAATCCGGTAGTCTGCATTGTTTTGGGACTTTTGATCGGCGGGCTGATGGGGAGTTGGTTCCGGTGGAAGTCCGCCAAGCACAAAGTGAAAGCAGCTGCTGCAGGAGAACCTTCGCAGAAGTCAGCGTTGGGTAAGGAGGGTTCGCTGATGGGCGCCAGCGTCGCACAACACTTCTCGCTGGGCGTGTCGCCGGAGTTTGAAACATTGGCACTCCGGACAGCAGAGGTGCTGAGCACAGAGGAATTCGATGTTTTGATTGGCAATGAACTGGAGCTCTCACCTGAATCGTTGCGTTCCAGGCGGTCCAAAGCCATTCGAAGCATCAACAGTGAAGCACAACTTGTTTTGGGTTACGATTTGATTGAACGAGAGAGGGATTTGTTGGACAGGAGGAAAGTCACTTACCGCATCCGACCAGTGCCCCCTCGCATCATCAACTCCATTCAATCTCGGATGGCTGATTCGCAGGGAGATCCGGTCAAGCCTCACCGCCAACCTCAAGAAGCTTCTCGTCCATCTTGACATGGACAATTGCCTGACACTGGGGCTCGCTCTTGTCAGAGAGAGATGTAGTGCATGAGTTCCATGCACAGAATCGCAGCCACTGTACCCACGGCATAGCCAAGAACGGCAAGAAGCACACCTACAGGCGCAAGTGCCGGTGAAAATGCGCTGGCCACAATCGGCGCAGAAGCAGCTCCGCCGACGTTCGCTTGCGATCCGACTGCGACAAAAAAGAAGGGTGCGCGAATGATTTTGGCCACAGTCAGCAAGACCACGATGTGGGTGAGCATCCAAATGATGCCAATCAAGATCACTGTCCAATACAAGTCCCAATGGGCAATCAATTCTGCGACATTCATTTTCATGCCAATCGTCGCCACGAGAACATAAAGGAACACGCTGCCCATTTTGCTGGCGCCAGCGCCCTCGTAGGATTTTGCGCGTGTAAAACTCAGCCCAATGCCCACGGCAGTGGCCACAACAACCAGCCAGAAGAATCCTTGTTCCAAACTGCTCAGGAATCGCACAAAACTGTTGGGATTGGATTCTCGGATGGCTCGGAAGGTGGCCGAAATCGTCGGAGCCAGAACGTCAGCGGCAGCGTGTGCGATGGCGACACCACCAAAGGCAAGCCCCACAATGACCATGAGGTCAGCAAAGGAGGGTATTCGCGAAATGCTGTCGGTGTATGCTTCAATTTTGGCCTTTAAGGCGTCGACTGCACTTGCATCGGCTTTGAGCTTCTTGTCCAATACGGCACTCATGCCAGCGCCAATCAAGAGAAAAGGCATCCAGAGATTGGCGACGAATACGTCCACAATGAGCATCGCGCTGAATTGGGAATCGGTCGTGGCGGATATTTCCTTGAGGGCAGCTTGGTTCGCCCCTCCTCCAATCCACGACCCAGCAACGGTGGACAGTCCGCGCCAAAATGCCTCAGGGTCCTCGCCGCCCAGAACTTGCGGCTCAATAAAACTGACCAGCCAAAGTGCCAAAGGCCCACCAACAACAATCCCCACTGTCGCTGCGAAAAACATCAC
>CBFIFE010000059.1:0-16596 GCA_965661765.1 uncultured Flavobacteriales bacterium
CAAACCCAGTCCCGCCTTCATTCCCAATTTCCGAATTTTCATGGTGCCAAATATACCTCCTGCACCCATTACCTTCGTCCCATGAACCCCAGCCCCTCCTTACACGCATTGCCGCCTTTGACCCCCGAACGCCTTTCCGATTTTTGGTCGGCAGCCCTTCCCATGGCGGATTGGTGGTCGCACCTCTCGGCCATGCAGCCCGACCCCAGCGCGCCCTATGACCAGTACATCGACATCAATCGCCAGCGCGTTCGGCGCATTGCCAAGTCCCTCGTCCTTGCCCCCGAGACCATCGCAGCCGCTCAGGCGGCCCCCCAGGGCACCCATTGGTTGGTCCTGAATGAGCACTGGTGCGGGGATGGCGCCCAAATCCTCCCTGTCCTCGATGCCATTGCCACCGCGAGCGCTGGCCGCATCACCCTGCGCGGCCTCTTCCGCGATCAAAACACCGAGCTCATGGACCACTTCCTCACCGGTGGCGGTCGCAGCATTCCGATGACCATCGCCTTCGATGCGGACTTCGTCGTCCAAGGCTCCTGGGGCCCACGTCCCCTCGAAGCCTCCGCCCTTGTTCGGAAGCTCAAATCGAACCCCGAGACGGCCGAGCATTACTCCGCTCATCTCCACAAATGGTACGCGAAGGACAAACAAGTCAGCATTCAGCGCGAAGTCGTGGCCTACCTCATGCAGGCCTAGCGCACCCCCAAGCGCACCTTTAGTGAATGCTGAGCAGGGTCAGACTCGTCCGCCCCATCGGGATTTCATCCTGCACGCACTTCCCCAGCAGTTGCCTGCCCATTGGCGAAGCCGCCGAGAGCCCAAAACACGCCGAACCGTCGGGCCCAACCATTTTGCCCAGCGCCGGCCCGAGCAAGAACCAGCCTTGGGTCGTTTCAACGGCATGCCCGATCCGCACCCTGTCTCGCGGCCCCACCTCGGCGAACATTCGCTGCGCCACTGAATGCAGTGTTTTCCATTCGTGAAGTTTCTGCGACGCGCGCTCCATGTCGATTTGGATCATGGCCCGTCCCGTCTCGTGCTTGTCACCCGCAGTGCTCTTCGCCTCGCTGCCGAGCGACCCTTGAAGCGACATCACCTCTGCCGTTTGCGCTTCAATTCTCTCCAGAATGGTTTTCAACGCGATTTCTTGCCAAATCATGCCCCCAAACTTACTCCGACTTCCCCTCACCCCCTCACCCCCTTAGTCCCCCTGGTCCCCCTAGTCTCCCTCGTCTCCCTAGTCCCCCTAGTCCCCCTGGTTCCTCCCTCCCATCGCAAACCCCAACGCCCGCACCCCCATCGCCCATTCCGCCCGACGTTCGATGGCCTCTTTCCGGGATTTGATCCATTGGTTCTCCCTGTAATTGACCTTGAACAAAGAACTCTCGCCAAACGACAACCGCGTCGTTTCCGCATCCAGCAACGCGCGGGTACCGACGGCCACTTCCGCAGCGAGATTCGATGACGCGAGCAAAGCAGGCAAGCCATCCCGCAGACCGTTGACCGAGGCTTCGAGTTTCGCCAGCTTGTCCTGCAGTTCGAAGCGCTGTCGTTCTTGGTCGATTTGCGCCAAGTTGAGGTTGCCTCGCTCTTTGCGAAGCAAAAGCGGCACCGAAACCTTCGCACCGATGAGGTGGTTGCTGGACAATGACGCCCGGGACAAATCCCAATCGCCGGGGCCGTCCGTTCCGGTGAGCGTGGCAACCGACAGGTCGATTTGCGGCTTGAGTTGGTCGCGGCGGAATCGGACGTCTGCAGCGGCCATGTCGAGCTTTGCGCTCCCGGCTTGGAACATCGGGTGATCCACCGCCCGCCATTGGACAGCGTCCATCAGCAGGAGCGCCGCCGTGGTTTCCAGTTGTGAGCTGTCGGGGTCGATTGGGCGAAGGTTTGCATTGGGCGCAGCTGGCAACCCGTCTTCTCGCCAGAGGAAGCGAAGGGCATTGTTCCTGGCATAGGCCAAATCCGCCTCCGCCTGCAATTGCTCCGCCGCCCTTTGTTGTGCCAGCAAACCCGCTTCGAGGGTGTCAATGGCGGCTTGGTCGCCGAGGGTGAAGGCATTCCGGATTTGGTCTGCTCGCCACTGAGAAAGCGCCAAAGCTTCCAGGGTCAAATCCACAGTCGCTGAGGCTTTCCACCACTTCCAGTAGGCCTCCGCCGCATCCAGCATCAACTGGTTGAGCTGCAAAGCGCGCTCGGCCTCATTCGCCGTGGCGTATGCCCTCGCCTTGGCCAATTCGGTCCTCGCGGCGTCCGTCAACAGGTTCTTTCCCAGGGGGATTCGGATGCCTGCAGCGACTTGACCGTCTGCCGGAACCTTGCGTTCCGGGTTGAGTTGGGTGCCCGCGGGGTTCAGGAATTCTGCAAAGGGTTGGATGCCGAGGCGGGTGGGAATGTCCACGCCCAATGCGGGCATATCGTAATACGTTTCGTCGCCGAACAGTTTGCGGTAGGTGCCGGCAGAGAGCTTGGGGTCGAACGCACCACGTGCCTTTTGCAGGTAGGCCGCCGCTTCATCATTGAGCAGCGCGGCCCTTTTGGCCAGCGGGTGATGGGCAATGACCCAGGCCAAAAACGCCTGCTCGTCGATGGCATCCTCTGCGGTGGACCGGCCCAAAGTTTCCGGCTGTGCAAAGGCAGCCCATCCTGCAGCAATCAAGATCAAGGCGAGGAAGACGCGCATCAAAGTTTGGGGGCTTTGGGTTTCTTCAACAAAGGACCATCCTTCTCCTTTTTCTCATCGGAATTGGCATAAAAATCAGGGGGAAAGCCATTGAGCTGTCGCCAAATCTCGTACCAAATCTGCACATCCTTCAGCAGGGCGATGCCGCGTGCGCCACTTCCGACCCGAAGGGCGGCGGGCCAATCGTTTCCGGCGACCTCCGACACCAGCACGCGGTATCGGCCGTCGCTTCCAGCCGCTCTGTCGATGGCAAAGACCTCACCGGCAAATGTTCCGTAGGTCAGCCGGGGCCAGCCCGAAAAGACCAAGGCGGGCCAGCCATCAAAGAGGAATTGCACCGGACTGCCGATTTCCAGCAATGGGAGGTCCCGGGCTGGCACAAAAATTTCGACGGCCAAAGTGGGGTTCACCGGCACGATGGTCATCACGGGCGTGCCTTCTTTGATGGTTTCCCCAATGCCTGCCTGCAAGGTCCGAGTGACGATGCCGTTCCGAGGGGCGGTGAGGGCGTAGAGTCCCGCCCGGAGGGTGTAGTTGGCGAGTTGGTTTTGGAGTTTGCTGCGTTCACCCTCTGCGGCGAATTGTGCCCCCAGGGTGGTGAAACGCTCCCCCTCGGCTTTGGCGATTTTTTCGTTGTATTCTGATTCGGCATCGTCCCGAGCGATGCGCGAATTGAGCCACTCGCGTTTGGCGCTCAGGAGCTTGGCATTCGCTTCGCCGGCCTTGGCTTGTGCGTCTTGGAATTTGGCCCGGCGCGCTTCGAGTTCCACCAGGGTTTTGAGTCCCAGTTCGAAGAGTTCTTCTTGACGGCCGAGTTGGTCACGCGCAATGTTCAGAGACACATTGGCGGCATTCAGCGCCATGCTGTCGGCTTGGACCTTGAGTCGTGCCTGTTCGATCTTGTTGACGGCCGATTCAAGTTTCAATCGTCGATTGACACGGAGCGCATCGAGCTGCCGGTCCAAGGCAAGCACTTTGTCCGCATAGGCCTGGACAGCCTCCGTTTTCGCATCCAATTGTTCTTGCGTCCGCAAAATCAATTCTGGATCGAAGTAATCGTCCTTGATTTCGGACAGCAGCACCAAGGTGTCTCCAGCGGTGACGGTGTCTCCTTCGGTCACATGCCAAAACGCAATTCGGCCCGGAATCGCGCTCTCCACATTCTGCGGACGGTCTTCAGGTCTCAGTGTGGTGACGCGTCCGTTGCTTTGCACGTTTTGCGTCCACGGGAGGAACAAAAAACCGATGCTGATCAGCCCGAAAACGATGAAAAAACGTTTGACACGTTTGCCGATGAGGCGGTTGCCGAGCAAAGCAAACGCAGAATACTGGGATTCGTCGATGCGCTTTTCGATCCTGTGGTCAGAGATGTTGAGCATGATCAGCTGTTCAAAGCGTTGGGAGATGGAGGGGCCAAACGTTCAACGTGCGCCTTTCCCTCCCGCATCTGAATGGAAAGGGTGGACTGCCGTTTGAATTGCGGATCGCGCGAGACGGCGACCAATGTCCACGGGGCGGACGGGTCGGTCAATGCGGCAATGAGTTCCGGACGTTCATCGTGGCTGAAGGCGTCCAAAAAGTCGTCCAGCACAATCAGTCGGGGGGTGTGCACGATGCAACGGGCGAGGAAAATTCGTCGGATGACCGATCGGGCCAAGCCCGTGCCACCCGGCGCCATCGGGGTGTCGAGTCCCCGCGGCATCTGGGCGACCCAGTCATCGAGGCCGACGCGCTGAGCGGCAGATTTGGCCTCCTTCACCCCCAGCCCCGCTCGGCCCAGAGTGATGTTCTCCAAAAGGCTCCCTTCAAAAAGATCCTCCAAGCCGATGCTGTCGCCCATCACCGTGCGCAGACGAGGCAAATGCAGGTTTCCGATCGGCAACCCGTCGAGCAAAATCTGCCCGCGATCGGCAAATTCCAGGCCCGCGATAAGGGAAAGCAAAGTCGATTTGCCACTGCCTCCAGGTCCGTCGATGCACACCCGGTCGCCTGGCTGGATTTGAAGATTCACGTGCTGCAAAACAGAGGCATTGTTAATGCCATCGAAACAAACATCCCTCATTTCCACGGACAACCCGCCCGCCGTTGCATCATCCACTTTCACAGAGCCCAACTCTTCCTCAAGGGGCACCTCCGTGACTTGGGCCATTTTTTCCACTGCCGTCAACACATCGTAGATGGGCTCCATCGTCAAGATCAGTTTCTCCGCTGACGTCATGATGAGGATGATCACAATTTCGGAAGCCACGAATTGGCCTACATTGATTTCGTTTTGAATGACCAGCACACCGCCGAGCATCAACAAGCCGAGTGTGATCAGGGCCTTGAATGCCACAATGTTGCCGTATTGGAAGACCAGCACCCGGAAGTGCCGCTTCCGGTGAATCAAATACTGCTCCACCTGTTCATTCGCACGCTCCAACGGCAAGTCGGTTTCACCGGCCAGTTTGAAGGTGTTCATGGTACGGGCGAGTTCTTTGAGCCAGTGGGCGACGCGGTATTTGTACGTGCTCTCTTTCAAACTGCTCTCCAAGCCGCGTGGGCCTGTGAAACGAAAAATCATCACCAGCAACGCGATGAGCAACACCCCGAAGAAGATGAAAAAGGGGTGGTAAAAGCTCAGCAGAATCAGGCCAAATACGATTTGGAGGGTGCTCGCCGAAAAGTCCATGAGGATTTTCGAAAGTCCCTTCTGCAAATTGAGGGTGTCGAAGAAGCGGTTGATCAGCTCGGGCGGGTAGGCATTCCCAAGGGCTTTCGTCCGAAACCTCGGAATGCGATAGGCAAATTCGAACGCCGCACGCGTGAAGATGCGTTGTTGCAACACCTCCGAAATGCCGAGCTGGACAATCTGCAGCCCCCCCGCGAGCAGGACACCGAAGGTGACCAGGGCGGTGAGGATGACCCAGGCGGTGGAGATTTGGCCTGCCAAAATCAGACCGATGATGGCCTGAACTCCCAACGGCAAGCTCAAGTTCACCAAGCCATTTGCGACGGCGTATCCATACAAATACAGGATGTCACGCTTGTCCTGGGACAGCATTCGGAACAGGCGGCGGAGGGGATGTTGCTTCATGCTATTTAGAATGGCTCCAAATTGTCGGTGGCAAAAATGAGAAATTCTGTGACCTTAACGTTCCCAAAATTTGCATACTGCGTCTCGCAAACTACATTTGCACCCGTTCGCTGGTTCAAATCTGGGCTTTGAGGACGCTACGTATTCTGCATCTAAATCCAACCTGATTCACAATGAAGAAGTTGATTGCCCTCCTGACACTGACAGGGCTGTTGTTTGCTCAAATGCCAAACGCGGTTTTGGCCCAAGACGCCACGGACGCTGGCACCGAAATGGCCGCTGATGGCGATATGGTCGCTGACGGCGAGATGGAGGCGGACTCCACTGTTTCAGACAGCGCTGCAGCCGCGCCTGTTGCCGCGCCAGAACCAGCTTCAACAGTCGAAGAAGAGCCGGAACGTGAAGTGTTGAGTTTCCACCAAACCGTGAAGCGTTACTTCATTGAGGGGGGAGCGACATTCATGGCCTTCGTATTGATTTGTTTGATCTTGGGCTTGGCCCTGAGCATCGAACGCATCATTTACTTGAACATGGCGACGACGAACACGGACAAGTTGGTGAGCAAAATCGATGCAGCTTTGAAGAGCGGTGGTGAGAATGCTGCAAAAGAGGTCTGCCGCAACACCCGCGGTCCGGTCGCAACCATTTTCTACCAGGGTCTGGACCGCTCGAGCGGCAGCTACGAAGAGGTGGCCAAGGCCATCGAGGATTACGGTTCTGTGGAAATGTCCAAGCTCGAGCGTGGCTTGTCCTGGATCAGCTTGTTCATCGCCCTTGCACCGATGTTGGGCTTCATGGGAACCGTTATCGGTATGATTTCTGCCTTTGACAAGATTGCAGAAGCGAACACGATCAACGCATCCATCGTTGCGGGCGGTATTAAGGTGGCTTTGATCACCACGGTTTCCGGATTGATTGTCGCCATCATTCTGCAAATCTTCTACAACTACATTTTGTCGAAGATTGACAGCATTGTCCTGGACATGGAAGAGGCTTCCATGGACCTGGTGGACTTGTTGTACAAGCGCAAATTGCAAGGCAAGTAATCCGAAGTCACCATGGGAGACAAAGGAATACGCGTCGCACTGTCCATCCTCCGCATGGCAATCATTGCCGCGGGTGTCGTTTTGAGCGTGATGATCACGTCGAGAAGCGGTTCGGATGAGACATTCGTCGAGGGGCTTGACCGTTACGGTCCCCTGCTCGACAACCTGTTTTACATCATCTACGCAGTGGGCATCGCCGCAGGGGCAGCCGCTGTTTTGTTCGGCCTTCTGTTCTTTGTGCTGAATTTGAAGCAAAAGATTGGCACGCTTGTCGGCATCGTGGCTTTCGCAGCCATTGGCCTCTTGAGCTTCTATTCTCTTGCTGACGATACAGTGTTGCGTGCTTATGAAGCAAGTGGCATCACTGTGACGAAGGGGGAGAGCATGTTCGCTGGTGGTGGATTGTACTTCGTATACCTCTTGGGCGGCTTGTCCATTCTGGCCATCTTGGTGGCGGAGGTTTCAAGGGTCTTCAAATAATTCTGAGCCATGGCGCGTCGAGAACTAGCAGAAATCAACGCGGGCTCAATGGCGGACATCGCGTTCCTCCTCTTGATTTTTTGGTTGGTCACGACCACCATTGATTCAGATGAAGGCATCAAGCGACAGTTGCCTCCGCCCGTTCCGCCGGACATTGATGTCCCGCAAGCGAAGGAGCAGAACGTCTTCAATGTGAAAGTGAATTTCCTTGACCAGTTGCTGGTCGAAGGTGGGCCACTGGACATCGAGGATTTGAAAAACTCAGCCAAAAGTTTCCTGATCGCAACGGGAGACGGCATCATGTCACATCCTGTGGGTCGGGATGTCGTCGGCCGCAACCGCGAGATTGAAATCGATTCGGAAACCGGAAACGCGAAGTTTCCAGAGCGTTTGTGGGTCCGAAAGGCCGATGTCAAAATGCGCATTGCGGAGTACGAAGCATTCTTGGCGGCGGCGGATACGGAGAACAAGAAGAAAAACTACGCGAAGGTGTTGGACAGTTGGAAGGAGAAGTTGACCACCATCGAATTGCTTGGCGGGGATTACAAAGAGCTTCCACCGTCCGCCTTGATCTCCATGCAAAACGACAACAACACCACGTACAACACCTATCTGCAGGTCCAGAACGAGTTGCAAACGGCCGTGAATGAGCTGCGGGATGAATTGGCGTTGGAGAAGTTTGGCAGGACCTACAAGGAACTCGAGGACTTGTATGACCGCAATGCGGATGACATCGATTTGTTGAATCAGATCACGGCAGTTCGGTCGGTTTATCCTCAGCGGATTTCCGAAGCTGAGCCACGCGAAGGATCTTCATACTACTGATCATGGGAAAGTTCAGAAAAGGGAACAAACGTGGCATGGGCGCCATTTCGACGGCTTCTCTGCCGGATATCGTTTTCATGCTGCTTTTCTTCTTCATGGTCGCGACGGTGCTTCGGACGGAAGAAGAGAAGGTTCGGGTCATCCGACCAGAAGCGTCCGAATTGTACAAAATTGAGAAGAAGCACTTGATTCGTTACATCAACATTGGTGTGCCGATGGACAAGCGCTACGGCACTGAGCCCGTCATTCAGTTGAACGATGCCTTCAGCAGCCTGTCAGACATTCAAGAGTGGATTGCAAAAGAGCGGCTGACGCTGGCTGAGGCTGAGCAAAGCAAGATGTGGGTGTCGCTGAAGGTGGATCAGGAAACAAAAATGGGCATCGTCACAGGGGCCAAGCAAGAACTTCGAAAGGCTTCAGCCCTGAAGGTGTTGTATTCTGCGGCCAGCCGAAAGCGAACTGGAGAGGCGGAATAAGCAACGTCCGTTTCATCTTCGACACGTTTGCATTGAATGCCGATGATCCCGACGGGGTTGTCGGCATTTTTGTTGTCTTCGAAACTTATTCTTGTTGCTCGCGGATGTCAGCGCGTGGACTCGAAGGCCAAAATTTTGTCGACCAAAACGCGACCCAGTTTTTCATGGCTTTCGACCGTCCAGCCGGCAACGTGCGGCGAGAAAAGGGTTCGGGGATGGGCGAAGAGCCTTTGGAGCGGTTCAGACGAAGGTTGCACACCGAGCAGATCTCTCCCCTCCGATTCCAGCACGTCCAAGGCCACCGCCTCGAGGACCGCTTCTTGCATGGCTTGCCAAATGCCGGCTGTGCTGGCCACTGGCCCGCGAGCGGCGTTCACCAAAACAAGGGGCCGTCGCTCAAATCCACACAACCATTGGTAGTCCACCATGCCCTCCGTTTCGGTCGTGAGGGGGATGTGGAGGGTGAGAAGGTTGGCGTGGGCGCGGATTTGGTCTTCTGAGACTTCTTCCACCCCCAAATGCCCATCGAAACCCGTTTTGTACTTGTCGTAAGCGAGCACCCGACAGTCGAAACCTTGCAGCCGGCGCGCCACAGCTCTGCCCATGTGGCCAAACCCGATGATGCCGACCACCTGGTGTTTCAGTTCGCGTCCGCGGTGGGCTTCCCTGGCCCATTGCCCGGAACGGACCGACAGGTCGGCCTCTCTGAGTTTGTGAAGCAGGGACAGCATCATGCCCACAACGTGTTCTCCAACAGCGTCTGAGTTGCCTTCCGGCGAGTTGAACACAGCAACATTTCGGGCTGCGCAAGCTTCGAGGTCAATGTTTTCCAGCCCGGATCCACTCCGGCCGATGAAACGGAGCCTGGGCATAGCGGCCAGCAGCTCGGCATTGATGATGAATCGAGATCGGACAATCAGTCCATGAACACTTTTGAGTTCACCGGTGAGGATGGCATGTGCAGAGACGTCCACAGCATCCTTGACATCGTATCCGGCCTCGCGAAATGCATCGGCGACGAGCGGGTGGACGCTTTCGAGAATGGCAATCGTCCCTCGGGGCCTCATGCGTTCAGAAACAATTGGGCCACTGCCGAGCCGACGGCGAAGTAGATGATCAGGCCGATGATGTCATTGGCCGTGGTGATGAATGGGCCAGTGGCCAAGGCCGGATCAATCTTGTACCTGTGGAGCATCAGTGGCACAAAGGTTCCGAAAAGGGCTGCGAAAACGATGACGCACAGCAAGGCGATGCTGACGGTAATGCTGAGCGGGGTGCCAAATCCGAGGGTCATGCTCGCCCCGAGAATGAGGATGCTGCAGATGATCCCATTGAGCAGGCCCACGCCCAATTCCTTGGACAGTCGCCCGAGCACGTCGCCGGCAGAAATGGCGCTCGACGCCAAACCTTGCACAACAATCGCAGCAGATTGCACGCCGACATTCCCACCCATCGCGGCGATCAATGGGATGAACAAGGCCATCCCTGGGTTCCGTTCCAGCTCAAAGGCACCGATGACATACGCCCCCCCGATGCCGCCCCCAAGTCCAATCAAAAGCCATGGCAATCGCGCCCGAGTCAGCGTCCAGACGCTGTCGCGGGATTCCACATCTTCTGAGATTCCAGAGGCCAACTGGTAATCCCGCTCCGACTCTTCAATGATGACATCAACGGCGTCGTCAATGGTGATGCGCCCCACGAGCCGGCCCAGTGGGTCCAAGACCGGCAAGGCCACCAGGTCATACCTTTCCATGAGTTTGACCGCCTTCTCTCCGTCCTCGTGGGCCTCGATGCTGATGATGTCCTCCTGGTCTTGAAGTTCTTCGATCTTCGTCCGGGTGGTCGACGCACTGAGCAACAAATGCTTGAGGCTCAGTCGGCCTGTGAGCCGGTCCTCGTCGTCAACGACGTAGATGGTGTAGACGTTGTCAAGTTCGGCGGCCTGCCGACGGATTTCTCGAATCGCCCGGTTCACCGTCCAATCCCGAAAGACCTTCACCAATTCCTTGGCCATCAAAGCGCCCGCAGTGCCTTCCGCATAGTTCAACAAATCTCGGATGTCCGAGGCTTGCTCATCATCTTCAATCAGGCGAATGACCTCCTCGGCCTTCTCCTCCGGCAGCCCAGCCATGACATCGGCGGCGTCATCGGAATCAAGCCCCTCCAACACGTCTCCGGCAATTTCAGCTGCGGTGAGGTTGCTCAGCAAGTCTTCACGGACATCTGTTTCCAGCTCGATGAGCACATCGGACTTGCCTTCGTTGTTCAGCAACCGAAACAGGTACTCCGCCTCATCCGGCCGCACCATGTCGAATACCTCTGCCACATCCGTGGGGTGGAGCTCGGACAGCATGGCTTGGAGCTCGCTGTCCCGTCCAGATTCAATGCGCGCGCGAAGCTCGCGGATGTATGCCTTGTCCGTGTGCAGCATCGCGGCAAATGTACGTCGGGCGTTTCAGCTGAGGCGCTCTCTTTTTGCGCGAAAAAATCTCCGCACCAAATCGCTGCACTCTTCCGCCAACACCCCGCCTTTCACCACGGTTTGGGGATGCAAAATGCGATCTTCCGTGCTTGAGCCCCAGCGGTTGTACCCCCGTTTGGCATCAGATGCCCCGAAGACAATGCGGCCCACACGCGTCCAAAATGCTGCCCCTGCGCACATCGGACAGGGCTCCAACGTCACATAAAGCGTGCATTTGTTGAGGTGTTTTCCGCCGAGGTATTCACTTGCCGCGGTGAACGCTTGCATCTCCGCATGGGCGGTGAAGTCGTGCAGGCGCTCGCACAGGTTGTGCCCCCTGGCGATGACCTGACCTCGTGCCACAATGACGGCCCCAACGGGCACCTCGTCCGCATCAAAAGCCGCCTCAGCTTCGGCGATGGCCAGGCGCATAAACCGCTCATCGTCTTCCATACTGCAAGAATACATCAAGCGGAGGTGCCAGCCAGCCATGCCTGCAACCGGGCCACAGCCAGTGCATTTGCAACGAATCGCCGGCGGGCAGGCAGCCGTTCGAGTTCGTCGGCACTTGGCATCCGCATCGCCAGCAGGTCGGCTTGGCTCCGCAGCAAAAAACCCGGCTGTCCTTTCAGGTGTTCTGCGATTTGCAATTGCTCAGTTTGTCCCGGCGTGGGAATCAACACAGCCGGTTTGCCTTGGCAGGCCAAATCCATCACCGTCGAATACCCCGCTCGGCACACCAAGAATCGCGCGTTCTCCCAAGCCGCCACAATCTCTTCTGGACGGGGGCTGTAGTGGGTCACCACGTTTTTGTCGCGTCGCACTCCGCCACCTGGTCGGCCGGCAAACACCACATGATTGCCGGGGATCTGCTGAAGCCAGGCCCGCAGCCCGTCCTCCATCAAGGTCCGATGTGGCTCGGGGCCACTGACCATGCCCACAGCGTGGATGTGCTGGTCAGGAAATGGTGTGGCTGAGGTTGGCGTTGAGGTTGGCGTTGAGGTTGGAGCGGATCCTGACGCCCCAGCCAAATGGCTGAGCACGCCGACACAGAACGTCCTTTCCGGGAGCAAAGGGGGATGTCCGAGTCGCCCGCTGAGCGAAGCGGGTGCCTGTTCGTCGGGCACCCAGATTTCTTCAAACGATTGGCACCAACGCCGCACCACAACTCTGGCCGCTGGTCTCATGATGCCGGGGACAGGCAGGTGGAGTTGATGGGTCATCAAAACCGAAGGGAGGCTCGGATGCGAAACGCCATAGCAATTGTCTGAAAACACGCGGTCGACGCCATGGGCCTGAGCAAAATCCGCTGTCCACTCGCGTTCTTCGGCGATGGACCGAAGAAAACCGGGCATTTGCCGGGCGATGTGGAGAAAGTTCCACCGTGGGGCGTACGAAATGTGCCGGCCGGGCTTTTCATGAAAGGCCACATCCTGTCCAGCAAAGCGTTCCTTCAGCCAGGCCAAACCCACCCCGCGGGATGCCACGTGGACCCGGTGCCCAGCCTCACAGGCAGCCGCGATGAGCGGGGCAGTTCTCGTGGCGTGCCCCATGCCCCAGTCGAGGACAGCGAACAGGACGATTTGCGGGGAAAGGATGTTGGACATTTCGAGGCGGGAAGTTCAGTATTTTTGCCCACTTATGGGCAAGGGAAAATTGGTGAAGTGGCAGGAACTGGCCACATTTGATCGGGTGTTTGAACCACCGTTGGAAGAGGCAGTAGCGGGGAAGGACAGCGCCTTGCGGGGCCGTTGGCACGCGGAGGTCTTCGGGGACGACAGGCCCATCACCCTTGAGCTGGGTTGTGGAAAGGGCGAGTACACGATTGGCCAAGCGCGGCGCTTCCCGGACAGGAATTTTGTCGGTGTCGACATCAAAGGGCACCGGTTCTGGCGCGGTGCGAAGATCAGCAATGAAGAGGGCATCACGAACGCGGCCTTTTTGCGGACGCGGATTGAGTTCATTGAGCGGTATTTCGCGCCGGGCGAGGTGGAAGAGATTTGGCTCACCTTCAGCGATCCACAACCCAAGGATGAAAAGGGGACCAAGCGCATCACCAGTGAAATTTTTGTCGAGCAGCGCTACAAAAACATCATCAAGCCAGGGGGGAGAATCCATGTGAAGAGCGACAGTCCGCTGCTGTATGAATTGACGAAGGAAGGTTATGAGCGGTCGGGGTTTGACATTCGATATGCCAGCGACGATGTGTACGGAGAGTTGATTCACCGCGTGCCCGATGCGTTGCGCGATCTGTTGGAAATCCGCACATTCTATGAGCAAATGTGGCTGGACGAAGGCCGAAAGATTCACTATCTCCAAATCGTGGTCTGATGGACCCGTTTGCTCGGGATGTCTTTGCCATTGTTCGTGCGGTGCCAGCGGGGCGGGTGACCACCTATGGGGCCATTGCAGAGGCCATCGGGCAGCCGAGAGGGGCGAGGCGCGTGGGGTGGGTGCTGAACAAATCGTTTCGCGTTCTGCCGCCCGTTCCGGCCCACCGAGTGGTCAATCGGCTCGGCCTGTTGAGCGGGGCGGTTCATTTTCCGGAAGACCATTCCATGGCGGCGCTGCTCGCCGCGGAGGGCGTTGTGACCGAAGGTGGAAGAATCGTGGACTTTGAGGCTGCGTTTTGGCATCCTGTGAACGAACTTCGCGAGTGAAAACGAAAGGAACATGGGGGAAGCATTGAACCGGGAAAATGTGTTGACCGCCTTGCAGGGGGTGGTGGAACCGGAGTTGGGGAAGGACATCGTCACGCTGAACTTGGTCAGTGACTTGAAGATTTCTGGGAACGAAGTTGAGGTGGTGGTGAAGTCTTCGAATCCGGCGATGCACGCGCGCGCCCGGATGCAAGAGGCGGTGGAGTTCGCCCTGGAGCGTGCCTTCGGTCGGGAGGTGAAGGTTTTGGTCCAAATCGCGACGCTCAAAGCCGAAGAGCGAACCCCGGAAACTCGGAAAGTGTTGCCTGGCGTGAAGCACATCATTGCAGTGGCCAGCGGCAAGGGCGGCGTCGGCAAAAGCACCGTCGCGTCCAATCTCGCGGTGGGGCTGGCCCAGCTCGGATACCGGGTGGGGTTGTGCGATGCGGACATCCATGGCCCAAGCGTCCCGACGATGTTTGATGTGGCTGAGGAGAAGCCCGAGCCCATTGAAATGGGCGAGCGCACGCTCATTCAGCCCATTGAACAGTATGGGGTCAAGGTGCTCTCCATTGGCTTTTTCGCCGATCCGGACCAAGCCATTGTTTGGCGCGGCCCCATGGCCAGCCGCGCTTTGACCCAGCTGTTCACCGATGCACATTGGGGTCCTCTCGATTACATGATTGTCGATTTGCCGCCAGGGACAGGGGACATCCACTTGTCTTTGGTGCAACAGGTTCCATTGACGGGGGCGGTTGTGGTGTCCACCCCTCAGGAAGTGGCATTGGCAGATGCCCGAAAGGGGGTGGGCATGTTCCGTTTGGACAGTGTGAATGTGCCTGTGTTGGGCTTGATCGAGAACATGGCATACTTCGTGCCGCCGGATGCGCCTGAGAAGCGCTACCACATTTTTGGACAAGATGGCGCCAAACGTTTGGCCACTTCCCTGGAAGTGCCGTTTTTGGGCGAATTGCCGCTGATTCAATCCATTCGCGAGGCCGGTGACGCAGGTCGTCCAGCCATTTTGCAAGGGGATTCGGAGGCAGCCTTGGCCATTCACGGGGTGATTGCGAAATTGGTCGAGGCCATCGACTCGAAAAAAGAAACGCACAGATGAGCAAGGAAGGGAGCACCAGCGATTTGACGCAACGGGTCGAAAAGGCCTTGTCCGATTTGCGCCCCTACTTGGAAGCGGATGGCGGGGACATTCGGTTGGTCGAAATCACCGAGGACATGCGGGTTCGGGTCGAATTGCACGGTGCATGTGCGGATTGCTCAATGATTCACATGACCATGAAAGGAGGGGTGGAGCAAGCCATTCGGGCGGTCGCCCCCGAAGTGTTGGGCATCGAGGCGATCAATCTTTGACGGGTTTGGCCCCCAAGCCATTCCCGAGGCCTTCCACGCGGCATATTCTTTCCATCTCTGGCGGAACAATCCCCAACTCCAACGGGTTGGTTGTGTAATTTTGCCGCGCAATGATTCAAACGGACATCCTCATCATCGGAGCAGGCCCGGTCGGTCTCTTCACGGTTTTCGAGGCGGGACTTCTCAAGCTCCGCTGCCATCTCATCGATGCTCTTCCCCAGGCGGGTGGGCAGTTGACGGAGATTTATCCCAAGAAACCGATTTATGACATCCCCGCCTTTCCAAGCGTTTTGGCGGGCGATTTGATTGACCATTTGATGGAGCAGGCCGCACCATTCAAGCCGGGTTTCACTTTGGGCGAGCGTGCTGAGCGAATCGAGAAGGACGATGAAGACCAATTCATCGTCACCACGAATCGCGGCACTGCCCACCGAGCGCCAGTGATTGCGATTGCGGGGGGCTTGGGCTGTTTCGAGCCGCGCAAACCGCCGGTTCCTGGACTGGAGAACTACGAAGACAAAGGCGTAGAATACATCATCAAGGAGCCCAATTTCTACAAGGACAAGCGGGTGGTGATCAGCGGGGGAGGGGATTCTGCCTTGGACTGGACGATTTTCTTGGCGGATGGTGTCGCTTCAGAAGTCACGCTCATTCACAGACGCAAGGAATTCCGAGGTCATTTGGACAGCGTGCAAAAGGTGATGGACCTCGCCGCGGCGGGGAAGGTGCGATTGGTGACGGATTCGGAGGTGGTGGAAGTGCACGGTGAGGAGCGTTTGACGGGTTTGTCTTACAAGCACAAAACGGAGGGATTGGTGCGATTGGAGACGGATCATTGGGTGCCCTTGTTTGGCTTGAGCCCCAAGCTGGGCCCCATCGCGGACTGGAACCTCAACATCACGAAAAACGCCATTGAGGTGGACACATTCGACTACAGCACGAATGTTCCTGGGATTTACGCCATCGGCGACATCAACACGTATCCGGGAAAGCTGAAGCTGATTCTTTGCGGTTTCCACGAGGGAACACTCATGGTGCAGAGCGCATTCAAGCGGATCTATCCCGAAAAAAACCTGGTGCTCAAATACACCACTGTCAACGGTGTCAACGGATTCTGAGATGGACGATTTGATCAAAGTGACGGTCATTGACCGCGATGGCGAGGCGCATTTGTTGGATGCACCGACCGATATGGGCATGAACATGATGGAGCTTTGCAAAAGCGCCGAGTTGCCGGTGGAGGGGACGTGCGGGGGGATGGCGATGTGCGCCAGTTGTCACATGTACATTGAGAGCGAGCACGATTTGCCAGAGATGTCCGGAGATGAGGAGGACATGCTGGATGAGGCGTTTTTTGTCGAAGACAACTCCCGGTTGGGGTGCCAAATCCATTTGGCCCAAGCCTTGGACGGCTTGACGGTTCGGCTTGCGCCTGTCGGACAATAACGGGAAAACCAGGGGGGACTAGGGGACTAGGGTGACTAGGGTGACTAGGGGACTAGGGTGACTAGGGAGACTAGGGTGACTAGGGAGACCAGGGTG
>CBFIFE010000060.1:0-15813 GCA_965661765.1 uncultured Flavobacteriales bacterium
TCGGC
The DNA here is from genome assembly GCA_965661765.1 of uncultured Flavobacteriales bacterium. GTDB lineage: Bacteria > Bacteroidota > Bacteroidia > Flavobacteriales_D > Sanyastnellaceae > JBMYZL01. The sequence goes on from CBFIFE010000060.1 coordinate 6, forward strand.
GTCTTGGCAGCCGGCCACTTCGTCAGCATCACAAATGCCATCGCCGTCGGCATCGTTGAGGCAGTTGCCGTCACAGTCGAGGCCTTCCGCCGCAAAAGCACAGGAGCCATCGTCTTCAGTGGCTGTTTCGTCAAAGTTGCACGCTGTCGCGTCTGTGCACCCGAGAACAGGGACAGAATCTCCATCGGGGGCGAACGTGCCTGTACCCTCAAAGCTGTAAGTGAATCGGAGATCGTTGTCACCGATGCCGTTTTCAAAGACCTGACAATTCACCGTCCCGGAGGGTGTGCCGGATGTCGTGAGCTGCATGAACAACACACGGTTGTTTTCCGCATCCGGAAGTCCGTTGGGTGTGCCATTCAGGACGTACCATGCACCGCCTGTGTTGTCGTCTATGACAATGTCCGAGCCGGACAAGGCATTGGTTGCATCGAAGGCGCCGATCCATGGCTGTGCCGAACTCTCTACGGCACTCACTGAGGTCTCGGCCCCGCTTGGCGCATTCTCGATGCCGATGGTGTACCATGAATCGAATGGCAAGCCAGGAAAGAGTGCGTCAAATGGCGGCAACAAAAAACTTGGATTGATGCCGTCTGCAGAACCGCCGGTGGCAGAGGCGTCGTTGTAGAAGCCAGTGCCGCCAGTGGAAATCGCCAATGGATCTTCCTCATTTCCAAATACAGAACTGAGGAAGTCTTCCGGGTTCTGCATGTTGACATAGAATCGGTACGTGGTTGTACCGACAACGCCGTCGACGGCGTGTTCCTCCACCGTCATGGTGTAGGGGGATTGGGCTGACGCCTGTGCCGCAAACAAGAAGCAACAAAACGCCAATACCGCATGGATAGCATATCGCATGATCACAGTGATTTGGTTTGAATTCATTCCGCAAAAAGAGGAAGCCAAACCCCACGAAATTCAAATCTGCGACAAGCGCCAGAAACGTGGTGGATTTGACAACCCACCGCAATTTGCTAATGATTTCTATCAAAAAATCACCACAATGTTATATGAACAGGTTTGAACACAACTAACCAACAAAGTACTCAACACACCACGTTGACAATGCGTCCTGGAACGACAATCACCTTGCGAATCGTCTTGCCTTCGATCTGCTTCTTGGTGCGTTCGTCTGACAATATGGCCGTTTCGACGTCGGCGGGCGAGGTGTCTGCCGAGGTCTGAAATTGGAATCGCACCTTGCCGTTGAAGGAGACGGGGTATTGGATTTGGTCTGCTTTCAGCCACTTCTCTTCTGCTTCAGGCCAAACCGCATCCAGCACCGACCCGATTCCACCACTGCGCGCATGCAGTTCTTCCGCCAAATGCGGCGCTTGAGGACTGAGCAAAATCGCCATAGGCCGCAAGACATCAGCGGCGTGACATTTGCACTCAGTGAGCTCATTGACAGCGATCATCAAGGCCGAAATCACGGTATTGAAGGCGTGTCTTTCCAGGTCGTCAGTGACCTTTGCAATGGTTTTGTGCAGGATGCGCAGGGCCTCTTCCGAAGCCGGCTCATTGGAGACGTTTGCGTACAAGCGCGCGAATTTCCGCAGGAAGTTGTGGACGCCAGAAATGCCTTGGGTGTCCCAGGGTTTGTGTTGGGTCAACGGCCCCAGAAACATTTCGTAGCATCGGACGGTGTCCGCCCCAAATCGTTCCACCAGCTCATCGGGCGTTTGCACGTTGAATTTCGACTTGGACATCTTTTCCACTTCGTGGCCACAGATGTATTGGCCATTTTCATTGAAGAGAAAATCCGCATCGGCAAATTCCGCCCGCCAAGCTTTGAACCCTTCGGTATTCAGGACATCATTCTCCACCAAATTGATGTCTACGTGAAGCCGCTGAGTTTTGTGTTTGTTTTTAAGTTCTTTTGAAACAAAAGTGTTCGTTCCTTGAATGCGGTACACAAAACTCGAGCGACCGAGAATCATGCCTTGGTTCACCATTTTTTTGAACGGCTCATCGAATTGAATCCACCCTCTGTCGAAAAGGAACTTCGTCCAAAACCGAGCGTAGAGCAAATGCCCTGTGGTGTGTTCAGCTCCCCCCACATACAGGTCCACTTGTCCCCAGTAGTTGGATTTTTCAGGTGCGCAAAAGGTTTGGTCATTGTGCGGATCCATGTACCGGAGAAAGTACCAACTCGATCCCGCCCAGCCTGGCATGGTGTTCGTCTCCATTCTGTCGCCGCGGTGCACTGGCCAGTCCGTTCGTTCAGCCCGGGCCAGCGGCGGTTCGCCATCGGCTGTGGGCAAATACGCGTCCACAGATGGCAAGGTCACTTGCTCATCGGTGATGCGCACGGGCAAGTCGTCGATGTAACAGATGGGAAATGGTTCTCCCCAATACCGTTGTCTGCTGAAGACCGCGTCGCGCAGGCGAAAGGTGACTTTCCCCCAGCCTTTGTGGGCGGTTTCCAGCAGGTCAATGGCCGCAGGAATGCCCTTCTCAGCTGTCATGCCGTTCAACTCGCCAGAGCCTTGCAGCACCGCTGATTTGCTTGTGCACGCCCCCTCCGAGAGGTCCGCGTTTTCAAAAATATTTGGAATGGGCAAGTCAAATGCTTGCGCAAAACGCCAGTCCCGATCGTCCCCTGCCGGTACGGCCATCACAGCGCCAGTTCCATATCCCGCCAGCACATAGTCGGCAATCCAAATCGGCAAGCGTTCGCCGGTGAAGGGATGGATGGCGTGGCCTCCCGTGAAGCACCCAGTGACCGCTTGTTCACCCGCACCTTGTCGCTCCCGCTCGGACTTCAACGCGGCAGCACGGATGTATTCGGCAACCGCATCGGATTGTTCATCGGTGGTGATGCGGCTCACAAGTGGATGTTCCGGCGCGAGCACCATGAAGCTCACCCCGTGAATGGTGTCCGGGCGTGTGGTGAACACTTCAATTGCCGCATCTGCCAAGCCATCAACGTCGAAACGGACGGCAGCACCCTCGCTGCGGCCGATCCAATTCCGCTGGGCCTCCTTGATGCTGTCCGTCCAGTCAATTTCATTCAATCCTGAAAGAAGACGATCGGCATATGCCGAAATGCGCATGATCCATTGGCGCATTCTCTTTTTCTCCACAGGGTGTCCGCCGCGTTCGCTGAGTCCGTCCTTGACCTCGTCGTTGGCCAAAACTGTTCCCAGTGCAGGACACCAGTTCACTTCACTGTCCGCGAGATAGGCAAGCCTGAAGTGCATCAAGATCGATTCCTGCTGTGGGGCTGTCATGGATTGCCAGTCGACGGCCGTGAAGTCGCCGGCGAAATGGTCGCCGAACAGGGGCGCAAAGGCAGCTTTGTCCAGTTCTTTCCACCAGTCTCGGTCACAGAAGGGCTGAACGCTGAAGGTGCCATTTTCGGAGAAAGCCGCTCGAAGTTCTGCGATGGGTCGGGCTTGGTTTGAAGACCGATCGTACCAGGATTCAAACAACTCACCAAAAATCCACTGCGTCCAGCGGTAGTATTTGGGGTCACTGGTTCGAACTTCCCGCGACCAGTCAAAGGAGAAACCGAGCAAATCCATCTGCTCTCGGTAGCGTTGGATGTTGGCTTCGGTGGTGACTGCGGGGTGCTGGCCGGTCTGGATCGCGTACTGTTCTGCAGGCAGTCCGAAGCTGTCGTAACCCATCGGATGCAAGACGTTGTAGCCGCGGTGACGCATATATCGCGCGAAGATGTCGCTTGCGATGTAGCCCAGCGGGTGCCCAACATGCAGCCCAGCTCCGGAAGGGTAGGGGAACATGTCGAGCACGTAGAATTTGGGCTTGCCCGGGTCTTCCGTGACCTTGTAGGCGTCTTGTTCAGACCAAACCTGTTTCCATCGCGCCTCAATCGAACGAAAATCGTAATCCATCGCCATTGTTTGTTTCTCGTGGCAAAAGTAAGTTGCTATTTTCGCAGCACCCGCACAGCCGATGTATTTGTCCTCCCCCCCCAACCTTGTGAAGGCCCTGGCCTCCCAGATGACCTGGACGGGACCTGTGTCGGACGCGGCGGGCGCACCGCTGGTCTACTTGACGTTTGATGATGGTCCCCATCCCGAGATCACCCGCGAGGTGCTGGGGATTCTGGAAGAGCACAAAGCGACAGCAACCTTTTTTTGCGTCGGCAACAATGTGGTGTCCTTTCCTGAGGTGGTTCAAGAGGCCAAGGCGAAGGGACATCGAATCGGGAACCACACGTTCCAGCATTTGTCTGGGTGGAAAGCTTCGAACTGGGCGTACTACCGGGACTTCCTGGAGGCGCAATCGTGGATGCCTGATGTCCAGCAGTTTCGACCGCCCTACGGCAGAATCACCCGCAGTCAGGCAGACGCCATTGGTGCCCGTGCGGAAGTGGTGATGTGGGATGTGCTTGCCCGAGATTGGGAGCCCAAACTGAGCGCAACGGAGTGCATGGGCATCCTCAAACGCAACACATCGGCGGGTTCCATCGTCGTTTTTCACGACAGCGTGAAAGCTGCGCCAAGGATGTTGAAGGCCCTCCCGGCGTATTTGGGTTGGCTCAACAATGAGGGTTACAGGGTCGCCCCGCTGCCCATTCGGCTGCGGAACACCGCGGCTGAATGATCATTCTTCCTTCGAGGAGGCTTGCACAGCGATGCGCAGCAATTTCAATTTCTCTCGAATTTCGTCCATTTCGCGTTTGTCGGCGCGGATGGATTTCTCGTATTGTTCGCGGATGGCTTCGGCGCCTTTGCCGGTGAAGCGGTCGAGGTTTTCCTCGGTTTTTGCCACCCGGCTTCGCAATCGGTCCATTTTTTCGCGAAGGGCTGATTGTTCCCGACGAATCGAACGCTCATCATCTCCGGCGAGATTGTCTACGCGTTGCTTGTAGGCATCAATCGACCGCTCCGATCGCTGTGCACTCAATGCATCGTACTTCTCGTCCATGGCGGCTCGGAATTGGTCCATGACCTCCTCCAAAGAGCGACGAGGGACGAATCCAATCTCACCCCAACGCGTTGAGAACTGCTTCAGGGTGTCCAAATCCGCCTTGCGGTCCCCGGTGAGCACAAAGGCCTTGATTTCATCAATCAATGCATTCTTCTCGTTGAGGTTTGCCTTTTCAACGGCTTCTTTGTCTGCGAATTGCGCCTTCTTCGCTTTGAAGAACGCGTCCTGGGCCTTGCGGAACCGCCGCCAAAGCTTCTGCTCATCACCTGGCGCACAAGGTCCGACCGCTTTCCACTCCTTCTGCATGGCAATCATGGCATCCGTGGTTTTGCGCCATTCGGTGCTCTCAGCCAATCCCTCCGCTCGTTCAATCAGAGCGATTTTTTTCGCCTTGTTCTCGTTGCTCACGGCTTTGAGCCCGTCGTAGAACAGCTGTTTCTTCTCAAAAAAGACGTCGGCCAAGCTTCGGAAAGTCTGCCACATTTCTTCGTTGTGCTCTTTCCCGGCAAACCCCACTTCCTTCCAACGACCTTGAAGCCCCAAAACCGTCTCGGTGGCACGTTTCCACCCGCCGTGAGAGGCTTCCACCTCCTCCGCGAGGAAGGCGCGAAGCTCATCGATCAAAGCCTGCTTCGCCTCTGCGTTGCTGGCGAATGTTGCTCGGATTTCATCGTAGTGGGCCTTCACTTCTTCGAACACTGGGCGAACCATGCCGAAGAAAGCATCGGCCATTTCTTGGTAAGTCTCCCGTGGACTTGGTCCCACATCCATCCACTGCTTTTGCAATGAACGCGCCAGCTTTTCCCGCTCTTGCAAACCGTCCAAGGCTGCGATGCCCTTGGCTTGCTCCATCAAGGCCTCCTTCTTCTTCTCGTTGATCTTCAAGTCATTCTCCTTGAGCTCCTTGTAGATGTTGATGTTGTAGAAGAACTCGTCCCGCAGCCGATAATACGTGTCGTGGATGTCCTTGTGCTTGTCGCCTGGCACATCCCCCACTTTTTCCCATTCTTCCCGGACTTCATTGAAGACGGTAAAGGCCGCCCCAATGTTTTCTTCCTCTTGAATCGTCTGCCGCAAGCGTTCGAGCATGGCTTCCTTCAAGGCCAAATTCGCCCGCTGCTCTTCCGCCACTTGCTTCCGCCATTCGCGCTCTCGCTCGCGAAACACGTCGACGGCTGCATCAAAAGCGAGCTCGTCAGCATCCGGATGATACTCAAATTGTTCATCCGGTTCGTGGTCTTCGGCCTGCCAGGCCTCACGTTGCCTGCGAATCTCGTCGTTCGTCAAGGCGCGGAATTCTTCAATGGCACTGCGGACATCCTTGCGGATGGCCTCCAGGTCTTCCTGCTTCAGGAGTTCCTGGATACGATTCAAAATGTCGGACCGCATGGGTCTTCGCGTTAAGGGTTAAGGGGGACAAATATCGGGAATTGCTATAAATTTCGGGCCATGGCGCAGGAAGTCGATGGCAAGTTGGTCGAAAGGTTGCGGCGGTATTGCGCTTTGCAGGACCGTTCGGAAGCCAGTTTTCGGAGGAAGGCGATGGAATTGGGCCTGCATTCAGACCAAACCCAGTCCCTCATTCCCACCCTTCGCGACCAGGGCTTTCTCGACGATGCGCGCTTTGCGGAAACTTATGTTCGCGCCCACATCCGCGACAAGCGTTGGGGCCCAGTCAAGCTCGCCCATGGGTTGAGATCGCACGACATCGCCGAAGGCCTTCAGGCGGTGACGGTGGGTCGGGTTCCGGAACGGGTTTGGCAAGAAAACCTTCAAACATTGCTTGCGCAGCGCCCAGCCCCGGCTGGAGAAGACGACCGAGCGCGCCTCGTCCGATGGCTCCAAGGCAAAGGCTACCGGGTGGACCAAATCCTCCCGGCCCTCGACGCCGCCCCTTGACCTCGGCCTTGCGCGTCGTACTTTTGCCTCGCATGATCACGATTGAACAACTCAACGCCCTGCGGAAGCGGGTGAAGGACCTCAGCGGCTACCTGAACATCGAGGCGAAACGGCTGCAAATCGCTGAGGAAGAGAAGCAAACGCAGGACCCAGCGTTCTGGAACGACCCGAAGGCGGCGGAGGTGGTGATGCGGCAATTGCGGACCTTGAAGGGATGGGTGGAGTCGCATGAGAAATGCGATACGGCTGTCGAGGATGCTGTGGTTTTGCTGGAATTTGCCAAATCCGGCGAGGCCGACGAGTCCGATGTCGATGAGGCTTTTGCCGCTGCGAAGTCCGCCATCGAGGACCTCGAGTTCAAAAACATGCTCAGCGCCGAGGAAGACAACCTCAATGCAGTGATGCAGATCACCTCCGGGGCCGGCGGAACGGAGAGTTGCGATTGGGCAGCGATGCTCATGAGGATGTACCGGATGTATGGCGATCGGGCCAGCTTCAAGGTCAAGGAACTCGACCTTCAAGAAGGGGATGTGGCGGGCATCAAACAAGTCACGCTCGAATTTGAAGGGCCCTTTGCCTTCGGCATGCTCAAAGGGGAGAATGGGGTGCATCGCCTTGTGCGCATCAGCCCGTTCGATAGTCAGGCCCGTCGGCACACCTCGTTTGTCTCGGTCTACGTCTACCCGTTGGTGGATGATTCCATCGAAATCGAGGTCAACCCATCTGACATCACCTGGGAAACCTTTCGCTCCGGCGGTGCAGGTGGACAGAACGTCAACAAGGTCGAGACGGGCGTTCGCTTGCGGCACGCGCCGACGGGCATCATCATCGACAACACCGAAACGCGTTCCCAGCTCGGCAACAAAGAAAAGGCCATGCAGCTGTTGAAATCTCAGCTCTTCGAGATGGAACTGGCCAAACGCAACGAAGCCCGCGCAGAAATCGAAGCCGGCAAGAAAAAAATCGAGTGGGGTTCCCAAATCCGTTCCTACGTCATGCAGCCTTACAAAATGGTGAAGGACGTGCGCACGAGCCATGAGACGTCCAACGTGGATGCGGTGATGAATGGCGAGATCGAGGGCTTTTTGAAAGCTTACCTGATGCAGGCGGGTTCAGGAGCGGTTGAGGCGGAGGGGCAGGCTTGATTTGGCCTGAAGCTGGAGAGCAAAAGACATTTGAAACCACGAAAACAGACTTTGACCATGTCAGCATTTCGCATTGAGAAGGACACAATCGGGGAGGTAAAAGTCCCGGCAGATGTATACTGGGGGCCTCAAACGGAGCGCTCACGCAACAATTTCCGAATCGGCCCAGCCGGCTCCATGCCGCTCGAAATTGTACGGGCCTTTGCCCATTTGAAGAAATCGGCTGCCCAGGCGAATGCCGATCTCGGCGTCTTGCCTGCCGAAAAGCGCGATTGGATTGTTGCGGTTTGTGAGGAGATCTTGGCGGGACAGCTCGATGATGCCTTTCCCCTGGTGGTTTGGCAGACTGGCAGTGGAACCCAGTCCAACATGAATGTCAACGAGGTGGTCGCCAACCGTGCGCATGTCCTCAATGGCGGTGTGCTGGGCCAAGGCGACAAGCCCATCCACCCCAACGACGACGTGAACAAATCCCAGTCTTCCAATGACACGTACCCCACCGCGATGCACATCGCGGCGTACGCGAAGATTGTTGAGGTGACGATTCCCGGCGTTGAGCGGCTTCGCGACAGCCTCGCCGCCAAATCGGCAGCTTTCATGGATGTCGTCAAAATCGGGCGGACGCACCTGATGGACGCCACGCCTTTGACCCTCGGTCAGGAGTTCAGCGGCTACGTGGCTCAGCTCGATTTTGGGCTGAAGGCTTTGCGGAACACCCTCGACCATTTGCGGCAGTTGGCCTTGGGCGGAACGGCAGTCGGCACGGGCATCAACACCCCGGCGGGCTATTCGGAGGTGGTGGCGTCTTACATCGCGGCCTCCACGGGCCATCCTTTTGTGACGGCGCAGAACAAGTTCGAGGCGTTGGCCGCCCACGACGCCATCGTGGAGTCCCACGGCGCCTTGAAGCAGCTGGCCGTGGCCCTCAACAAAATCGGCAATGACATTCGCATGATGGCCTCTGGTCCGCGCTCAGGGATTGGTGAAATCTTGATTCCAGCGAACGAACCGGGCTCCAGCATCATGCCCGGTAAGGTCAACCCGACCCAATCCGAGGCATTGACCATGGTATGTGCCCAGGTCATGGGCAACGACGTGGCAATCACCGTCGGCGGAACCCAAGGCCACTATGAGTTGAACGTATTCAAACCGATGATGGCGCGCAACATCCTTGAATCTGCTCAGCTGATTGGCGATGCATGCGTTTCCTTTGCTGAGCACTGTGTGGACGGCATCGAACCCAACCATGCGCGCATCACAGAACTCGTGAACAACAGCCTCATGTTGGTCACGGCCCTCAACCCCCACATCGGTTACTACAAGGCTGCAGAAATCGCCAACAAGGCCCACTCCGAAGGCACAACGCTCAAGGCCGCAGCCCTCGCAACGGGTTATTTGACGGATGCGGAGTACGATGCTTGGGTGGTGCCCGCGGCGATGACGGGACGAGAGTAACTAGGGTGACTAGGGTGACTAGGGATACTAGGGTGACTAGGGGGGTAGGGAGACTAGGGAGGCCAAGCAGGGCTCACTGAAGCTCGTCACCCCTTGGTCACCTCGGTCCCCCTGGTCACCCTAGTTCCTTGGTTCCCTGGTCTCCCTGGTCCCCCTGGTCACCCTGGTCCCCCTGGTCACCTTGGTCCCCTTGGTCCCCTTGGTCACCCTGGTCAACCTGGTCTCCCTGGTCACCTTGGTCCCCCTGGTCCCCCTGGTCACCCTGGTCAACCTGGTCAACCTGGTCACCTTGGTCAACCTGGTCACCCTGGTCCCCCTGGTCACCTTGGTCCCCCTGGTCAACCTGGTCAACCTGGTCCCCCTGGTCACCTTGGTCCCCCTGGTCACCTTGGTCACCCTAGTTCCTTGGTTCCCTGGTCCCCCTGGTCACCCTGGTCAACCTGGTCACCCTAGTCCCCCTGGTCACACCATTGGTTCGCCCCGATCGACTTTCAATCGGGTGACGAGTTGTTTGATCCACTGCTCTTCGGATTTGGGGCAAACCAGCAGCGCATCTTCCGTGTCCACCACAATGAAGTTCTCCAAGCCGCGCAGCGCCACCAGCTTCCCCTTCCGATCGCTTACCACCACGTTGCCAGACGCGTCTTGGGCGTCCAGTTCGACGCCGGCCATGCCGTTGCCCCTTTCATCTCTGTCCAGTTTTTCGTGCAGCGAGCCCCAAGTGCCCAGGTCGCTCCAGCCAAAATCGCTCAACACCACAGCCACATTGGGCGCTTTCTCCATGACCCCGTAGTCGATGGAGATGTTTTCGCAATCGCTGTAGATGGCGGCAATGGCAGCGGATTCGTTCGGGGTGGCAAAGTCAGCGGCCTTTTCAGCGAAGAGGGTTTGCATGTCAGGCAAGTGCGCATCAAAGGCTGCCTGGATGTTGTTCAATGACCAAATGAAAATGCCGGAGTTCCAGTAAAAGTCGCCGGAGGCCAAAAATTGTTCGGCAATTTCAAGGCTTGGCTTTTCGGTGAACGTTTTTACCGCTCGGATGCGGTCGTCCGTGGCGCCTTCGAGCCCTTCGAATTGAATGTAGCCGTAGCCCGTGTCCGGTCGGGAAGGCTTGATGCCGAGGGTGACCAGTTGTTGGGTATTCCGGGTGAGTTCCAAACCCAGAGAGGCGATTTCAACAAACCCCGGTTCATCGAGGATCAGGTGATCAGCGGGTGCCACAATCATCGCGGCATCGGCTTGGTTGCCGGCCTTCGCGGCGACCCAATGGTTTGCGTAGGCGATGCACGGGGCTGTGTTGCGCATGAAAGGTTCGCACAGCACGTTTTCCGCCGGCAATGCGGGGAGGTGTTCGCCGACCAGACCGCGGTAGCGCTCCTGGGTGACGACGAGGATGTTGTCGGTCGGGACGAGTTGGGCCAGTCGGTCGTAGGTCATCTGGATCAGCGACCGGCCGGTGCCGAGGATGTCCAAGAATTGCTTGGGCCGAGCGGAGCGGCTCATGGGCCAAAACCGCGTGCCCACACCCCCCGCCATGATCACGGCGTAGGTGTTTTGTTGTGTGTTGGTCATTGTGTTCGTTCAGTCGCGAAGGGGGCCGCAACAGCACTTGCTTCCGCTTTGTTTTCGTGGATGTTTCGCCAATGGCTCGCATCTGAGGAAAAGGATGGGCAGGTGCTGCAACGGCGAGACTTTCGTGTTGTCGAACAGCCAGTGGCGAGCAACAATCCCGCGGCAAAAAGCAAGATCTGTGAGGTGCTTCGTGGGGTCATGCCCGCGAAGATAGTACCTTCGTGCGCATGCGGTGGATGTTTCACTTGGGCCGATATGTGCAGTTTCTCGGTCGTGCGTTTCGACTGCCGGAGCGGTGGCGGATGTTCTTTCGCAGTTTCGTCGCTGAGCTGGAGGCCATCGGCACGCAATCGGTGGGCATCGTTGCCCTTTTGAGTGTCTTTATGGGCGCTGTGATTTGCTTGCAGACTGCACACCAAATCGGCGGTTGGATTCCCGTTTATACCATCGGCTTCACCGTTCGCCAAACCATGATTCTCGAGTTCAGCCCCACGTTGATTCCTGTGATTCTCTCCGGAAAGGTGGGGTCGAGCATTGCATCGCAGCTCGGGAAAATGCGGGTGGATGAACAGATCGACGCTTTGGAAATCATGGGGGTCAACAGCGCCGCTTATCTCGTGTTGCCGAAAATTCTTGCAGGGGTGCTGATCATCCCTTTTCTGGTGGTTTTGAGCATGGTGTTGGGCATCGGGGCAGGCGCATGGGTGGGCGTGACAACCGGCGTGAGCAGCCTCGCGGATTTCGAATACGGCATGCAGGTGGACTTCAAATCATTTGACGTGGTTTATGCCTTGACGAAAACGACTGTGTTCGGGTTTCTGCTCACAAGTGTGCCGGCCTACCATGGGTTTCACGCTTCCGGAGGCGCGCTCGGTGTGGGCCAGTCCAGCACGCGGGCGGTGGTTTGGAGTGTGGTGTTGATTATGGTGTCGAATTTGGTCTTGACCTCCTTGCTGCTCAACTGAACGAATGATCCGGCTTCACGACATCCACAAATCCTTCGGCGATCACAAAGTGCTCAAAGGCATCACCGCAGAATTCCTGACGAGCAAGGTGAATTACGTCATCGGCCGCAGCGGCAGCGGCAAATCGGTCTTGACAAAATGCACTGTCGGCCTGATTGAGCCCGACAGCGGTCATGTCACCTATGACGACCGCAATTTCACGGCCATGAGCCGGAAGGAGCGCAAAGGCATTCGCCAGGAAATCGGAATGCTGTTCCAAGGTGGGGCGTTGTTCGATTCGCTGACGGTGGTGGAAAATGTGAAGTTTCCGCTGCGAATGTTCAGCGACTTGTCGGCGTCTGGAATCGCTGACCGAGCGATGGATTGTTTGCGGCGTGTGGAGCTTGAGGCGGCTGCAGACCGCTTGCCTTCAGAGGTTTCTGGGGGGATGCAGAAGCGTGTGGGCATTGCCCGGGCGATTGCGATGAACCCGAAATACCTGTTTTGCGATGAGCCCAATTCGGGATTGGACCCCCAGACGGCCATTGTCATTGACAATTTGATCAAGGACATCACCCGGGAGTACGACATGACCACTGTTGTGGTTTCGCACGATATGAACAGTGTGATGGAAGCATCGGATACCATTCATTTCGTGCATGAAGGCCAAATCCTCTGGCACGGCGACCGCCACCAGCTCCTCGCCGGCGGTGTTCAGGAACTCGAGGAATTCGTGTTTGCCTCCGATCTCATGCGAACCATTCGAAAGCGGAGGTGATGGCGGACACCCTTGGCAAGACCATTCCTTTGCGGTTTGCGCGCCGGACGGAGGACGAAATGCGCCACCGGGCTTCGGCGTTTCGAGAGGAAATGGCGACACGTCGGTCGGTTCGACATTTTTCATCGGACCCCGTTCCGCTGGACGTGCTCGATGATTGCATCGCCGCTGCGGGCAGCGCTCCTTCCGGGGCAAACAAACAACCTTGGCATTTTGCAGTGGTGACCGACCCGGAGATTCGCCATGCGCTTCGGCTTGCCGCTGAAGCAGAGGAGCGCCAAAACTATGCGGAGAGGATGTCAGCGGACTGGAAGGCCGATTTGGCCCATCTGGGCACGGATGCCTCGAAGCCTCACTTTGACGACGCCCCGGTGGTGGTGGTGCTGTTCCGCAAACCCTGGACCCCAGGTGCGGATGGGCGTTCAAAGAATTACTATGTGTCTGAATCTGTGGGCATTGCGGCGGGGTTTTTCTTGGCGGCGTTGCACCATGCGGGTTTGACGACAGTGACGCATACACCGTCGCCCATGGACTTTTGTGGCAGGATTTTGCATCGACCATCGCATGAAAAAGCGTTTTTGGTGATGCCCATTGGATTCCCGGTTGAAGGGTGTGAAGTTCCTGATATCCAGAGATTTGAATTGGACCAAATCCGAAGCCAGCACACTTTTAAGCAGAAATTTGAAAAATAACGGCGAAGGTTGACCGCGGATTTGGTTACTTTGCGCCCCGAAAGAACCCCTTAGCTATGTCTGAGATTCAAGAAAAAGTCACGGCGATCATCGTCGATAAGTTGGGAGTAGATGCGAGCGAAGTGACCGCCGAGGCGAGTTTCACGAACGACCTTGGAGCGGACTCCCTGGATACAGTTGAGCTCATCATGGAGTTCGAGAAAGAGTTCAACATCGCGATCCCCGACGATCAAGCTGAGAAAATCAGCACAGTAGGTCAAGCCGTCGAGTACATCACCGAGGCGAAGAAATAATCCGCACTCCCATGGAGTTGAAGCGGGTTGTTGTCACAGGTCTGGGGGCAATCACGCCTCTGGGCAATGACATCCCATCATATTGGGACGGCTTGGTGAATGGACGGAGCGGTGCTGCGCCCATCACCAAGTTTGACGCAGGAAAGTTCAAAACGCAATTCGCCTGTGAGGTGAAAGGCTTCGATGCGCACGATTTTATCGAACGCAAGGAAGCGCGGAAGATGGACCTGTTCTCTCAATATGCCGTGGTGTCTGCCGATGAAGCGCTCCGCGATGCGGGGTTGTTCGGAGAAGACGCTCCGATTGATCACGATCGCGTGGGCGTCATTTGGGGTTCTGGCATCGGAGGGTTTCAAACCTTCATGAACGAGGCCCAGAATTTCCATGCCGGAGATGGTACACCTCGGTTTTCGCCATTTTTCATCCCGATGTTGATCAGCGACATTGCAGCTGGGCACATTTCGATGAGGCATGGATTCCGCGGTCCGAATTTTTGCACAGTTTCTGCGTGTGCCTCTGGCACGAATGCGCTGATTGATGCGTTCAACTACATCCGATTGGGCAAGGCGGAGGCGATGGTGACTGGCGGTTCAGAAGCTGCAGTTACCGAAGGAGGAATCGGCGGTTTCAACGCGCTGAAAGCTCTTTCAACAAGAAATGACGACCCGGCCAGGGCGTCAAGGCCTTTCGACAGTACCCGAGATGGTTTTGTGCTGGGTGAAGGCGCGGGTGCTGTGATTCTCGAGGAATACGAGCATGCCAAAGCGCGCGGAGCGAAAATCTATTGCGAAATGGTGGGGGGAGGAATGAGCGCGGATGCGCATCACCTCACGGCCCCTCACCCAGAGGGACTGGGTGCGCGCAATGTGATGGTTGCGGCGTTGGAAGATGCCGGGATGGCCCCAGAAGATGTGGATTACGTGAATGTTCATGGCACGTCCACACCGCTTGGCGATGTTGCAGAGACAAAGGCCATCCAGCATGTCTTTGGCGACCAGGCCTACCACATGAACATTTCTTCAACGAAATCCATGACAGGCCATTTGTTGGGAGCTGCTGGTGCGATTGAAGGAATTGCATGCATCCTTGCGATTCAACATGGCATCATTCCACCGACCATCAATTTCGAGCATCCAGATGACCAATTGGATCCGAAACTCAATTTCACATTCAACGAAGCTCAGCATCGTCCAGTTCGGGCTGCACTGTCGAATACATTTGGGTTTGGGGGGCACAACGCTTCTGTGTTGTTCAAGGTGCATGAGGCTGAATGAGTTTGTTTGATCAACTGAGAAACCTCGTTGTTGGAAATTTGTCGCCAGCAGCACCGTCGAACGTCCGCGATTTGGTGCGGAGAGAGTTCGGGCTCAGGATCAAAAACGAGCAATTTTACCAAGAAGCTTTGACGCACGCGTCCATGCTTGATGGCGATACATCGGGCAAGCGCAGCAATGAAAGGTTGGAGTTTTTGGGAGATGTTGCGCTGGATTTGTCCGTTGCTTCGGTGTTGTTCGAGGAGTTTCCGGAAGAACAAGAAGGAGGGTTGACCCAGAAGAAGTCCAAGGTGGTCAATCGAAAAACCCTCAACTTGCTTGGAGAGAGGATGGGTTTGCCCGCTTTGATTGAGGCAAAAATGCGTCGAGAGGACATCCGAGATTCGGTCGTGGGCAATGCTGTGGAAGCCATGATTGGGGCGGTGTATCTCGACCACGGTTACAAAAAGACAAGCAAGGCAGTCATTCGGATGTTGAAGCGCCATGGTGCGTATGACAAAGTCCATTCCCGTGAGGACTTCAAATCACAGCTTCACAAATGGGCAGCAAAGCAGCGCCGTGAGTTGATTTTTAAGGTCATCAAGGAAGGCAGAGAAGGTGGGGATGATGCATATGAGGTGGCGGCGGTCGTCAGTGGCAAAGAATTGGGGAGGGGAACAGGCAGTTCGAAGAAGGCTGCTGAGCAGATGGCATCACGAATGGCTTGGAAGCGCGTATACACGGCAGAAGCAAGGAAATCTGGTGGAGCGCGAGGACGGAGGAGCGAAGAGGCTGAGGGGGAAGGAACGAGGGGGACCAGGGGGACTAGGGAGACTAGGGGGACCAGGGAGACTAGGGGGACTAGGGAGACGAGGGAG
>CBFIFE010000061.1:0-14458 GCA_965661765.1 uncultured Flavobacteriales bacterium
CGAATGGGACTTGACAGAAAAACCCCGTTTCAAACGATTGGACCGCATTTCAAAGAAATTTCCCATTGACACCTCAACGGTGGTGGTTTTCAATCCACTTGGGGGCGCCATCTCCATCCTTGTTCCATATGGTGCGGCGAAAGGGAACGTAGAGGTCACCGTGAACAATGCCATTGAAGCGCCTTTCTTTTCTACCAAATCCTTCGATGTCACCGCCGACTCCGCTGCGGAATTGGACAAGCCCGCTCCGTGGGCGGTGTTTGAGTCTGAGAATGTCATGTACACCGTGCCTGTGCACACCATCGAGGACGCACCGGATGAGCTCATGGCCAACCTTCAAAATTGGGAGACGGCGCTTCGAGGCGTCAACTCGATCATGGCGCGTGAAATCATTCCCGACAAGCACACGATGTACATGATTTCAGATTTGATCATTCGTGCGCCAGCATTCTCCATCGGGTACCCCATGTCGAATTCCCCATTGGACTACATTGACCCCAATGCCCCGGCGTATTTCATGAACGGTCCGGGGCCGGACGATGAGGTCAATTTTCACGAAACCGGACATGCGCTTGCGATGTCGAAGTTTCCCGGTGAAATTGAAGCACTGGTGAATTTGCCCTACATCATGGCCATGAACCACGGTCTGGGTGAGGAATTGAACGAGGCCGTTCTCTACAGCTTTGTGCCGAATACATTTGACGTGGACAAGACGGCCACGCACCGAATGATGTCCGATTCCTTTGGCGGCGAGCGGGACATCTCCAACACGACAACCGATGAAGTGCGCTATCAACATCGGGGGTATGGTCATTATTTTGAGATGGTCAACATCATGGGCTGGTGTCCCCTGCGCAATTTTTGGCAGTCTGAATATTTGGATTTCCTCGAGGGGATTGATCACGGGATCAATGGCCAAAACATTGACAGCCGCATCCTGAGGTTGTCACTCGCCGCTCAAGCCGATTTGCGCCCTTTGTTCCACGTTTACGGGATTCTTCCGCAAGATCCCGAATCCCTGCAGCAGGATTTCGAAAGCGCCGAGATCCTGCCATCACTGATTCTGTACAATCGCCTCCAATCGTATTTCGACCTCATCCCGCAAAATGCCACGGATTTTGAAGCGTATGCCCTGTCCGTTTACCCAAATCTCTACACGGATGGTCCCACAGCCGACCCGAATTATGGCGTGGGTTGGCACTATCAGAAATCCTTGACCTACAACGCGGCGGAGGCAACAGAGCGGGTGGCGATTTTGCAAGACATCATCGCTGAGTACTATCCGAATGGGGCGCCAGATGGCAGCGGTGACGTGGATGTCTGTTGCACATTGGATCCGCTCAGCGTCAGCATGGATGGCGGTGAGGTAACGGTTGCAGGAGGCGTTGAACCTTACGACATCACCATCGACGATTCCGGAGAATTCCCGGTCGTGACGGTCATCGACTTCAATCAGTGCGCTGCGACCTACGACCCGATGAGCATCATGGATCGGGAGCGGGATGCAACCGAGATTGTGGTGTTCCCAAATCCTTCCACGGGCGACGTTCAGATTGATTTGGGCTCCATGCAGGAGGAAGTGACCATTACTGCATTTGATGCCCAATCCCGCATGCTCGATTCGCGAACATTTCGAGGTGGTCGAACCGTCCAATACGAATTGCCGGAACCCGCGGGATTCTACCTCATCAAGCTGGACTTCGCTGGAGGAGCGTCGCAATCCTTTCGAATCCTTCGTGCCTTGTAACACTTCGTCGGCGCCGCACCCAGGTCATTCATCATGCTTCCGGAGGGACGCTCACATTGGCACACCTTCAACCCGAAAAAACGGGTGGCGAGGAATTCACCATCCCCACAGCCGAGATCCCCATCAATCAACGGCGGCAAAAAGCCTGACAAGGGCATCGTTGACGTAGTAGTTTGGTCGGCCGATCCGGACTTTGCTCAGGATTCCGATGGAGACGAGCTGTTCCAGTTGATTGCGGGCAGTCACCGCGGAAATGCCCATTTCACCCGCGAAGAAATTGATTTTTGTGTAGGGGTGTTTGAACAGGGTGTTGATGAGGTCTTGGCTGATGCGGACGCGCTGAAGCAAGTCGCAGCAAATCGGCTTGTTCTGGTTGATGTAGCGACTGTGGTAGAGGATGGGTTGGTTCAATAGCCCGAGATAGACCCAATTGAAGTGGTCGGATCCAGCTGGACGCGATGGGATTGACGCCATGGATTTTGCAGGCAGCCATGAACGGGCAGATCATGGCGATGCCGCGGAGGATGACCGCCACGGCCTTCGTGCCGGACTTCCCCGCTTCGATTTGGGCATCTACCGCCGTTGTGCCGGATCGGGCATTTCGAAACAAATGGGGACGAGCGGATCGTGGTTCTTGGCGTCCAGCAGAACGATGCCGCGAACGGTTTTTTCGAGGTAGAAAGGGGAGGAGTGGAGAGACCAAATTTGGTCCAAACGCAGGCCCCACACATCCCCCGCCACGAGCTCAGCCTGTCGCTTCGTGAACCCGATCAGTTCCCCCGTCTCCAAGTCCACCTTCGGAATCTTGACGGTCTTGGTCATCCGCTGCGCCACCGACTGCAACGGAATCTCGGCGCCCTTTGTGCCCTCAGGCCCCAGCTCGAAGCAACGAATCGCGCCTTGACCGAGATCGCGGAACAATGCGGCCAGCAGCTCGAATGCTGCACCTGCGGGTTCGTCATCGCGCAGCCGCAAAATGTGTTCTGTGACCACTTGATATTCAGGCGCATCAGGCCCCACGGCCCGCTTCATCTCGGCGCAGGCGTACGGTTTGAAGCCCAAGAATTCGCCAGAGCCGCTTGTGAGCGCAGCCGCGAGGCCGATTTCTTGAACCTCGATGCGCAAGCCGACACCCGGCTCGTAATGCCAAGTTTCATTGAACGCCAGACCGTCAAACGGGCCTTCCTCACACACTTCCGCGACGGTGGGCTCAGGGTTCAACCCCAGCAAATCCATCGTCCCCCAATCGTCGATGACCTCCGATTCCGGGCGGCGGTACATGCCAGGCGCCACACGTTTGGCCGGCGGATGAGCCGCGCCCACCCCAGCCAGCATCGCCCGCAACGGCAACCCCCAAGGAACCTGCGCGGCATGCCAAGCGGCCACGTCCATCACTTCGGTGATCGGCTTGTCGCGCTTGCGGACCGTCGAAAATACCCCTTCGGCAATGGCCGGCGCGAGGGATTCAGCGGGTGGCTTGGCGAACAAAAACGCCCCGTCCGTTGCCTCGACAAATTCCAGCGGAAGCGTGTACGAACGAACAAGGGTGTCGCTGCCGCAAACCTGCAAGGTCTGTGCAACGGCGAGGCTGACCATCAAGAGCTGTTTCACTTTCTTGGGGGGTTTGGCTTCAATACAAACAATAACGACAGCACAATGATAGTGCAATCGTTCGGGCTGTCCCGCCTTGAAAGGTGGGGGTTCATGCCAAACATCAAACGCGCCGGCTCAGTTTTTTTGACGCTCTGCTTTTTCGAGGGGGTGGAGTCCAGTCTTCAGGCTTGAACTACTTTCGAATCCCGAACGAACATGTGGACATGTTGAAAATCCTCCCCCTTCTCGCCTGCCTCATGGTCGCGGGCTGCAAGCGCTTCGAATCCGTCGTCGAAACCGGAGACATTTCGCCGCTCGTGGCTTCGACGATCGAGCCCTTGCCGGCGGCGCCCGATTACGGCGACGAACGGGCGTGGGCGGCCCTGCCGTGGGTGGAAGACGAGGCCGATCGGTTGCCCGCGGGCCGCACGGTGGCCGACGGTCCTGGTACGGCCGACGTGTTCTACCTGCACCCGACGATGTACGAGGACGGCAAGGCTTGGAACGCCGCGGTGGACAGTTCGGCACTTAACGCGGTCGTTGACGCGTGGCCTGTCCGACACCAAGCGTCCATTTTCAACGGTGCCGGCCGCGTCTTCGCGCCCCGCTACCGCCAGGCCCACATTCGGGTGTTTTCGATTGGCGATTCGCTGAGTGAGGCGGCGCTGGGTTTGGCCTACCAAGATGTGCGCGGAGCTTTTCAGCACTTCCTCGAAAACTGGGACGAAGGTCGCCCGCTTGTGATTGCGTCGCACAGCCAGGGCAGCTGGCATGCCCGGTGGTTGCTGCAAGAGTTTTTCGACGGCAAGCCGCTCGCCGACCGCCTCGTCGTCGCCTACATGCCCGGCATGGACGTGTACGCCTCAGATTTTCAAGCGTTGCAGCCGTGCAAGTCCTCGGAAGACGTCTCTTGTTTCTGTTCTTGGATGTCGTACGGAACCGGTTATCTGCCGGCCTGGCTCGGCGAGAAGGCGGAGCGCCCGGCGGCCATTCATCCTGTGACGTGGACGGCAGAGCCCGAGCAGCCGAGCTTGAAGTCGGAGCACCTTGGAGCCGTCCGGGAATCCTTCCGCAACAAGAATCCGGGGAGCATCACGGCCACCCTCGTGTCGGAAGGGGTGCTGTGGGTCGACCCGCCGCACATTCCCCTCGTCGGCCGGTCGATTCATCGCGAGAATTGGCATGTGGGGGATTTCAATTTGTTTTGGCCCAACGTCCGGGAAAACGTGCACACGCGCCTCGAGGCCTTCGGCAATCCTGAGGCGGCAAAACGCCCCTGAGGCCCCTTCGACGACTCCGCCGGCTGCGGCGTCCAAGCCGAATCGCCAGGCCGAATCCAGAAGTGACCATATTCTATTAGGTAAAACTGGCGGCTTTCCAATAACTTTCCAGGTTCCATGAACCGCACTGAACTTCAAGCCGCATTTCTTCGCGAGTGGCCCGTCGAGCGCGTCGAGCGAATGACCCTCGAGGAGTACTCGAACCGGGACCAAGACTCATTCACCTATTGGTTGGAGTTCAAGACCCAACAGCTTGGGAGCATCAAAGGGGGGAGCTCCCTGAAGTTCAAAGTGTACAACCGCAAGAACCGCGAAGCGGGGCCACCGAAGGCCACGTGGAAAACCGACGGCGTGCATGCGTGGCATGGCGAACTCGGCGACACCCCAGAAGCGGCGTTTGAAAAGGTGAAGCCGGAGATCTTGAACGTCATCCGGGCAGGCCAGGCGGTGGATTTGGAGGCCATTTCGAACAACACCTTTTTTGGGCCAGCGTTGAAATGGAAAATCGCGGCGATGTACAACCCGGAGGCGATTTATCCGGTGTTCAAGTTGGGTTTGGCGGTACGCCTGATTTCCTTTCTTCAACCCAGCGCCCCGCAACCTTCCAGCCTTATGGAAGCCCAGCAACAGCTGAGCCAATGGCTTGAACCGGGGCCAGCAGGCGTCCAACGATTCCACGAAGTGATGGCGGTTGCCTCGCGTGACGAACGCTTTGAAGGAGCAAACCGAGAGTTGCGGGACGACCATCCAGACCTCGATTTGTTGTGTCCCGAGATGGGGCAGAAGTGGCTGTCCGTTCCTCAGGAGGAACATTGGTCCGCGGCCTTGCAGTTTTGCCATCATTTGTTGCAGGGCTTAGGGGCTCAGCCAGACGATCCGCGGGTGGTCATCCATTTGCGAGAAAGCGCCGGGCGTCAGCGATTCGCCCTCATCATCGGCGGCCAATTGTTGTACTCCCTCGAATGCAAACATGAGGTGGAGGGCCAATGCGTGCATCGGTTTCAAATCCCCGAAGCTGTTGATGCGCTTCCGCCACCGCTTGAGCGCTGCAGCGATTTCATTCCTTCGACCGGGTCCGGTCAAATGGTCATTGCCCCCGCATCCGCCATCGACGTGCAATGGAGGGACTGGGCTTTGGAGTTGGCGCGCGCGGAATGGAATCGGGTGTCGAGCTCACCCCACAGGCGAGAGCATCTTGCGTTTTTGCAGGATGTCATTTCAGACCTTGATCTGCATTGGGCATTCATCGAATATGTTCGCGCGCCACTCGAGGTGAAGATCAAAGAGGTGTACAAGCGGCTTCTTGTTGTGCGTGGCATTGAAGATGAACTTTACAAGTGGCAAATCTTCAAGAAGTTCAGTGCTGGCTGGAACCTCGAGGCCAAGGATTTCGGGGAGATGCAGGAAGTGATGAAGTTCGACAACCTCATGCATTCCACAGCGCATTCGTTCTGGAAGTTGTTGTGGCAGGACCCGGAGGAAGCGCGCGCCTACTTCCGCATGATTCTCGACGGTGACACCGCCATCGAAAACCGTCTTGACCGCGCCCACGCCGAAAGCCACGCACTTCTCCAAGCGCGCCGCCCGGAGTGGAAATCTTCTGCGCAAGATGAGCGCACGCTGTCTGTGATTTGGTCCGCCCTGGATCTTGCGCACCACGCTCCTTACAAGTCCAGTTTCTACAAGGCGTATTGTCAACACGCGGGCATCCAGCCGGCAAAGCCGCGCCGGGCGTACACTCACTACCTGCAGTTGCTCGATGCGTTCATTGCCGCGCAGGTGCAGTCGGATCAGGTGTTGCTGTCTTTGCACGCGGAAGCGCTGGGGCCGCTGGCGGAGTTGGCAGATCCGTCGCATCATCTGCTGGCGCAAAACATTTGGTACAAGGTCTTGGACCAAACCTGGAGTCGCATGCCCGATAAATCCCCTCAACCCGAAGTCCAGGCTCAAACGTTCGAGAAAAAGGGCGAGCTGGATTTGGCCTGCCTCGAGGACAGCTTTCTCGACGAAGTCACCCAGCGTACAATTCTGACCGCCCTAGAGGTGAAAAAAAATGTGATTCTGCAAGGCCCGCCAGGCACAGGCAAGACCTTTGTCGCCCGGCGGCTTGCCTATGCGCTGATGGGCGGAAAGCACGACGATCGCGTCACCACCGTCCAATTCCACCAGAGCTTCAGCTACGAGGACTTCATCCAGGGCTTCCGGCCCAACGAGGAAAAGGGGTTCGAACGCCGAGATGGCGTGTTTTTCCGATTTTGTGAGCGGGCACGGCAACGACCCGACCTCGACCATTTCTTCATCATCGATGAGATCAATCGAGGAAACCTGTCCAAGATTTTCGGGGAGCTCATGATGTTGATTGAGGCCGACAAGCGCGGGCCAGAGCATCAGGTCGAGTTGACTTACAGCGGGGAGGGGGAGCGGTTCAGCATCCCGGCGAACGTTTACATGATCGGGACGATGAACACCGCGGACCGTTCGCTTGCGATGGTGGATTATGCGCTGCGACGGCGGTTTGCCTTCTTCGATTTGCAGCCCCAGTTCACAGACCGACAAACGGGCAAACCCAACCCCAAACTTCGCGACCACCTTCTCAACCGAATCGGCATCTCTGCCGACCTCACGGCCAACATCCTTCGCCGGATGACGGCCCTCAACGCGGCGATCCAAGCGGACCCAAACCTCGGCCAAGGTTTCGAGATTGGCCACAGTTACTTTTGCGATAAGCCCGCCCACATGTCGGAGATGGAGTGGTACGAGCTCATCATCGCGCACGAGGTGGGGCCGCAGTTGCGGGAGTTTTGGTTTGACAACAAGCAAGAGGCCGAAGGCCAAATCAAGGCTTTGCGCCTGACCTCATGACCGGTCACGTCAAGGAAACGGACACCCGCGAGATCCCCATCGCCAACATCTACCACTTGCTTTGTTATGCCTGGGACTTTTTCCAGACCGATGGCATTCGCCAGGCCGTCGAGCGCGACGACCACAAGGGCTACGCCGAGCTTTTGGTAAAGGTTTTGACTGCCGGTTGTGTGCACCTGCTCAAGCAGGGACTCCACCGGGACTATGCGGCCATCACCGAGGCCATGCCTGCCATTCGCGGGAAGCTCGAACTCAGCGCCACCCTTGCCACTGGCAAACTGCTTCAAGGTCAGACCGTTTGCACGCATGACGAATTCACTGCCGACATCCCCGAAAACCAAATCCTGAAGTCCGTCCTCCTCCGTTGTGCGGGTTTGCCGGGCATGGACGTCAACCTCGCGACGGCGGCTCGTCAGACAGCGCTCCGCATGACCGGAGTCGCCCGCATCGAACCAGATGTCGGGATGCTCGGGCGGGTGCGGATTCACCGGCACAATCGGTTTTGCGGTTTCCTGTTGAGCATTTGTGGTCTGCTCCTTGAAGCGATGTCTGTTCGGGAGCCATCCGGTTCCGAGGTACAGGGCGGCGAGCCATCATTGTCAGTGGTCGAGCAACAGTTTTATCAGGTTCTCCAGGAGCGGCTCCCGTCGCTGTTTGAAGCGTTTGTACGCAATTTTTACCGCAAGCAACTCGCGGGGGAGGGGTGGAGCCGCTTCCAGCCGCAACACATCGACTGGTCGTGGACGCCACTCAGCTTGGATTCAAGTGGTTTTCTGCCGAAGATGATCACCGACGTTACGCTGGAACACCCTGACCGCAAAATCATCCTGGATTCAAAGTTCTACAGTTCGGGCGGCCTCAACGACCGCGACAAGTTCGAGTCTGCGAACCTCTACCAAATCCACGCCTACGTGACCCAACTTGCCCGTCAGGCAGCGAACGGCAAGGCCACCCACCCCCATGATTCCCACGCGGAGGGCATCCTGCTCTATGCGACAGTCGGCGGCAAGGACTTCCTCCGCCGGTTCATGATGCCGCCTCATCGAATGTCCGTGGCAACGGTGAACCTCGCACTGCCATGGCGCGCCATTGAAGCGCGTTTGCTCGAGGTGATCGCTGGGTGATTTCTGGCACCGCTGTTCATCGTGCAGATGGAAAATGATCAGGCCCACACGACGGGCGGATGGAGTCCAGATGCTTCCCATCACCTTTTGAGGTTGCCGCAATTGTGGTTGTGCCCTTGCGTGTCATGGCACCCGGTGGCTCCAGAGGGTCTGGTTCAAAAAGGCTCAGAGTAATCCAGAAAATCTTGTATTCGAAAAAATACGTTGCAATGTGTGAGAACTCGGCCATGCAACACATTTCAACACAAATCAAATCCCGCTCAATCTCAATTTTAGCCAGACCAAATCAAAACCTTCATGTTATCCGTCTTTCGGCCCAGGCTTCTGCCTTTTTTGCTCTGCTTCACGGTTTTTGTGTTTCCAAGCCGCACTCAGCTCAACGCGCAAGTCGACATTGATTATCCCTACAATCCTGACGCGAGCTGCAAGTGGTACATGTCCCGCGTCCAATTTGACGAGGTACGGCTGCTATTGCAAGGCCTCGAAATTGCCCTCAGTCATCAACATTGAGCCGATTGTCATTCTCGGCGCTTGCGCTGAACGCAACTCCAAGCAAACGGCGAGGCGCAGCATCAAATCAAGACGACCACCCCTCAACCCATTTGCCGAGTGCCGAGGAACCCATTATTTTTGAATCATGACCGAGTATGAAAAGGAGGTTTGGCTTCAAACCACACGAAAAAAGTTGACGATTGGCCAACACTATCATCACCACTTTGCTCGACAAATTGTGAGCGCAAACCCTGATTTTGAGCAGAATTTTTTAAAGGTCTTTGAATCAGAGATTGTTATCGAGCCTCGAATCAAAAAAACCAAAGGTGTGGAGTCCAAGGCCATCAAGGCTGAAATGCTCAACAAAGAAATCAGAAGACTCCTACTTGATTCAAAACTGAATCATCATCTGAAGTTAGAGGTGTCTGAGGAGCTAGGCGTGTTTTACTTCAGTGAAGAAAAAGGCTCAATTGGCGGATTTGATTTTGCCATTGTCAATCACGCGCGCAACTTGACCAAACTCTATTCACTGTGCTACGGCGAGTTGCGTTATGCAGATGGCCCGAAGCGATGGGGTCGATTCATCAACCGCAATCCCGAGTTGGCAGAATTGGCCAAGGAGATTGAAAAAAGTGAAGTTTTCAAATTAACCGAGGTGGATGAACGGGTGGGGTCTGAAGATTATCCCCTTATCGTCGGAGAAATTCAGTTTGGAAACTGGGCCTTGGCGTATCGAGACTTTTTCAAAGTACTGAAGGCCAATGTTTCTAATGCCATTGATTGCTTAATCTACGTTGTGCCCACGGGACATTTAGAAACGATGTTGAGCGATGGGATTGTGACCTTTTCCAAAGCCAAGGCCATTTTGCTCGAATTCGAAAAAGTCATTAGCGTTCCGGTTTGGTTGATTGGGGTTGATTTTGAGGATTGAAGTGCGCCCCCTTCTGTAGAAATCACGTGCAAAACTTGAGGGTTTCTTCCCTTAGAATTTCCGTTCCTCTTCGGATATTCGGTAAGTGAAAGAAGAAAGTCGCGCAAAGGAGAATCCCAAGGGAGAGGTTATGGCTGAAAAACTTAAAGTCGTCGAGCTGTTTGCCGGTGTCGGTGGGTTTCGTCTCGGGCTTGAGGGCTGGCAAGGAATGTCTCCGAGTTCGAATTATCGGCTCCCCTTGAGAGCCCATGATGAAGGAGGGTATGAAGTGGTTTGGAGCAATCAGTGGGAACCCAGTACCAAGCGTCAGCACGCGAACGAAGTTTACGAAAGCCGTTGGCCCAATGCCGGACATTGTGGTGAAGACATCAGCACCGTCACTACCCAAGACATCCCCGATCATGACATGTTGGTAGGGGGTTTCCCATGCCAAGATTATTCGGTGGCCACCACCCTGAAAAACTCAAAGGGCCTTAAAGGGAAAAAGGGAGTTTTGTGGTGGGAGATTGAACGCATTCTCAGTGAGAAAGGGGAGAAGGCGCCGCGTTACGTATTGTTGGAAAATGTGGACAGGTTGCTCAAATCGCCTGCCAGCCAACGGGGTCGAGATTTTGCAATCATCTTGGCCTCCCTTTCAGACCTCGATTACGCAGTAGAGTGGCGCGTTATCAATGCAGGAGACTACGGGATGCCGCAACGTCGCCGTCGCATCTTTATCCTGGGCTATCGAAAGGGGACACCTGAGTATGCTCGTCTGAAGGCCCAAAGTTTTGAAGACCAATGGGCCGAGTCCGGGGTGTTTGCAGACGCTTTTCCGATGCACCCAATTTCGGCCAGCCACATCCGAACCGGGGAACTTACAGGGGATTTGGCCGAACTAAGTAGGGATTTCAATGCAGTCAAACAGAAATCCTTGTCACCATTCGAGACTTCGGGTGCAATGCTCAATCGTGTGTTTTGGACTGCTAAAGCCCAACCAGCATACGATGAGGTTCGGGTCACCTTAGGCGATATTCTTCAGCCTTTGCACGAGGTGCCAAAAGAGTTTCTCGTAGAACCAGCCGAACTTGAGAAATGGCAGTACTTCAAAGGGGCAAAACGCATCCCAAAGACCAACAAAAAGTTGGGCTACGAGTACATCTTTTCAGAAGGTGCGATGGCCTGTCCCGACCCGCTTGACAAACCGTCGCGCACCATCATCACCGGTGAAGGTGGGGCTTCTGCCTCACGGACAAAACACATTATTCAGCAAAGCCGAACATGGCGAAGGTTGACACCGATTGAGCTCGAACGTCTCAACATGTTCCCGGACGGCCATACAGCATGCGATAACGTGTCAGATGGCCGCAGAGCCTTTTTCATGGGCAATGCACTTGTCGTTGGAGTTATTGAGCGAATCGGCACTGCTTTGCTTGAGTCCAACCTGGAGTCGAAAAGGGCATTAGGACAGTCAAAGTTGGAACCTGCATTGTCTAAGGAGGAACCTGTTCAATCGATTGCGGAAGCACACGCATGAGGTCGTGTCTGTGCCGAATTTGGTTTCACTTTCCGACCCCCGCCGACCCCGGCCGACCCCGGCCCCCCCCTGACCGCAACAATTCCCACGCCCGCCCGTAAGACCACGGCACACGAGATGATTCGCCATGGTTTTCAGTTCCGTCGTTTTTCTGTTCTGTTTCCTGCCAGCCTTCCTGCTGCTCGACGCGCTCATCCCACGGGGACGGACGCATTCGACGAAGAGCCGGAACGTGCTGCTCTTGCTCGCCAGCATCATCTTCTACGCCTGGGGCGCCCCGAAGTTCATTTGGATTTTGATGGCCTCGACCATCATCGATTTTTTTCTGGTCCGGAAAATGTCCAGATCCGATGGGCCGCTTCGCAAACGCTGGCTCATCGCCTCGCTCGTGATGAACCTCGGCCTGCTCGTCATCTTCAAGTATGCCGATTTTTTCACCGGAGCCGCGTTCAGCGCGCTGGGCAGACGTTGGTCAGGCTGGGGAATCGCTTTGCCACTGGGCATCAGCTTCTACACCTTCCAAACCCTCACCTACGCCCTTGACGTTTACAGACGCCATGAGCAGCCGTTGGACAGGCTGACCGATTATCTCGTCTACATCTTGAGTTTTCCCCAAATGATTGCGGGACCCATCGTGCGGTTTGGTCACGTGGCGAAGGAAATTCGGCAGCGGAGCACCACCGGTGAGGACCGGCTTCAGGGATTGTACCGGTTCAGCATCGGACTGGGCAAGAAAATGCTGATTGCAAACCCGATGGGACTGCTGGCGGGAGAGGTGATGGATGGGCCACTTTCCGGAGTGACCACGCCTGCCGCTTGGCTGGCGGTTTTGGCCTACCACTTCCAAATCTATTTCGACTTCAGCGGCTACAGCGACATGGCCATCGGCTTGGGTCGGATGATGGGGTTCCGATTTCCGGAAAATTTCCGATCGCCTTATACCTCGCGGACCATCACGGAGTTTTGGCAACGCTGGCACATCACCCTCGGCGACTTCATGCGCAATTATTTGTACATCCCCCTTGGTGGCAATCGCTCCAGGACGGCGGGACGGCGGTATTTCAACTTGGCGGCAGTCTTCCTCGCCAGCGGGCTGTGGCACGGCGCGGCTTGGAATTTTGTGTTGTGGGGCGCCGCCCATGGTGCCCTCATCTTGCTCGAGCGCATCTTCCTCAAGGCTTGGTTGGACAGGCGGCCGCGGTTGCTGGGGATGCTGTACATGCATGCGGCCTTGTTCCTCACCTGGGTGCTGTTTCGGATTGAGAATTTGAAAAAGACAGGTGTGTATTTTGCCAAACTCTTCTCCGGCGATTTCTCCTCTTGCAACCTGCACTTCACTTGGTCGGCGAAAGACTTTTTTCTGGTCGCCGTTGCGGCTTTCTTCGCCTACTTCTCGGCCTTTCCGGCCGGGGAGCGATTGGAGCGTCGGATGTTCGAAAGTGATGTCCTGACCCGCCGCCAGCACCAGGTCCTGCTGCCGCTTGCCTCGCTCCTGCTCTTCTTGGGCGGTCTGGAGGTGCTGGGAACAGATTTCAACCCCTTCATTTATTTCCGCTTCTGAGGATGAAACATTTCTTGTTCGCGCTCATCACCATTCCCTGCCTCTTGTGGATTCATTTCGATGTGAGCCCGCTTGTGGGGGCGAAATTCAATCGTCGTTTGGCAGGTGAAAAGCAAACCAAACCCGCCCAACCCCCCACCTGGTGGAACGGAGGCCTGCAGGCAAAATGGGAAAAATCCATCCGAGACGAAGCGGCCTCATTCCCCTTCGCGCTTCGGCTGCGGAACCAGTTGCGGTGGGAACTTTTCGGCGAACTCCAGGGCGCCGACATCATCCATGTCGACGGCAAGCCTTGGCTTTGGAACAGTAGAACGGTTCAGCGATCCTGGCCGCAAAGGGAAAAAAAGTTGAAAGAGGTTTTGGACGGTTGGGCGGTGCTTGAGCGATGGATGGCGTCGCAAGGAAAATCGCTATATTTCATCGTCAATGCAAACAAGCACTGGGCGTTTGAGAACGAGGAGTGGAGCAGGGCAACCGGCAAATGTGTGGAGGATTTGCTTCCACGAGGCGTGAGGTTTGGCCAAATCATCCAACAAGAATTCGGCCGCAGAGACCTCGATGCCTTCGTCGTGGGCCCCTGGCTTTCGGCGGTTCACGACACAAGTCGGGTGTTGATGTGGCCTCAAAATGGAATCCATTGTTCGGCCGCCTCCGCCGAACTGATTGTCGACAGTGTCATGAGGGACTTGTCCGTCTTGTGGGAAATGCCGTTGCCCAAGCGCATTTCCTTGGGCGGAAGGTGGGAAGCCGAGGCCCAGTATGCGGACAACGACAAAGGCAACAACTGCAATCTCTTATGGGACTTGCCCGCAGACCCCCTGTGGTACCCCGATTTTTCCTGGGACCTATCGAAATCCCCCAGGGATTCGTTGCCACGTGTGATGCGCATCGGAGACAGTTTTGGCAACCACCTGCATGCCTTTGGCGGCCTGGCGGCAGCGTTTCACCCCGAGAGCAGAAGGTTTCACTACAATCGGGAAGAAAAACACTACGGCATTGGATTCAATCAAACCACCATCCTCAAGACCGAAGTGACGGGCCAAGTCTTGATGGAAGAATTGCGAAAATCCGATGCCCTCATCGTCGATTACAGCGAAGCGACATTTCTCTTGCACAGTTCGAAGTTCTTCAAGAAGATCGATGGCATTATGAAGGAAGCCAAATCCTTGTAGCCCTCGCAGTCGAGCGGCTGCCCTGCCGGCCCTACTGCGCCTCGATGCGCTGGAAAACGACGGTTGCACTCAAGTTGGACAGTCGGTCGAAAAGCGCAAGGCAGCTGAACCACATCCCCGTCTGTTTTGTTGAGCGGACATGGGACGCAAACGGGACCTCAAGAATTTCAATCGGAAGCC
>CBFIFE010000062.1:0-13993 GCA_965661765.1 uncultured Flavobacteriales bacterium
ACATGCCGCACCCCGATCCGCCGCTTCCTCGATCAAGGCCTCCGTGCAGTCGAGGGCAACAAGCGCTTTG
Source organism: uncultured Flavobacteriales bacterium (assembly GCA_965661765.1). Lineage (GTDB taxonomy): Bacteria > Bacteroidota > Bacteroidia > Flavobacteriales_D > Sanyastnellaceae > JBMYZL01. The sequence goes on from CBFIFE010000062.1 coordinate 71, forward strand.
CTGACGACGGCCTCAGGTCGTCCGACGAGCAAACCCGAATTGTCATACCCCGCCTGGAGGCGGAATGGCGCCCAAGCGTCGAGTGTGTTTGTGATTTCCAGAACCGTTGGAGAATGTGCATCTTGCATGCTCCAAAAGTACACGTTGACTGACCTCCACCCAATCCTGCGCTGGTTGTTGCTTCCTCTCTCTGGGCTGCACGGGCTGGCGCTCTGGGGCCGGCACAAACTGTACGACATCGGCTGCCTGCCCAGTGCAACTGGACCGCTTCCGACCGTCGCCCTGGGCAATTTGACCGTCGGGGGAACGGGCAAAACCCCGCATGCTCTCCTGGTGCTCCGACACCTGGAGGCGGAATGGGGCGTGGGTCGGGTGGCGCTGTTGAGCAGGGGCTACGGCCGAAAAACAAGGGGATTTCGCGAAGTCGATGTGGCCGATTTGGCCGCCCACGTCGGGGATGAGCCCTTGATGATGAAGCGGAGGCGACCGGAGGTTTTGGTGGCTGTTTGCGAGGATCGCCTGCTGGGTTTGAACCAAATCCACGCCGCCCACCCAGCCATTCGCCTCGTCTTGCTGGACGATGCGCTCCAGCACCGACGGCTCATTCCGACAGTGCGATTGTTGTTGGTCGACGCCACGCAACCGATGGGGCGAGACGCCCTCTTGCCGGCGGGCCGTCTGCGAGACCTGCGATCAAGGGCCGCAACGGCCGACGCTTGCATTGTGACCCGATGGCCCGAGGGTGAGGCCCTGCGTCCTGAGGATCGTCAACGACTGGGCCTTCCTTTGAGCATGCCGGCCTTTTGCTCCGCGATGGTGACCGACGATCCGGTGCCCGCATTTGGCGATGGGGGTGCGCCGGCCCATTCGCTGCGTCGGGTGGTCGCCATCGCCGGAGTGGCGCGACCCAAGCGGTTTTTTGAAGAAGTGGCGGAGAAAATGGATTTGGCCTGCAGCATGGCCTACCCGGATCACCACAACTTTGAAACCGCTGACTTCGAACGCTGGATTCAAGCAGTGAAACTTTTCAACGCTGACGGGCTCATCACGACGGAAAAGGACCTCGCTCGCCTGACCGAAGCCGACATTGTGAATTTCCCTGTGCCCGTGCTGGTGCTGCGCATCGAAGCCCAATGGAACGATGAGCGTTCCTTTCATTCATGGCTCAGCCGCACACTTGCCCAGACAATCCACCGAGAAATGGCCGAAAATGAAGATATTTGAAGCATGAAAGGATTCAAGATGACAACGGCGCAATCGGTGTTGTGGCTGCTGCTGGCCATTTGGGGAGCGGGTTGTGGAACGAAGGAAGGTCCGCAAGAAGATGGTGGCGGAATCATCAGGGGGAAATTGATCAATGGAGAAGGTGTGGCTGTGGAATTGCGCACGTTGCGAGATGGGCAGTTTGTGAAGATTGGCCAAACCGTGACAGACGACCAAGGTGTCTTCGTCCTCGACCCCATCGAACCCCTTCCCTACGACTACCACCAGCTGATTGTCGACAACCAGCATTCCGGCGTGGTGATCATGGATTCCACCATGTCCATCCGCTACGAAGCCGAAGTTCCACCGACAGGGTTTTTGCGAAACATCAAAGTGACGGGCTCCGAACCCACGGCGGTTTTGTCGTCATACTTCAATGAATGCATGCATCACCAGGACACCATTCGGTTGATGACCCAGCAGATGACTGGCAATTCGGATCCCCTTTTGGCTCAGCAATACTCGAACAAGCTGATTCAACACCAAATCCAAGCTGACAAAGATGCCCGAGCCTTCATCAATGAGGTGTTGAACGAGGGCAAGAATGCCGATGCCACGTTGGGCGCGCTTGAGCATTTGAAAACCCAGATGGGGTGGTCGGAGTACGAAAAGGCACTCAAGGCGACCGACATGTCCCTGGGTGGAGGGGAGTTTCACAAGGCGTTGAAGAAAAATTTGGTGGCCAACCGCAAAGCAAATCCCAGAACCCTGCCAGGTGGCAACAATGGGGGGGCTTCGGACGATTCAAGACCTGTGCAGGTTCGCCGCCCCTCTGTGGGTGCACTGGCTGGCGACATCGTCATGGCCGACTTGAACGGCCAAGAGCGCAAACTCAGCGACTTGCGCGGCAAAGTGGTCTTGATTGATTTCTGGGCTTCATGGTGTGGGCCCTGCCGGCGCGAAAACCCCAATGTTGTCCGTGCGTACGAGCGCTATCGCGATGCCGGTTTTGAGGTGTTCTCGGTGTCGTTGGACTCCAATGCCGATCGGTGGGAGAAGGCCATTGAAAAGGACGGTTTGGTTTGGGAGAACCACGTGAGCGACTTGCGCGGTTGGAACAACGCTGCTGCAAAGGCCTACGGCGTGACAAGCATCCCGTTCACCGTGTTGATCGATCGGAACGGCGAGGTGGTGGCCACGAACCTTCGGGGCAGCCGCTTGTTCGCCCAGCTCGAGCAATTGCTGAACTGAGGCTGGGATCAACGGAAATGCCGGATTCGCCACACGCCGACAGGGTCCATTTGGCTTCAGACCTCCACTTGGGAGCGCCTGGCCCCAAGGAGAGTCGAGGGCGCGAAACCGCATTCGTTTCGTGGCTCTTGGGCGTCGTCGAAGGACGCTTTGAGGGCCTTGAGGGGCCAGCGACCGAGGTTCATTTGGTCGGTGATATGTTTGATTTTTGGTTCGAATACAAACGTGCAATTCCCAAGGGGGGCGTTCGCCTTCTCGGTGCGATTGCATCTGTGACGGACGCAGGCATCCCCGTTCATTACCATGTCGGGAACCACGACCTGTGGACTTTCGGTTACCTGGAATCAGAATTGGGCGTCCAAGTTCACCGCAGCCCGAAGCGGTTTTCCTACAATGGTCTCGATTACCTGATTGGGCATGGCGATGGGCTCGGCCCGGGAGACCAAGGGTACAAACGGCTCAAGCGAATTTTCACGCACCCCGTCCTTCAACGCGCATTCCAAGCGCTCCATCCTGATGTGGGCATGCGCATTGCCCAGGGCTTGTCCTCGAACAGCCGAGCTGCAAATGCTGTTGCTGATGCTCAATACAACGGTCCTTCGTCCGAATGGCTTTGGCAATACTGCAGGGACCAACAGGAGCAAGATGGGCTCGCAGCGTTCATCTTCGGTCACCGGCACTTGCCGCTCGACTTGCCCCTCTGGATCGATTCCGGGGGAGAACGCAATCCCGGGGCGCGATACATCAACCTCGGCGATTGGATTCACCACTTCACCGCTTTGCGCATCGAGGGCGCCCATGCCACCCTTGACCAGTACGACATCTCGTCCGGTCTTGCCGCCCGTGTCGGCCCCTGGCGCACCAAGAAATAGGCCTTGACGTCATCCAAAAGCAAACATCCCCGTGCTGGTTGAGCCAGCACGGGGATGGATGTTCAAGATTGCTTTTGCCGCGTGAGGCTTACCGAATCATCAGTTTGCTCATCACGTGGCCACGATTGTTCGAAATCCGAACAATGTACGTTCCCGCATTGAGGCCATTGACATTGACATTTCTTGCCTCTCCGGCATATCCGCGCACCCATTCTTGACGAACCACGCGGCCATTCAGATCAAACATCTCCATTCGGAAATCCCCGCGCATGGCATCCGTCTGCCAGGATACAGCACCAGTGGTTGCCGGGTTGGGATACACCAGAAGCTCTGGCGCATTTGTGATTGCTTCTTCACTGATGACGTCTTCAGAACCGAGGAAGAGGTCAGAGCGGAAAATCCCACGTCCATGGGTTGCGACATAAATGGCTCCTTCGTTGGAAACAGAACTGTAGTTTCCGCTTTCGCGCCACTGTTGCTTCACATCGTGAACCGGAGCTGAAATCACGTCCGTGCCAGTCCCCATGTTGGTATTCACCATGGTCCAGTCGTCTCCCCCATTGTCAGTTGCGAAAACGCCATATTCTGTCCCGAGGACCATGGTCTGTCCGGATTCATCCATTTTGTCAATCACGACATCATAGCATGGCATTTTCGCCATGTCCCCTGTCGCAATCCAAATGTTGGACCAAGTGGGGTTGGCATCCAATGCGTTGAATGTCTCCCGAACTTTTCCACCTGTGCTCACACCGTAGCCACCGATGGTGACCACCACGTGATTCGGGTTGTTCGGATCCACTGAAATGCCCGTCACTGCGGCACCTGTACTCAAGATTTCAGTACCGAAGTTTGACGGCACATCTTCTTGCGCGTAAATGTCTTCAATGCCGTCGTAACGAATCAATTTGCCGTTCCAACCGCTGACAAACAAGTGGTTTCCGGCCTCTGGCTCTACGTTCACTGTGAATTCAACAGCCTTCACGCCAGTCCCTGAAGGAGCATTGTCCAATCGAATCCACCGCGGTGTGGTGTTGAAGTTCAACGCATCGCGGCTCATCCACAAACCATTCGACCCGTTGAATCCAAGAATGGTCAGCGTGGTGTAAGGATCAACTACCTTGATTTGGCCAGGAATATCCGTGAGCGTATCGCCGGCATGGAAATACATGGTATCACAAGTCTCCACCACATCGTAAACATCGAAAGACTCGTACAATGTGTCCAATCCGATTTCCTGATAGACCCATTCATTCCAATCCTCAACGAAGATGGAATCCAAAATGGGAACGATGTCCACAATCATCGAATCAATGCCGTCATAAATGCTGTCAGTGACGCATTCCAATTGAGGCTGAGCTGCTTGTGGCTCCAACCAGAAGTAGTCGGGATCCTCAGACAACGGCTCGTCCAACAGACGATCTGGACGCACCAACTCTTCGTAATACGGGAGGACCTCACCTTCGGCCAAAGTGTATTCAAATGGCAGGTTTTGGTTTGCAGTAAAGACAGTGAATGTGCTGTCCTCAACAGACTCCTCGTATGGATTCACCAGCACAACGGTTGATTGCGCATCTGGGTCGTCCATGTTCTCATAAAGGCGAACAACGCTGTAAAACTGTCCCAATTCGCCCTCCTCATTCACGAGCTCCGCGATGTTGTCGTCATAATAAGAACCATAGTTGTTGATCGCGCCAGGTCCCACCGTGCCCCTCGTGTGCCCACCATTCTGAGATGAGGCCAAGAAAGCGTACTCATAACCGACGGCCTCGGTCACTTGCGAAAGAGCGCAATCGAAACCATCACCCCCATTGACTTCTACGGCTTCTTGGTCGCTCAGGAAGTAGCCGTTGCCTGGAATGAACAACGAGCCATTGTCCTGCGTTCCGCCCAATACCGCGCTGTTCGCAGAAATGTCAAACCCGTAGAACTGCGTCACCGAAAAATCTCGGTTGCACTCCAAATACGTCTCTCCTTGATCTGTGCTCTTGTAAATTCCGCCGTCTGTGGCAATGTACATGGTTCCCGCAGGTGTGTACATGATTTCATGGATGTCGGCATGAACATCAATGTCTGTCCCCACAAAGTCGAATGGCAACGCGGCCAACTCGGCCTGCTGGCTGAAGCCGCTTCTCCACAATTCAATGCCGCCTACGTAAGCCACTCCGGGATTACCGGGTTGAACGGCCAAGGCCAAATCGTAAATCCCTTGCCCCCTCGGAAGCGGTGTGCTGGTGTCAATTCCACCCGGCCATTCGACTTGCCAAGAATTGCCGTTGTCTCCTGAATGGTACAAACCACCAAACAACCCACCGCTTGTTGCAAACAATGCATACGCGTGCTCAGGACTGTCAGGAGAAATGTCGATGCGAACCCGCCCCATGCCACTTTGCGGAAGAACAAAGTCTGCATTCGGATTGCCGCTCACTGTCTCAAAATCGGTGAAGCTGTTGTCGGTGCTGCGGAAAACACGGCCACTCGACATGCCCACTAGCATGTAACTTCCGTCAGCTGCAACGGCGATATCACCCACAGCTCCTGAAGGAATGCCGCTGACATTGACATCGACCAGACCACCGTTTTCCATTGCCCCGAAACCATCGCCGCTGCCATACCAAACCCGGTTTGGATTGTTGGGGTCAGCAACCAACGCATCCGTTGCACTGAAACCACTGCCACTGAATTCACCTGGATCTGTTTCCTCGATCATTGTGAACATCACACCGCCATCGTTCGAGTACCAAATTCCGCGCCCACGGAAACCACTTCCTCCTTCGCCGCCTGCGAAATCAAAAAGCGATCCTGTGCCCACGTAAATGTCACCGTTGCCTGCCACCGCGATGCTGGCCACCATCATGTTTGGAAATCCGGTGATCTGGACCCAGTTGTTTCCTGCTGTTTCGCTTCGCCAGAGACCACCACTGACCCCTCCCGTCAGGAGTGTCGTCTCGGTCAACGCCACAATGGCACGGGCTCGACCACCGATGTTGTCAGGGCCGAGTTCATTCCAGTAGTGATCCGTCGAACGTTCATCCGTGGCATTTTGCTGTTGCGCAAACCGCACCACTTCTTCTCTCAAATTCCGAAGACCCTCCTCGTTGATTTCACCGGTCTCCAAATCAGCAAGCATCATCTTGCGGATGTCAGCTGCCCCGAAAGGCTCGGCATCAGAGACCTCGGCTGTCCGAGGCTGGTAGGCAGGCGACTCACCTGATTCCTGCTCAGAATCAGTTGTGTATCCCCAAAAAAATGCACCTCCTGTCAACAGAAGGCTAGCGGCAACAATTGTCGTCTTGAATTGCATGGTTTCAGTTTTGTCCGACTCAGGTAGGGCGGAAAGTTACAACAAAAGGAATCTTCCTTTCGTCCATATTTTGTCACGAAAACGAGGAAACAGGGGAACAAGGGGAACGAGGGAGGGAGACCAGGGAACGAGGGTGACCAGGGGGACGAGGGGCGAGGGTGACTAGGAGGACGAGGGTGACCAGGGCGACTAGGGAGACCAGGGGGCGGAGGGAGGGTCGGGTCAGGCGAGGTGCCGCTCGGCGTGATAGCTCGATCGCACGAGAGGTCCGCTCTCGACGTATCGAAATCCCATCTCCAAACCGATGGTTTTGTACTCCTCGAAGGCATCCGGATGAATGAATTCGGCCACCGGCAGATGCTTGGGGGTGGGTTGCAGGTACTGGCCCAAAGTCAGGATTTGGCAATCTACCCGTCGCAAATCATCCATGGTCTCCAGGACTTCGTCTCGCGTTTCACCGAGACCGAGCATGACGCCGGATTTGGTCCGCATCCCTCCTTGATGCAATCTGCGCAACACCTCCAGACTGCGATCATACTTCGCCTGAATCCGCACTTGCTTCGTCAGCCGGCGAACGGTTTCGAGGTTGTGGGAAACGATTTCTGGGGCGACTGAAATGATTTGGGCCAAATTCTCCCACTTCCCCGCAAAGTCCGGAATCAAGGTTTCCAACGTTGTGCCAGGACTTTGTTCACGAATCGCACGAACGGTCATCGCCCAAATCTCCGATCCTCCATCCGCCAAGTCGTCTCGATCCACCGATGTGATCACCGCGTGCTTCACCCCCATCAATTTCACTGAACGCGCCACTCGTCCTGGCTCAAAAGGGTCTGCCTCGAGCGGCCTGCCAGTGGCCACGTTGCAAAAGCCACAACTCCTGGTGCAGATGTTGCCCAGGATCATGAAGGTCGCAGTCCCCTCCCCCCAGCACTCGCCCATGTTCGGGCAGTGCCCACTTTCACAGATGGTGTGCAATTTGTGTTCATCCACCAACGCACGCACCTTCCTGTAATTTTCGCCGGTCGGCAATTTCACACGAAGCCAACGCGGTTTCGCCACCCGTTGTGGGGTCATGCCCTCTGCATTCTGTCCTGCTGTCATCTCTGTTGTTCTCACATTCAAGCCAAATTCGCACCGCCCAGCTTTCCTCGTTCCCTGTTCCCTGTTCCCTCGTTCCCTGTTCTCCTCGTTTCTTCGATCAGTGGTTCAATCGTTCCACCGCTTGCCCACCTCAAAGCGCGCAAACAATGTGACAAACAAAAGCTGATTCTGTTCATATCGGTCTGCGATGATTTGTGGTTTCCAGAGGAAGCCATCCGCTGCCACGCCCACACTCAAAGACCGGGGCTCCTCGCGAACCATGCCGTATTCAAAGTCGAGCGAAAAGCTGGCGTGCACGCCGGGCACCACCGCCAACTCGTCCAAACCATTGCTCCATGACGCAGCGCCATAAATGTCATCAGAGAAGTGCGTCTGCGGGTCGTAGCGCTCCGTGGCCAAATAATCGTAAGGTATGTCCGTGTACCCGATGAGCAGATAAACGGGCTTCAGCAAGCCGATGCTCGGGCCGAGATTCCAAGAAGTGCTGAAGCGCACAGCATCGCGGCGGAGCTTTGAGGAGTGAAAGGTTTGGCCTCCAGTCAGCAAACGCAGCATGTGAAACGCATTCACTTTTCCATACACATAAGGCCTTCCATCTTCGTAAGCCGGATTCGAAGTTTTTTCCTCCTTCGGATGCCGCAGGTAGACCAAATCCGCCCCCCACAAACGCGCCCGCTCAGCATTCTTGAACACGGCCCGCCGCACGGTGAAACCGGCCCCTTGGGTGTGCAAAACCAGCCCAGCGTAAAGCTCATCGGTCGTCAACACGGCAGGCCCCGAACCGGCGCCGTAGACCGCTGACTCTCCGGTGGCCACCTCCTGAGCACGAAGCGAAAAGGCAGCGACGAGCATGGCCGCCAAGCCAAGGCTTGATGCCCAGAAGCGAAGGGAAGAAAGCGCTGTCGGAAACACGTTTCAAAGGTAACGCATGTTCGTCGAATGAGATTGCCGAACTTCGCGCGTTGAAACGATGAGCAACAAGGGATTTACAATTGCCTATGAAGGCCGGCTGCGAACGCAAATGAAGCACGAGGCCAGCGGGACGATCGTCGAGACGGACGCGCCGGTCGACAACCATGGGCGTGGCGAGGTGTTTTCCCCCACGGATTTGGTGGCCTCGGCAGTCGCCTCATGCATGATGACCATTGTCGGGATTCGCTGCGCGGACTGGGGGATTCCCGCACCAGCGATGCGCGCCGAAGTCACGAAAGAAATGGCCGCAAATCCACGCCGAATTGCGCGCGTGGTCGTGGCCATGACCGTCGCACTCGAGGCCGACGCCGACAATGAAGCCATGCGAACGAGAATTCGCCGTGTCGCAGAAACTTGTCCCGTCGCACAGTCCTTGCACCCCGATTGCGAGATCGCCTTGACCATCAATTGGGTCGAACCATGACTTGGCCGGTGGCGGGGTCGCGAATCTGGTGGCTTTGGCTTCTTGCCGCAGCCGTGGGTTCCGGTTGCTCGGAGTCCTTGCCCACCGCAAGCTCTGCCGACCGACGCCCCTATGACGACGATGCCCGATTGTTGCATCCGACTTTCCAAGCGCTCCCGCATGGCAGCAATGATTCTGTGGATTTGTTTTTGTCCATGGATCGCAGCGAGCTCTTGTACCTGCGCGAGCAGCCCGAGGCGCCTTTCGTGGCTCGCATGCGCCTGACCTTCGGCCAAGGGTCCTCGGAATGGGTGGACACTTTGGCGGGGTCTTCAGACAAGATGTGGCGGGTGCGCGAGACATGGCCCCTGGATTCGGCGTTGCAAATGGTGTCGGCGTTGACTGGAGAATTGGCCGACGTTCACCGCGGGACATCTGTCGCTGTGCGGGGAAACGGAAGTGTCCCGGTTTTTCACGCGGATGGCTGGCCGATTGCTTCAGACCAAATCGCCCGTCACACCCCACTGGCCGTTGCCGCCATTCCCGGATCCACTTGGGAAATCCAAACGGCAACGCTCCAACCATCGTTGCCCGCTCCGCCGTTCTCTTCTTCAGGCAGTCGCCGGGACTCTGTGGCCCTGTCATCGCCACGGCGGGTTGTCGTTCCGCCGAACGGGCTGTTGGAAATCGAAGTCGAGGCGTCGAGTTTGGTCTTGAGCAACCGGAGGGAAGATGGAAACTTTCGGCCAGCCATTGTCCTTCACGGCCGGCGACCTGACTTCCCGCACGTGCGAAGCGTTGATGACCTCATTGAATGCAGCCGCTACATCACCAGCCGTGCGGAGTACGAGCGCATGATGGGAAGCGATGACCCGAAAGCAGCTTTGGACGCGTTTTGGCTCGATTGCGCCGACGAAGTCCCACGGGCCAAATCCCTGATCAACACGTTTTACGACCGAGTGGAGGAAGCGAACTTGTATTTTTCCGGACTCAAGGAGGGCTGGCGAACCGACAGGGGAATGGTGCACATCGTGTTCGGTGTCCCGACGAAGGTCAGGCGCTACAGCGGCCAGGAATGGTGGATTTATGGTGAGGAAGGCACACCCAATGCAGTCACGTTTCGCTTCACGCGTGTCCCCAATGAACTCGACGCCAACCATTACGAACTCGACCGATCTGTCACCTACCGATCCGCATGGGACCGCATGGTCACAAGTTGGCGAAACGGCCGCATCCGCGGCGATTGAGCCCCACTTTACCCCTGATAATCAACATGAAAGCCACGCCTTACACTGGACCGAAACGTCCCAAAGAAAAATCTCTGCTGATTGGATGGCACCCTGTTTTCGACGCCCTCGAGGCAGGACAAGCCATCGACCGAATTTTGATGAGTCGAGAAGATCGAAATGAGCGAAGCGGCGACTTGCTGGGTTTGGCCAAATCGGCGCGCATCCCCCTGCTGCGCGTGCCGAGGGCAAAACTGGACAAGCTGACATTGAAGAACCACCAAGGGCTCGTCGCATTCACATCACCGATTGATTACCAACCCATTGACGAACTCATTGCCGGCGCATGGGAGGCTGGCAAAACGCCGCACTTTGTGGTCGTCGATGGGGTGACGGATGTCCGAAACATCGGTGCAATTGCCCGTTCAGCCGAATGCTTCAGCATGACCGGGCTTGTGGTGCCTTTTTCCGGTGTGGCTCCTCTGCGCGAAGACGCCATCAAGTCGAGTTCCGGCGCACTTTTGCGAATTCCTGTGGCGCGAATGGAATCTATTGATGAATGCATTCATTTTTTGCATAAAAATGGCTTTCAAACCATCGGACTCAGCGAGAAGGCAGAAACAGATCTCCAGTCCTTTCGTTCCCAAGGCCCTACCGCTTGGATCTTGGGCGATGAAGGGGAGGGACTGTCCGAAGGCAGTTTGCGTCTTTGCAACACCTTGGTCAGAATCCCAATGACCGGCACCACGGGCAGCCTGAATGTGAGTGTGGCTGCGGGAATTGCCCTGCATCACCACATGAACACGAGGGTCGAAACGGACTGATCATCGGCCCTTGCTCAGATGCAGGCCAGAGAGAGCAGTCATTTGTCAACAATTCTTTCTTGATTGTTTCGTATTTTTGTTTTCTATGACAAGAATGCATGGTTTCGCACTGCTGGTGCTGATTCTCAGCCAGGCGGCCAGCGCGCTCGGGCAAACGGACTGCACGGGTTGTGCCCCAGCGTTCGTTGTTTTCGAGGACACGGTGGAAGCGGCCTGCGGAACCCCTTTTGACGCACCGGAAATCCCAGCATGGTCTTCGCCATGCGGCCTGGAGACCTTCGAAGCCCTCAGCGCGCTGACCGGCGGGAACGGCGAAGGGGGCTGTGGCGGCGTTTCCGCCTACGGCCCAGGAGCAGATTTTGCGCTGTGGCTGAATGGGCTCGGGTCCTTGGGGTTCGCGCCCTCGGATTATTTCCTGACCGGCACCGCACCTTTGGATGTTCAAACTTTGCCGAATGGCGACGTCTGGGTGACTGGATCTGTGGTCAACGACACGGACGCCGATTATGCCTTAGAGATCCAAGTTCTTCTCGACGAGTCGACCGACTGGGCTGGATGGTCTGCAGGTGGTGGCCTGGCGAAGGACCCGCTGAGCACAGGCAATTTCCCCGATTGGACGTACCTGCTGCTCAACGGTTTGGCATCCAACATCTCGGGCGTTGATGGCACGCCCACCGAAGGGTGGTCATTTTCCTTGGCGCACAACCCCAGTTCGGAGGTTTTCGGTTTTCAAATCGGAGATGGAGCGAACACCCACAACAACAACCCTGGCCTCGGGGGCTGGTTTTCATGGTCGATGAGCTGGGATGGGCAAGACTACGCCAGCGTTGGGGACCTCATCATCGACTTGACTGCCTGCACACCATCGGTTCATGATGCTTGCCAAGGGGAAGATTTGGTCTACGAATATGTCATTTCCAACGAATGCGGAAGCGATACTGCACGCATTGTTGTCCAAATCTCAGATGACGAAGCCCCTGTTTTCTTGAATTGCCCTCAGGCAGATACAATCGACTGCCTCAGTGGTTTGCCGCCATTCATTCCGCTGGTCAGCGACAATTGCACGGCGGTTTCGATTTCCGCAGATTCATCGTTCGCGGCTTTGGGTTGCGGGGACAGCGGGGCTTGGACCCGAGTGTATACAGCTCTGGATTCCTGCGGCAATTCAGCCACCTGTGAAGTGACCACAGTGGTCGAGGAAGTGAACGATCTGGCTTTCTTAGAATTGCCCCAAGGAGGAACGGTGAGTTGCTCAGATTGGTCGGAGTGTGGCACGTTTCCGCTGCCAGTGGCGACATCTGGATGCAATGGCGATTCTGCCGATGTCAGTTGTGAAGTTGTCTACCTCGTCTGCGACAGCATGCCCTCTGACTTTGACGCGTTGTTGGTGTACACGGCCACGGATGATTGCGGGAACAGCATCTCGGACACAGTTTCTGTAGATGTTGTTGACAACGACCCCCCTTATTTCACATTCATTCCACCGAATGAAACGATGACCTTGGAGGAGTTTGAGAACTGGTCCGTCGTCCTGCCGGTGTGCGTGGACGATTGCTATGTCCCGGACTTGGACTGCGAGACCGGTTGGGGAGGCAATGGTGGGGGGCTTTATCCCTTGCCATGCGACTATGACTCCACGCTCACTCCTCTTTGTTGCGGTGGGTTTGAAATTCTGTACCATTTCTTCCACGTCGACCTCGCGGGCAACGAGGCAGCGGTGGACGTTACCGTGACCGTGGTGGATGCCACGCCGCCTGAGTTTGTGGATTTCCCGCAGGATACCGTGGTGGATTGTGTCAGTTTGGAATTCTTGCAAGAACCTGGCAATGGCATTTTCCTGATCGACGATCACTGTGACCCCGACAGTTTGTTTCTGTCCCATGTGGATTCAATGGCCACTGGGGCATGCGGTGGAAATTACACGCTGTTCCGTTTGTTCACCGCCGCCGACAATTGCGGCAACGCTCAAGACTCGCTTTGGACCATCACTGTGGTGGATGCGGTTCCCCCCACCTTTTTGACGATTCCCGACCCCATCGTTCTGGTGTGTGGCGAGGACATTCCGGTGGAAGCTGCCATTGCAGAGGATGCTTGCAGTGACTTCGCCGTGACCGACACCATCTTTGCCGTTGCCCATGACGAAAGCGATTGTGCGATTTCCAGTGCGTTGGAGCGTTGGTGGTACGCAACGGACGGATGTGGCAATGTGGATTCCATCAGCCAGCTCATCACTTTTGTCGACACAACCGGCCCCCATTTTCTGCCCATCGAAGATTCTGTGACGGTCGATTGCGTGGATTGGATAGGCTGTGAAACGCTCCCTCTGCCGACGGCCATGGCGGGGGGATGCTCAGGCGACACCCTCGTGGTGAACTGCGCCGTCAATTACCTCGATTGTGGCATCTATCCGGCTGAGTTTGTGGCGAGTTTGGTCTATACCGCCGAAAATGCCTGTGGCGTCAGCATTGTGGACAGCACGGTGGTCACTGTTGTGGACAACACCGAGCCCTATTTTGTGTGGGTTCCACCGGATACCACCATGACGTTGGAAGCCTACCAAAACTGGTCCGTGGAATTGCCGGTGTGTTTGGACGATTGCTACTTCCCTGATTTGGATTGTGGCGCCCCTTGGGGCAATGGTGGAGGTGGCGTGATTGAATGCGACTATGACTCCACGCTCACGCCCCTTTGTTGCGGTGGGGTTGAAATTCTGTACCATTTCTTCCACGTCGACCTCGCGGGCAACGAGGCAGCGGTGGACGTTACTGTG
>CBFIFE010000063.1:0-13467 GCA_965661765.1 uncultured Flavobacteriales bacterium
CTGCGACCGAAAGTCCCCATGGACTCGCTTCGGGTGAGTTCATAGGCCACCCAATTCGCCACGGATGCCGACGGATCGAAATCCACGACGTACGACGAATTCGTGAGCAGCGCCCCTTCAATGGTCGGCAAGTATGCATCGTCCTGTGCGAGCAAGAGAACAGGGAACAGGAACAGGAACGGGAACAGGAACGATTTCATGAGTTGGTGGAAAGGATGCGTCGAAGGTAGTCGAGTTGGCCGCGGTGCCGCTGGAAGTGGGCCACAAGCTGGATGAGGAAATACCCGATGGAACGGCCCTTGTGATGGGGCGGCGTGTCGGACATCGGTTCGGCGAGACGCTGGGGATTGAGGTCGCGCAGGGCTGCGTCGACCGCAGCTGCCGTGGCCTTGATTTCCTCCACGAGCTCTTCGTGGGTGAGGTTCGTGACGGTGAACTCTGCCTCGCGCCGGCGAACGTAACCATCTTCGCCAAGAACAGCGCCGATGAAGTGCCGCAGGTTTCCACAGATGTGCCAAGCAAGTGTGCCCACAGAATTGTTGATGCCAGGGACGGTTTGCCACAACAACATGGGGGGCGTCGAGAGGACTTCTTCCGCCATGGTGCCGAGGTCGCGGACGAGGATCTGGCCGATGTCGAGGGGGAAGTGGCTCAAGGTGTCCGCTGAGGCATGGGCAGAAAGGCGGTCGAGTTCCGCCGTCAAACTTGGGAACTCGCTCCAGTTGGGCCCGCCCGTGTAGCGGTCGCCCCACAACCTGTGGGACTTTTCGTCGATTGCGTCTTGGATGGCCGTCGGGAGTGCGTCCCGCCACTCATCCGTGGAGCCTTTGCGGAAGAAGACGTCGGGCTTGAAGTGGAAGCTCTGCGGGTTCTCGGTGATCGACTGCTTCATGGCGTCGAACCCGGTCGCTGCGACGACCCGCTCGAGGGTGGCGTCTGGGACGGCGAGGTGGGGGGAAAGGAATTTGGCCAAAAGCCGCGCCGCATTCATCTTGTCCTCCACGAGTTCCTCATAACGAAGGAACAACGCGTTTTCCAATTTGATTTCCGACCGCGCCTTGTTCATCCAGCTCAACGCGTGCTCGTGGTAGCCACCGAAGTACAACGTGCCCGCCACAAAGTACTCAGCCACAGCCTCCAAGGACAGGTCGGCGGGCGCCCCGAGCAGCGGGTGCTTCCGGTAAAAATGGTACTGCGAGAGAATGGCCGCCCGCGGGTCGCGCACTGTGATGATGAACCGCGTGTCCGGGTGAATCCGCCGCGCCGGGAAGTCCTCCCGACAGCAGTGGGTGTACCAAACCCGCGGATGCCCCTTCGTCCTCTCAATGAACTCCCGCATCGCCTCGATGCCATGCTGCGAAGCGATGACTTCCGGCCAGGGCACTGTGTCGTGCCCGATGTCACCCGCCGCCATGCCACTGTCGGCCGGAAAGTCGTGCGTCGCCCGCAGCAGTTCGACGACGAATTTTTTCGTCAGATGTGTCCCGACTTTTTGGTGCGTGCAGATGAAAATGTCCTCCGGGCCAGTTTCCCAGCTGTCAATCAGCTCGCGCGCGATGTCGAGATTGATGAACGGCGGGTAGCGTTTGCCTCGGAAGTTTTGGTAGACCAAACCCACTCCCTCCATCCGCTCCGTCGGCCCAAACAATTTGAGCGCCCACTTGTCCTCACCGCCCCCACTCATCGCTCCCTTGAAATTCCGCTTCCGTCAGCCGACCGACGAGCAGCCCACACTCGGTCGGCACAATCCGGTGCTGCGCACCCCGCGTGACCCACCAATCCAAGAATTCACGGCACTCCGCCTCCCGATCGATGACATTGTCGGCCAACACCACCGTTCCCGGTCCCACAAGCCCCCGCGCCATCAGCTCGGTGAGCTGCCCGTGGTAGTGGCTCTTCTGAGCGTCGAGAAACACCAAGTCATACTGACCCGTCAAGCGTTCGCGAATCACCTCGCCCGCCTCCCCATGAATCACCGTCACGGGCACGCCCAACCGCCCCATCCGCTCCGCCGAATCCCGCGCGGTCTCCTCATGAAACTCGACCGTGTTCAGCACCGCGCCCTTGCCCATCCCCAGCACCAGGTACAACGCACTCAACCCGTGCGCAGTCCCGATTTCGAGCAATCGCTTCGATCCTGCCGCCAGCACCAGCGACTCCAACAACGGCCCCGTATCCGCCCGGATGGGGTTGCGCCAGCCGTGCCGACCTTCCGCATTCGCATAGCTTTCACCCTGTTTATCATAGGTTTCGAGGCGCGCAATCTCTTCGCGGATCGCGTGGATTTGAGTGTTCATTTGCTCTGACATTTCAATGACAATAGGACCAAACTTAACCCATTCCTCACAAATTCACTCCACCACAAGCCGAGCAACTCGCCCCCCCCCACGCACCCAGTAAATCCCTGAGCCCCAATCCACCACCCCCGAAGCCGGCCAATTCCTCACCTTCCGGCCCCGCGCATCGAAAACCTCAGTCCCTGCCCCCAATTCCCAACCGTCCATGCCCTCGACTCGCATTCCTGTCGCACAGGGATTCGGATACACCCCCCCAGATGCCATCCCAGTTCCCGTCCCCGTCCCCGTTTCAGTCACGCCGAGCACCCAATCCTCCGTCGACCAAAACACCACTTCCTCCTGAGCATCAGCCAGTGGATTTTCAGAGCTCCGAATCACCCACGCATCCCAATCCCCCGCCCCGAATCCATTCGACCGCCCTGCCGCCCAAACCACGCCCGTCCCCGGCTCCACCAACATCGCCTCGATTTCTTCCCGTCCGGAAGTGCCGGCCGTCGCTCCGCCCTGCCAGTTGGCAAAACCGTTGTAGACCATCACTGCGACCTCACCCCCACCATTGCCCATGTTCTCGGCGAACGGGACGGTCGCGAAGTTGACCTCATCAAGCCACCCAATGGCCTCTGCCTCAACATTCAGGGACCCACTGATTTCTTGGGCCAGCGTGACATTGCCCGCTGGGTCAACGCGGACAACGGCTTGGCGGCTTCCCGCCGATGTGGTCCGGGTTCCGACAGCGAGCACACCTGAAGCGGAAACCGAGCAGCCCGACCATTCGGTGCTGTCCACAGGCAAAGGAACGCTCCACGCCTCGATCCCGCTCTCATCCCAGAGGCGCAATGTGCCCGCCCAGGTGGAGTCGGAGCGGGTGGAGAGGCCGGCGGTTTGGCCTGAAAGTTCGTCCGCCGAAAGGTCCACCCACGTTTCATTCGCCGCCACTTCCCAAGCCCCATACCACGACACTCCTCCAGCATTCGTCACCCCAATCCGCCGGATCATCGCCGCAGCCGGCGCCACGGAATAATCCTGATACGCCGCCCAAACCACGCCCCCGACCTCCACGGCGTCCACCACGATTTGCCAGCCATCTTCCGACGCCGGCCAAGCCCCCTGAACCTCGCCCGTCGCAGCGTCCAGGACCCACCACTGCAAATCGTACGCGCCCGGCAAGCCATTGTACACCGACGACGACAGCACCACCCGGAACGGATCGCCGCCCGAGGTGACATGGACAAAAGCCGTGAAGCCCGTGCCGAGTGCGATTTGGCGTTGCCAAAGGACGTTGCCCAAGGAATCGATGCGCGCCACCCAGCCCAACTGGGCGCCAGCCGTTGAGCTGTTCGTCATGCCCGCTGCGAAAACGGACCCATCGCCCGGGCCGAGCGCCAAACTCGTCGCCACCTCATCGCCGGCCGAGCCGAGAACGGTGTTGCGCAGGGTTTGGCCGAAAACCGGCGGCAGGAACAAGAACAATAACAGGAAGCAACATGCATTCGCGAACGGCGCGCCCGTTGAGCCCGAATTTCGAAGCCCGAACGTCAAAATTTTCTGCCAAACCGTCAACCCAATCATGTTCCCTTGTTTCCCTGGTTCCTGTTCCCTCATTTCACACAATCGCGTGGATGGCCTTCAGGGAACGCAGCAGCGCGGGGAGCTCGTCGAGCGGAAGCATGTTCGCTCCATCGCTTTTCGCCTCAGAAGGACGCGGATGGGTTTCGATGAAAACACCCTGGGCACCAGCTGCCACCGCCGCGCGGGCGATCGTGGAAATCAGTTGGGGCTTGCCGCCCGTGACGCCCGAAGACTGGTTGGGCTGCTGCAGGCTGTGGGTGACATCCGCAATGACTGGAGCGATGGCGCCCATTTCTGGAAAGCTGCGCATGTCCACGACCAGGTCGCCATAGCCGAGCATCGTGCCCCGTTCCGTCAACCAAACCTTGTCGTTCCCGCTTTCCCGGACCTTCGCAGCGGCAAAGGCCATGGCGGAAGGTGATAGGAATTGACCCTTTTTGATGTTCACGACCTTGCCCGTTTCGGCAGCGGCGACGAGGAGGTCGGTTTGGCGGCAGAGAAAGGCCGGGATCTGAAGGACGTCCACGGCCTGTGCCGCGAGGGCAGCTTCATCGGCCGAATGGATGTCCGTGGTGACAGAAATGCCGTGCCGGGCGCGGATGTCGGAGAGGATGCCGAGGGCCTTTTCGTCGCCGATGCCCGTGAAGCTGTCGAGGCGCGAGCGATTCGCCTTGCGGTAGGAGCCCTTGAAAATCAGGGGCAGATCGAGCTCGGTGCACATCTCGACGAGGCGGTCAGCAATTTCGTGCGCCATTTGTTCGCCTTCGATGGCGCAAGGGCCAGCGATGATTTGGAGCGAGCGGCCGGCGGGCCAGTAGGGATGGGTCATGAGAGCGTCGCTTGCGGGTTCTGTGCGAATTTCGCCAAATTCGGCTGAAGCGCAGCTCGGAAGTTGTCAACGGCGGTTGTCGGCGCCTGTGGGCAAAGATTTGGCCAGCTGAAGGCCAAACCCACGTCCGAGCCCCGTTCCCTGAAATGCGGCCACTGGATCTTCGGCGTAGAGGGTCAAGGTGTGGTGCTGCCCGACCGGCAAGGCTGCCCAAATCGCCGGGCGGAGCTTGCCCCAGCCCCCGTAAACCGCGCGGATGCCAGCGATGGATCGGCGACCGACCTTGAACTGAAGACCTGCCATCGCCTCCGGCGTGGGGCGCCAGCCCCCGACGGTCGCCCGAACCTCCCACGCCAAACCGGGGATGATCGCGCCGGTGAGCCCCCCCGAAAGCGCCGTCGGCAGGGCTTCGAAGTGACCGGCGAGGGTGTCGCGAACGATGAGCGACTCCGCGAAGCCCTCGCCTTGCAGCGACTCGATCGACCAGCCGTCACCCGCCAACGGCAAACCCGTCGTGCCGAGGACAGTGTCCACCTCGACCCGCACATCGCCGGGGGCGACGAAAAGGGCGCCGAGGTGGGTCGCCTCGAGCGTCAATGCCACTTGGGATGCGGGGTCGGTGCGGCGATAGCGGATTTGGCCTGCAAGGCCCAAACCTTGCGCTTCCAAAACCGTCGAACGCCCGTACAGCGACGTGTACAACGTGTCCACATTGCTGCTCACCCAGAAATACCCTGTCGAAATGTCGCCCTGCGCGCCCACCGATCTGTGCGCCAGGCCCAGCCCCCAATGCAAGGCGTTGTGCGCATTCTTCCAGAAGCCCGTGCGCATGATGGTGTTGAGTTGCCAGGCGCGGCCGCGGGTGCCATTGAGGACATCAAATCTGCCCAGATGGGGTGCGTTTCCCGCAAAGACCAAATCAAAGAGCTCCGGCGTCCACCGGACATCCGAGACGATGCCCGATTCGATGTGCCAGCCCCTGCGGGCGGCCAGATCCGATGTTTCAAAGCGAATATTCCCGCGCAGACCCAGCGTGCCCCGGCTCCGCATCTCATCGCGGGCCGCAGCGATGGCCTCCGGGGAGAGCGCCCCGCCGATCAACATCGTGGCCGCGAAGGCATTGTCGATGGCGTTCGAACGGTGATCCACTTGGATGGAAAGTTCCCAGTTGCAGCCGGAATCGGCCGCACGAGGCAATGAATCCACCTGGAACCGAACGGACGGCGAACTGGAGACAGCTTGTCCAAAAGCCGTGGGGGCGAACGCGCTGGCGACCAGCAAAACCACCGTTGCAGAAAAAAAGACAAGTCGGCTCATTCGATCACAACATTGTGGGTGCCTTCAATGCGCACGCGGATGCGGATGCGCTCATGCCCTGTGAAGTTTTTGTATCCGGCTGTCGCCAAACCCGCTTCGAACTGAATGTCTCCGCCCGCCGCCAATTCTTCGGATGAAATGGGAACGGAAATGGTGGTCACTGGCGCCTCCCCTGCCCCGCCGGCGCGGGGCTCGAGCGTGGCTGCGAAGGACGAGCCGCTGGGTTGCCAAGCGCCTGCGAGGGACATTTGGACCGGAAAGCCGTTTCGCACTTCGATGTGAAGTCGTCCATCGAAGTCCGGCACTTCGGTGGGCACAATCCGCAACGTGTCGCGAAAGACGAGGTCGGTCAATGCCACGTTCAGAGGAACATCCAAGTCCAACTTCAAAAGCGGGGGATAGTCCTTGTGAAAATAGTCGTTGCCGCCGCTGACGTCCCCGAGGGGATTGATTTCCAACTCGCCCGAAGCTCGGAGGCTGTCCGGCAAGGCGGCGAGCACATCGAAAAATGCGGGGGTCGTGGACAACAAGTCCATCGACCAAACATCGGCCACCGGAGGCGTGCCCGCAGACCAATCGGCCCGGGCGAGGTACTGGTCCTGACCGATGCTGGGGTGGTCGATGGATGTGCCGCCGAGGGACAAACTGGTCAGGTTGAGCCGCAAATCCGCAGCCATGTTGTTGACCAGCATGAGGTCTGCCCGCAAGGGCGAAAGGCCGATGAGCCCGGAGGGAAAAGTCGACGGGTCGAACAAGGGCAGGCCCTCGTTGACGTCCACGTCAAAACTGCCGAAATAACCTTCGATGTCACGGACCTTCATCCCGGAGAAAGTCATGGCCACACGGATGCTGTCGTCGCCGAATACCTGAGCCGTGTCGCTGATGCCCTCAGGGGTTCCAATGATCAGGTGGCTGGCGATTTTGTTCCGCGATGTCCCGCTGATCCCCGTGAAGTCCACCGAAGCTTCGGCGATGTCAATGACCCCCGAAGCAGAGGCGAGCCCCCCGACCTCCGTGGCAGGCGGCAGAACAATATCGAGCCGAACCGGCACGCCGTCCTTCACCACACCGGGAAAGTCATATTGAAGCTGGACGTAGCCGTCCGTGGTGCTTTCCACCGTCCATGCCAACAAGCCGCTGTCCAGGGTCAACCGGCGAAACTCCGGCCCATCCACATCGAACGAAATGTCTTCGAATTCGTCGAGCAAGGTGCTGCCGGGCGGCACGGCAATGGGGCCCCCGACGAAGTCGGGTGTGAGGTCGTTGGCGACGGTGGTGTCTGGGATTTGGCCCAAACCCGAAACGTCCAATCGAGCCACCTCTCCCTGCCAAACCAAATGCGCCACCTCACCGGGCGGCATCTCAATCGCAGCATCCGCAGGCAACACGTCCGCCCAATCCAGCAACATGTCCACCACCGGCAAATGCACATCCACGGCCCACGTCGTCGGCTCCTTGCGACAGCCCCACAAGGTGAGCGCTCCGGCAAGCAGGGCAAAGACGGCAGTGGTGACCCAAGTGGTGTGTTGCTTCATTTTGTTCTTTCTGAGCGTGCCGATTTGCTGCGGTCAGGCCACAGCGTCCATGGCTCCAAGGCCAAGAACACTGCTGCCGACATCCACCAGAATGCGCCGTGGAAGGCACATCCGAACAGTGCAGCTGCACACCCAATCAAGAAACCGCTTACGAGAATCACGCGACGAAGGTTTCGGCCACGGGCAGAGGCCCAACCGCCGGGCAAAAACAGCCCGAACAACAAGGGGGAGGCCCAGGCCAAATCCGGATTCCACCACGTGTCCCGATGATCGGTCAACGCCCACATCAACACGAGGAGCACCCCCAGGAATGCCGCGATGCCCAGGACGGCGCGGGAGAGCCATTTGTTGCCTCGCCCAACCCCAATCGCCGTCAGAAGGAACAGGACCGCAAAGGCAACATCGGGTGTGATGGGCGGCGCAGGGTGGGCGGCAAACCAGCCCCGTTCGGGCGGCACAAGTTCCTCCCCTGCCCCGGCGATGGGGTGGCCGTCGAGTTGGGCGAGTTGGATTTGGGCCATCAAGCCGTCCGGCAAAAACGACGAACCACAGGGGCCCATCGGCCGGTCCGACAGCGCCCCCAACGCGAATTCAATGCCTGTGCGAACCCAGCCCAGCCCAGCGATGTACGGCGCAATGGCCGCCCGGTAGCTGACCGATTGGCCCGGATCTGCGGCGCACCCGGCGTCCCATCGCTCACCGAAAACCTCCGCCAAGACGGCCAACACCCGACTCGAGCAATTGTCGCCGAAAAAACCGTAACGATACACACGGTTCTCGGGCAGGGCATTCCATGCCAAAAAATCCGCAACGGCCTGCACATCTTCGGGCGCCAAGTTGAGCGGCTGTTCGATGAGCCCACGACTGGATGTGATGTACTCGGTTTGGAAATCTGAAAAGCCTTGCACCGACAAGCGGTAATCCAAATGACCGCGCAGAAAGCGCCCATAAAACCCGGGACCGAAGGCAAACGTGCCGTAATTGAAGGTCAAATCGAGCACCGGTTGTTGCCCGGGATCCAACAGCCGAATGGCCGTGTGCCCCCAACTGCTGTACACTTCGCTGCCCGGGCTGCCAGTGAGAATGGAGAGTTGCGCTTGCGGCGTGATGGCCATCCGCGGGCGTTGCTGCTGCTGTTCAGGCTGCGCGCGAAGGGGTTGGAGACCACTGAAGGCAAAGGCGATGATGCAGAGGAGGGCAGGCCAAACCGCCGAGCCGCGAAACGCCTCCCGGGCCGGTCCCCACAACCACGCGCCCTCGTAGCGCCCTTCGACCGGGGGAGCCATAGTCACCTTCAGGTCACCTCCTGACATTTTCACGGTGCGCTCCAGGGCGCCGCCCCGCGCTGCATGGTCGGCAATGGCCGCCGCCGTGGCGCCCGTCCCACAAGCCCTTGTCTCGTCTTCGACGCCCCGCTCGTAAGTCCGCATCCGAAGCACATCGGCGGCGGCTGTGCGCGAAACAAAATCGACGTTCGTGCCTCGGATGGCCGCGTAACGTGGGGCATGGCGCACACGGCGCCCCTCCCCCACCACGTCCGCCGCGCGCAGCGCTGCTTCATCCGCCAGCCACACCAGGTGATGCGGCGAGCCCGTATCCACAAACTCCCCGGCTGAAACGCCCTCCGAAGCAGGAACGGGCTGCGGCAGGGCCACGGCACCCAAGGCCACACCCGGAAGGCCATCGGCGGTCGACCAAGCGACCTCATGGTCACCGTCACAAGCAGCGAGCACAGCGCGGTCCCCCACAGCACCGATGGCCCGGAGGTGAGCGAACGCCGCTCGGCTCCCATTGCCGCAAAACGAACGGGTCCCGTCGGCATTGACGTAATCGAAGCGCCAA
The DNA here is from genome assembly GCA_965661765.1 of uncultured Flavobacteriales bacterium. Taxonomy (GTDB): domain Bacteria; phylum Bacteroidota; class Bacteroidia; order Flavobacteriales_D; family Sanyastnellaceae; genus JBMYZL01. The sequence continues at coordinate 9,390 of CBFIFE010000063.1, forward strand.
CGGCCCGCACCATCGGGAGACAAGAAAATCACCCCATCCGCCCCGATGCCCGTGCGGCGATCGCACAAGGCGGCAACGCTCGCCTGTTCGTCTTCGGCCCGCTCGAAACGACGGGCCTGCGTGAGGATGAAGTCGTTGCCGGCACCCTCCCATTTGGCAAAATCAAATCGCATCGCAGCCAAAGGTACACCCCGCATCGACCATCGCCACCTCCCTATCTTTGCATGGAATGGGATCGAAACAATCAGACAACGCCGCAATGCTCGGCGCAGCCTACCGCAACATGTTCACCGCCCGGGCGATGAGCGACCTCTACGAAACGCATGCGCGCCTGACCGCAAAATACGTGCACGCTTGCTCCCGTGGCCATGAGGCGATTCAATTCGCGGCCGGCCGTCACCTCACCCCGACCGACTTCCTGAGTGCCTATTACCGCGACGACAGCATTTTGCTCGCCGCGGGTTGCAGCCCGGAGGAATTGATGCTTCAGCTTTTTGCCAAGCGCAACGACCCCTTTTCCGGCGGGCGGACCTATTACAGCCACCCGTCGTTGAATGTTCCTGGACGGGTCAAGATCCCACACCAAAGCTCGGCCACTGGCATGCAGGCCATCCCCGCGGCAGGCGTGGCGATGGGCATCCAATACCGCGAACAACATGGGCTCGCCGATGGCGATGAACGTCCGGTCGTGCTCTGTTCCATCGGCGATGCGGCCATCACGGAAGGCGAAGTCAGTGAAGCCCTGCACATGAGTGCGTTGCGGGGGTTGCCGATGGTTTGGCTCGTTCAAGACAACGAGTGGGACATTTCAGCGCACAAATCCGAAATCCGGTTCGGGGACGCTGGCACCCTGGCCCAAGCCTTTCCGCCCATCGCCTTCCTTCATGTGGATGGCGCTGACATCGAAGCCGCCATCGAAGCCATGGACGAGGCCTTTCGCATCGCCCGGGAGGAGCGCCGCCCCGCGCTGGTGCACGCCGAAGTGCCGCTGCTCGGTCACCACACCTCTGGGGTCCGTCGGGAATGGTACCGCGACGACCTCGAGGAACACGGCAAGCGGGATCCGCTGCCCCGAGCGCGGCAATCCCTCCTCAACAGCGGGATGTCCGAGGCCGCCATCGACGAGCTCGAAGCGGAAATCCGGGCCGAGGTCCAAGCTGCCTTTGACCGGGCCCAAGCCGCCGAAGAGCCGCGCGGGGAAGACCTGCTGCCCCACGCCATGGCCCCGACCGAGGTGCGGGAAGAATCCGGCGATCGTGCACCGGCCGATGGTGAAGTGACCTTGATGGTCGATTGTGCATTGCACGCCATGCAGGAAATCCTCGCTGAACACCCCGAGGCCCTGTTGTACGGGCAAGACGTCGGGGGACGACTCGGCGGGGTGTTCCGGGAGGCGGCGACGCTGGCCCAGAAGTTTGGCGACAGCCGGGTCTTCAACACGCCCATCCAGGAGGCTTTCATCATCGGTTCCACTGTCGGCATGAGCGCCGCTGGCTTGCGGCCCATCGTGGAAGTGCAATTCGCTGATTACCTCTGGCCTGGGCTCAATCAACTGTTCACCGAAGCCAGTCGCAGCTACTTTCTCTCGAACGGCCAGTGGCCGGTTCACAGCCTCATCCGGGTGCCCATCGGTGCCTATGGCTCAGGCGGACCGTACCACAGCTCGAGCATCGAAAGCGTGTTGGCGAACATCCGTGGCATCAAGGTCGTCTACCCCTCCAACGGAGCGGACCTCAAAGGGCTGCTCAAGGCGGCCTTTCACGACCCCAACCCCGTGGTCGTCCTCGAGCACAAAGGCCTGTATTGGTCCAAAATCCCGGGCACCGAAGGCGCCAAAACCGTCGAACCAGCCGCCGACTACATCGTCCCCATCGGCAAGGGCCGCATGGCCACCCCCACCGCCACAGCGGACGTCAGTTGCACAGTGATTGCTTACGGCCGTGGGGTGTATTGGGCGCTCGAAGCGCGGGAAAGCCTGGCGTCGACAGCCGTCGAAATCCTCGATCTGCGGAGCATCAGCCCAGTCGACTTCGACCTGATTCGCGAACGCGTCAGCGCCACCCACCGCGTCGTGATTGTCACGGAAGAGCCCGTGCGCAACGGCTTTGCCCAGGCCCTCGCCGGCCGCATCGCTCAGGAGTGCTTCACATCGCTCGATGCCCCGGTGACCGTCGTGGGGTCTTTGGAAACCCCCGCCATTCCGTTGAATGAGGGGCTGGAACGATTTGTGCTGGTGAATGCAGAACGCGTCCGCGAGGCCCTTGAACACACGCTTTCCTTCTAGCCCATGCCCCCGATTGCCCCTTTGATTTCTGCCGTTTTCCTGCTGGTGATGTCTGCAGCTGCAGGCCAAACCCGCCTCACCCTCACCACCCGCGTCCTCGAAGTCCCCGACCATGGCATCGACTACCTGCCGAACGAAGTGGAGCTCAGCACCGATGGCCAAGGGCGCTTCCGCGTGGTGGAACGAGGGACGGACGTCAACCGGGTTTGGCTCCAAACGAGCCCTGAGCAATACACCGTTCTCTTCACATTCCTCGGCCACAAGGTCGCCTTGGTCGAAGCGTGTTCGGAGGCGAGGGGGTTGTGTTTTTGGCCGGCATTCGATTTGTCGGCACCGGTGAACGTCGAATTGCACGACGGGCCGGCCTCCTACCAAATGGTCGAAACCGCCCGTCACCATCCACTCTCCGATCGCGAGGTCGCCGCCATCGATTTCGACATCCCAGCAGACTTCGTCCGAATCGACCGCTCGACCCTCGGGGCGCTCCTCAACGATTTGCGAAACCGTTGAACCAGCGGCCTGTGACCGCAAACAAGTCACTCACTACTTTTGTTGCAATCGGTGTGAACTTTCGAAAGCCTCGTTCGTTTTCAACCTCATGGAGAGAGCATTGCCGTTTCATCGGTGTGAGGTGAGGGAGGTCCGGCGAATCGCCCCAGATTTGGTCAAAGTATCACTCGACCCCGGACCTGACTACCGTGCAGCATGGCTGGACGTCCCTGGCGGATTTGTCACCTTCAACCTGCCGCTGACCCCGCGCCTCGAACGCAGCTACTCTCTGGTCTCCGCCCCGCATGACCCCTACCCCCGCATCGCCGTCAAGGAATTGCCCGGAGGTCGGGGCAGTGCATTCTTCAATCGGGCACTTCGCCCGGGCATGACGCTCGACGTCTTGCCACCCCGAACCCGATTGTACGAGCCTTGGATGGACAATTCACCACGCCATTGGGTGCTGTTCGGCGCGGGCATCGGCGTGACGCCCCTTCTGGGCCTGGCCAGACATGCCTTGGCAGCACACCCCCACAACCGCGTCTCCTTGTTTCTCGGCAATCGCGCCTTGAAATCCATCCCACTCTATGACGCATGCAACCACCTCGCGGCAAACGAACGCGCTGAAGTACGCTACGTCTTTTCCGATGGCAGCTCGGCCGAATCCCTTTTCAACGGCCGCATCGACGCGCTGAAGACGCCTGACCTCCTCAAGGACGCCCGCACGCACTTCCCGCAACATCCCCCCATGGAAATGTTGGGCTTTGTGTCTGGACCTGGCGACATGCCAGAGTCGGTCCGCCAAGGCTGGACCTCCGCCGCCCTGCCCTTGCACCACTTGCGCGCTGAACGCTTTCATTTCCCGCCAGGCAAATCCGGCCCGACAGAAGCCGCGCCATCAAGCACAATCACCTTCAGACGCGGCCAGGAGGTCTGGTCAGTTCACATGCACTCAGGGACCGAAACCCTGCTCTCCGCTGCCATTCGGGCCGGGGTTCCCGTCAACCACCAGTGTCGCGGTGGGGTCTGCGGAACATGCAAGGCCACAATGATCTCCGGGGAGGTGAAATCGGACAAGCCGCTGGGGGGGGACCAAATCTTGTGCTGTCAATCCCGACCGGTCAGCCGGGATATCGAGGTGAAACTGGGGTGACTAAGGAACTAGGGTGACTAGGGTGACCAGGTTGACTAGGGTGACTAGGGAACTAGGGGTACATGTTTGATTTTCAGTTGATTACACGTTTGTTGGAATGCCCGACAGAAGGGCGGTTTGAAGCGGCGGAAATTCGTATAATCTTCAGGTAA
>CBFIFE010000064.1:0-13403 GCA_965661765.1 uncultured Flavobacteriales bacterium
ATCGGGCAGATGCCTTGCATGGGGATTTGTCGCAACACCAGCGCGATCGGGTCATGAAGCGTTTCAAAATGCGCGATCTGCAGGTGCTCATTGCAACGGATGTGGCGGCTCGGGGGATCGATGTGAACGACCTCACCCACGTCTTCCACTATTCACTGCCCAGCGACCAAGCGTATTACACGCACCGATCTGGAAGAACAGCACGAGCGGGCAAGAAGGGCATTTCACTGGCCTTCATCAATCGGAAAGAGAAGGCCGCTGTCAACCGGCTCTCCAAAGACCTCGGCATTTCCTTTGCTGAGGTAGAAATTCCCGGTCGCGATGCCATCGCCGGCGCACGCATTGATCAGTGGGCGGATGCTGTGATTTCAGCCGACCGAGGCCGTGGGGTGCCCGCGGAGCTCTGGGTCAAGATGATTGACCGATTTGAGACGATGTCCAAGGAGGAGTTGTTGAGTCGGTTGATCAGCCGAGAATTGTCTTCTCTGACGGCTGCTGGAAAGACGGAGGACTTGAACATGCGCGGGGACGATCGGCCGACAAAGAAAAGTTGGACGCCACGTGAGGGCAAAGGCGGTTACGGCCGGAATTCTGGCGGAGGAAGTGGCTATGCTGGCAAAAAGAAATTTGGGCACAAGAAGGCGGATTTCGACCTGCCGTTCAGCGGTGACAGCAGACCCAAACGCAAAGGCACCAAGCCCGGTGGAAGCGCCGGACGCCCAGGCTCAGCCGGGGCAGGAAAACCCCGAAAGAAGCGGTACTGAGCCCTTTCGGAAAAAGCGGACAGGTCTTGTGACAAACAAGTGACGAGAGTCGGACATTTCCGTGAGGAAGCCCGCAGAAAGAGCAGGTAATTTTGCGGCTCACAACCGCAACATTGTCACAAATGAGACTCCATTTTGCTCTGATCCTGGCCCTGACCGCCGCTACAGCTTCGGCCCAAACCGGACACACCATCACCCAAGGTGCAGGTTATGCCGATGACGTGTTTTTCTCCCTGAACGATGGCATCGTTGATGTCGTCCCTGGAACGAATTGGGACTTGGCATTTGACGTCAGCGGTCCTTTTTCGGCCACTGTTCGGGTCAATGATGGACATGGCAGGCTTGTCTCTGTTTGGCCCGATGGGGCGATTGGGGATTGGGCAGCAGTGACGGACACCACTGGCTTTTCCGAATGGCCACGGCTCAACAATGGCATCACGGCTTGGGAACAAGGTGCGTTGAACGCCAGTGCCTCAGGAGACCCCAGCGATTTCAGCTGGGGCATTTACACAGGACCGCCTTTGCACCAAGTTGTGGGCGATTCCATCTACCTCCTGCAACGGCCCGATGCATCCACCTTCAAATTCCGCATCGACAACCTCGACAGTGGCGTTTGGAACTTGACGTATGCCGCTTTTGATGGCGGGCCGGAGATGACCGCATCCTTCGATATGGCGGATTATGCAGGCAAAAACTTTGTCTACTTTGACTTCGACAACGGGGTGGTGGACCGCGAGCCACTCGCCGCAGATTGGGACTTTGTGTTCACCCGCTATGTCGGAGAGACCTTGTATGGCCTCTTCCCCACCACCGGCGTGCTGCTCAACAAACTCCGCCCAGCCGCGGAAGCAGCAGAAATCCCTGTGGGAGATGCCTCGCTGACAGACGTGAATTTGAATGTCGATGACATCTCTGTGATCGGCAACGATTGGAAATCCCTTGTGAATTTCGAATGGCAGCTGGCGGAGGATTTGAGTTATTTCGTGGAGAGCGGTTCGGGCAGTGTCTACCAAATTTGGTTCACAGCATTCGAAGGTTCTTCCACAGGCGTCACTTCCTTCAACGTGCTTCCTGTCTCGGGCATGAGCATTTCAACGAACGATGCCCCGGTCGCCCAGTGGTCGGTTTTCCCCAACCCCATCGCGTCGGGTGCCTTGAACATCCAAGGGACTGCGGCGGTGCGAGAGGCCATGATCTTTGACAGCTTCGGTCGCCTAGTCAGTCAGGAAACCCTCAACGGGCGAATGACCCTCGCCACCGATGGCCTCGCCAGTGGACGGTACCTCTTGCAACTTGTCGGCGACTCGGGCATCGAACACCACGCCATCCTCAAACAGTAACGAAGTCATGCTCCGGCTGCTGCGCAGAACTTTCAAGGGAACATGGGGTCGGGCTCAAGGGGCCGTCACCCTGTGCCTGCTGACCGCCACCGCCGGGAGTGGTCAGCTGACGCTTCGCTCCGCCGGTGACCAACTGCCCGTGCCGGGCGCCACCATCCGCCCACTGGCCTCTGTTGCAGGCGAGGCATCGGTTGCAGGCGGCGGCGAAGGTGTTGTCGCTTCGGACGGCCAAGGCCAAGTCTCGGCATGGCCCGAGGGCAAGGTCATGGAAATCCGCGCCATCGGGTTTGAGCCACTCGTGCTGGAGCCGGACACCGTTCAGGGTTCCGAGGTTTGGTTGCAACCTGCGACGTATGCCATTGCCTCCGCTGTTGTCACAGGCCAATTTTCGGGTCGCACCGTCCGTGATGCCGCGCAGTCGATCCAGGTCATCCCCCGGCAGGACATCGACCGAATTGGTGCAGTGAGCTTGCGCGATATCCTGCTGACCCAGTCGACCGTCAACGTCAGCCAAGATGCCCAGCTCGGCAGCGGGCTTTCGATGCTCGGTCTCTCGGGGCAGCACGTTCAAGTGCTCATCGATGGCTTGCCGGTGATCGGTCGGGTGGATGGCAACATTGATTTGGACCAATTGCCGCTGGACAACGTCCGACAAGTCGAGATTGTCGAAGGGCCGATGAGCGTGGAGTACGGCTCGGAAGCCATTGCAGGCACGATCAATCTGATCACTGAGGGCGGGGAGACACCGGGGGGCAGCGCTCGGGTGATCGGGGAGACCATCGGGCGATCGCAAGTCATGGTGAACCACACCGCGTCCCTCTCCCCTTCTCTGCAACTCGAATCCCAAGGATCGCGGTTGTTTTTCAATGGCTACAATCCCCCCGGGACAGAAGGACGGCAGCAACTTTGGAAGCCCAAAACCCAGCTCAATGGCTCCCTGCGCCTCAGCCGCAAAGGCGATGGACTCCGCATCTCAGGGGCATTGAATGCGATGCACGAAACCCTCTACAATGACGGCAATGTGCAATACCGCAACATCACGCGCCCCATCTCGGACACGCTCATCGGTGTCTATGCCACGCCGTTTGCCCAAGACAGCCGCTTTGTCACCGAGCGGTACATCAGTCGTGTGGATGTGGATGGGCAGGTCGGCAAGGGCCGAATCGATGGTTTTGCGGCGCACAATTTTTATCGCCGTCAGCGCATCACGGAACTTCTGAACCTCTCCGACCTTTCTGTGACTGCTTTGGGAGACCCGGGCATGAACGACACTGCGGTGTTCGCCACCTGGCACAGCCGCGTCACCTATGACCTGCCCCTTCACGCCACTGCCCAGCTTCTCATGGGGGTAGATGGCCAACACGAAACCGCGCAAGGTGAACGAATTGTGGGTCAGCGCCAAACGCTGAGCAACGGTGCTACTTTCGGCGCGCTCGAATGGGCACCGAATGCCCGGTGGTTGGTTCGCCCCGGGCTTCGAGCGATTTGGAACTCCGCCTACAACGCGCCCTTGATTCCTTCGTTGCACGTGCGCTGGCGACGCAATGTGCACAGCGTCCGAGCCTCCTTTGCGCGAGGCTTCCGCGCGCCAGAACTGAAGGAATTGTACTTCCTTTTTGTGGACATCAACCACAACATCGAAGGTTCCGCGGCCCTGCGCGCCGAAGTGTCGGAATCGTGGCAAGTGGGATACAGCGCAGACATCCTGACAGAACGCGCGCTGATCCGACCCGCTGTGCGCGTCTTTCACAACGATGTCAACGACCTCATTGAATTGGGACTGATCGATGCCGAAACCCAGCTGTACACCTACCTCAATGTGGGCAGAAGCGTCGCTTCGGGCATCACCACATCCTTTGACCGGGCGGCGGACCGCTGGTCGATTCGGGGGCAAGTCACGGGCTTGAAGCGTCGGGTTTGGCTTTCCGAAAGCGACAGCCTTTCCTTTGACAACACGTCGCTTCAATCAGCGATTTCCGCCGATTTTCGCGCATCAGACCGCCTCTCGCTCACGCTGCAGGCGAACCACGAAGCCCGCCAAACCTTGCTGCAACAATCCGACGAGGGCGCTTGGCAGCAAGCCATTCTGAGCCCCAACTTGCAGGTTGCTCTGTTCGGCAATCTCGCCATGTTGAAGGATCGGCTGTCCATCCGGGTCGGCGTCAACAATTTGTTCAACATCACACAACGCACGATGACCGGGGACCTGGTCAACAGCGGCAACGGACCACACAACGGCGGGGGCGCGGGAGCGTCTCAACCCGTGGCCATGGGCCGCACAGTGCGCATCGCCTTGCAATGGAATTTCGAATGAAACATTTCCTGACCCTGTTCCTCGCCCTTGCCGTTTTGATGGGCTGCCGGAAAGACCCAGATTTGCTGGACCCCATCTTGGTGGAGACCATCAACTTGAACGACGTCTACGGCACAAGAATGGCCAGCGTGTCGCTGGGTGCAGATTATCGCCAACAGGCGTATTTCAGCCTGGTCGACAACCGATGGGTCGCCACCCATGACAAATACGACTGGGAAGTCGCCATGACGCATGATGACACGGCCAAACTCCTTCTGAACCACGCCATTCCTGGCTTGCGGGTGGCTGTGGGGCCAGCGGATTGGACCGAATGGGTAGATGAGTTTGCCTTGACTTGGCGCTACGATTTGCCAGGAGGGGAAGGGACAGATATGCTGGCGATTGGGGCCGATTGGGCAGGCCAAACCCTCGTCCTTGACCGCGGCCTTGACCCCGCCGGGGAACACAGGGGGTACCGCAAATTCCGGTTCGAGGCGAACGGCGACGGCTTGGTCCTGCGGGTGGCCGAGCTCTCCGGCGACAACGAGGCAACCTTCACATGGCCGCGCGACCCGAACCACCACCAAACCGAATGGCACCTTGACCTCGGACCGGCACAACTCTCCCCCCCGCGGGACACTTGGGACCTCCTGTTCACCAACTACCTCCACGTGTACGAACCTGACGATGCCCCATTCCCCTACCAGGTCACCGGGGCACTCCTTGCTGCCGACGGGCGGCGGGCCGTGCGGTTCGACGAAACGCCTTTCGACACCTTCACAGCACCCGACAACCTGAATGACCTGCTGTCAGATCACCGGGATGCCGTCGGATTTGATTGGAAGACGTACGACTTTGATTTGGGCTATGTCATGACCCCCGACCTGACCTTCGTCGTGGACAGCGATGACAACGGCAGCTTCGCCTTGACCTTCACGAGCTTCACTGACGAGAACGGAGAGCGGGGTGCGCCTGAATTCGCTTTCCGCCGCCTGCCTTGATGGGTTGACGGGCGGCTTCCCGCCGTAAATTCGCCGCTCACCCGCAATTCTCCTTCCCATGGCTGACATCGAATGGAAAACCGTCAAGGCGTACGACGAAATCACCTTCAAATCGTGCAATGGCGTGGCCCGCATCGCCTTCAACCGACCCGAGGTGCGGAACGCCTTCACGCCGAAAACCGTGGACGAACTTTGGGAGGCGCTCATCCTGTGCCATGAGAGCCAGGAGATCGGTGTGGTTTTGATCACGGGGGAAGGCCCTTCGCCGAAGGATGGCGGCTGGGCGTTTTGTTCAGGCGGCGATCAACGGGTGCGTTCGACGACTGGATACAAAGGGGAAAACGGGGTGAATCGCTTCAACATTCTCGATGTGCAACGCCAAATCCGGTTCATGAACAAGGTCGTCATCGCTGTCGTGCCCGGTTGGGCGGTCGGTGGTGGCCACAGCTTGCACGTGGTGTGCGATCTGACCCTGGCCAGCGCTGAGCATGCGGTGTTCAAGCAGACGGATGCGGACGTGGCGAGCTTCGATGGCGGGTTTGGCTCTGCCTATCTCGCACGACAAGTGGGCCAAAAACGCGCACGCGAAATCTTCTTCCTCGGCGCATCTTACAGCGCACAAGAGGCTTTCGACATGGGCATGGTCAACAAAGTCGTTCCCCACGCCGAGCTCGAACAAACCGCCTACGACTGGGCACAGGAAATCATGACAAAAAGCCCGACGGCAATCAAAATGTTGAAGTTCGGCTTCAACCTCATCGACGACGGGCTGGTCGGTCAACAGGTGTACGCCGGCGAAGCCACCCGCCTGGCCTACGGCACGGAAGAGGCCCAAGAGGGGCGCGATGCCTTTTTGGAGAAACGGCCTCGAGATTTTTCGAAGTTTCCGAAGTTTCCTTGAGCTGAGCCACACCGGCATCCTCTGCATTATGGGCTCACGACGAAAATCTGAAAGCTCATCCGAGTTGCGATGGGCGTTCACATGCAAAGCGATGCATTCCTGAAACTCGCTGAAGGCGTCGTTGTGCGACACGACATCGGCAGCGGCTTTCCTTTGAGCAAGAACTCAGAAGTTGTTTGAGCCGGTCAGAACAATGCGTGGCGTGCTCGCCGTCTCATTCACAAGTTGAGGCGAAGTCCGTCAGAAACAGCAACAAATCCGAGGCGGAAACGTAACCATCTCCATTGTTGTCGGAACGGAGGAAATCGCAGCTGCCGTCGTCGATTTTGGCATAAACAGAATGGTTGCAAGCCCCAACGTACGTGCAGCCTGTGCAAGCATCAAAGTCGCACAGCATCCAATCCATCACCGACGCGCCCGGCTGAAAGTTGCAAGCTTCCTCGAGGAGACAACCCTCGGTGTCCAAATTTTCATCGAACGGAGCGAGTGCCGAGAGATTGTCCATCGGCAAAAGCGGCGCTTGCGCACCCATCACCGATCGAGGCAAGGTGTCCAAGCCAAACTGCTGCGCCAACAACGGTCGAAAACTGTCCGCGTAGGAAACCATGCTCGTGTCGTGTTCCAGCACGAAAGTGGCTCTGTTTTCGAGTCCAGTGAATCCGGTGGGGTTGAACCAAACCGGCGCTTCTCCTGCCGTGCTTCGCACATTGACGTAATCGGCCTGCGCTTTCGTGGCATCGAGTTCAACAACGGTGAAGCCGCTGACCATTTGGCGGAAATGTTCGACGTACGGGATCAAGGTTTTCACGCTGTCGTCAGACACACCGAAACTCCGAATGTCTCCCGCCACTTGGGTTGTCACAAACTCCGCACCGATGGTTGCGCCGGTCGTGAAGTCGCTGACCAGGGTGTTTGCCCAAGCGCTGTGGATGTCCCCGGTGAGGACCAATGGATTGCTCGTGCCCAAAGCTTCGAGTGTGCCGAAGAGCGTGAATTTGTCGGCCAAATAACCATCCCAATTGTCATAGCTCAACGCGACTGTCGCCCCGAGATTCAGACCGCCGGTTTGGGCAGCAAAGACATCAGCGAGTGAGGCACCCCCGAGGGCCGGATTGGGTGCTGTCAAATCGGCGATGGGCAGGCCGGCCATGACTGTTTGGTTCGCTATGACGTTCCAAGTTGCTGTGGAAGTCGCGAGTTCTTGTTGCAACCAAGCCTTCTGGTCGTCGCCGAGCATGGTGCGTTCAGGGCTGATCGCCGCTTGATTCGACGCGTAAACGCCCATCAAGTTGTTGATATCCGAGAAGTATGCAGCGGGGTTGCTGTACAAGAGGCCCACGTTGGGAAGCTCTACCTGCTCGCTTCTCGCGTGGAGCCGGGTTTCGAGGAAGTAGAATTTGGCCAAATCCCCCACTTCAATCGTCCGCCATGCCGGCACCGCGTTTTGCAAATCTGACAGGTCGATGTCCCGCACTGGGTTCCACTCGTAATACGCCTGCAAAGCCGCGGCCAGTCGCTCGTAATAATCGCCCTCCGTTGCTGGATCGTGGTTTTCCGCTCCGCCTTTGTAACTGTTGTTCACCGTTTCGTGGTCGTCCCAAGCCATGTACCACGGGTATTGCTGGTGCGCCGCCTGGAGATCCGGATCCAATTTGTAATTCGCGTGACGGGCTCGGTAATCCTCCAGCGATACCACCTCGTTGGATGGGCTGTGCTGTCGGTACGCCAAGTCATTGCCGTAGTACGAACTCCCATACTCGTAAATGTAGTCGCCGAGAAAGAAAACGGCCTGCAAGTCGTTCCGCTCGGCAATCGCGCGGTACGCATTGAAATATCCACCCTCGTAGTTTGCGCAGGAGGCCATCGCAAAGCGAAACGCAGAAGGTGTTTCGAGCGCAGTGGGGAGCGTCCGCGTCCGGCCGATGGGTGAAATCGCTTCGTCAGCCACAAAGCGGTAATAGTACCATGTATCGGATGCCAATCCATCAGCATCCACTTTCACTGTCCAATCCCGGTTGGCGTCGGTCGTGAACACGCCGGAGGCGGCGACGTTGTCAAACTCCAGGTCGCCCGCGATTTCCCAAGCAACGTCGACCGCTTCGTCCGCCACAGGCGTGACGCGGGTCCAGATGATGACCCGATCTTGCAATGCATCGCCAGAGGCCACACCGTGCTCGAAGGTTTGGCCGAAGGCCCCGGCACTGCAAGCGCCTGCAAAGGCCAGGAGAGAGAGAATTTGCTTCATCGCTTTGAATTTTTCCCAAAAATCCTCCTGAATGTTCGCTGGAAATTGAAGGAATGAAGGCTTTATCGCCACCAAATCGTCACGGCCAGATTTCCCTTGCGTCACTTTGCACGCGGCGCATTATCTTCCACCCGCAAACCGCAGAACATGCAACACCTCCGACCGCAGACTTGGCTGACTTTTGTCATTTTGTCCCTCGCCTTCATCGGCTGCTCAGGTCCAGAAACCGTGCATGAATACAAGGTGGAGAACCTGGAAATCGTCCTGGCTGGGCCTTTGTTTGAGGGGCCGAATGCAGGCCAATTCGAGTTGACCCTCGACATCCCGGGCGCCTTGGGCGATGCCTACGCACCGGGCATGAAGGTCGCTGATGCAAGGTTGCAGCGGGCGGAGGTCGCCGCTGGCGATTCCCTTGGGTTTGCGCAGGTCCGCTCCTTCGTGCTGTCTTTCGCCAGCGACAACGAAGCGGTGGCCATGGAGGAGGCGGCATTCGTGAACCCCCTCCCGGAAGGGCTGGAGCGTGTGGCGCTCAACGTGGCGCCTGAAGCCGAGCTCGGGCCGCATGCTGCCGAAGAAAAGCTTTACGTCGTTCTCGATGTGGACCTCTCCGAGGACTTCTGGGATGGCGACCGGTTGTTTTTGTTGAACTTTGAACTCTCTCTTACACTTCAATCAAAAAGATGACGCGCAGATTGGGAATTTGGGCCGCAATGGCCGTGATCGCACTGGGGATGCTCAGTTTCGAGCTGCCTTCAGAAATCAACAGCGATGTGCTCGCGCAGAAGACGGCTGGCGACGAGCTGCTCGGGGTCTGGGAACCGAGCAACGGACGTGCCCGTGTGAAAATCGATCGGATCGGGACGAAGTATTACGGCCGAATCGTTTGGCTCCTTGAACCCAATGACCCGGAGACTGGCGAGCCCAAGACGGACATCAACAACCCCGATGCCGCGCTCCAAGATGTGCCTTTGAAGGGTTACCGAATGTTGAAAGACTTTGTTTTTCAAGAAGATGGCACTTGGACCGAAGGCACAATCTACGACCCCTTGAGTGGAAGCACCTACAACTGCGTCATCAAAATGACCGATGAAAACACGCTCGACATTCGGGGGTACATCGGGGTGCAGGCGCTTGGGCGGACCGATGTGTGGAAACGCCTGGCCATGCCCAAGCGATGAGGAGCTGGTTCCACTGGCCTTCCGCATGGGCATTGTCGGCTGCTGTGCTCTGTGCTTCTGGAGCAATGGGCCAAACCGACACCACGTCGACCTTCGAAGAGGAGGAAATCGACTTCAGCCTGTACGACAACCTGAGTTTTGCCGATGAGGGCGCCAAGCGATTTTGCAGCCCCAAGATTGAAGGCTTGAGCCCTGCGAAGCTCATTTCCGTCGGCTACGACTTCCAGGGGGGCTACGACCTCAGCGCTGGTGACATTCTGGGCGCAGATGATGCGGTGCTGGCCGCGGGAGGCACGCATCGGGTGAATGCGACACATGGTCTTCGTGTGGGCTTCAATGTGCCTGTGGTTTCAAAGACCAGCTTGGTTTGGCAGATGGGGGCGAACTTTTGGAACACAAATTATGTCTACGATGTGCAGCCCACGGCGGCAGACAACCCCTTGCACCAGACGCTGGCGGAACACGGCCTGCGAACAACGGGCATCAACACCACGGTCTTCAAGCCGCTCGACGACAAGCAGTTCCTGTTGTTCCAAGGGTCTGCGGACTTGAGCGGGACTTATGGCATGGACTTCATGCCGTTGAAATACCTGAAGTACTCAGCAGCGCTGTTGTACGGCCGCCGGCCCACCGAGCGCAAGCAATGGGGCGTCGGGCTGGCGCGAACCTACCGTGTGGGGGAAATCAACTACATCCCTGTGGTGCTTTACAACGCCACCGATGCATTGAACAAATGGGGAGCCGAGGTGCTCTTTCCCGCTCGAGCCCACGTTCGTCGCACAATTGATCCTCGGAACATGCTTTTTTTCGGCTATGAACTTGAGGGGCAATCGTACCGGATGTGGCGGAACCCGGAGGGCGAATTCGGGGATCTGCGTTCTGAAGAATTGGAGGTCCGCCGCGGGGAAGCGCGGGTGCGCTTGGTCTACGAATTCTCGGTGAAAGACTTCGTTTGGCTTTCTGTCCAGGCAGGCTACCGGGTGAACTATCGGTTTGATGTGGATCGGTTGATGGAGGGCGAAGAAATTTACCGGGCTTTTGGCCTGCTGCGCGATGACCCCTACGCTCAGGTGAACGAATTGGGCAACCCGTTCTATTTGAACGTGAGTCTGAATTTGGTCAGTCCTTGAAGCTGGTGAAAAATCCGAAAGCCGTAAGGTCGTCTTGAATGTCCCGGTCGATTCCATGAATTGTCACGGAATTCAATGAAAGCTCAACCCAAAATCTCATCAACAAAGGCTCGATAGCCATCCTGAATAGCGATCGCAGAATTGGGGACCTGTCGGTGAAGCCCCAAGTCTTCCAGTGTTGGCATTGCCGGATGCTCGCTTCTCAGATTTCTGAGGCTCCACTGGAGCAGTTCAAAAACAACCGGAGCCAGTTCGATGCCCTTCTCCGTGAGCAAATAGACATTCTCCTTTCGGTTCTTCGCGAGTTTGCGTTTTGTCAGCAAGCCATTTCGCTCCAGCCACTTCAATCTTGAAGACAGAATTCCCGGTGCAATTCCCTCAGAAGACCCAGCGAACTCCTTGAACGTCTTCTTCTTTGCGGTCAACATGTCTCTCACCAGAAGAAGAGACCATTTGTCGCCGATGATGTCCAACGCGGAGGAGATTGGACATGCTGAACGATACTCACTCTTCATTTTTTTGCTATTGATTTGGTAGCCAAATCACATTGGACTACCTTTGCTACTCTTTTGGAAGTAAAAATAGGCGGTCAAATGCAAACCACATCATTTTCGGACGCAAAAAACCGAGCCCAACTCATCCGCCGTGGCACAAGGTCCAGCATCGTGTCGGCGGTCATGCTCATCGGAATAGGTGTTTTTTGGGTGTTGCATCCAGCGGCCGCGGAAGGCTCATTTTCAATTGTCCCTGACTCAGACGCCGCCGTCCAATTTTCCAAAATACTTGCCATTTTCAAAGCGGTCGGTGATGTCCTTCCGCCAGTTTTCGTCCTGTTGGCCATCAGATTCCGTCAGTATCGCCTTGCAGGATACTTTCATTTGGTCACACTTGTTTTCATCATTGGCATTGACATGCTTGTTTGGGGCTCTTTTGTGCCAAATCCAAGTGCACAGGATGTTTTGATGCATGTTCCCTTTGCCATTCCCATGAGCATTGCGGCAGATGCTTTTCTCAAAGCGAGCCGGAGAGACGCATAAATGTCCAAATGCTGCCATCCATTTCAAAACACAGCCCAATTCTCATGAAAACATCCAATCAAATCGTCCTCATCACAGGTGGTGCGTCTGGCATCGGACTGGCAATCGCTGAAAAATTTTTGGCCCATGACAATACTGTCATCATTGTGGGTCGAACACTCGCGAAACTCGAGGACGTTCAGGCGAAACACCCGAAAATCCATATCCATCAAACGGATGTCAGCAATGATGCAGATGTCCAAACCCTCGTTGACCATGTTCGGAGCAAATTCAACGGGCTCGATGTGCTGGTCAACAATGCAGGCATCATGAACCTGGTTGATGCCGGAAATGAAGAAAACGACCTGCAAAAACAAATGCAGGAAATCGAGATCAACTACAATTCTCCGATCAGGGTGTTGCACTTTTTCCTCCCCCTGCTCAAAAAGAGCAGCAGTGCCGTCGTGGTCAACGTTTCATCGGGTTTGGCCTATGTCCCTTTTGCACAAGCCCCGGTTTATTCAGGCACAAAATCGGCTTTGCACTTTTGGACATTGGGCATTCGGCCCCAACTCGAGCCACATGGCATCAAAGTATTGGAACTTCTTCCTCCCGTCGTCGACACCCCCTTGGCTCATGGAGCCGACCTTGCCACAGACGACAACTTAAAACCCATGCTGCCGACCAAACTAGCGGACGCTTTTTGGAAAGGCTACGTCCAAGGGGCTGAAGAAATCACGCCCGGCATCTCCAAGGCCCTCAAAGCCATGAGTCGCCTCGCCCCTCGATTGATGTTCAAGCAACTCAACAAACAACCGATTCCCAGGAAGCCATGACACTGAGGAGGTTGTCGGCCGTGAAGTGCTCGGATTCAGTTCGACGCGTTCAGAGCAAATTGAGCCGACTGCACTTCAGTCCTGATGTTTTTCCTGGAATTGTTGCCAGCGTTGGGCCAAAACCGCACTCAGTCGACCCGGCTGTTCATACGTGAGAAAATGACCGGCCCCGGGCACCACCACCGGCGACATCATCCGGTGGGGGCGGAACAATTGGTCCCGATCGCCGACGACTTGCAAATACGCCTCAGGCCGATTCCGACGCGGCCAGTCGAGAATCGCATTCACGGCAAAGTGCAAAAACGCGGCGCCGTACGCCTCTAGGTTTTCGTAAAACCAAGCCCGATCCTGCGCTTCCCGAAACCCCATGAACGTGTCGCTCAAGCGATTGACGCGCATCATGCCCGCCGGGCTGAACCAGCGCCCCGTGCGCAAGGTGTGCAACATCTTCATCCGTTTCGGAAACTCGGTGCGTGCCGCAGGCGCACTCAACAACACCAACTCATCGGCCGGGCGTTGGGCGTGCATTTCCCTGGCCAACATCCCGCCCATCGACGACCCGATGTACCACACCGGCCGGCCATCCACCGGCCAGGGCACCTCGTCGATCGTGGCTTCGGCGTAATCCGCAAGGGAGTGCACCCCCGGGATGTGTCGCCAGCGCAGCGCATGCACTTGGCCGAAGGAGAGGTCAATGGG
>CBFIFE010000065.1:0-12522 GCA_965661765.1 uncultured Flavobacteriales bacterium
CTAGGGGGGCGAGGGAGACTAGGGGGACGAGGGAGACTAGGGGGACTAGGGAGACCAGGGAGACTAGGGGGACGAGGGGGACCAGGGAGACCAGGGGGGCGAGGGGGGCGAGGGGGGCGTGCTGGTTTGGCCCAGCCCACCCATCCACCAATTCAACATGCAAGATTTGGCCGCAACGCCGACAAACTTCCAAGGGGCACAGGGCAGGGCGAGGAATTCGGTATTTTTGGAGAATGCAAAAAGCTGCCGGATCCACTTCCAAGCTCGAGGCCATCGACATCGTCAAGAAATATGGATCGCGGCGGGTGGTCGATGAGGCCTCTTTCCACGTGCGCCAGGGGGAGGTTGTGGGGTTGCTCGGACCGAATGGCGCAGGGAAGACGACGAGTTTTTATGCGGTGGTGGGTTTGGTCCGCCCAGATTCAGGCCAAATCCAGCTCGACAACCGCGACATCACCCGCGAACCGATGTACGCGCGCAGTCGTCTGGGAATCGGATACTTGCCGCAAGAAAAATCGGTCTTTCGCAAGCTCAGTGTGGAGGACAACATCATGGCGATTCTGGAACTTCGCCACATGACGGGGGCCGAACGGCGGGACAAATTGGAGAGCCTGCTCGACGAGTTCGGGCTCCAAAAAGTGCGCAAGTCCAATGGCGATGTCCTCAGTGGTGGCGAAGCGAGGCGCACGGAAATTGCCCGTGCCTTGGCCACTGACCCCAAATACATCCTCCTCGATGAACCCTTCGCGGGCGTCGACCCCATCGCCGTGGAAGACATCCAGCGCATCGTCGAACAACTCCGGGTCCGCGGCATCGGGGTGCTCATCACCGACCACAACGTCCAAGAAACCCTGCACATCACAGACCGGGCGTACCTGCTCTTTGAAGGGCGCATCCTCAAGCACGGCACAGCCGAAGAACTGGCCGCCGACGAACAAGTCCGTCGCCTCTACCTCGGCAGCAACTTCGTCCTGCGCCCGAAAAACTGACCCCTTTCGAAGAACATTTTAGGGGGCAGTGAGGTAGAGGCTGTGTAAATTTGGCCTGCCCCTTTGCTCCCTCGTCACCCTCGTTCCCTAGTCTCCCTCGTCACCCTAGTCACCCCGTTTATGTTCACAGGAATCATCGAAGCCACCGGCACCCTCGTTGCAAGCCGCCACGAAGGCAGCAATGTCCACTTGACAGTCGAATGTCCCTTCACCGACGAACTGCACATCGACCAAAGCCTTGCCCATGACGGCGTTTGCCTGACTGTTGTGGCCATTGAGGGGCCTCAGTACACGGTGACTGCGATCGACGAGACGATGCAAAAAACAAACCTTGGGGAACGCGAAGTCGGGGACGCCTTCAACCTCGAACGTTGCACGAAAGTCGGTGCGCGGCTCGATGGCCACATCGTTCAAGGACACGTCGACACCACGGCCCGCCTGGAGCGAATCGATGCGCACGACGGAAGCTGGGGATTGCATTTTCGGTTGGACAATCCCGCGGCCGGCATGACGGTCGAAAAGGGATCGATCACCATCAATGGCGTCAGCCTCACGGTGGTGGACAGCGGAGTGGACACCTTCAGTGTGGCCATCATTCCGTACACATGGGAACACACGAATCTGCACGCGCTGAAGCCGGGGATCAGCCGGGTGAACATCGAGTTCGATATTGTGGGGAAATATGTGGCCAAACTCCTCCAACGCTGACCCGACCGGCCCCTGGGATTTTGCCCTTCGGCATCCAGCCTTGCGCGGAATCATCGTCAGTTTGGTTCTTTTGTACGGCGGCATTTTGACCTTGCTGTTGTTGCTTGAACCTGGCGGAAGTGAGCGACTGACCGCCGTTCTCGGCATGAGCACGCTGCTGATCGGGCAAATCCTTTTGGTGGGCTGGCTGGCCTGGCGTCCGGTGGCGGCTTGGCAGAAGATTCAGGCCAAATTCCCCGATGCCCCTGTCATCTCCGCCGAAGTGCGCGTGTTGAATTGGGACATCTTCAAACAACGGGACTGGTACCGGATGGATTCCCCTTGGAACGGCCCATACCACAAGGTTTGGCTGATGTTGTTCTCGGATCATCTTGTGTGGATGGGCGCCAAAGGTGTTCCATGGCCGTCCTCCCCCAATGCCCTCCCCGTCCATCCCGTGGTGTTGCTGCCCGAGGGCCTCGCCGATGACCATTCTACCCTCACAGCATTTCCGAGGGAGTTGCCAGTCGCGAAGGTCCGTCCCATCTGGGACCGAGAATCGGCGGGACGGCCGGTCCCAGGACGCTACCGCATCATCGACCCGCGACATGACGGCGAGCTGACGCTGGTGGTGAGGTCGGCTGAGCAAGTGTTCTTGGCGCGATTTGGCCCAAAAGAAAAAACGGGCTGCGGCCACAAATGACCCCAGCCCGCTTCCGTTCAGCTTCTCACCTATCCCCCTGATTCAGAGGGACTTCTTGGCGAGATAAAAATCCATCATTTCATAGTCGGAGGCCTCCCGCTCCATCATTGCCTCAACGGTTTTGGGCGGCGGAACAATGACTTTGTCCCCGGGCTCCCAGTTGAGTGGCATGGCCACGCTGTTCGCGTCAGACACCTGCAAGGCCTCGAGAACACGCTTGATCTCATGCATGTTCCGGCCCACGTTGAGTGGATAATACATGATCAACCGGATTTTCTTTTTCGGGTCGATGAAGAACACGGCCCGCACAGCTGCCGTCTCACTCTCCCCGGGCTGAAGCATGCCATAAAGCTTCGATACGCTCATGTCGATGTCCGCGATAATCGGAAAATCGAACAGCACACCCGAATTTTTCTTGACGTTGTTGACCCATGCGATGTGCGCGTGGATGGAATCGATGGAGAGACCCATCAACTTGGTGTTGCGTTCGGCAAACCAATCCTTGTCCAGCGCAAAACCCGTCATTTCCGTGGTGCAGACGGGCGTAAAATCTGCGGGGTGCGAGAACAGAACGGTCCAGCTGTCCCCCATGTACTCGTGAAAATCCAACTCACCGAAAGTCGTCATCGACTTGAAGTTGGGCGCGACGTCCCCAATCCTGGGCATCGTCACTGCGGTCGCTTGTGCTTCCATTGTTTGTTTTTTGTTTGGTTGTTTTTTGTCCAAATTCTGTGGCCTTGACCCTTCAAGTACCGGGGCAAATTTCCCGCACGAAACTCCCCTGTGATGTGACCTGCCTCACCGAAACCCGAGGAGAGAACCAGGGGGACTAGGGGGACTAGGGAGACCAGGGGGACTAGGGAGACGAGGGAGACGAGG
Source organism: uncultured Flavobacteriales bacterium (assembly GCA_965661765.1). Lineage (GTDB taxonomy): Bacteria > Bacteroidota > Bacteroidia > Flavobacteriales_D > Sanyastnellaceae > JBMYZL01. The sequence continues at coordinate 3,259 of CBFIFE010000065.1, forward strand.
GAGACGAGGGAGACCAGGGAGACTAGGGAGACTAAGGAGACCAGGGAAAAACAAACGGGGGGTTCAAAAATGAGGCGGGGGGGCAACCAATTTCAATTGGCGCACAGCGCACGAGACAAACGGGCAGGCAATTCGACCATGAGGCGGTGGTGCCATGGCTCGTGCGAACACCCGTGAAATTGATCATTCCTCCGTTTCCCCAACCTAGGTGGTCCGTCACTTCTCGCCGCAGCCGCTTCGCTGCGCATCAACCTCGGCTGCCGCTCCTGCGTTCCGGACCGCGTGTTCTGCGGCCTTCGGCCGCCCCCTAGTCTCCCTAGTCAACCTAGTCACCCTGGTCATGCATGGTTCCACCCTCAGTTGCCATTGATGAGGCGACCATCGAAAAGGTGCAATTCGCCGTTGAGCCGTTCTTCGACAACGCCCGTGAGCCGACGGGTGTAGATCCGAGCTGTGTAGAAATACACCCCGTCGCTGCACATGCCCGTTCCGTCCACGTGCTCGCCCGTCCAGCCAATGTCCGGGTTCGTCGTCGTGAAGACGAGGGCGCCGGTGCGGTTGAAGATTTGGACCGAAACACTGTCCACAAACTTCCACGGGAACGGCTCGAACAAGTCATTGTTGCCATCGGCGTTAGGGGAGAAGACATTGGGCAGGAAATAAAACGGGCAGTTGTCTGCGCAAATCGTATCGCTCAATGCCGAAAGGTTGCGAACCAAATTGCCGTCGGGCCCCGGTTGCAAACTGTCAAAAGCCGCCACAGCAAAACAACCGGCGATGGTGCCCTCGAGACCAGCGGCATTGAAGGTGAAATCGCCGATGTCCGCACCGTCGAGGGTTGTGTAAGGCAGAAGGGAATCAGCGAGCGTTGGCGCCCAGTAGATCTCCACGCCCATGACGTCATCCGCACATCCCTCGGGGTGGGTCCAAGACAGCAGGTTCTGCTCCAGGGCGCAATCGGCGTCCAGGCGGAATTCTGGTGGGCATGGTGGGGTCAAGTCAAAGGGCCGGCCGCAAGTTTGCTGGGACCAATTGCGAATCGGATCGATCGTGCCAGGCGCATCGTAGTGGCCGATGGTTTCGACGTGGTAGCAGTATTCAACGTTGTTGACGAGGCCCGTATCGGTGTAAGTTGCACCTTCGGCCAGAGCGATGGCAAGCCACTCACCGTCAGGGGCTTGGCGGTAGACACGCATGCTGTCGTTGACCCAAGGGAAGCTGCCGGAGAGGCTGAGGGTGAGCTGGTTGTCGTCTGGGGTCAAGACCAAAAAAGGCGTTGACGCCTTCGCCGATTCTCCAATCAAGCCATTCGCTGACCAACACTCCACAACATAATCATGGCCTGAAGCGACTGTGTTCAGGTCCGCTTGGATGTGGGCGGTGTCGGGGCTTTGGAGGTAGGGACCTTCTGGCGTTTCAACGAGCAAGTTGCGGACCGCTCCGGGCAGTTCCTCGAACAATCGGTAGAAATACGGACCCGGGAAGACGAGGGTGTCTGCGTCGGTCGGCGGTGACCAACCGATCTCCACCACACCCGCCGTCAAGTCCGTTTCCGATACACTGGCCCGGGTCATCACTGGCACGTCTTTGCGAATGGTCGCGCAGACGGGATCGGACGCCTTGGAAGGACCGCTGTTGGGCCATTCGGCCACAATGCGGTAGCAGTAGGTCGCCCCAAAGGACAGCAAATCGGCATCGAGGTAGCTGTTGGCAGAAAGGCCACTGACCTCACCGATCAAAGCATAGCCCCAATCCTCAGGAACCCCGGTCTCGCAGATGTCCGCCTCGAAATTGTCTTCGCCCACCCGCCGATAAATCTTGTACCCTCCAGCCTCAACCTTCCAGGACGGCAGGTCGGCCAAGCACACGTGGGGCGACCAATCCAACAACACCGCGTTGCCGATCGGGTCTGCTGCTGCGAGCAATGGCGCAGGTGCGATGACGCGGATGTTGACGGACTCGATGTCTTCGAGCGGCACTTGGTTGCCGAGGTCACGTGCCTTGACAATGAGGGTGTACGGCTCGGCCCGGACTTCCTCGCATTGTGGGTTCCAAACAAACGAGCCCAAACCACTCCCGAGGTCATTGAATATGCCCTCGTTCTCGACTTCGGAGATCGGACCGCCCACGGCCGTGAGGTCCAAGGGGTCGTCGTCCGGGTCTTCGGCGTTGAAAATCAACGTCAACCCCGTGCCGGCAATCACGCAAGTGTCTGCCACGGGGTCGATGACCGGTGGCTCGTTGTCACAGACCTGGACGTTGATTTGCATGTCCCGCACGATTTGGCCCACCTTCACCCAACCGGCCGCTTCCACCCACCGATGCTCCTCGATCAATATCGCCACGTTGTATTCCCCGGCCATCATCGGCACATCCCAAGTCACATCGCCCGTCTGCGGATCGACGGCAAAAACATCATTCCCAGGGCTGACTGCGTCCGGAAAAATGTAGCCAGGAATCGGGTCGCCATCGTACCCCGTGCAGGTGGTCAGCGAATACGTCAGAACATCCCCATCGGGGTCAAACGCCCCTGGGTTGTGAATCCACGGCTGGTTGAGGCAGGCGTTTTGTTGGGCGCTGTTGAGCAATTGGGCGCTGTTGTTGTGGCCCGCCAAAGGATTGATGTACAGCGTTGAGCTGATGCTGAACGGCACATCCACGGAGCCCTCGATGTTGAGAACGCCATCGTTGCGGTTGGGATCGATGACCGTGATGTCGAACACGCCAGGGCCGCCATAGGTATGGGTGCCGCGGTAGGTGTTGACCCGCAAGTCGTCGACCAAAATGTCGGTGATGGATTCCCGCGGCAAACTGTCCACCGGTTCACCCTGCTCATCTCCCCAATACAAAAACAGCCACGGGCGGTCGGCGATTGCGCTTTGTTTGGTGTAAGTTGTGATCAGAATTTCATAGGTCAAGCCTTCCACATGCGTGTAGGTAATCTCCCCTGCACGGTTGTGCGTGGCCTGCGCTTCCGGCGTGATGAGGACAAACATCCAGACCAAACCCAGCATCACCCCGCACCTTCCGCCCCCCGCTCCGCCGAGCAAGACGGACCGCAATGTTGACCCCCAATGTTGTGACATTTGAAAGGCAAGTTAGGACTTCTTGCCCATCTGCTACCTTTGCGAAATCAAAATGAGTGCGAAAATTTCCCCCACAAAAATCGGCATCACCTCAGGTGATCCGAACGGCATCGGATTGGAGACCGTTCTGAAGGCATTTCAGGACCCGAGGATGTTCGACATCGCGACGCCGGTGGTCTATGCAACAGAGGATTTGGTGGCCCTGGTCTTCAAGGTGCTCGGCGAGGGTGCTGCCCTCGAGACACGTCGAATCGAAGGTGGCGATGAAGCGGCCCCGCGGTGCATCAACATCGTCTCGATTCAGGAAGAACCCTATGTGCCGGAGTGGGGAGAGGTTTCGGCCGATGCGGGAACTTTTGCGATGCGCTCGTTGGAGTGGGCGGTGAAGGATTTGGCCTCAACGAAGGTGGATGTCCTCGTGACAGCCCCCATCCACAAAGATGCCATGCGGAACAGCGGGTTCAAATTCCCAGGGCACACGGAATACCTCCAAAACATTGCGAATGTCGATGACGTGCTGATGCTCCTGTGCGCCGGCGAATTGCGCATCGGTGTGGCCACAGGACACATCGCTTTGAAGGACGTTTCAGATGCGCTGTCCACAGCAGTCATCCGCAAGAAGGTCAGCCTGATGAACGAGAGCCTGATGCGCGACTTTGAATGTCCTTCCCCGCGAATCGCCGTGCTGGGGCTCAACCCACACGCCTCCGACAATGGGCTGATGGGCGATGAGGAGAAGAAAATCATCTTGCCAGTGGTCCGGGAATTGGCTGCAGAGGGCATTCGGGTGATGGGCCCCTACGCGGCAGATGGCTTTTTCGGCAGTGGTGCCTACCGCTCTTTTGATGGCGTGCTGGCGATGTACCACGACCAAGGTTTGGCACCGTTCAAGGCGCTGAGCTTCGGGGCGGGTGTCAATTTCACAGCGGGTCTGCCGATTGTCCGAACATCGCCCGATCACGGCACAGGGTTTGACATCGCCGGAAAAGGAAAGGCCAGCGAAGACTCGATGCGGGCCGCGATTTACATGGCTCGGGACATTCGCGAACACCGCAAAAGCCAGCGCGAATACGCATCAAATCCCTTGAAAATCACATCGAATCACCGCCGCGACGACGATCGCCGCCGTTGAGTTGGTGGAGTTTGATGAATTGACTATCTTTGCCGTCCCCAAAATTTGGAGGTTATGGACGTACTGGCGCCTTTTCGGATTGCATTTGAAGGGTTAAAACCAGGGGTACACAACTTCGAAATGAAGGTGGACGAGGTGTTCTTTGCTTCATTCCCCCTCTCTGAATTGTCCATCGCAGATGCGGTGTGTACGGTGCAGTTGGACAAATTGGGAACAACACTCGATTGTGTGGTTTCCCTTTCTGGAACTTGTGAACTTCCCTGCGACCGTTGCTTGCTTCCCCTTGAGATGCCATTGGCTTTCGAGGAGCGGCTGGTGGTCAAACTCGGCGAAGTCACCGACCTCGAAAGTGAGGTTTGGACCTTGGGATCAGATGTCCACGAGTTGGACTTGTCCCATGCCGTGTTCGAGTGGTGCCATTTGGCCCTGCCCAATCGCCGCACCCACCAGACCGAAGCCGATTGTGACCCTGAGGTCATCGGCCGAATCCGCTGGTCGCCCGATGACGACGATGACGACGATCCAACCAACGGTTCGCCAGACAACTCAACGGAAGAAGGGAATGACAACATTGACCCGCGTTGGAACGCATTGAAAGACTTGAAATAATCACCCTGTTATGGCACATCCCAAACGCCGCCAAAGTAAGACACGCACGCGCAAGCGCCGTACCCACGACGCATTGACGCCTGCGAACATCTCGACTTGCCCCACCACGGGCCAGCCGCACCAATTCCACCGCGCCCATTGGCACGAGGGAAAGCTCTACTACCGCGGCAAAGTGGTGATGGAGCGCGAGGAAATTTAAGTCCTCGTTTGCAACAAAAAATTGAAGAGGCTGCCCCGAACTGGGGTGGCCTTTCTTCGTTCAACCAAGGAACCAGGGGGACGAGGGTGACCAGGGAACTAAGGTGACTAAGGTGACTAGGATAACTGGGGTGACCAGGTGTGACCGGGGGGACCGGAAAGAATTCACGAGCTCCGCACCCACAACCGATGTTCCGCAAGACGCTCTCTGTTCTGTGCCCTTGCTGATCCCGGCATTCCTTCGCTCGTTGCGCGGCGCGGCCCGCTCAGCGTCAGCTTTGGCAGCCGCTCTCGCGTTCCCTCGTCTCCTTTCCTTGGTTCCCTAGTCTCCCTGGCACCCCTAGTTCTCCCTAGTCCCCCTAGTCACCCTGGTCACACCTGGTCACCCTCGTTTCTTAGTTCCCTATCTTAGCCCGCTTCAAATCAAGCCACCAAGACTGAACTGCAAACATGAAGGCTGCCATTACTGCTGTTGCGGGCTATGTGCCCGAAGATGTTTTGACGAATGCCGACCTCGAAAAGATGGTTGACACGAACGACGAGTGGATCCGTTCGAGGACCGGAATTCGGGAACGTCACATTTTGAAAGATCCAAATTTGGCCACTTCAGACATGGCGGCGGAAGCTGCGAAGTTGCTTTTGGCCAAACGCGGCATCGGCGCCGAGGAGATTGACCTCATCATTGTGGCCACGGTCACGGCGGACATGCACTTTCCGGCCACGGCCAACCTCGTCGGACACAAAATCGGAGCTGTGAATTCTTGGGGGTATGACATCAGTGCCGCCTGCTCCGGATTTCTTTTTGCCTTGCAAACAGGCGCTCAATTCATTCAATCCGGCACACACAGCAAAGTGTTGGTCATCGGAGCCGACAAGATGAGCTCCATCATTGATTACACCGACCGAACCACCTGCGTCTTGTTCGGTGACGGCGCCGGGGCGGTGCTCTTGGAGCCACAGGAAGCTCACGGCATTGAAGATGCCATCTTGCATCATGATGGGAGTGGCGCGAAGCACCTCCGTCAGAAGGCCGGTGGCTCGCTGCACCCGCCTACGGCGGAAACCGTGGCCGCCAGAGAGCACTACATCTATCAAGACGGCCAACCCGTGTTCAAGGCCGCCGTCAAAGGGATGGCCGACGTGAGTTTTGAGATTTTGCAGAAAAACGGCCTGACCGGGGACGATGTGGCTTGGTTGGTGCCGCACCAAGCAAACCTCCGCATCATCGATGCCACGCAGCGGCGGATGGGGCTCGACCCGGAAAAGGTGATGATCAACATCGATCGCTATGGCAACACGACAGCCGCCACAATCCCCCTGTGCCTGAGCGATTGGGAGGACAAGTTGAAGGCCGGGGACAAACTCGTGCTGGCGGCGTTTGGCGGCGGTTTCACTTGGGGCGCCATGTATTTGACTTGGGCGTACGATTGAGCCTCTTTGCAGAAGAACTGTCCACTTGTGAACCGGAGGTGGGGATTGGTTTGGTTTTGGGCCAAATCCGTTCAAACCTCCCTAACTTGCACCCACTAAACTCGTCTGAACATGAACATCAGCGAAATCCAAGACCTCATCAAATTCGTCTCGAAATCGGGCGTCACAGAGGTGGAAATTGAACAAAAAGACTTCAAAATCACGATCAAATCGGAAATGCCGAAGCGCAAAGGCGTGCGGATGGAGGCAGAGCCGATGATGCAACAAATCCCCGTCGGGATGCCAGGGATGACGGCGACCATGCAACAATTGGTGCCACAACCCGCGGCGCCTGCAGCACCGGCTGCGCCGGCGCCAGCAGCGGAGACCCCAGCTGCGCCTGCCGCGGCAGCAGCTGAAGACAAGTACATTACGGTGAAATCTCCGATGATCGGGACGTTCTACCGTCGCCCCTCCCCTGACAAGGACACTTTTGTCGAAGTGGGACAGGCCATCAAGGCTGGCGACGTGCTGTGCGTCATTGAGGCGATGAAACTCTTCAATGAGATCGAAGCTGAGATCAGCGGCAAGATTGTCAAGGTGTTGGTCGATGACAACAACCCTGTGGAATACGATCAGCCGCTCTTTTTGGTGGATCCTTCTTGAACCCCGAAGACATGTTCAACAAGATTCTGATTGCCAATCGAGGCGAAATCGCACTTCGTGTTATTCGCACCTGCAAAGAGATGGGCATCAAGACCGTCGCCGTGTACTCCACGGCAGACGCGGACAGCTTGCATGTCCGGTTTGCCGATGAGGCGGTGTGCATCGGCCCTGCGAGAAGTGCAGACAGCTACCTGAACATCCCCAACATCATCGCTGCCGCAGAAATCACGAATGCAGACGCGATTCACCCCGGCTATGGGTTTCTTTCGGAAAACGCGAATTTCTCGCGGATTTGTGCCGAGAACCACATCAAGTTCATCGGTGCCAGTCCGGAGATGATCCAGGCGATGGGGGACAAGGCATCCGCCAAAACCACCATGAAAGCAGCGGGCGTGCCGACCATCCCGGGCAACGAAGGCATCCTCGAAAGCCTCGAGGAAGCCACGTCCATCGCAAACGACATCGGCTACCCCATCATGCTCAAGGCCACCGCTGGCGGCGGAGGCAAGGGGATGAAGGTCTGCCACGATGATGCGGACCTCGCTGAAGCTTGGGAGACGACAAGAAGAGAGGCTGGCGCTGCATTTGGCAACGATGGGATGTACATGGAGAAATTTGTGGTGGAACCTCGCCACATTGAAATCCAAATCGCTGCCGATCAACGCGGGAAGGCCTGCCACCTGAGCGAGCGGGATTGCTCCATTCAACGGCGGCACCAGAAGCTCGTGGAAGAGACCCCTTCCCCGTTCATGACAGACGAGCTGCGCGAGAAGATGGGACAGGCCGCCATTCGGGCCGCTGAGGCCGTGAAGTACGAGGGCGTTGGAACGGTTGAATTCCTCGTGGATGCGAACCGCGACTTCTACTTCATGGAAATGAATACCCGGATTCAGGTGGAGCACACGATCACCGAAGAGGTGGTCAATTACGACTTGATCAAGGAGCAAATCAAACTTGCTGCCGGCGAGAACATCAGCGGACGGAATTACTATCCTCAGATGCATGCCATTCAGTGCCGCATCAATGCGGAGGATCCCGATCGTGGATTTGCGCCTTGCCCTGGCACAATCGAAGTCTATCACGCCCCGGGAGGACACGGGGTTCGGCTCGACACCCATGTCTATGCAGGGTACAAGATTCCGCCATACTACGACAGCATGATTTCAAAGCTGATTGTGGTGGCGCAGACCCGAGAAGAGGCCATCAAAAAAATGCAGCGCGCCCTCGATGAGTACATCATCGAAGGAGTCAAGACGACCATTCCTTTTCACCAACGTTTGATGCGCAACGAGCGCTTCAAAAGCGGAGACTTCACCACGAAGTTCCTCGAAGAAGAAAAGGTCTAACCCTACGAACGCGGTTGACGAAAACAGAAACGGGAGGCCTTGGAGGCCTCCCGTTTTCGTTTTTGGAATGTTTTTGGTCGGTGGAAATCAATCTTTCACACAACGGGTTTTCGCTCCGCCATTCTCAGAAAAGCCCGGCGAGATTGTTCCGAACGTATCGAAGGAAGAAACCAGTCCATACCCAGGAGAAGTCGCAATGCCCCAACGCCCCTGAGCAGCTATTGAGTAGTCATTGTCAAAAGCACCACCTTCAGAGGACACAAAGGCAGTTCCAAATCCAGCATCATCCTTTGCGTTGTTCGCATCATCAATTGTAGGGACATGCCATCCCTTCGGACAGAGGATGTCACTTGTCAATGAAAAGTAGTCGTAGTAATTTGTGCCGTCACCATCTTCAATGTACCCGTAACCGCGAGGCAAACCCCATGGATTTGTGAAATCGAAAAAAGGATTACCCTGAGAAAGAGCAATGCCCGAATTCAAATTCTTCGTCTTCAAATCATCCGCGAACCAACACTGACCGCTCAGCTCCACCAAATCATAGGTGGTCTCGTGGTACGTGTAGGTGGTTTCTCCCTCACATGGCCCAGAAGATTGGGCTTGCCCTCTTGCACCCCAGGCAAGCAATCCAGCAAGGCACAACACCAAATGGATATCGAGTCGTTTCATCTGATCAATCTTTCACACAACGGGTTTTCGCTCCGCCATTCTCAGAAACGCCCAGCCAGATAGATCCAGAAGTATCGAAGGAAGAAACCAGTCCATACCCAGGAGAAGTCGCAATGCCCCAACGCCCCTGAGCAGCTATTGAGTAGTC
>CBFIFE010000066.1:0-11306 GCA_965661765.1 uncultured Flavobacteriales bacterium
CCCCCTGGTCCCCCTCGTCACCCTAGTCACCCTAGTCACCCTAGTCTCCCTCCCCTCCCTAGTCTCCCTAGTCTCCGTCGTCTCCCTAGTCCCCCTGGTCACCCCTCTCGTTTACCGAATGAGCAAGGCGTCGCCGTAGGCAAAGAATCTGTACTTCTCCTTCATCGCTTCCTGGTAGGCCTCCATGACCAAATCATGCCCACCGAAGGCCGAAGTCATCATCAACAGGGTGCTCTGTGGCGTGTGGAAGTTCGTGATGAGGGCATCGGAGATTTTGAAGTCGTATTTCGGAAAGATGAATTTGTTCGTCCAACCCGAAAACTCCTTGAGCGTATTCGTGGTGCTGACAGAAGTCTCCATCGCCCGCAGCGCGGTCGTTCCGACAGCGACGATTTTTTTGCCGTTTTCTTTTGCGCGGTTCACCCGATCCACACAGGTGGACGGGATGATCAGTTGCTCGGAGTCGACTTTGTGCTTGGTGAGGTCCTCGACTTCCACGGGGCGAAAGGTGCCCAAACCGATGTGCAATGTGAGGTAGGACATGTCAATGCCCTTGATTTCCAGTCGCTTGAGGAGTTGTTTGGAGAAGTGCAATCCTGCAGTGGGCACGGCAACTGCGCCGAGATTCTTGGCATAAATCGTCTGAAACCGCTCGCTGTCTTCTGGCTCCACATCGCGCTTCACATAGCGGGGAAGGGGGGTCTCACCGAGTTGGAAAACCACATCCATGAACTCTTCGTAGCTCCCATCGAACAGGAAGCGCAGCGTGCGACCGCGGGAGGTGGTATTGTCGATGACCTCTGCGACCAACTCGTCGTTTTCACCAAAGTAGAGCTTGTTCCCAATCCGAATTTTTCGCGCCGGATCGACCAAAACGTCCCACAAAATGCTCTCGCGGTTGAGCTCCCTGAGCAAGAAGACCTCAATGACCGCACCTGTTTTTTCCTTGTTTCCGTATAGGCGAGCAGGGAAGACCTTGGTGTCGTTTGCCACAAAGACATCGCCTTCGTCGAATTCGTCGAGAATGTCCTTGAACATCTTGTGTTCAAAGGTGCCCGAGGCGCGATCCACCACCATCAAGCGGCTGTCATCGCGGTTTTCCAGCGGATGCTGGGCAATCAATTCTTCTGGAATATCGTACTTGAAGGAGGACAGTTTCATAGGCTGCAGTTGTGTCCGGACGCAGGTGACACGTCAGGGGCCGCGAAAGTACGGAATTTATCGATGAGCATCAACTGGTTGAGGCGGTGGAATGGCTTGGATGCGTTGAATGAGCAAGGCCAAATCCGAACACCCCCCTTCTTCAAACCGACCACTCCTTGTCCGGTGAAGCCCAACGAGGTGGCCACCCACGCCCAGCTCTCGCCCCAAATCCCGCGCCAACGCCCGGATGTACGTCCCCTTCGAACAATCAATCCGTGCCGTGGCATCGCACACAGCGTGGCCGTCCACGACCTTGTGCGCAAGGGACTCAATGGCGAACTGCGCGATGTGAAGGGCGACCGGCTTCAAATTCAGCTCTCCCCCTTTCCGGGCGACCGCATAGGCCTTCTGGCCATCTACCTTCTTTGCACTGAACGCCGGCGGCATTTGGATGACGTCACCGGTCCACAAGCGCGCGGCCTTTTGGACGTCCGAGAGCGCGATGGATGACGCATCGGACCAAGCCTCCACGTCGAGTTCCGCATCATCGGAAGGCGTGGTCGCGCCGAGGCGGATCACTGCTTGGTAGGATTTGTCGTCGGCTTGGAGTCCGGCGATTTGTTTGGTCATTCGTCCAGTGCAAATGACCAGCACACCCGTCGCGAGGGGGTCGAGCGTGCCGGCATGGCCCACTTTGATTTTGCGAAAACCGAAATGGTGCCGAAGCGTTGCGCGGACTTTGTTGACCACGTCGAAGGAGGTCCAGGTCAGGGGCTTGTTGACGAGCAGGATTTGGCCTTCCAGAAAGTCCTCACCACGGTCAAAGTTCATCACTGGCAAATCCATCGGGCAAAGCTAGGAATTGTTAGATTGCTCAGAAATTGCATCCAATCAACACTGCGATGACCCCCCCACTCTCCCTGTTCCTCTCCCTGTTCCTCATCCCGTTATCGATGATCGCCCAAACCGGTTCCGTCTCACCGATTGCGCCGATGATGGAATACCGCGAAGCCCACATGATGGCGGAGGTCGACAACGGCATCCTGGCCATTGGCGGTTTCGATGGCGGCATGACCACAGCCAGTTGCGAATGGTACGACCCACAGCTTGATGTTTGGATGCCGGTCGCATCCTTGCCCGGCCCACGCCAAAACGCGACCGCTCACACCATCAACGGCGACGTGTTCGTCATCGGCGGTTGGGATGGCGACGTGACGAATCATGATGACATTTTGCATTACAGCGCGTCAACGGCGGGTTGGACGGCTGTGGCGACGATGTCTTCCGGGCGCTCCGGCCACAGCAGTGTGGTCACTGGATGGCTCGACCCAAAAATCTTGATTTGCGGGGGGTATGACGGTTCGTTGGATTTGGCGACATGCGACATTTTCGATCCGGAGACATTTGAGGTCACGCCCGCGGCGCCGATGTCCACGGCCCGTTCGAGTTTTGCCATGATGTGCAGGCCCGGTGAGGAAGAGGTCGTTGTCGCTGGCGGATTCAACCCAAACGCTGGCTTTCAATTGGCCTCAACAGAAATGTACACTGAAGGAAGCTGGACGGATTTGCCGGATTTGCCCTTTGCGGTGGACAATCTTGCGGGCACGGTTTTGGAAACTGGCGATGGTCCATTTGGCGTCACAGGCGGCCGGGTGTTCAATGCGGCTGAAAACCAATTCCAGGGCGTTGCTTCCGGCGCAGCACTCCTCGGAGACAATTGGGTGCCCTTTGATTTGCTGCACCCCCACAGCTACCACGCGATGGCGAGCGCAGGGGCGTCTTGGGACGCTTCTGTTTTCATTTGTGGAGGCGCCGACGTCACGGGGACCGGCGTCACGACCACCTATTCCCCTTCGGAATGGGGATTTTACAGCGTGGGTTTGGGAGATGAGGGGTTTTGGTCGGAGACTTTGGCGCCAGAAATCCCAGAAACCAACGGCAGATTTCGCCCAGCGTTCGCGCGTGTAGGCAACTTGGCGTACTTCACAGGTGGTGATGCCGAGATGGTGGGTACGGGCTGGAGTGTGGACCTCACAGGCTTCGGATCGGCACCCGAAGCGGACCCCCTGCGCCGTCTCAAGGTGTTCCCCAATCCCGCTTATGGTCGGGTGGCCGCCCTGGGCATCGAAGCGCAAGAATCCTGGACTCTGCACGACATGTCAGGCGCTCATGTGATGAGCGGCCAGGGCCCGAGCATCGATTTGCGCGGCCTCGCTCCTGGCAACTACGTCTTGCGTTCCGAAACGGGAGTGTCTGAAAACGTGGTGGTTGTGGCAAGATAGCACGGCTCGCGTCACACGGGTGTAACTTTTTCTTAACTTTGGCGTAACATTGGGCGGAGCAATGCCTCCGTTTGCGCCATGAAGAAGTTTTGGAATCCGTTCGTCCGCCAGTGCTTGGCTGCCCTTTTCGGCGTTGGATTGTTGGGTGTGTCGACAGCCGTTTCAGGCCAAACCTACGTCGCCCCACCCCACAGCCCCACCCCGGCCCCGTTCGACGTGGCCATCGGCGTGGACGCCCTGCAGCTCCTTTCCGGCATGGCGGTGTTCACTGCGGAAAAATCGCTGCTGCCAGAGTTGTCCCTTCGCATGGAAGCGGGCGCCTGGACGGGGGATGTGTTGCAGGCCGGGATGCTTCCACAGTTCGGAGATTGGTCGCGTCCAGAAATCACGGGCGGGAACCACGTCTCGTTGGGTGTTCGGGTGTACCCTTCACTCGACGACCCGAAAGCGTCGCGCCTTTTCATCGGCTTCGACGCCACCCAATCCACTTACGATTTCCAGTCCTACGGGGCTGAGCAAACCTGGATTCACCGGGAATTGCGCGGCGTCCTCGGCGTCTTGAAGCCGATCGGGGACCATGTCGCACTGACGGGTCACGTGGCGTTTGTCGGGGGGTGGAACGACTCGAGCGCCTTTGCGTTGAGGGCCTCGGGGGTCAACACCGACTTTCAGTCCTGGACGCGGTGGGGCGGGCTGGGGTTGGCCTGGATTTGGTGAGAAATCAGCCCTGAGCGGGCGCTTCCGTCTCCTCGAAATCCGGCGCAGCTTGGGCCGCTGGGCGACCTGCGATGTCCTCCAAGATGCGCAATGCCTCCAACGGCGCGTTGACATTTGCGATGCTCATTCGCAGTCCCCCATTGCGCTGGTACATTTGAGCATCACGGGCGTGGTGCTTGAGGTAATCGAGGATGCGGGGGAAAACGGGTCCCTGGTAGAAGGCACTTTCTTGGTTGCTGATGAATGCAGCGATCATTTTGCCTCCTTTCAAAACGATTTTTTCCATCCCGAGGAATTCTGCAAGCCAGCGCAGGCGGATGGTGTCGATGAGGTCTTCCGTCTCAGCAGGCAAGGGGCCAAACCGGTCCTCCAGACGCACTTTGAACGCCGCCAAATCCTCTTCTTTGTCCAAATCGTCGAGCTCCCGGTACAGCGAAATCCGCTCCGGAATGTCACTGACGTAATGATCGGGAATCAGAAGGTTGAAATCGGTCTCCAAAACGGCTTCTTGCACAAATCGGCGGTTCGATTTGCGATCTTCCTCGAACAACTCTGCAAATTGCTCGTTTTTGAGCTCCTGAACGGCTTCAGCGAGGACTTTTTGGTACATGTCGAAGCCCAACTCCGAGATGAAGCCACTTTGCTCCCCACCGAGCAAGTCGCCCGCACCACGAATGTCGAGGTCTCGCATCGCGATTTGGATGCCACTGCCGAGATCGCTGAACTGTTCAATGGCCTGCAGGCGCTTTCGGGATTCGTCTGGCAAAGCGTGCAAAGGCGGCGCGAGCAAGTAGCAAAAGGCCTTCTTGTTGGAGCGGCCCACGCGCCCTCTGAGTTGGTGCAAATCGCTGAGCCCGAAGTGATGGGCGTCATTGATGATCATCGTATTTGCATTCGAAATGTCGATGCCAGATTCGATGATGGTGGTGGCAACGAGAACGTCGAAGGCCCCTTCGATGAACTTGGCCATGACGTCCTCGAGCTGTTTGCCATCCATTTGGCCATGCCCAATGCCCACCCGCGCATCCGGCACGAGCCGTTGAATCATGCCGGCCACTTCTTGGATGTTTTTGACGCGGTTGTTGACGAAATAGACCTGTCCGCCACGGCTGATTTCATAACTGACGGCATCCCGAACCACTTCTTCGTTGAACGGGGACAAAGTGGTTTCTACCGGCTGGCGATTGGGCGGTGGCGTGGCAATCGTCGACAGGTCCCTGGCACCCATCAAGCTGAATTGCAGCGTCCTCGGGATGGGGGTGGCGGTCAGCGTCAACGTGTCGACGTTCGCCTTGATGGTTTTGAGTTTGTCTTTGACGGCGACGCCAAATTTCTGTTCTTCGTCAATGACAAGCAACCCCAGATCCTTGAATTTCACCCGTTTGCCGACAATGGCGTGGGTGCCGATGAGGATGTCGATTTTGCCTTCCTCCAGGTTTTTCAGGGTTTCGGACAGCGCCTTGCCGGTTTTGAATCGGTTGATGTTGTCCACGGTGACCGGAAATTCCCGCAATCGGCGGGCGAAGCTTCGGTAGTGCTGCATGGACAAAATGGTGGTCGGAACGAGCACGGCGACTTGCTTTCCATCCGCAGCGGCTTTGAACGCTGCACGGATGGCCACTTCGGTCTTGCCAAACCCCACATCCCCGCACACAAGTCGGTCCATCGGCACAGCCTTCTCCATGTCTCGTTTGACGGCCTCGATTGCGGCGTGTTGGTCCGGTGTCTCCTCAAACATGAAGCTGGCTTCCAGCTCATGCAGCAGGTAATTGTCGGGTGAAAACGCGTGGCCTGGTGCTGTTTTCCGTTTTGCGTACAATTGGAGCAGATCGAAGGCGAGTTCTTTGACGCGCTTCTTCGTCTTGGCCTTGGTCGCCGCCCAAGCGCCCGTGCCGAGTTTGCTGATTTTGGGGGTGGTTCCCTCCTTGGAGGTGTACTTGCTGATGCGATGCAGCGAGTGGATGTTGACGTAGAGGACGTCACCGCCGCGGTAGGTCAAGCGAATGGCTTCCTGTTCTTTGCCGTTGACGTCAATCTTCTGCAAGCCGCTGAACTCTCCGATGCCGTGGTCCACGTGGACGACAAAGTCACCGGGTTGGAGGGCAAGCAACTCTTTGAGCGTCAGCGCTTGTTTGTTCCGTCTGTGGTTTTCTTTGAGCCGGAAACGGTGGTAGCGCTCGAACAATTGGTGATCCGTGTACACCAAGACCTTGAGGGCTTTGTCCACGAACCCTTCGCTGAGTTCAATGGGAATCGGCTTGTGCGGCACATCAATTTGCTTGTCGGCGAAGATGTCATGGAGCCGTTCGATTTGGGTGGCTTGACCGGCCACCACCACATTGAGGTACCCATTGCGATGATTCGATTGCAAATTGCTGGCAATCAAGTCAAAGTTCTTGTTGAAACTCGGTTGAGGCAACATGTCATAGGCGACGATCAACCGGTCAGGGAAGCTGGTTCCTCCCCCAAACTCCACAACGGAAAAGGGGGCCAGAAGGGCATCCAATCTTTCCGGGGCGACGAAAAGGGCTTCTGGCGGGGTGAATTGAACTTGCCCGGAGCGGCGGTTGTAGGCCGTTTCCGCCTTTTCCATGGCCGCTTGGAGCCCTTTTCGGCAGCGCTCCGCATCGGTCATCCAAATCACGGTGTCACTGGGCATGAAATTGAACAGGGGTTCGACCTGTTCGTGCAAAGTCTTGTCGCCCACGTTGGGCACAATGACGGCTCGCCCCATCTTGTTGACGCTCAGCTGCGTCGTCGGATCAAACTTCCGGATGGACTCCACCTCGTCCCCGAAGAATTCAATTCGAAATGGGTGGTCAAAGGCATAGGAAAAAACGTCCACGATGCCCCCGCGAACGGCGTAAGTCCCTGGTTCATAGACGAAGTCGACTTTGTGAAAGCCGTATTCGATGAAGACTTCGTCAATGAAGTCCATGGTGTAAGATTCGCCGGGGGAGATGGTGAAGGTTTGGTCTGAAAGTTCCTTTCGGCTGATCACTTGCTCCGCCAAAGCCTCTGGGAAAGTCACCACCACCAAGCCACGGCGTTGCGCATTGATTTCATTGAGCACCTCCGCCCGTTGAGCAATGTTCGCGTTTTCAGTGACCTCCTCTTGGTACGGCACCCGTGCCGAACGCGGAAAGAACAAGACGGGCATGTGCCCATCGACCAACTGTTCAAGGTCGTTCAGGAAATACGCAGCGGTTTCCTTGTCGTCCAAGACGAACAAATGGCTGCGTCGGTTGGCGGTCGAGTTGCCTTCAATCTCATTGAAAATCAACGAGGACGCCGCGATTGCCGTGGCAGATCCGACGATGCCTTTCAGCTCGATTTTGGCGGCAGATTCGCCGCCGATGGCTTGGGCCAACGCTTGCGTGCGGGGGTCGCGTTGGTAAAGGGCGAGGAGGTCAGCGGAGCGCATGGTGGCGCGAATTTACGCCACCCCTTCTTCGGCTGCGTGCCAGCAGGACCGGAAAGCTTGAACGAGGTGCGTGCTGCCCACGCAAAAGGGTGTGCGCTGATGCAGGGCCTTCGGTTCGATGTCCATCACGCGGCCGTTGTCATCTTCAGCGAGCCCACCGGCTTGCTCTGCGATGAAGGCAAGGGGAGAGCATTCGTACAACAGCCGCAATTTTCCTTCGGGGTTTGTCCGCGTCGAGGGGTAGAGGTAGATCCCGCCTTTGATGAGGTTGCGGTGAAAATCTGCCACGAGGGAGCCGATGTAACGTGCTGAAAATCCAGCCTCTGAGGCCTCCCTGCACCCGGTGATGAAAGATTGGGTGGCGGGGTTGGATTTGGCCAAAAGCGCGTCGTTCACCGAATACACGCGCCCTTGCTCCGGGAACTGCATGCCCGGATGGGAGAGGAAAAACTCGCCCACAGCGGGGTCCAACGTGAACCCGTTCACCCCCGAGCCTGTGGTGTACACCAACATCGTGCTGGATCCGTACAGCACATAACCTGCCACCACTTGCGCGGTTCCGGGCTGCAAAAAATCGGCCTTTGTCAACGGCTCGCCCATCGGCGTCACGCGGCGAACGATGCTGAAAATTGTGCCGATGGACACGTTCACATCGATGTTGGAACTGCCATCCAATGGATCGATCAGGACGATGTACTTGCCAGACCGCCCTTCATCCCCACACAAGACGAAGTCTTCGCGTTCTTCGGAGCCGATGCCAGCCACGGACTTCCCGGCCGTCAGGACCCGCATGAATGTGCGATCGGCAAAGACATCGAGTTTTTGTTGGGCTTCATCTTGCACGTTGGTCGTGCCCGCTTCGCCCAAGATGCCGGCAAGGCCCGCCCGGTTGACTTGGTGGTTGACGATTTTTGCGGCGACGCCAATGTCTGTGAGCAACCGCGTGAGCTGCCCGGAGACAAACGGAAACGCCGCCTGTCCGTCCATGATGAACTCCTGAAGGGTGATGGTCTTGTTCATTGCAAAACGCTTCTCTCAAAGGTAGGGGCTTTGAGACCGCAGAACGAGGCCTTGCACCAGTTTTTTGACAGCGAAGAACCAGGGTGGGCGCGCCATGATATGGCTGCATCGGGCATGCACGGAGCGTGCATACATATATATGTATGGGTTGGTCGCTGGTGGCTGATCAGAAAACGAGGCGGGCGAGGTCGAGGAAGTCAGACACGGAGAGTGCCTCTGCACGGAGCCCGAGGGTTTCGTCGGGCACACCGGAGATGTCATAGCCGGCCGAACGGAGGGCGTTGCGCAGGGTTTTGCGCCGCTGGTTGAAGGCCGCCTTGACCACCTTGGTGAGGTGGGCAGGGGTGGGGTCGGCGGGGATTTGGTCTGAAGGTTTCCGCAAACAGCGAATCACACCACTTTTCACTTTCGGCGGTGGATCAAAGGCTTGCTCATCGACAGTGAAGAGGTATTTGCAGTCAAACTGCGCTTGCATCAGCACGCTCAGGATTCCGTACGACTTGTTTCCCGGCGGCGCACAGATTCGTTCAGCAACTTCCTTCTGGAACATGCCAGTCAATTCGGTGCATCGTTCGCCGAGCTCGAGGGCGCGGAACATGATTTGCGAACTGATGTTGTACGGAAAGTTGCCGACCATTGCGAAGGGTTGGCCATTGGCGATGCGTGCCCAGTCCTCCGCCTTCCACCGCAGCATGTCGCCCTCGTGGATGGGTACTCGGTGGGTTTGTGTCCATTCTTGTTTTGCCAAATGTGCGACGCTCTCCGGATCAATCTCCACCACTTCGATGCAGCGCCGGCCGAGCTGGATCATGGGCAGCGTGAGCGCACCGGTGCCAGGGCCGATTTCCAGCACGGGATGATCTGGCATCGCCGCAACGGATTCGGCAATGCGCATCGCGATGCTGGCGTCGCGCAAGAAATGTTGTCCGAGGTGTTTTTTCGGCTTGACGGGTCCGGCGTGTTTGCGCATGCATCAAAGTTCGCGCATCGGGGCGCTCCCTTCGTCGAGGATTTGGAGGATTGTGCGGAAGATGCCAGTGTTTTGGCCAAACCGTTTCTGATAATCTTCACGCAGCCCGGGAGCGAAGGCGGTCTCATACCGTTCGAAGTGCCTCATGCTCGGCGCCGTGTATTGCACGGCAAAGGTGGATTCATTGTCTCCGGAAGCCGGAATTTGGCAAATTCTAAAGTGAATGAAGCACCCCGTTTCCATGATTTGGGGGATGTGGGTGGAGCGCATATAATCAAGCCATTCAAGGGATTGTTGCGGCTCAACTGCGATTGTGAGGTTATAAAGTACCATCTTTGACCGATGCTTAATAGAAATTTGTCGCGGCTGTTTGGTTGTTTGTCGAGAAATTTCTCGTATATTCGAGTTCTGAAATCTTAACCAAGATAAAAGTGATGCGTACACTTTTCCTCTCCCTGCTCTGTTTATTCGGAGCTCTGACGGTCCTGCAAGCGCAGGATTCAAGCTACGGCATCGCCTATCAGGCGGTGGCCCGTGATGCTGACGGCGATCCACTGGCGGACGTCGAACTTGGCGTACGAGTGACGCTCCGCGATGCGGACGGCAACTCGTTGTGGCAAGAAGAGCATGCCAGCGTGTTAACCAACCAGTTCGGGAACATCGCCCTCACCATTGGTGATGGCGTTGCCGCTTCCGGCTCGGGCAACCTCGGAGACCTTGATTGGTCAGCCGTTGGTTTGCATTTCGAGATCGAAGTGAATGCCGGTGCCGGATACGCCTCCTTTGGAGACGTAAACGTCCAGGCTGTTCCTGTCGCATTGTATGCGGCCGGCGGTTGGGAAGGTGATGTTGATGCACTTTATAGTGCAATCGACGATGTTGAAGGCGATCTCGCTGCTTATGTAAGCACGACGAACGCAACTTTGACGACCCTTTCCGATGGCGTAGCTGCAAATGAAGCGGCGATTGCGGATGAAGCTTCGGCCCGTGCGGACGAAGACGCTGTCCTGTTGGGCCTGATTCAAGGCAACGACGGCGACATCTCCATTCTGCAGACGAACGTGGCTTCGAACACTGCTGACTTGGGAGACATCCTGAGTGTCTTGACGTTTGGCGACGGCATCGTGTCCATCGCTGAAGGAGACACCTTGATGATTGATGGTACACTTGATTTGAGCGGCGGTTCCTTCTCTGCAGGAACAGGCTTGTTCAACTACTTGAGTGCCTCCAACGCAGACTTCGAGGAAATGTCGGCTGAATCCGGCTTGTTCGAGGACCTTCGGTTCTTCAACGGTCGTGGATTTGGTCCTGACAGCCACCTCGATCTCGATGGTACATTAAATGTAGATGGCGATGCTGTGTTCAACGCTTCTGTTTCTGGAACAGATGGTGAATTGGCTTCACAGAACTATGTAGACGGTGCTGTTGCTGCTGAGGCGGCCGCGCGCGCTGCTGCTGACGCTGCGATTCAGGCCGATGTTGACCAGAACGAGGCTGACAGCGATTCTGCTGACGCTGCGATTCAGGCTGACGTTGACCAGAACGAAGCTGACAGCGATTCTGCTGACGCTCAATTGCAGGCGAACATTGACGCAGAAGCAACTGCTCGCGCCACTGCTGACGCTGCGATTCAGGCCGATGTTGACCAGAACGAAGCTGACAGCGATTCTGCTGACGCTGCGATTCAGGCCGATGTTGACCAGAACGAAGCTGACAGCGATTCTGCTGATGCTGCGATTCAGGCTGACGT
>CBFIFE010000067.1:0-2799 GCA_965661765.1 uncultured Flavobacteriales bacterium
TGGGTGAACGGCGGGGTGATCAGCAGCACACGGGCCATAGTGGCTGGAAATGTACGGCGGCAATCATCAGGTCAGGCGAGCCTATTGAAGGAAAAGACCCTGCAGCGCAGGGGATGGGCCTCAATTGACTTCAACCGGATTGCACGCCTCACCAAAGGCACCCAAGAGCGCAAGCACATCTTCGACATTCGTCATGCCATCGCCTGTGGCATCGCCTGAGCAGGCACTGTCATTGCAGCCGAAATCACCCAACAAGATCAGCAAGTCCGAAATGTTGATTGCGCCGTCTCCGTTGAGATCGGCTAGGCATCCGGCGCAACTTTCAGTCATCGGTGAGGCCACCCCTGCCACCTTTGTGGGGGCATCGGACCAGCAAGCCTCAAAACCGAAGTCATCGTAATTGTTTGCTGGCAGCAGCGGGTCCCTGAGGAAATGACAGACAGGCAAGGACATCGGGGGTGCAGTCGGGCTGACGAGACCGCCGAACACTGAGGGGTCTGAAATGGCATCGGAGGGCATGATGGCGCCACCAGTGGCCAGCCCCAAATCCTCGAGAAGTTGGCTGTTGGCTTTGGTCAAAACATCGCTCAAATAGCTACCGGCTGCATCTCCTGCATTTGTGGGATGGATGGGCACAAAGTCTTCGCTTTGGGTGTTGTGGAACAACCACCGGCCAGGCAAGTTCTCCGTATCCACGAAAATGCGATCTGGGATGAGAAAGAAGAGGGACTGGAATTCCGGCTCGACGAAAGGAACTTCTCCAGCGAGAGCGGCTTCGCCGGCAAGGTAGAATTGGACGCGATCTGGTGACGGGTAGGGCGCTTCCCCGAATGCGGCCTGCTCAATCCGCAAGTCTCGATCCCAGCCGGGCGCTCGGCTGTCCCGTTGAGGCGGAACAATCAGGAAGTCCCATCGATTTGCGAATGTCCCGCCACAAATCTCGACTGCACCCTGCATGGGGGGAACCATGCCGATTGCGCAGTCTTGGATTTGGCAATTCTCCCAGTGGCTCTCGCGCGCCACCGTGATGGCATTCATCACCCCGATGCTCTCTTCATCGCCAGGTCCGACAACATCCAAATTTCGGAAGGTGAATCGCTCGCAATTCTGCATTTCCACCCCGATGAGCAAAAAGTTCCAGAGTGTCAAATCTTCGAAAGTTGTGTGCACAGTCTCCAGGTATGCTGGACTCAGCTCGGTGATGTCCTCAAAGAGCGTTGCATGAACGTAATATGCCGCAAAACCTTTTGATCCGCTGTAAGCCGTGTTCTTGGCAAAGGCCAAAACCGGCACCCACCAGCTCTGCACGTGTGTCAAATCCCCAAGCAGTTCGCCGTGGGGGATGTTCCCGACAGAAAACATGTTTTGAAGATCAAATGTTGTTCCCACTTCGCGTTGCCCTTCCGTCCAAAAGATGAAACCATGACCAGAAAATCCGCTGGCCACGTTGTCCGTTACGCTCACACCGCCACCGTGGAACCAGAACGCATCCCCTTGGAAAGCAAAGTCTTGGGAATCTTCGCGGGCATCCACCGGAGCGGTTTCGGGGTCCAAAATGGGGAAATCAGGATTCACTGTGCGAACCGCGAGGTTGTGGTGAAAGGTGCCGATTTCATCTCCAGACTCGGTTTGAAAGGCACCGCCGACCACATTGTAACTCAAGTTGTCGATAAAGTCCACATGGGAACTGTGGTTGACGAATGCCCATCCTGGGTCGTCCTCTACCACACAACCTCGAACAGTGGCTTGTGGCGTGGTTGCGGGATTGACACCGCCTCGGTGAAAATGGCAGGAGTAGCGCCCCCGGATGTTTGTGCGCTCTCCAGCGACGTATTCATCTGCGACAAGGGTGGGAAAAAACCAGTCATCCACCTGGACCTGCTTGTTCGTTCGCCCAAGCTGATGGTGACGGACATAGGCCAAATCCACTTCTGTGCTGTTCATGAACATCACGTGCCCCCGCCGATCGATCGTCGGATTTTCTGAGTGCCACAAGACATTCCTGCTCAGGTTTCCTGCATGCACGCGGAGGTCTTCCCTCGGGGGCAGGTGACCCCAGTTCAATGGGCTGTCGATCGTCACCTGGTTGTCGATCACCTCAGTCACCACACGGACTTCTTCTGATGTGGGATCCTCGGCCGAAGTCCCAGTGATGACAATGCGGTCTCCTGCGCCCCACCCCACTGGCGCGCTCGAAAGCCACAAAGTCGTGTCTCCCTCAGCAGGGGGAACATCCAAGTCCAGCCAAGCGGTTTTCGCTGCTCCATGGGCCACGGCGCTGCCCATGTGAACCCAACCTTTTCCGAATTGTCCGAAGTCCTCGGACAAATTCATGGGGCCTTCGTCAATGAACAGGAACTCAGCGGTGAATTCTGAAGGGATGGGCATCGTTGGTGTCCCCATTTCCAAATGGCTGTTGGCTGTACCGATCAGTGTTTCGACTTTCAGCAAGCTGTTCGCCGTTCGCGTGAAGGACAGGGTGCCATCCAGGCGAAGGGTTTTGAGCCGTTCCTGGACCGCTGTGTCGACAACAACATGAACAGCCGGCGGAACATGCACTCGCGCGCCATCTGTGGGCATCGCGCCATCTGCCCATGTGTCCGGGTTGCTCCAGTTCCCGTTTTGGATGGCCACGTGCGTCACGGATTCGATCGGGACCAGTTCTTGCGGGCCCTGTGCAGCAGCAGATTCGACAAGAAACGATGCCCAACAGATGCTGAGGGTGCTCGCAATGAAGAGATGAAACTTCATGATGTCAAGGGGTTGTCTATTTGTTGCGTTGTTCTTGGTCGCGAACGA
>CBFIFE010000067.1:2809-11003 GCA_965661765.1 uncultured Flavobacteriales bacterium
TGGGTGAACGGCGGGGTGATCAGCAGCACACGGGCCATAGTGGCTGGAAATGTACGGCGGCAATCATCAGGTCAGGCCGAAATCGTCGAAGGGTTGGTTGTTGGCCTTGGTCAATACATCTCTCAAACCACTGCCCGATGCATCTCCAGGATTTGTCTGATGGATGGCCAAGTGTGTCACGGATTCAATCGGGACCAGTTCTTGCGGGCCCTGTGCAGCAGCAGATTCGACAAGAAACGATGCCCAACAGATGCTGAGAGTGCTCGCAATGAAGAGATGAAACTTCATGATGTCAAGGGGTTGTCGATTTGTTGCGTTGTTCTTGGTCGCGAACGATTCTTCGAATCTCAAAATTGAGGTTGCGGTCACCGCTCAGGCCAAGTTTCTGTCGAATCGATGATCGAAGGTTGTAGATGTAACTCACTGAGCAAGACATCATTGTGCTGGCGGTCTCGTTGGAGATATCCTGCGTGATGTATTGAACAAGCTCTCGTTCTGAATGGGTCAAGTGTGCAAAACAAGGCAAGTCCTCACTTGGTGGTTTGTCGTCGGACTGAATCTTGAATTGCGCCCATTTCAAGCGGGTGTTTTCTGACCATTTTTGGTGGAGAAAGGCCAAATGCAGATCGCGCCATCGCCTAGACGCCGGAGGCAAAGCTGCTGTTTGTCGCCGAGACACAACAAAGGCCAGGGCAAGCAGAAGGACGACGCCCCAGAGCACGATATTGCCGAGTTGCCATGGCCACATTTCCTCTTTCCGCAGCTGGTCGAGGCGCTCCTTCGGACTCAATGCTTTTGCTGATGTCAATTCCGCAGATTGCAGCTTGTTTCGAAAGAAAATGACGGCTTGACTGCGCCGGTACCAATCCCATAAAGTGGCATCTGGGACTTGGGCCCATTTCGGTCTTTCCGCTCGAGGCAGGGCGGCCAGACCCAACGGGTGGGGCAAGGACAAGGCCTGTTGATGCAAATCTGTCATCTTGTCCTGTTGAAGATGGCTCATCATTTGCAGCCACTTTGCCTTCTCTCCCTCGGCCAGCCAGACTCGAACGGAGTCCTCCAACGGAGAGGCCTGCAAATGGCTTCCCAACGAAAGGCATGCCAGCATGATGATCCAATGCTTCATGTATTCATTCGGGATTTCAGCCAATCATCCAAGGCCACTTGGCTTGACAACTTGAGCTTCTTTCGAATGGACCTTCTGATGCTGTAGACCCGACTCATGTTCAGGTTTTCACGAATCGCAATGGATTTTGATGTTTCCCCCTTCGCCAAGGCCAGCGCCACGATTCTCTCCCCTTCCGGCCATTCAGCCATGATGGAAGCAAGGTCGGAGTTGAGTTCGGGAAAGTGCCGCGACGACAATTCTGCAAACGCCTTGTAGGCGAGGCGATTCTTGGGGAAGACAGACCTTGCGCTTGCCGGCTTGCCTGCCTGCTGTTCAAGAATGGCCAGAAGTTCTTCCTCGCTGAACGCTGAGCAGCGAGACAAACGGCGCATCTGCCGCCAAGCAACCGCCGTCATCCAAGAGAAGGGCAAAAGGAGGAGCCCTGCGGCTGTGGCCCATCCTTTCCACCTGTGAAGTTGAGCATGTGCATTGGCGAGGTTGTCACGCGGGTCGGGCGTGTCGGGCTGCGCACAGGCCGTTCTCGGGAGACCACGGAGATGGAGCGGAAGTGACGAGAGCCTCACCAATTGCTGCTGCCACTGGAGATCGGAAAGGCTGTCTGCTGCACCGAAAAGCGAGCTGTTCGCACCCAAGTGATCCTCCAGCACTGCGTGTTCAATTTCTGCCGTCCATTGCTGAAGGCGATTGCGGAAGACCAAGGCCAAATCCGGGAGATTCGCCCATTGAAAATACAAGGTCAAGGTCCCAACGGCGTTGATCTCTCGTTGATCAAAAGCGCCGTCAAAATTGATTTGGTCAAATGCAGTTTCTACCCTTGGATGGTCCTCAGTCACCAATCCAATTTCCATTTCAGTCAACAACAAGCCCACCAAGGCGCTTTCGTAAGCAGCGGGAAGAACCTCGGGATTGTTGGCCAATTCCCGGATGCGTTCTTGTCCCAAATCGCACCATTCCAAGGCATTCATGCAATTTCCGACCAAGAAGTTCGCATAAGCGAGTGTATTCATGCTTTCGATTGGAAATGCGGTCTGGTCGAGTCCGTGAAGCGCTTCGAGGGTGACGATGGCCTTTTGGTGCTGTTGCATCCGCATTTGGGTCACAGCCAATGCATTCAGGGCGTTTTGCAAATACCTGATGGGTTCGTCCTGAGCCAGGGCCACGCTGCGTCGAAACCAATGATTCGCTTGAACCCAGTCACCACGCAGTGCGCCATTGACACCGAAGGCGTAAGAAAGTGCGCTGCTCGTGATTTGGCAATTGTGTTCAGTCTCAAGCGAGTGCACTTTATCAGGTAAGGTGGAATCACCCAGCCGATTTGCGGAAACCATCAGAAGGAACGCCGCCATTTTGAGGCTGTCACAGTTTTTCGCAGGCTCTGCCCACGCCCACAGACGCTCTCCCTCTTTTCCCATGGCAGACAGGGATGGACCGAATGACTGCAATCTTCGGGACATGTCTTCAGATTGGATGCCGCGGGGCGCTTCTTCTGCGGCGGTCAGGAGCGTTGCACCGCACAGCAGGAGGAACAGGCCAAGGATTTTTTTTGGGGAAGCCAGAACGATGCCAATGTCTCGTCGCATGTCCCAAAAGTAGCAGGACCTTCCCCTTGAGCCGTCTCGCAACACGAAGCGAATGCATGATATTCTTTCATCATCATTGTGTGATGCGTGACGATTCGTTCGGATTCACGCATTGATCGCAAAGCGAAGGGGAGGCAGGCCCCACTTTGTCCACTTCATGCGTGGCAATGGCTTCCGGAATTTCGTTGATTCCTTTTTCCAGATAAGAGGGGAACTGCGAACAGATGAGGCCAATTCACAACCGTCCCATCCTTCTGTGTTCTTCGAGAGATTCACGCAAATCATCGGCAGTTGGAAAAGAACTTTGTTGCGGCGATTCGTCGTCAAGAACCGAGTGCTTGTCAGTCAATCAAAAGGTTTGGCAAGGCAAAATGAATGACTTGAAATAGAAGAAAAGTAAGAATCATGAAGCGTTTTGAAAACAGGATCCGATTGGGGACATGGCAGCCAGAAATTGCCCAGCGAGTTTGCGTGATTTTCACTTTGTGTGCCTCGCTGCTCACTTCGGCCCAGGCACAGTCGGAAGCAGTCAAATTGGAGACTGTCGGCAGCCGTCGTTCCTACTCCATTGATCTGCTTCGATTGCAGCACGAGTTGAATGCGCTATTTCTCGCGACCGATTTGAACGCAGGAGAATTCAATGATTTGATTGGTGCCTTTGGTGAATTGAGTTGGGCCGATGTCTTGAGCGAAGGTGCAACTGCTGATCGAAACATTTCTCTGGGCCATTTCAATTTGGAGGATGTGGGCAATGCCCAAGTGAACTTGATCCTTGCAGATTCGATGCGTGTAGACCAAATCATCAATGGCCGTGTCGGTTCACTGGACAACCACACATCGGACAGTTTGGCCGAAGGCCTTCACCACAGGTACTACACGCAGTTGCGCGAGGAGGGAATCCAAGCCCAGTTGGACAGCATCAACAATTTCCTGGGCAGCATCCTCAATCAGCTTCTCAATCCAGCCACGGTGACGACTGACCCGGCGACAGAGGTGTCGGCTTTCTCGGCTTCGTTGAATGGCTCTTTTGAGGATGGCGGTTCCGAGGTTGTGGCATCTGGATTTGAATTGTCACTCCAAAGCGACTTTTCGGAACCCTCGATTTACGATGCAACCGGTTCTGGATCCTTTGCGGAGGCCCTGTCAGGCTTGACAAAGGGGACCACGTATTATTATCGAGCCTTCGCGGAGATTCCCTTGGGGCGCGTGGTCGGGGACATCCTGAACTTTGTGACCGTTGGGGATGCCGAGGTGTCCACAGGGACCGCATCTGACGTAACCATTGCCACGGTCCAGTTGAACGGGACACTTGTGGGAAATGGCGGTGGCACGATTGAGGATGCAGGGTTCGAGTACAGCACAAATTCTACGTTTGGCGACGCAACGACCATTTCAGTCGGTTCGATCAGCGGCGAATTTGCTGCCACAGCCACCGATCTTGAGGGAGAGACAACGTATTATTTTCGCGGATTTGCAACGAATGAGGCAGGCATCGTATACGGCGATTCGAGCAGTTTTATGACCGAGCCCTATTTGCCGTGCTCTGGCGCTTCGAGCATCACGTTCGATGATGATGAATATTCCCTTGTGGAGATTCGAGATCAATGTTGGTTCGCGGAGAACCTCAAGACAACACACTACGCCGATGGCACTTCAATTCCGGAGTTGACAGCGGCTGAAGATTGGTCAAACGCCACAATCGGCGCACGGTCGGCATTTGCGAATGATTCGGCAAATCTGTCAACTGTCGGTTACCTCTACAATTGGTCGGCGGTCAATGATGCAGCCGGGCTGTGCCCATCAGGTTGGCATGTTCCGACGGATGCCGAGTGGACGGCATTGACGGATTTTCTTGGAGGCGAGGCAACGGCTGGGGCGAAGTTGAAGTCAGCCCCTTCGGACTCACCGGGGTGGGACGGAACAAATGCGACGGGATTTTCCGGACTCCCAGGCGGGGACCGAAATGGCTTTTACGGCTATTTTGACAACAGCAATTCGGGGTATTGGTGGACCGCTACGTCCAATTCTCCAACGACCAGTTGGTTCAGGCTGCTGGGGACAGACTTTGTCGGGGTCTATCGCGCAGCCGTTACCAACAGCTATGGCAATTCAATTCGCTGCCTGAAAGATGCCAGCGATGAAGGCACAGCCGATGAGGACGCCACGAACGAGGAGCCCCCTTCGCTTTCGGATCCAACGTGTGCATCAAGTTCAATCGAGTTTGATGGCCAGTCCTACAATGTTGTTCAAGTCGGCACGCAGTGCTGGTTCAAAGAAAACCTTCGAACGACCCAATACGCGAATGGCCTTCCGATTCCGCAAGTGACAGAGCCAGCCAGCTGGACAACCGCTCAAGAAGGTGCACGGGTGGCCTACAGCAACGATTCAACAGGCCTTGCGACAAACGGGTATTTGTACAACGGTTTCGCTGTCAATGACGAATCCGGTCTTTGTCCTGCAGGATGGCGCGTCCCTTCGGACGCCGATTGGACGACTTTGGCGGATGCACTTGGTGGCAATGCGGTGGCTGGTGGAAAAATGAAATCCTCTTCCTCCGACAATCCGGCTTGGGATGGGACAAATGATTCAGGTTTTCAGGCGCTTCCAACGGGCATTCGGGATCATTTCGACGGTGCATTCTTGAACGGAGAAACCGACGCAGCTTGGTGGAGCTCCACAGCGGGCGGCTCGGGTGCATGGTACCGCAAGTTGTATGCAAATCAAGAAAGTCTGGATCCCTTCACAGGCTTCATGCAGTTCGGATTTTCTGTGCGTTGCGTTCAGGAAGCGGAGAGCGGGACAGGCAGTTGAGTGGGTTGTGCTTGTGAATCTGTCACCAGTGATTTTGCGAATTTCGGGAAAGAGTCATGTCCGGTACCACAACCCTAATCGATGTCACAATTCGATAGGAGATCAGCATCAACGAGGCTTCTACGAGCGTGCTGTTCAACCATGAAACCCACCTGTACTTGTCCTCAAAGGAGTCCAATTGAATCCGACCACCTCATAATCGTATCAATGTGGCTGCTATTTCATCACGCAGTTTGGGTGATACCCTTGCTTCATCTGCATAGGTTTTCCATTGGCTCACTGTTTGGCTGATTGCCTCAATGGTTTCCGCTGCCTTTTTGTTTTTGATGGATTTGCCCAAGGTGAGCAAATCATCCTTGGTAATGTTGGTTCGTTTGTTGTTGATGCTTAAAGCATGCTGACTGACCCACTGATGCTTGGGTTGATAAGCATGGCAAACATCATAGGCCGGTGCCAGTTCCCATTTTCCATCCTTTTTCAAGCGGAAGGCAAAGTTCTTGGTATGGTCATCGCAGTTGCGGGCCACCACATTGAACACCATCCTTCGAAACAACTGCTCTGCATCCGGATAGGGAAGCTTGAGTTCCCGCATGGTTTGAAACAACTGCTCGTAACTGAAGCTGGTTACCAGGTTGTAATCAAAGTGCTTCATGGCACAGAAGGTTTGAATGTGGTGTTTGGTTGAACCGTCCTCCCGGTCGAAACGCTTGGTCATAAAATGCGCTCTGCCGTTTTCTTCCAATATCCTGGAAGGCATCATTTGGATCCCACAAGCCACTGCCATGTTGTAGTAGGCCATTTCCACCCGGCCATAACCCTTGCTGGCTCCCAACTGTACATCACTTGCCCCATCCAGCTTGATCAACCAATGTTCAAACCCTCTGGGTGCATTGGTTTGGCCTGATTTTGCTTCACCGGTTCTCTCGTTGTAGGCAATGACCGCCTTGGGACGGGCACCACCGGCAGAGGTGCCAATCCGCAACATTTCAAGAATGGCCTGTTCTTCGTCTTCCTGCAGGTTGGTAACGAACGCTTCTTTTTTGGTGAGCATTTTCCGGGCGATGTCCACCAAGCTGTCAATTTCGACCGAAAAGGTTCTTTTGCTTTCCTTGAAGGTGGTGGGCTCAAACTCCAGGGCGCCCATACCACGGGTGCCAATAAAACACAGAGTCTCGACCGGATTCATGCTGTTCAGCGGACGACCTTGCTGAGCTAACCACAAGTTGATGAGTTCATTTCCGTACCGGTCGGGCAGTGCATCGGCCAACAAGCCGGGTAGGCCTTTGAAGGTATCCAAAGCAGGATCTGCCTTTTTGCGCAAGGCGGGGAAGTTGAAATCGCGTTTTCTATCGTTAATGGACATTTGAAAGGGGGCCAAATCCCATCCTTTGCTCTTGAATTTGGAATCATATTCAAACGTGGCATATCCGGTGGCCTCATCCCAGGCTACCGCACCCACTAACTCGCCCCATATTTTTACAAATGCCGTATTCATGCTTTACCAATCTGATTTTTCAGGGTCTCTTGTTTGGGTGTTTCTTGCTCTTTTGCGTTTTTCTTGTTCAGCTTTTGCAAGGGCCAGCGGACTGATTCGCTGCTGCACTTCAAAAGCTTCCATGACCTGCAGTTGGTCGAGTACCCGAAGCACCTGGATCAGGGTGGCCAGGGTAACCGTTTCACCCCGTTCCAGCAAACTGAGGGTGGAACGACTGATGCCCGCCTCATGCGACAGGGCATCCTGGGTTTTGTTTTGCTCCAGCCGGTGATGCCTTGTAAATGCCCCGATATGGGCTGTAAGTGCCTGATCACTCATAGAGTGCCACATATTGAATGGTTTATCAGTCATTGAAGCCTTTATTGGTTATTTTTGAATCATATCTCATGCAAAAATAGCAACTGATCTGATGTGTTCCTAGAAAAAAAGTACAACCATGAATGCTTTAACATTCATTGCTTCCTCAAAATCCAGTTAACGAATGATTTGTCATTCAGAAAGCCCGTCATTTTCTTTTCCCTGAGACATCATAATGCCCAATGTTGTGAAGCCCATTCAGCCATCTTTTCTGAGGCAAATGTTGATTGATGGCATTGCGTTGAAGGAGCGTCGAATTCAGCATCAGAATCAAAAGATCAAAACCTTGCACGAAACATTCGCATCCTCAATCGGGCCATCAAGGAGCCGATGCGGTGGGAATTCGATGCGGCCGTTGATGGCCAGGAGAAGGACGGCGGTTTTGACAGTGCCTTCGGCCAAATCCAACAAAGTTTCAACGACCACGACCTCTGCCCATCCATCATCAGCCAAGACGCCTATGCGAGCCGCACCCTGTTTGTTGCAGCGAGCAAGCCGGACGAAATGCTTGACGCGACAGGCGCTCGCTCTCCTCGCAAATCTGGCACCAATCTTCACTTCCCGATACAATCTTTTGTGTTTCGGCCGCATTTCAGCCCTCCCGACCACCCGGGGGCACATGATGGGAGCATCGATTACGCTGTTGTCCAACTGAATCCAATCACTTCAGTTCAACATCCCGTCTGGATTGGAAGATGGTTCAGCGAAGCGGTCGACGTCATTTAAAAATCAATTCCTGGTGTTCAATGCGTGTTTATTGATTCAAAATGGGGTACATTTGATTGAATAAAGATGCGTTATGCCCAACAAGACACCGACTTT
>CBFIFE010000068.1:0-10824 GCA_965661765.1 uncultured Flavobacteriales bacterium
AGGCTGGGTTTTTTGATTTTGTCGGGATGACTGGACTTGAACCAGCGACCACACGTCCCCCAGACGCGTACTCTACCAACTGAGCTACATCCCGATTGGGCGGCGAAGGTACACAATTTTCGAAAAGCTACCTTTGCAGTCCCTGATTGAATGAAATGAAAATATCGTATCGCTGGCTGCGGGAATTGGTGCCCACAGCAAAATCGGCCGAAGAGGCAGGCCAAGTCTTGACCGCCACCGGCCTGGAGGTCGAAGGCATCGCGCGAGTGGAAGATGTTCCTGGCGGTTTGGCAGGGCTGGTTGTTGGGCATGTCGTGTCGCGAGAGCAACACCCGAACGCCGATCGCTTGAGCCTGTGTCGCGTCGATGTGGGCGAAGGTGGTGAGCCCTTGTCCATTGTCTGCGGCGCATCGAATGTGCGTGAGGGATTGCACGTCGTTGTGGCGACAGTCGGGACCACTTTGCATCCAGTGGAGGGCGATCCGTTCAAGATCAAAAAAGGCAAGATTCGAGGCGAGGTGTCGGAGGGGATGATTTGCGCAGAAGACGAAATCGGGGTGGGAATTTCCCATGATGGCATCATTGAACTGGAGGCCAAATGGGCGCCTGGCACCCCCGCCGCCACCGTCTATGGGGTGGGCACCGACGAGGTGATCGAGATCGGGTTGACCCCCAATCGAACGGACGGGATGAGCCATGTTGGGGTGGCCCGGGATTTGGCCGCAGGCCTGCGGCATGAGACAGTTCAAGGCATTCGCGAGGAGGTGGATTGGACGCCCGGCGGAGACCGGCAGACGCTGGCGGAGGGCGGCTGTCCTGTCAAGGTGGAGGTGGCCGACATGGCCGGTGCGCCAAGGTACTGCGGGTGTGTGTTGGAGGGCGTGGTGGTCGGGCCATCACCGGAGTGGGTGCAGCGTCGGCTGGCCGCGATTGGGGTGGGGGCCATCAACAATGTGGTGGATGCAACGAACTATGTGTTGCACGAGTTGGGCACGCCTTTGCATGCCTTTGATGCAGACCAAATCTCGGGCAACCACATCACCGTTCGCCGCGCAACCCCAGGCGAGGCATTCACCACACTCGATGGTGTGGAACGATCGCTCGATTCAGCAGACCTCGTGATCGCAGATGCCGAGCGGCCGATGTGCCTCGCGGGGGTGTTCGGTGGCTCGGGGAGTGGCGTGACAGCGGCCACGACGCGGGTGTTCATCGAGTCGGCATGGTTCGATCCGGTCTCCGTACGAAAGACGGCACGGCGGCACGGACTGTCGACCGATGCGTCGTTCCGCTTCGAGCGGGGCGTTGACCCCGCCTTGACCTGGACGGCCATGGAGCGCGTGGTGCAGTTGATCCAAGAATGGGCGGGCGGAACGATCGCCGGGACCGGTGGGGTCTGCGTGGAACTGGGCGAAGTGCCCGGCCCGGCGATGGTGTCCTTGACCTATGCACAGCTCGACGGATTGATTGGCGAACGAATCGACCGAACGCGGGTGCAGGGGATCCTGGCCTCGCTGGACATCGACGTGCTGGAGGCCACCGAAGCATCGCTCACCTTGCGGGTCCCCGCCTACCGAATGGACGTCACGCGCCCGGCGGACGTCATTGAGGAGATCCTGCGCGTGCATGGCTTTGACCGTGTGCCGCTGCCCAAGCGGATGGCCATCACCCTCGACGTCGCCGACGGCCCAGACACCGACAAGGCCCGGCTGCGGATGAGCGAGTTGTTGGTGAGCCGGGGGTTTTCGGAAATCATGAACAACTCGCTGACGAGGGCCAGCGATGCCGTGGGGTTTTTGGAGCGCAGCGGACGTGAAGAACCGGCACTCCGTCCGGAAGCATTTGTGGAGATGCTGAATCCATTGAGTTCGGATTTGGCCATCATGCGCCAAACCCTGCTCTTCCAAGGCCTCGAAACCATCGCCCGCAACCGGAACAACCAACATCCCAACCTGCGCCTTTTTGAGCTCGGCCGGACGTATCGCCGGAAAGATGAGGGCGGCTTCGAGGAGCGCGAAATGGTGGCGATGTGGATGACGGGGCAGGCTTCTCCCGAAAACTGGAATCGGCCCGCGCGAGCGGTGGGGCTGATGGACCTCAAGGGCGAAGTGGAGGCGTTGATGGAGGCCCTTGGGGTGGGGCGCGAGCTGGCGCTTGTGCCGGGGGCCGAGGGGTTGATCCTGGAGGGGGTGAAGTTCGAGACGTGGGTCCGAGGGGAACGGGGGCGCATGGTGCCCAGTGGTGAGGGGGTTGGACGGCTGGGCCGGGTGCACCCGGACGCCTTGGCCGTCCGTGATTTGGCGGGGGTGGAGGTGCTCTATGCGGAATTTGATGTCGCCAAGCTTGTGGCCTTGATGGAAGGGCGGCAGGTGAAGGCGTCTGATTTGGCCAAATTTCCCGCCGTCCGAAGGGACCTTTCCCTCCTCGTTCCGGAGGGCGTGACGTTTGGACAGATTGCCGCATGCGCCGAGGCGGCTGGTGGCAAGTTGGTTCAGTCGGTCGGTTTGTTCGATGTGTATGTGGGGGAAGGTTTGGCCGGAGGCCTGCAATCCTATGCCATCAAAATCGTGCTTCAGGATGCGGGGAAAACCCTGGAAGACAAGCAGATCGACAAGGCCATGCAGCGGATTCTGCAGGCCCTCGAACGCGAAACCGGTGCCCGACTGCGCGCCCAAACCCCAACTGCCGACGCATGACCGCTGCAAAGACGAAACCTTTTCATGAGCCGCCAATTCAGCGGTGGCATTGGGGGTATCAGGTGGTGTTGCCGTGGGTTTGGTCCGGGGTGACGCGGTTTCATCGAACGAGTGTGAGAACGGGGCTGGACAACATGCCGCCACCCAAGCGGCCCACCATTCTGGTGTGCAACCACCAAAACGGACTGATGGATCCTTTGATTCACTGTTCCTTTTTGCCACAGCATCACATCCATTGGTTGACGCGCAGTGACATTTTTTACAAAAAAATCGTGCGCACCCTGTTGTTCGCCTTCAACATGCTGCCCGTTTTCCGGCGGCGCGACCGGTTGAACGACACGCGCGAGCGGAACTTGCGGATTTTTGAAATCTGTGTGGAACGCCTTCGCCTCGGGGCGGTGGTGGGCTTGTTTCCTGAGGGCAACCACAACGGGGCGCGGGGCTTGCGGCCATTGAAGCGGGGTGTGGCGGACATGATCGCCATGGCGGTCAACAAGGATCCAGAAATGATCGAGCGACTTCAGGTCGTTCCTGTGGGGTTGGACTACGAGCAATACGATGGGTTCCAGCGGCGACTGGGTTACCGGATGGGCGAACCGATTCCATTCCAGGAATTTCTTCAGCAAGATGACCAAGGCTTGTGGCAGATGGATGTGGGGGCGTTCGCCAAGGAATTGGCCGATGCGCTGCGGGCGCTGATGATCGACATCCCCGATGGGTCGGTGGCGGCGAAGGACTGGGTGCCGTATGTGGGCGCCTTGCGCACCACAGAGCAAGATGGAGCCGACTTCGAGGCGGTTCGCGACCATGTCGCTGGGCTCATTCGCCACGACGAACCCGACGCTGTCGCAGAAGCTGCGGAAGCGGTTCGCGCCTCTGGTTTGCTCGAATCCGTCCGACCCGAGGACATCGGACGGCGGGCGGCAGAGCGCCGGCGATCCAAGGTTTGGCCTTGGCTGGTGGCGCCGCTGGCGGTCGTGGCGGGGTGGGCCCTTTGGCCCCTGCTGCCGATGCTGAAGGCCCAAGCCGATCGTCGGGTGAAGGACATTTGTTTCAAGAGCACCTTCAAAACGACGGCGGGAATGGTGGTGTTTCCGTTGGTTTGGTTGGTGATCAGTGGGGTGGGGGCCGCCGTGGTGGGGGCGTCGACAGATGGGTGGAGTTGGACGGCCTTCGGGGCGCTGTATGCCTTCAATGTTTTGGGGACGCGCTTGGCTGGGGCGTGGTACGGGGTGATGCGGGATGAGATGGGGGCGCTGGGCGCCAAAAGATTTTGGAACGAGGGGGGCGAGCCGGTGCGGGTTTGGTCTGAATATGTCAACACAATCGAAAAGGGCACATGAGCAAGGAAAACGACTGGCGAATCCAAGGCATGCAACACATCGGCATCGCCATCACAGACATGGATGCCACCTTGAAACTTTACCGGCAGCTGTTCGGAATGGACATTCCTTTTTTCGACAGCGTGCAAGCGGCGCCCCTGATGGACAGCCACACCCGGGGAGAAACGATCACCAAGCGGGCAAGCATGGTGATGAACCTGCAAGGGGGCTGCGCCTTTGAAGTGCTGCGGCCGGCGTCGTTTGAGCCCGTGGCGGCGGCATGGCGTGTGGGGATGGGGGATTTGGGCCTGACGACGGTGCAGATGAAGACCCCTGACATCCAAAAGATGCACGCCCATGCCCGACGGCTGGTGGGGGATGCGTGCGATCACAAACTGCAAACAACACCTTGGGGGGCGCCCACATTTTACCTGCGCGATCCGGACGGGACGTTGTTTCAAGTGCTGGAGGCGGATGATTTTTTCGGCAGCAACGGCCACCCCTCCGGTGGGGCGATGGGCTGCACGATCGGGGTGAGCGACATGGCCGCTTCGATGCGGCTCTACGCTGACTTGCTGGGATTCAGCGAAGTTGTTTTCGACGAGACCGCGATTCAATCGGATTGGGCCGACTTGCCGGGCGGGCGCGAACGCCATCGCCGGGTGCGGCTGACCCAGCCCGGACTGCCAGTCGGCGGGTTCGGACCGGTGACGGGAAAGACCTACATCGAATTGGTCGAAGCCCAAGACAGAAAAGGGAGGTTCATTTTCGAGGATCGGATTTGGTGCGACACCGGCATTGCCCACCTCGGTTTTGATGTTCGGGGCATGGCTGCGTTGGGCGATGCGCTCGCGCAAGAAGGGTTTGGCTTCCGATGCGACACCGCCGATGCCATCGGGATGGGCGAAACGAAAGTGCACTGCACCTACATCGACGACCCAGACGAATGCTGGTTGGAAATGATTGAGGTGCACAAAATCCCAATCATTGAAAAATGGGGCTTGTTCCTGGACGTGCAGAAGCGGGGGGCGGATGCCCCACTGCCGAAATGGATGCTCAAGGCCCTTCGGTTCAGCCGCATTCGAGATTGATGCTTAGAGATTCCGTAAGGATTTGGTAACATCACAATCCCGAACTTCGCATCATGTCTCAGCAGAAAATTCTCCTCGTTGACGATGAGCCAGATATTCTGGAATTGTTGACGTACAACTTGGAAAAGGAAGGATTCGAAGTGCATGCCGCCAGCAATGGCCGAGAAGGAATGGAAGTCGCCCGCCGGGTGATTCCAGATTTGATCCTGCTCGATGTGATGATGCCGGAGATGGATGGCATGGAAACATGCCTGCAGATTCGGGAGGAACCCAGGCTCTCCTCGGCTGTGGTGGCGTTCTTGACTGCGAGAGGCGAGGATTATAGCCAAATCGCCGGGTTCGACGCCGGTGCCGACGACTACATCCAGAAGCCCATCAAGCCCCGCGTGCTCGTCAGCCGGGTGAAGGCCCTGCTGCGCCGAGCAGAGGGCACAGGCATCGAACCCGACGAGTCGCCCAAGGGCATCCTCATCGACAAGGACCGTTATGTGGTTCTGCAAAACGGCGAGGAGATGACCCTGCCGAAAAAAGAGTTTGAGCTTCTGGGTTTGCTGGCGTCACAACCTGGCCGGGTCTTCACAAGGGAACAAATCCTGTCCAGCGTTTGGGGCAATGATGTCGTGGTGGGCGACAGAACCATCGACGTGCACATCCGCAAGCTGCGGGAAAAGCTGGGCGATGGCCACTTCAAAACAATCAAGGGGGTCGGTTACAAGTTTCAACCTGAAATCGGGGAGGATTCCAAATGACCAAATCCAGCCCCGTCCACGTAGCGGCGTGGACAGCCGTGGTTCTGGCGCTGTTCACCGCGTTGACTGAATTCACAGTGGGCTGGATTGTGCTCGCCGATGGCAATGCGTTGTTCGCGTTCGCTGCCGAGCATTGGGGTTGGATGGTGGGGTTGCCCCTGCTCCTGGGCAGCGCTGCAGGCCTGGCAAATTTGTGGCTCTTTCAACGCTTGATGCTCCGGAAATTGACGGAGGTCTTTCAGGTGTTCGACCGAATGGCCCCACCCAAGAGCCCCGTTCCACTTGGCCTGTCCACGGACTGGTACCAGTTTGTTCGCGACCGCGCGAAGGTTTGGAAAACCACCCAAGAAACGAAACTCGAAGCCCTGCAAGATCGGGACGATTTCCGCCGCAGCTTCATCGGCAACCTCGCCCACGAGCTCAAGACCCCCTTGCAATCGATTCAGGGTTACGTCCTGTCGTTGCTTGAAGGGGCCGTAGATGACCCGAACCACAACCGGCGTTTCTTGCAAAAGGCCGCAAAAAACGCGGAACGAATGGGGCATCTCTTGTATGACCTCGACGTCATCACGAAGGAGGAGAGCGGTCGGCTGGACCTCAAGCTTGTGGAGTTCGACGTCATGGATGTGATTCAGGAGGTGTTCGACAGCGAGGAGCGAAGGGCAACAAGGGCGAAGGTCCACCTTCAAATTGATCAGGATTCCCCAGGGTCGATTTATGCCAAAGGGGATTCGGGATGGATCACCCAGGTTCTGAGCAACCTCATCGTGAACTCGGTGAATTACGGCCGACAGGACGGCACCGGCCGAACCACAGTCAAGGTCCGAGAAGAGGCCACCAAGGTGTACATCGAAGTGGAAGACAACGGCATCGGCATTGATGACGACTCCCAGGAACGCATCTTCGAAAGGTTCTACCGGGTGGACAAGAGTCGTTCCCGGCTGGCGGGTGGGTCGGGGCTGGGTTTGGCCATTTGCAAGCACCTCATCGAGGCGCACAACGAAACGATTCAAGTGCAGAGTCAAGTCGGGGTGGGCAGCACCTTTTTCTTTCGCCTGCCCAAGGCCTGAGCGCCGTCAAGCCTCGCCCCTTCCGCGCACGAAGGGATTTGTCCGCATCTCCTGGCCGATTGTGGTGTCCGGACCATGACCTGGCAAGACCGCCATGTCCTCTGGCAAGCTGTACAATTCTCGGCGGATGCTGTCGAACAGGGTTTGGGCATCGCCGCCCGGCAAATCGGTTCTTCCCACAGATCCCGCAAACAGGGTGTCTCCGCCGATCATCCAGCCCTCCTCGTGGCAAACAAACACCACATGCCCCGGTGCGTGTCCGGGCACAAAGCGAACCTCCAGCGTCCTGCCGGACCACCCGAGGGACATGCCTTGAACCAAATCGCATCGCACCTCTTCCGGCAATGCATCCATCGGGAAGCCATAGAGGTTCGCGGCCAAAGGGGCCTGCCGGTACGTCTCCTCGTCCGCCCGGTGCATCCGTGGCACCAGGCCATGCACTTCGTGGATGTGCCCCAACCCGGCCACATGGTCCAAGTGGGCATGGGTCAGCAGCACAGCCACGAGTTGACACCCCGTGCCGGCGAGTGCCGCATCGAACGCCGACCGTTCGGCGGCGTTGGACATGCCCGGATCCACCACCACAGCCTCCGTCGGCGACACCTCCACCAGGTACGTATTCTCCCCAAAAGGGCCAAAAGCAAATTTGTGCAATCCTTTCATAACGTCTGCAAAGGAAGTGGTAATTTCGACTCGTGAGGATTCGCCCCGGTTCATTTCGTCGCGCGCAACCCCTGCGGTGGTTGCGGTGGATGGCCATCGTCTGGTTGGCGGCCTTGCTGGTCCCAGGCGCGCTGGCCCAATTCCATGACGGGTCGCAGATGACCTTTGGCAAGAACAGGGTGCAATACCGGGATTTCACCTGGTCCTACTACCCCCTCGAATCGGGGATTGAAGTCTACCACTATCAAGGCGGTCAAGAACTTGCCCAGCGGGTCGTCAGAATGCTGCCGCGGGTGCAGGCGGACATCGAAAACCTTCTGGACAGAACGCTGGAGCCGCCCCTTCAGGTTTTGGTCTACAACAAGCAGTCAGAGTTTCGACAGTCCAACATCGGGGCAAGCGCGGGCGAGGATGCGAACATCGGAGGCACGGCGACCCTGGTCGATGGCAAGTTGTTCCTCTATGGCACTGGCAATTCTGCTGACATCGAGGCCCAATTGCGACGGGGTTTGTCGCGGGTATTGTTTCACCAAATCCTGTACGGGGGATCCTGGCAAGACGCCCTCCGCAACAGCTCGGCCATGAATTTCCCCGATTGGTTCTCCGAGGGCCTTTTCAGCTATGCCAGCCTGCCCGAATCCCCGAGCCTCACAGCTGCGCTTGCCGACGACGCCCGGCGCGGTGCGTTTGGCCGCATCGAGCAGGCAAATGACGAGGAGATGATGCGCCTCGGGCACGGGGTTTGGAAATTTGTGGCCGACATCTTCGGTCGGCCCACCGTGGCGAATGTGCTGTACATGTCCCGGGTCTCCCGCAGTGTGGAAAGCGGATTCTTGTTCGCCATCGGCATGGACCTCAAGACGCTGCTCGAAGAGGTCTCTGCTTACCATGCTGGCGAACTGAAGGAAGCCGCCGATCTGCTGCCTCCGCTCAACACCCGCAAGGAGCGGCGGCAGGCCCGAAGGGATGGCGGCGATTTGCCCGGCAAGCTGAAGCGCGGCCTGACCTACCAGCGGGTGGCGTTGCACCCGGAGGGCCAGCTGGCAGCAGTGGCCACCGAGGAGCGCGGTCAAGTGCGGGTGTGGTTGGTGGATTTGGCCACAGGCCAAACCCGGTCCCTCGCCCGCCATGGCGCAAAAATCGACCGCATCCAGGACGACACTTACCCTGTCTTTGCGTGGCACCCCAATGGCCGCGTGCTCACCTACACGCTCGAACAACGGGGCCGGGTGTTCCTGGTCAATGTCGACATCGAGACGCGGGAACGGGTCGAAAAGGAGCTCTTTCGGGTCGACAAGGTCCTCGCCATGGACTACGCGCCCGATGGCCGCACCATCGTCATGAGTGGCGTTCGGGAGGGGCGTTCGGATTTGTACCTCTACCAGGTGATCGGCAACACCCAAGCGCCGTTGTGGGAAGACGCTTATGACGATTTGTCCCCCCGCTTTTTGCCCGATGGCCAGCGCGTGGTCTTCACCTCCAATCGGCCTGATGGGGCTTGGCCTGGCGACCGCGCATCGAGCAGCGCTGACGTGTCCAGCGCCACCGATGTCTTTGTGCTCGACATCGCCGATCGCGACACCCCGCAACTGACCCAGTGGACCGCAACCCCTGACGTCACCGAGCGACTTCCCCAACCCTGGACGGACGACCGCATTGTCTTTCTCCGTGAATCGCCCAGTGCGAATGCCCAAAGACACATCCTGGCCTGGCGAGACAGCGCTGTGGCCGCCATCGACACCACGATTCATTACCGCTACTTCACCGAAGAGCAGCTCTTTGCCCAGGAAACCTGGCCCTTGCAGTCCATCGAGTGGCTTCCTGGATTGGGCCAAACCGCACGCACCCGACAACACGCCGGTCACTTGCACTGGCAGCTCGAGGATGCCCCGCGTGCCCACACCGATGGGGCCACCCTGAACCTGGGCGCCGGCGGGCGACCGATGGCCAATGACCTGCCGGATTGGCGCTGGGTCCCTGGCGTCGGCGAAGTAGATTTCCGTGACTATCCTTTCGGACCCCTCACAAACGGGGGAACTGGCCGGCCAAGCGATGGAGGAACAGGTGGACTTGGTGAAGGGGCGACGGGACAGGGGCCACGAGAAAATGAACTGGCGGAAGTCGGCCCCGGATCGGCGGATGACCGGAAGGCGGAATCGGCATCGGAAGTGCCCGCCGCACCGTTGCCGAAACCCCGCAATTACCGAATGAACTACGCCCTGGAGTCGGTGACCTCACAGCTCGACAACACCTTCGGCGGTTCGTTCTACCAAGTCTACACCGGGGTCACCGCCGTGCAGCCCGGACTTGGCGCCTTGACAAAAGTCAGCGCCAGCGATTTGTTTGAGGATCGGCGGTTTGTGGCGGGCTTTCGTTTGGCAGGAAACCTCGGCAACAGCACTTACGCCATCGGCTATTCCGACCTCAGCCGCCGGATTGATCGCAGCATCTCCCTGGAGCGGCAAGGCCAGCAACAATTCACGACGAACGGCCAAAGCCTCATCGAAACGCACATTCACACCTTTCGTTACAAGTGGAGCTACCCCTTTGATGAGGTGCGC
This sequence comes from uncultured Flavobacteriales bacterium, assembly GCA_965661765.1. Taxonomy (GTDB): domain Bacteria; phylum Bacteroidota; class Bacteroidia; order Flavobacteriales_D; family Sanyastnellaceae; genus JBMYZL01. The sequence continues at coordinate 10,150 of CBFIFE010000068.1, forward strand.
AGCCTCCGGCTGAATGCCGTCTATCGCCTCGACAGGAATGCGTTTTTGGCCACGGACGCGTTCAACCTCGCCCAACCGACGACCTTCAACAACGCCGCCGGCTTCGAGCTCAGTTATGTCTTCGACGCCACAAGGGAACGGACCTTGAACATTCGGGAGGGGCGACGTTCGAAGGTTTGGGCCGAGATGTACGTCGACCCCTCAGAGCAATCGAAGACCTTCGGCACGATCGGATTCGATTACCGGAATTATTTCCCCATCTATGGCGATTTCATTTTCGCGGTCCGCGCGGCCGCGGACATCTCCATCGGATCCGACAGATTGCTGCACCTGCTCGGCGGGGTGGACAATGCTTTGGCCTTGGCCCAAAACGCTGGCACCCCCATCGATCCCACCATCAATTACGCTTACCAAACCCGAATCACCCCCCTCCGCGGCTTCTCCACAAATGCGCGCAATGGCTCCCACATGGCCCTCGTCAACGCCGAGCTGCGCCTGCCAGTGGCCAGCACGTTTGTTCCCCGGCCCATCAAATCCGACTTCATCCGCCATTTCCAAGTGGTCGGCTTCCTCGATTGCGGCACCGCTTGGAACGGCCTGCACCCGTATGCCGAGGAAAACACGTTCAACCAAACTTCCGTCGAACAGAACCCCATCACCGTCACGATCGACAAC
>CBFIFE010000069.1:0-10783 GCA_965661765.1 uncultured Flavobacteriales bacterium
CAGCAACGGGCGAACTTCGTTTTGATCGCAAGGGGCAGCGCTATTTGATCAGTGACCCTGACAAATGGCGTCAAGAAAACTTGCCCGGGAGTTTGATTGAATTGAAACGTGAAGACTGCGCGCTCCGAGCCTTGGGGGTGACGAACATGCCGTACGATTTGGGCATGATTCAACACGAAATGGTCGGAGAAACTTGGGTCGACGAAGATGGAAAGCTCCGTTGGAAGGGCTCACTTGCCCTGGACTTTCTCTTCGAAGAAGACCTCCTTGCGAACATGGCAGCGGCCATGCCCACTTGGCCTCAGGCTCAACCTTTGGACATCTTCAACTCGAATTACGAATATGCCCTCCGCGAGTGGATCGGCCTTGAAGAAACCGACAAAATCATCTCGGAACTGAGCATGTCAGGCACCTTCAGAAGATTGCCCAAATCCCTGGAGCACACGATGCTATTCACTGACATCGAATGGGTTTGGGATCCTTACGACGAGATGTTTGTTTCTGAAGGTCCGATTGGGGTGGTGAGCCTCGGGGAGCAGCAAGTTTTCCAAAAAGTTCAAGGCAAAATCGAATGGATCCGTTCGAGAAGCGGAGACATGATGCGAATTTACCTGCATGGCGACGACATGAATTGGTACTTTTTCGACTACAAGTTGGGGATGATGAACGTCACAACCCGCGACCAGGCCTTCATTGATTTGGTCGCTGAAATCAAGCCCGACAAAAGACGTTTGAAAGGGGAGGAGAGAGGGGAGCGTTTTGCATACCAAATCATGATGTCTCGGCGCAAGCGCGATGACCTCGTGGACAAATACCGAGAATTCGAATGAAGCCAGAACATCCGCAATACCCTCATTTGTTCTCCCCTTTGTCAGTAGCGCATCTGACCCTGCCCAACCGTGTCATCATGGGCAGCATGCACATCGGCCTGGAGGAAAAACGGGACGGAATGAAGGCGCTCTCTGAATTTTACAAGGAACGCGCACAAGGTGGCGCTGGTCTGATCGTCACAGGGGGTGTATCGCCCAACCGCCGTGGCGCCCTGGGGCCTGGAGGTGCGAGAATGGCGAATTCGAGGCACGCTCGCGCACACGAAGTCATCACTGATGCGGTTCATCTGGCGGGCGGACGCATATGCCTGCAGTTGCTTCATGGTGGGCGGTACAGCTATCATCCTTTCAACGTGGCGCCCAGTGCGATCCAAGCCCCCATCAATCGCTTCAAGCCCTCAGCGCTTTCATCGCGCGGCATTCGCAGCACAATCCGAGATTACATTCGTTCGGCCAAGTTGGCACAGAAAGCCGGTTATGATGGTCTGGAAATCATGGGATCGGAAGGGTATCTGATCAACCAATTCCTCGTTCGAAGAACCAACCAACGGTCTGACGAGTGGGGGGGGACCCTGGAAAACCGAATGCGATTTCCTTTGGAAATTGTCCAAGGCATCCGCGCCGCGTGTGGCCCTGATTTTGTGATCATGTACCGGCTGAGCATGCTTGATCTGGTCGAAGAGGGAGGCAGTTGGTCTGAGGTTGTCACGCTGGCCTGCAACATCGAAGCCGCAGGAGCGAACATCATCAACACGGGCATTGGCTGGCATGAAGCCCGGATTCCCACCATCGCGACCCTGGTTCCCCGGGGAGGATTCTCATTTGTGACGGCAAAACTCAAAGGCGAAGTTTCCATTCCTTTGGTGACGACAAATCGCTTCAACATGCCAGATGCTTGCGAAGCTGCGCTGGCGGCTGGGCATGCGGACATGGTGAGCATGGCCAGGCCGTTTTTGGCCGACCCTGACATCGTTCGCAAATCAGAGGCAAACCAAGCTCACAGAATCAATACTTGCATCGGTTGCAACCAAGCCTGCCTTGACCACATTTTCCAGCGCAAAACGGCCTCATGCCTCGTGAATCCACGCGCTGGCAACGAGTTGAGCATGCCTGTTTTGCCACCGCAGGTTGTCTCGGCCAAGCGCGTGGCCGTGATCGGCGGTGGACCGGCCGGGATGAGTTGTGCACTGGAAGCTGCCCGAGCCGGACATCAAGTGACGGTTTACGAAGCGGCCGAACAACTCGGCGGACAATTCAACTTGGCAAGACGCATCCCGGGCAAATCAGAGTTTGCAGAGACCATTCGCTACTTCGAAAACATGTTGGAGGAGGCAGGGGCAACCGTTCATCTCGGAGTGCGCGCAGATGCGGCTTTGCTCTCCGAAACAGGTTTTGATGAAGTTGTCGTTGCGACAGGTGTCCAACCACGGCCATTCCGGCTGCCAGGCTCCGAAAGACAAGAGGTCGTGAATTACATCGACGTTCTCACCGGGAAAGTTCAGGTGGGCAATCGCGTGGCCATTGTGGGCGCAGGCGGGATCGGCTTTGACACAGCAGATTTTTTGAGTCATGACCGCGATGAAGAACTTGGCTTTTATGCGAGCTGGGGAATTGACAAAGAATTGGAGACCATCGGCGGCCTGAAACCACCTGGCAATCGGAAGACAAAGCGAGAAATCCACATGTTCCAGCGTTCTGAAAAGAAAATGGGGGGTGGGCTCGGCAAAACAACAGGCTGGATTCACCGGCAAACCCTTAAGCAACGTGGGGTGAAGTTTCACACAGGGGTTCGCTACGAAATGATTGGGGACGAGGGGTTGGTGTACCTCGATGCCAAAGGGGTCCGTCAGTGCTTCAACTGCGACCACGTCGTGATCTGCGCTGGTCAATTGCCCAACAATGCCCTGGTAGCAACACTTCAGCTCGCCGGGGATTGGCATGTGCACAGCATCGGTGGTGCTCAAAGTGCACAGAAGCTCGACGCCGAGCGGGCCATCATCGAAGGGACTCAGCTAGGGCGATCGCTCTGAGCTCCTGCACAGCGAGCTCCCCAGCTTGCAAAAACGCGTTGACATTCTCTTGGGGTGGGACTGGCATCCCCACATAGACCCGAATCGGGGCCCGATTCACCCGAAATGCCCCTGGAGGCAACACCTCATGCGTTCCTGAAATGTAAACCGGAACAACAGGTTCCTTCGCAGCGGCAGCCAAGTGAAATGCTCCCTTCTTGAACGGCAACATATTGCCAGATTTGGAACGGGTGCCTTCCGGAAAAACCACGATGCTCCGCCCTTTGTCAAACGAGTGGCGCAAGGCATTCACCGCCCTGATGCTGTCTTGGAGATTGCCGCGTTTGACAAAAACGGTGCCCACACGGGCATTGACCCCCCCCAGAAGCGGAATTCGACGAAGCGAAGATTTGGCCAGAAAGACAATGGGTCGATTCAAAAAAGCGAACAAAGCATTGATGTCCAGAAAAGAACTGTGGTTGGCAATGTAAATCGCTTGCTGTGGCAAATGATTTGCGCCGGGGCCGCGCAATTCGAAGGTCTTGTTCCCCGTCCATTTCATCAGCCGGACACTCCACATGTTGCGCCCAATCTGAATCAAGACCCAATTGGCCATGTCCGCTCTCAACATCACAACGACCAGGCCCACGCCACAGCAAATGGCCGTCCATGCCGTTATCCAGAGTGCCCGAACAATCCTCATCGCATCATGGCCATGGCCAGTTCATCCGAGGAAAGAGGGCGACACTGGCCCGGCAATATGTCCAGATCTTCCAGTCTGAGCCGGCCCACACCGACACGAACCAGCCGGAGGGTGGGAAGCCCCACTGCCGCCGTCATGCGGCGCACCTGCCGGTTTTTGCCTTCCGTCAAGGTCAACGACAACCACGCCGTTGGAACGGACTTTCGAAACCGAATGGGCGGCACCCGCTCGGGGAGCTGAGGCAAATCATTGAGCACATGGGCCTCTGCTGGCTTGGTCACCCATGTTTGCTTTTTCACCTTGATGGTCATCGGCTTTGCCAACTCCAGAATCTGATCGAACGTGGGCTCCCCTTCGACCTGGACCCAATACACTCTTTGGTGTCCAAACTCTGGTTCCATCATTTGCGCCCGCATGCGCATGTCATTCGTCAAGAGCAAAATGCCCTCCGAATCAGCGTCCAAACGCCCCACAGGCCAGACGTCTTTGGGCAAACTCAACCCCAACGTGGACAATCCAGCTCGACTTCCTTCAGATCGGAATTGGCTCAAGACCCCAAAGGGCTTGTACAGCACGAAAGTTTGGGCAGTCCGGCTCAATCGATCCAATCTGCGACGAATACGTTGGTCGAACGCGTTCGCCCATTGTTCCGGTTCGAACTGAAAGCGAGCTTGGTCCCATCGGGCGAAAACATGGGGAACGAATCGAAGGCACTGTCGAACGTCACCTGCTCCACTTTCCCAGAAACCAGGTCAAGCATGAAAATGTTGAACGGAAACCCGCCTGTGTGATGATTCGAAGAGAACAAAACCTTGTCGCCACTTGGGTGAAAATACGGCGCCCAATTCGCTCCCCCCAATGTCGTCAGCTGGCGCATCTCCGAACCATCGGTTCGGCTCATGAACAATTCCATGTCTGTCGGCTCTACCAATCCCTGGGCGAGCAAATCTTTGTACTCTTGCTGCTCCTCTTCGGTTTGTGGACGACTTGCCCGCCAAATCAACCATTCTCCATCCGGACTGAAAAATGCACCACCATCATACCCCAGTTCATCCGTGACTTGGCGAACGTTGTCCCCATTCAAATCGCACGTATACAATTCGAGATCGCCTGAACGCGTGCTCGTGAAGACCATTTTGTCACCTGTCGGGCTCACCGTGGCTTCGGCATCATAGCCCGCCTCACTTGTCAATTGTTTGACAATCTTGCCGTTGAGGTCAGCGAGGAAGATGTCGTAATCGGGGTAAATCGGCCAAACATATTTCCCACCTGGGCCCCGCTCTGGAACTGGCGGACATGCCTCATTCCCGAGGTGGGTCGAGGCGTATACAATGGTGGTGTCACCGGGCATGAAATAAGCGCAGGTTGTTCTGCCCAAACCCGTAGACACCTGATTGGGCCGCTCCGAAGAAGGGGTCCGGTCGGCATCGAGATTCATCACAAAGATTTGGTCACAAGAAGCATCCCATTGTGGATTGCTCGCTTGAAACACCAAGCGATCTCCAGCAAAGGCCCAATACGCCTCTGCATTGTCCCCGCCAAAGGTGAATTGGCGGACATTCGCCAAATGATTTTCTCCGGCATAATGGGTCTGTTCTGGAGACGCATCGTCTTGACTTGCATGGGTGTGCGGAGCGGAGTGGTCTCCGCTTCCTTCATGGTGTGTTCCATGGTTTTCAGCGCTTCCTCCGCATCCTGTGAGATAAAAGCCAACCACGCCCATCCAAATCAGATTTTTGCCGTTCATTTGTTCCGCTAATTTTGCGCAAAAGTACATTGAAGATGTTTGGATTGGAAGGCAAGCACGGCGATTCGATGATCGGCGCTGTCACTCTGGCGGTCATTTTGTGGGGATGCGGAGGCAATGCGGACATTGCCAACGAAGGACGTCCGGTGGAACGCGTCGCAGCAGAATTGCGATCCGACGTCGTTGCATTGACCGCGCCAGCCTTCGAAGGCAGGGAAACGGGAACGGCAGGCGAACGAGCCGCGGCGGAATGGTTGTCGGACTCCTTTGCCACTTTGGGTTTGAAGCCGAAAGGGGACTCTGCGGCCTTTCAGACTTTTCGCTACAAACCTCACCCGCCGATGCAAATGCACGGCGACACCTCCAAACAATTGGGCATGGCGCTGGTCAAAGAAATTGTAGGCCGCAACGTTCTGTACCATTTGGACGGAACGTCTCCGTCAAAGCCCAAGCCGACAGGCGTCATTGGCGCGCATTATGACCACCTCGGGTACGGCGATGAAAACTCGCTGTTCCGGGGAGAACCGACGATTCATTTCGGTGCGGATGACAATGCCTCTGGTGTGGCCGTCATGCTTGAACTTGCCCAGCGTTTTGCCCAGCATCCCTCGAAAGACAATTTGCTCTTCGCTGGTTTCAGTGGTGAAGAAAAAGGCTTGTGGGGATCGAACCAGTTTTGTGCCACACCCACAGTTCCTTTGGACCAAATCCGGTACATGATCAACATGGACATGGTCGGACGACTCCGTGGAGACACTTTGGCCGTTTATGGCACGGGGACGACGCCTGAATGGATGGAGATTCTCGAGGCTTGCAACGATGAAGGTTTTGTGCTCGTGCCCAGCGAAAGCGGGGTGGGGCCAAGCGACCACACCTCCTTCTACCTCGAAGACATTCCTGTGCTCCACTTCTTCACCGGGCAGCATCCTGATTATCATCGCCCCACGGACACTGCCGATCTCTTGAATTATGAGGGCATGGCCAAGATCGCAAACTTCATAGAGCGCGTGATGCGAATGCTCGATGAAAAGGACGACTTGCCCTTTGCAGCGACAAAGGATCAGGACAGTGAGTCCACGCCGTCATTCAAAGTGACCTTGGGGGTTGTGCCAGATTATTTGTTCAGCGGAGAAGGCATGCGCATTGATGGCTTAACGGAAGGACGACCGGCAGCAAATGCAGGAATGCAAAGGGGAGACGTGGTCGTTCGGATGGACACCATTGAAATTGTAGACATGATGAGTTACATGCAAGCCCTTGGAACCTTCGAAGCGGGCGAAACAGCTGCTGTTGAAATTCTCAGGGACAACGAACGCCAAACAGTTGAGGTCCTGTGGGATTGATGCCCATTGGATGTATTTTTGAGGGAAGTACGAATGCGCGGAAGCGGCAGAGAACAGAAACATTGGGACAGACTTCATCGCCTCGCAGTCCTTCTTGCGGGGAGGAAAGTCCGGACAACATAGAGCGCCACACTCTGCGAAAGTGGAGGCAACGATTGTCAAAAATTGTTGACAGACAGTGCTGAAGAAATTCAAACCGCCGATGGCCTTGAAGAAGGCACAGGCAAGGGTGAGAAGGTGAGGTAAGAGCTCACCAGCGGTTGGAGTGATCCGCCGGCTCAGGCAAACCTTGTGGGTTGCAAGATTACATACACTGGCGTTTGAGGGTTGCTCGCCCGAGGCCAGGGGGTGAATCGCGACAGATCAATGATGGAGGCCTTCGGGCAACAGAATCCGGCTTACGACCTTCCAATGTTCATGAAGCCACGACACTTTTTGAGTGACGTGGCTTCTTTTTTCGTCCACAAAGTGTGACTTTTCGTGGTCATATCGGTTTGATGTTGGCAAACATGTGTGAAAATAATAAGTTGTAACGTTTTGAAATTGAGAATACGAATGTATCTTTCAGCCCTCGTCAAGTCTAACTCAGATGCGTGAAAACATACGTTGCATTGCGTTACCACGTATTGAAACCTACTCAAAATGGAATTTTCCTCGCAAGAAATTCAATCAATGAAGCGCTTTTACGAATCAGAGCGCGGTCGTTTGATCGGCCAATTGATGCACGTGGAGCAAATGCTTGAAAAAATCACAGGCTCTCCGTTGTCTCCTCGTCAATTGATGAAGGACCACAGCACCACGCTCGCAGGCAATCGTCCGAAGAAAAGAGGACCGAAAAGCATTTGGGGCAATTTTATTGTCAAACGCCTTCGGGCGCGAAATCGCCCCATGACGTACAAGGAACTGATTGAGGATGCCATGTCCATTCACCATCTCCCAGAAGAGAAGGAGAACTCCGTTCGGGCAAGCATCTTGAACAGTGCGTTCCGTCTGAGAACAGTGCATGGCCGCGTTGAAACCGTCGGACGAGCAGGGAGAAAAGAAAAATACCTTGTCCTGACGAACTGGCTGGACAACGATGGCATGTTGCGTGCACCCTACGACCAAGAATTTCGGGACCTCAGCGGCGGAAAGCACGTGGCTGTGGACATGTCATCGATTCCATCCCCTCGCTACAGCGATGATGACCAAGAATTTGAGCCAGCATTGGATTCCGTCGAGAACAATTGAACGCACGAGAACCTCATCATCAAAAAGGGAGGCAACCACATGCAAGTGGTGCCTCCCTTTTCATTTGTGCATTTGACAAAGTGCTATTCTTCGGATTGAAGGAACGGGTAACGATAATCTCGGGCTGGCACCAAGGTTTCTTTGATCGTTCGTGCATTTGTCCATCGCAGCAAATTGAACACACTCCCGGCCTTGTCATTTGTTCCTGACCCACGAGCACCGCCAAAAGGTTGCTGACCGACAACTGCTCCCGTTGGCTTGTCGTTGACATAGAAATTGCCTGCGGCATTCTCCAATCCCTTCGTGGCCTCATCAATCGCATAACGGTCTTGAGCAAAAACAGCCCCGGTCAATGCATATTCACTCGTGGCATCCACAAGCCGAATGGCGTCACTGAAGCCATTTTCCTCATAGACATAAATGGTCAAAACCGGCCCAAAAATCTCCTCGACCATCGTTTTGAATTGGGGATCGGACGCCACGATCACAGTCGGATGAATGAAATAACCGCTGGTATCGTCACATGCACCACCGACCAAAATTTCGGCATCCTTGTGGCCTCTCGCAAAGTCGATGAAACCCTTGATTTTGTCGAAAGCCTTTTTGTCAATCACTGCGTTGACAAAACAACCCAAATCCTCAGGCGAGCCCACGCGGATCGACTCTACCGCTGCAACCAACTTTTCTTTGACTTCCGGCCAGAGATTGGAGGGAATGTACGCTCGGCTAGCAGCTGAACACTTTTGGCCTTGCAACTCGAAGGCCCCCCTGACCAACCCGGTGACCAATGCATCAACATCTGCCGACTTGTGCGCCAAAACAAAGTCCTTTCCACCTGTCTCCCCAACAATGCGCGGGTAGCTCCTGTATTTCGAAATGTTCGCCCCGATTGTCTGCCACAAGTGACGGAAAACTCCCGTCGAGCCAGTGAAGTGGAGCCCAGCAAAATCCTTGTGATTGAACACCACATCTCCAGCATCGGGTCCATCCACTGTCACAAAATTGATGACACCGTCAGGAAGGCCAGCTTCTCGGAACACTTCCATCACCACATGCGCGCTGTACACCTGGCTGTCAGCCGGCTTCCAGACCACAACATTGCCCATCAGCGCAGCGGAGGCCGGGAGGTTGCCAGCAATCGCTGTAAAGTTGAACGGCGTAATGGCGAAAACAAAACCCTCCAAGGGCCTGTACTCCAGCTTGTTCCAAATTCCATCTGAACTTTCTGGTTGAATCTCTTCAATTTGCTGCACGTAAGCCGCATTAAACCTCAAGAAATCAATCAGTTCACATGCTGCATCGATTTCAGCTTGGTAAGCTGACTTTGACTGAGCCAGCATCGTGGCTGCATTGATTTTTGCCCGATACGGTCCGGCGATCAAATCGGCGGCCTTCAAGAAAATCGCTGCCCGCTCGAATGACGGCAATGCAGCCCATTTCGAGCGTGCCGCCAGGGCGGCATCAATGGCCTGTTCCACATGGGCCTTTGTTCCCCAATTGAAATGCCCCAAAACATGCGCGTGGTCATGCGGCGGGCTCATGGGCCGTTTGTTGTCTGTTCGCACGAGATTTGAACCGATGTACATCGGAACATCAACCGGTTCTGCGTTGTACATTGCGCGATACGTTTCGAGCAACTCCTCACGTTCCGCCGATCCGGGGGCGTAGGACAAGACAGGTTCGTTGATTGGATAGGGAATGTTGAATCTTCCGTTTGCCATGATAAAAAAAGGGATTTGTGGTGCAAAACTAGGCATCCTGCTCTTCGTGGCTGTGACTTCCGTAAGCAATCTTTTGGGCCAAACCTCCACGGACCTCTCTCAACGCACCGCAGCAGAAGCTTTTGAGCGCGGAGACATGGCGGAAGCTCATGAGCAATACGCCAAACTCTTGAGCCTCGAGCCGCGAAACCCCATTTGGCATGCGCGTTTTGGGGCGGCTTGTACGTTTGATCCGGCAAGTTTTGATTTGGCCAGGGAACACCTGCAACAGGCTGAGAAATTGGGGATTTTGGCCACTGACTTCGCCCTGGAATGGACCTTTTTCCTCGGGAAATCTTTGCATCTGGGTTACAATTTCAAAGAAGCAGCCGAGCGTCTCCAGCAATTTTTGGAGGCCGCAAAAAAGCGCGACCCACATCGGCCCGAAGCCCAACAAAGGCTGTTGCAATGCCAAGCCCATGCCGCCGGGTTGTCTGGAATGCAACAGGTTGAGGTCCTGGACAAATTTGAGGCGAACCGCGATTTGTACTTTCGTTTTTACGAATTGACCTCCGATGCAGGGCGTCTCGTGGCGGTTCCGAAAGAATTGCGCTCAAAACTTGACGAGAAGATGGGCCACGTGGGGCAAATGCAAATCGTCCCAAACCTCCCATTTGTCCTGTTTTCCAGCTACGGTGATGACCCGATGAATGGACTGGACATTTACAGGGTCGAACTGGAGTACGGTGGTGGATTTGGCATGCCCATTCGACTGCCAGAGCCTGTCAATTCCGAATATGACGAAACCACACCGACATGGTCTCCTCCCCAATCAGGCCAGCCCGGCAAGCTGCATTTTGCTTCGAATCGGCCTGCTTCCCTCGGCGGTTTTGATCTCTATGATTGCATCTATGACCTTGCCGAGCCTGCTTCTTCGCTCGAACAGGCGTTTGTCCATCAGAAGGATTACACCATCAACACGACCGCAAATGAGTGGTTTTTCATGCCTGCGGGGAATGGCAAGCAGGTTTGGTTTGCTTCCGATCGCGAGGGTGACTTTCAGGCGCTTCAGGTATACCAAATCCGAGAGCACACCACATCTCTCGCCCCCACGGATTTGGTTTTCGACATCCCAAATGAGATCGCATCTGCTGCCCGGGCAACAGGAGCCCAACTTCGGCTCTACAGCATTTCGGATCAGCGCCCAGTTTTGACAGCGGC
>CBFIFE010000070.1:0-10739 GCA_965661765.1 uncultured Flavobacteriales bacterium
AGGCGAAGTTCTTCGTCCGAGTATACGTCATTGAATTCCTCAGTGACCGCTGTGAGGCTGTCGTCGTCGGACTCCTTGAAGAATTCGAACAACTCCTCGATGCTGTCCTCATCCAGTGTTTCGTCGATGATGTAGTCCAAATTCACCCGCGTGCCCGCCGCCACGATGCCTTCGATTTCTGCCAGCAACTCAGGAACGGACAGGCTGGTGCTGCGGGCCATGTCCTCGAGCTGCACTTTGCGGTCAATGTGTTGGATGATCTGCACCTTGGAGGAGGAACGACCAGAGGCAGAACGGACCAACAAATCGTTGGCGCGCTCGATGCCCTCGTTCTCGACATGCCTGCGAATCAAGGCAAGGAAGGGCTCTCCAAACTTCTTCGCCTTGCCCGAACCCACCCCTGTGATGCGGAGGAGTTCATCGGCTGTGATCGGGTAGTGAATGGCCATCTCATCGAGGGAGATGTCTTGGAAAATCACGTAAGGAGGTAGCCCCTCCTCTTCGCTGACCTTCTTTCGCAACTCTACCAACATTTTCCGAAGCGCGCCATCCGAATCGCCACCTTGCCGTCCTCGGGTTTGGGACATGACGTCGCCCACGTCCACATCCGAGAAATCGCGTTCCTCCACCAATTCCAGTGGTCCTGGATTTGACAAAAAGGCGCGCCCGGCGTCCGTCAATTTCAGAACGCCATAGGTCTCGATGTCCTTTTTCAGCAAGCCCAGGACAATCAACTGGCGAATGACTCCATGCCAAAAACGCCCCGATTTTCCCGTCCCGCGCTTCCAAAATGAACTCGCCGCACCGCGATAATCATCAATTTCCCGGTTGCTCTCCCCCATCAAAACGCCGACAATGAACGCCGACCGGAAATTCTCCTGATGCTCGTGAATGGCACTGACAATCAGATGGGCTTCCTCCTGCCCATCCCAATGTGGGCGGGGGTGGCGCATGTTGTCGCACATGTCCGCGCCAGGCCCCGTCAATTCATCGAATTCCTCGCCGAAATAATGCAAGAGGAACTTTCGCCGCGACATGCTGGTTTCGGCATACGCCATGACCTCCTGCAGCAATTGATTGCCAATCTCTTGCTCTGCAATGGGCTTGCCCTGAAGGAATTTCTCCAGTTTCTCGATGTCCTTGTGGCTGTAAAAGGCAATGCAATGCCCCTCGCCGCCGTCCCGACCCGCGCGGCCAGTTTCTTGGTAATAGCTCTCCAAAGACTTGGGCATGTCGTAATGGATGACGTAGCGAACGTCCGGTTTGTCTATGCCCATGCCGAAGGCAATGGTCGCCACAATCACATCCACATCTTGCATCAGAAATTCATCCTGAATCCGACTGCGTGCATTGGCATCCATGCCCGCATGGTAAGCCAAAGCCTTCACGCCATTCACCCGCAACACCTCCGCAATCTGCTCCACCTTCTTGCGGCTGAGACAGTACACAATGCCGCTTTTGCCCACATTTCGATGGGCGTGTTGCACGATTTGCTTCAGGGCATCCTTCTTCGCCCGGATCTCATAATAGAGGTTGGGTCGGTTGAATGACGCCTTGAAGGTCATGGCATCCTTCATCTCGAGATTCTTCTGAATGTCGCTTTGAACCTTCGGGGTGGCTGTGGCCGTCAAAGCGATGATCGGAATGTCTGCGATCTGCCGAATGATGTGACGAATTCGGCGGTATTCCGGACGAAAATCATGCCCCCACTCGGAGATGCAATGGGCCTCGTCCACGGCCAAGAAGCTCAAGCGCACCGACTTCAAAAAATGGATGTTCTCCTCCTTTGTCAAGGACTCGGGTGCCACGTAGAGCAGTTTTGTTCGGCCAGTGGCGACATCCTCCTTGACCTGCGCAGCATCGGCACGCGTCAAGCTCGAGTTCAGGTAGTGCGCAATGCTGCGGTCTTCGTGATGTCCGCGGATCGCGTCCACCTGATTTTTCATCAGCGCAATCAGCGGAGACACCACCAATGCCGTCCCCTCCATCATCAATGCTGGCAATTGGTAACACATGGATTTGCCACCGCCGGTGGGCATGATCACAAATGCATCCTGAAGACGAAGCACACACTCCACGACAGCCTCTTGCTCGCCCTTGAACTCGTCAAATCCGAAAAAATGCCTGAGCGCCTCAGCAGGCGCCATTGCAGCAATGTCCATAGGTTTCTTACGTTTGCCCTCTGAACGAGAGGCGATGTTGGTGATGGCTTTCGCCGACACCTGAAGATACAACGAATGTCCCTCTGCAAGGCCCGAAATGTGAAAACATGTCAATGAAAATTTCAACAATGGACGTGCTCAATCGTGCAAAAAAAACCATCGCGCTTGAAAGTCAAGCCATTGCGAAGTGCGCCGATCGGCTCGACACGCAATTTGCCGAGTGGGTGGGGCGGATTCACCAGGGCCGCGGGCGGTTGGTGGTGGCGGGGATAGGCAAGAGCGCGGACATCGGCCGGAAACTCGTTGCGACGTTCAACAGCACAGGGCAGCCCTCGGCATTTCTTCACGCGGCCGATGCGCTGCATGGGGACCTGGGTTTGGTCCAAGAAGGAGACATTGTCATGTGCATCAGCAAAAGCGGAAATTCCCCCGAAATCAAGGTGCTCCTTCCTTTGCTCAAAAGCCTCGATGTGCCCATCATTGCGCTGACGGGCAACCGGGAGGGAACCCTCGCCACGATGGCTGATTTCATCCTCGACGCTTCGGTGGACGAAGAAGCATGCCCCCACAACCTGGCGCCGACCACAAGCACCGCAGTGCAACTCGCCCTCGGCGATGCCTTGGCCATGTGCCTGATGGAGGTGCGGGGGTTCACGGTGCGGGATTTTGCCGCCTCTCATCCCGGCGGAGCGCTGGGCAAGCGGCTGTATACCCGGGTGGAGGATCTGTTGGATCCCGAGCGCCGGCCCACTGTGGGGCCAGAGGCGCCTTTGGCCGAGGTGGTGTTGTCGATGAGCGCAGGGCGTTATGGGGCGACGGTGGTCACGGAAATGCAGGGAGGCACCGGGAATGTGATCGGCATTGTGACCGATGGGGATCTGAGGCGGGCGTTGGAAACGGGGTTGGTTTCGGATTTGGCATCAGGCCAAACCGCTGCCCAACTCATGTCCCCATCCCCCCAAACCATTGCGCCCACCGCCCTGGCCGTTGAGGCCTTCCAGCGCATGGAGGCGGCTTCCATCACTTCCCTGGTGGTGGTGGATGGCGAACGGTATCTGGGCTTGGTTCATCTGCATGACATTTTGCGAGAAGGCATTTTTTGACAACTTCTGATGAGGGGGCGGATGGGCGGCAGTACTTTTGGCGCTGGATTCACCCTGCGTTCTTCCGACCGACGCGACGACATGCCACTTGATCAACCCCAAGACGCCCCGGACCGAGACAAGGAAATGGGCTTCCTCGACCACCTCGAGGAGCTTCGCCGGCGGCTGTTCTATGCCGTGGGCGCCATTGTTGTGACCGGCGGCCTGTTGTTTGTGAACAAGGACTGGTTGTTTGACACGGTTTTGTTCGGGCCGCGCCGGCCGGACTTCTGGACCTTCCAGATGTTGTGCGCCCTGTCCGAGACCCTGCAATTGGGCGAGGCCCTTTGCGTCACGGAAATCAACTACGAACTCATCAACACCACCATGCTCGGGAACTTCACCACCCACATATTGGTGAGTTTCATCGGCGGTGTGATTTTGTCCTTCCCCCTGCTCACCCAGCAAGTCTGGGGCTTTGTTCGCCCCGCCCTCAAACCCGTCGAAGTCAAGGCTGCCCGCGGCATCGGCGCTGCGACGACGCTGTTGTTTTTTCTCGGGGTCGGGTTTGGCTACTTCATCATCTCCCCCATGTCCCTGCAGTTCCTCGGCAACTACGAACTGTCGGATGTGGCCGCCCGCATCGGCGTGATGTCCTACATGAAAACCATCGCCTCCATCACCCTTGCGTCAGGCCTGATTTTTCAACTGCCGGTCATCGTGTATTTCCTCAGCAAGGCCGGCTTGGTCACCCCTGATTTGTTGAAGTCCTACCGCCGGCATGCCCTCGTCGGCATCTTGGTCGTCTCGGCGATCATCACTCCCCCCGACCTGACCAGTCAGATTTTGGTCTCGCTTCCCGTCCTGGTGCTGTATGAAATCGGCATTGTCATCTCGCGGCGGGTGACCCGACGCATGGCAAAAGTGTAACAGATGAGCCGCCGATTGCGTCTGGAAGAGATGAAAAAGAAACGCTGGTGGGTGTTGTGCGTTTTGGTTTGGGCCACCTCGGCTGGCGCCTCGGGCCAAACCCGCGTCCACGGCCGCGTCTTCGACGGGGCCACCGGCGACCCGCTTCCCTACGTCAACATTGCCTTTTCTGCATCGGGCAACGGCACCACCTCGCGCGTCGATGGCACCTATGACCTCTCCACAGATGGCCGGCCCGGACAGCTCCAAGTGAGCTTCATCGGCTACGCCTCGCAGTCCATCGACATCAACCGCGGCATCACCACCCGGCTCGACATCGCCCTCGAACCGCGGGAAATCCTGCTCAGCGCAGCGGAAGTCCGCCCGGACAAAGACGCCGAGAATCCTGCCGTCCCGCTCTTCAAACGCATTCGCGATGCCAAACCCCGCAACGACCCCGCGGGCGTGCCCGCCAGCCGGGCAGAAGCATGGACCCGCATCGAGCTCGACATCAACGACATCAGTGAAGCCCAAGCCGGTCGCTGGTACTGGGGGCCCTTCGGTTTTGTCTTCGACTACATGGATTCCACAGAAGCGCGGCCAGCCTTGCCCCTGCTCATCGGCGAATCCATCAGCACCATCCACACCAGCTCCAGCCCTCGCCGGCGGCAAGAAACCATCCACAACGCCCAGCTCTCCGGCCTCGGCGAATCCGACAACCCCGCCGAACTCAACAGCCGATTCCCGGCCATCAACCTCTACGAAAACCGAATGCTCATCCTCGATCGGGCATTCACCTCGCCACTGCATGACAACGGCGACTTGCACTACCGCTACTACATCCTCGACACCGTCCCCAAGGCCGATCGTCCCTGTTTTCACTTTGCCTTCGTGCCGCGTCGGCGGGGAGAGCTGACCTTCGAAGGCGAGATGTGGATCGACACCTTGAGCTTGGGCTTGGCTGCGGTTGAGGCCAAAATCAGTGAGGGCGCGAACGTCAATTTCGTCCGCGGCATGACCTTCGAACAGGAGTACGTTCATCTCGACTCGGTTTGGCTCCCCGCCGCCGAACGCATGTTGATGGACTTCAGCTTCACCGAGAGTTCCCTCGGCGCCTACCTCCGGAGGAACATCACGTTCACGGACCACGAACTGGCTGAGGCTTGGCCCGACAGCGTTTGGGTGCCTGGCCGCTCGGTCATCTACCCCCAAACCAACGGCGTGGACAACTTCGGCGCACTTCGGCCATCTCCCCTGCTGTCGCGGGAGGCGGGCATCTACCAAATGGTTGACAGTGTCACGAACATGCCCTCCTGGCAATTCCTCAAGGGCGCGGGTTATTTCCTCGGCACGGGATACGTCCTGGCGGGGCCCTTGGAAATCGGGGCCTGGTGGTCGGCCTACTCCACAAACCCGATTGAGGGCAATCGCTACCGCATGGACATCCGCACCTCCAATGCCTTCAGCACGCGCTGGATGCCTCGGATTTACGCGGCTTATGGCGACCTCGACGGTCGCTGGAAGGCCGGCGCGGACCTCCGCTTCATTCAGCGCCGCACACCGCGCACCGAATGGTCGGCGACTTGGCAGCGCGACCTGGAGCAGTTCGGGATGGGGGGAATGCTCGGGCAAGGGGAGCTTCTGACGAGTGCCATTCGCACGAATGCCGCCAGCAACCTCGCAGAGGTCGCCCGCATTGAAGCGAACTTGTTGCATGAATTTGGCAACGGCTTCACCCTCTTTGTGGAGGGGCGCCACCGCCGGGTCTCTCCCCGTGGGGAATTGGCCTTTCTCGACCCTGCCACGGGCCTCCCCCTTTCCGAACTCACCACCGCGGAAGCCACGCTCTCCCTTCGCTGGGCGCGTGGCGAACGATTTGTGGGTGGTCAATTCGACCGCGTCTCCCTCGGCACCGAATGGCCTGTCTTCACCGCGACCGTCACGAAGGCCATCCCCGACTTCGCAGGCAGTGCCTACAATTACACCCGAATGTCCTTGGCGGCGGACGACAAAATCCGCATGGGCATCCTCGGCCGAATCGAGTGGTTTGCCGAAGGCGGCCTCTACACTGGCACGGCCCCCTTCCCCTTTCTCGAGGTGGTGCCTGCTGTCGGCACTTTTTTGTACAGTCAAGAGGATTTCAACCTCCTCAATTTCTACGAGCGCATCGCCGATCGTTGGGTGCGGGGATCGGCGGAATGGCATGCGGAGGGTTTGGTCTTCAACCACCTGCCATTGATGCGGCAGCTCAAACTCCGGGAGGTCATCGGGGCCAAAGCCGTGGCGGGCTCTGCCTCCACGCGGCACGAAGCCCTGATGGCCCTGCCATCCGAAAACACGCAATGGCTCTCCGATCCCTACGTTGAACTGAATGTCGGCATTGAAAACATCCTCAGCGTCCTCCGAATTGACTACGTTCTGCGCCTCGACAATCCCGCCGACCCGGAGCGGGAAACTTTTGGCTGGCGCGTGGGATTCTCGGTGGAGCTCTAACGAATGACCAGGGGGACTAGGGGGACTAGGGGGACTAGGGGGACTAGGGGGACTAGGGGACTAGGGTGACTAGGGGACTAGGGTGACTAGGGGGCTAGGGGTGATTTTGGGTGATGTTGCCGAAATTTGAGGTCATGAGTCAGGGACAAGAGCACCCAGAGTTGAAGTGGGCCAAGGAGAACCGGAAGGCGATACGAAAGCATTTCTCCGGCTTGAAGCGTCGGACGACGAAGAGCAGCCAGGGACGTGCGCTTGATGCGGCGTTTCACGAACAACATGATGCGGAATTTCGCAAGCGCGATTGCCTGACTTGCGCCAATTGCTGCCGGACGACGAGCCCAATATTCCGGGATCGGGACATTGATCGTTTGGCCAAACACCTCCGAATGCGACCCTCCGATTTGATTGAGGCACATTTGCAGCTTGACGACGAGGGAGACTATGTATTGCGGGTAGCGCCCTGTCCGTTTTTGGATTTGGCAGACAACAAATGCTCCGTTTACGAGCACCGCCCGGCAGCGTGCCGAGAATACCCGCACACGAACCGAAAAAATATGGCAGGGATTCTCGATCTCACGGAACGGAACACGCGGGTGTGCCCGGCGGTGGCATCTATGGTCAGGGGGATGATGGGAACGACAGAACCAAGGAGACCAGGGTGACGAGGGTGACTAGGGTGACTAGGGTGACTAGGGAACTGGGTAGAGAATGTTGATTTTCAGTTGATTACACGTTTGTTGGAATGCCCGATAGAAGGGCGGTTTGGGGCGGCGGAAAGACGTATAATCTTCAGGAAATCAGTACGTTGCGTGCTATCTTGAAAAGAAAAAGATGTACCACGAGAAGTTGATTGCGTATCAGGAGGGTTTGGCGCTGGCCGTGTTGTTGGGTGAGCGGAGCGATGCGCAGGTGAGGACGAATTACGCCATCAAAGACCAAATCAACCGCGCCTCCCTTTCCATTCCCCTCAACATCGCCGAGGGATCGGCCCGGAGTTCGAGGCGCGATCGCGCTCATTTCTACGTCATCGCTCGGGCATCCGCAGCGGAATGCGCCGCCTTGGTCGATGTCATGCACAAGCGCAAATTCATCGACGCCACCGAATTCGCTGCGCTGAAAACCAAATGCAACCAGGTCTCCACCTTGCTGTACAAGATGATCCAATCGACCCGGGCCCAAATCAACAAGGAACCAGGGTGACCAAGGTGACCAAGGTGACCAAGGTGACCAAGGAACCACATGATAGATGAGCGGCACAGACCATCAATTCCGGTGGTCCTCCATTCATCACGCCCGCTCCCTCCTTCATTGGTCACCCTACCCCCCCTCGTCTCCCTAGTCACCCCTAGTCTCCCTGGTCCCCCTGGTCACTCACTCATGGCCATCACGGCAACCCAATGTATTTGTGGGTCTGCAACGACAACCGCCACTCCGGGTGGTCCTGCATGTACTGCAAAATCCTCGGGAGCACCTTTTCGCGGCGATCCCACTCGGGTTGCAAAAGCCGGACGGCATCCAACCGCAATTCGGCGGCATGCTCCTCGGCCCACTGGAAATCGTGGAGGTTGACCACGACGACCTTCAGCTCGTCGGCATGAGGAAAGATGGAGGGCAAGGCCTTCTTGAACTTCTTCGGGGAGAGGGTGATCCAATCCCACGTGCCGGTCAATGGGTGCGCACCGGAGGTTTCGAGGTGGACCCGGAGGCCGGCAGCGCGAAGGGATTCCGTGAGGGGACCGCAATCGTGCATGAGGGGTTCGCCGCCGGTGATGACACAGATGGGAGCGCCGGAGTTGGTGGCCTCGGCGACGAGTTCGTCGAGTTGGATTTTTGGGTGCGCTTCGACGTCCCAGCTTTCTTTGACGTCGCACCAGGCGCAGCCGACGTCGCAGCCGCCGAGGCGGATGAACCAAGCGGTTCGGCCGGAGTGGACCCCCTCCCCTTGCACCGTGAGGAAGCGCTCCATCACGGGGTATTGCATTTGGGGTGTCTGCGAATCAGCCTGCATGCCCGTCAACCACTTCTCCGTCCAAATCAAACTCGGACGCCCCGGTGACGCGGACGTCAACGAAATCGCCGACCCGAAGGTGGAGGTCGTCGCGCATGGCGATGCGGACTTCGTTGTCCACGTCGGGAGAGTCGAACTCGGTTCGACCGAACCAGGTTCCATCCTCAGCGCGGTCGATGAGGGTGCGATAGGTTTGGCCTATTTTCTTTTCATTCAATTCCAAAGAAATGCCGGCTTGCAAGGACATGATGGCCTCCACGCGGCGGCGCTTTTCCGCCTCAGGGACATCATCCTCGAGGGCAAAGGCGTGGGTGTTTTCCTCATGCGAATAGGTGAAGCAGCCCAATCTGTCGAAGCGATTCCGCTCAATCCACCGCAAGACGTCCTCGTGGTGAGCTTCGGTTTCTCCGGGGAAGCCAGCGATGAGGGTGGTCCTGATGGCGATGCCAGGAACCCGATCGCGGATATCGCCGAGAAGGCGGTCCATTTTGACTTGGGTGATGCCGCGGCGCATGCTTTTGAGGATGTCGTCGGAGGCGTGCTGCAACGGCATGTCCAGGTAATTGCAGATGTTCGAGCGTTCGCGCATGACGTCGAGGACGTCCATCGGGAATCCGCTTGGAAAGGCGTAATGCAACCGAATCCAATCAATGCCTTCCACGTCGCTCAGGGCGCGCAACAGGTCCGCGAGTTTGCGTTCCTTGTACAGGTCGAGGCCGTAGTAGGTCAAATCCTGGGCGATCAAGATCAACTCTCGAACGCCTTGGCGGGCGAGGGCTTTCGCTTGGGTGACCAAATCTTCAATCGGTGTGGACCGATGGCCTCCACGCATCAAAGGGATGGCACAGAATGCACAAGGGCGATCGCACCCTTCGGCGATTTTCAAGTACGCGTAATGGGCCGGCGTGGAGAGCAAGCGCTCGCCGACGAGTTCCTTTTTGTAATCGGCTTTGAGGGTCTTGAGCAGGCGCGGCAGGTCCCGCGTGCCAAACCATGCGTCCACCTCCGGAATGCCTTCCTGGAGCTCATCCTTGTACCGCTCGGACAGGCAGCCAGTCACGTACACCTTGTCGAGCAGGCCTTCCTGCTTGGCCTCGCTGAACCGGATGATGGTGTCGATGCTTTCCTGCTTCGCGCTCTCAATGAAACCGCAGGTGTTGATGATGACAATGCCCGCATCCCCCTTGTCGCTTTCGTGCTCCACGTCGAAGGCGTTCGCACGCAACTGGCCCATGAGCACTTCGCTGTCGAAGACGTTTTTTGCACAACCGAGGGTCACCACATTCACTTTCCGTGGATCAATGCTTTTTGTCCGCATTCGATTTCTTATTCGTTGTTTGATTCGGCCAAATCCGGTCCGAGCGAGGCCGGCAGCAAACTGTCAATGAACTCTGCCACCACAAAATCTTGCAGGTCCTCCATCTTCTCCCCGACGCCGATGAACCGGACGGGAATGTGCATCGAATCGGCGATGGCGAGCACGGCGCCGCCCTTTGCGGTGCCGTCGAGTTTGGTGAGCACGAGGCCCGTCACGTCAGTGGCGGCGCTGAACTGGCGGGCTTGCTCGAGGGCGTTTTGGCCTGTCGAACCATCCAGCACAAGCAACACCTCATGCGGTGCATCTGGGACAATTTTGTCCATCACCCGGCGAACCTTCGAGAGTTCCTCCATGAGCCCGCGCTTGTTGTGCAGCCGGCCGGCCGTGTCGATGATGACGACGTCGGTTTGGCGGGCGACAGCGGCTTGCAAGGTGTCAAAGGCGACAGACGCCGGGTCAGAGCCCATTTGCTGAGCGATGACATCCACCTCCACGCGCTCTCCCCAAATCTTCAGCTGGTCAATGGCGGCAGCCCGAAACGTGTCAGCGGCCCCGAGGAGGACTTTGTGTCCGGTGGACTTGTAACGGTGGGCGAGCTTGCCGATGCTTGTGGTTTTTCCCACGCCATTGACGCCGACCACCAGGATGACGCGGGGACCGGAGGATGCCCCACACCCTGGCTGCGCCTCGGCCAAAAACGGCTGTGCTTCTTCCTCTGTTTCGAACAGACCTGAGATTTCCTCCCGAAGGATTGCGTACAATTCCTC
>CBFIFE010000071.1:0-10264 GCA_965661765.1 uncultured Flavobacteriales bacterium
GCCTGACCTGATGATTGCCGCCGTACATTTCCAGCCACTATGGCCCGTGTGCTGCTGATCACCCCGCCGTTCACCCAGTTGAACACCCCCTACCCCGCCACCGCCTATCTCAAAGGCTTTCTTCACCGCAATGGCATTGAAGCTGCGCAAGCGGACTTGGGCATTGAAACCATCGACCGCATGTTTTCGTCGCAAGGGTTGGCGGACATGTTTGATGTTGCTGCTGCGACATCGCCGGTGGCCTCAGACTTCCTCCTGCAGCGAGACCGATGCGCCGTGACCATCGACCCGGTCATGCGTTTTTTGCGGGGCAATGACCCGACCCTCGCCCGGCAAATCGCGCAGCCCGGATTCCTTCCGATCTTGCTGACAGAGACGGAGGAGGCGGATTTGGACTGGGCCTTCGGCACGATGGGCATCCACGATCGGGCCAAACACCTCGCCACGCGTTTCCTCGAAAACTTGTCCCGCTTCATCGTCGATGCGGTTGATCCCGACTTCGGCTTCACGCGATACGCCGAACAACTCGGCCGCTGCGCCTACACGTTCGATGACCTCCATGCTCGCCTCAGCGAACCGCCCGCTTACGTCGATCAGCAAATGCTCACCCTGCTCGCCCAACACCTCGATCGACATGACCCGGAATGGGTGGGGCTGAGTGTGCCGTTTCCCGGGAATTTGGTCGGGGCCTTGCGCATCGGCCAGTGGATCCGGCAGCATCGCAAAGCGGTGCGCGTGGCCTTGGGTGGCGGCTTCGTGAACACGGAACTGCGTGGGGTCCGAGACCCGCGGGTTTTCGATTTTGTGGACGCCATCACCCTCGACGATGGCGAGCGCCCGTTTCTTCAACTGCTCAACGGCGGCCCCCTTCGGCGAACCTTCATCTGCACCGCCGGAGAAGTCCAGTACCACGACGAGCCCGCTTTGCCGGACTTCAAACTCGCCGAAACGGGGACACCCGACTACACCGGTCTTCCGCTGAACCTTTACATCGACGCCATCGAGCAGACGAACCCCATGCATTCCTTGTGGTCAGATGGCCGTTGGAACAAGTTGACGCTGGCGCACGGTTGTTACTGGGCCCGTTGCACGTTTTGTGATGTGTCGCTGGATTACATCGCTGCCTATGAGCCGGTTGCCGCTAGAAAACTCGTGAACCGGATGGTGGAGATGGTGGAGGCCACAGGCCAAACCGGTTTCCACTTCGTCGACGAGGCCGCCCCTCCATCCCTGTTGCGTGCGGTCGCCCTCGAACTGCTCAAGCGTCGACTGGTCATCACATGGTGGACGAACATCCGCTTCGAAGAGCGCTTCACTGCCGATCTTTGCCGATTGTTGCGCGCATCCGGCTGTGTGGCCGTTGCCGGGGGGCTCGAAGTGGCCTCAGATCGCTTGTTGAAGTTGATCGACAAGGGTGTGACGGTGGACCAGGTCGCCCGAGTGGCCCGCAACTTCACAGAGGCTGGGGTGCTCGTTCACGCTTACTTGATGTACGGCTTCCCAACGCAAACGACTCAAGAGACCATCGACAGCCTCGAGCGGGTTCGACAGCTCTTCACGATGGGGGTGGTGCACTCGGGGTTTTGGCACCGGTTTGCCTTGACGGCCCACAGCCCGGTTGGGCAGAACCCAGAACGCTTCGGGATTGTCGCCGAGCGGCCGGACGCTCCGTTCGCCCTCAACGACTTGCCGTTCGAAGACCCGACGGGCACCGACCACGAAGCGTTCAGCGAGGGGCTGCGGATCTCGCTCTACAACTGGATGCGCGGCGAAGGCCTCGACTGGCCCCTCCGGCGTTGGTTCGATTTCCGCACCCCCAAACCCAAGGTCCATCCCCTTTGGATCGAGCAGGTCTTGGCCGACCCAGAGCAAGCGCCAGGTCCGAACGCCATTGCCGTTTATCTCGGCGCCCCGCCGGTCTACCGCAACGGCAACCTCATTGTGTTTGGCGTGGGCGCTGCCACAGAATGGGCGATGCCTGCCGCAGAAGCCGATACTTGGGCAGACCGATTGTTGGGCCTTGCCCCCAAATCCCAACCGCGCCGGCGCCGCACGCTCGAAACAGAAGGGTGGCTCAATGCACCCCTCGTGGAGGAACTGCGCACAGCTGGGCTCTTGGTTTTCGCTTGAACGAAGGCAACGCAGGCGCTGCCCAGGAAACGCTACCCCTTGCGCAAGTATTCGAACAACGCCAGGGGCACTGGGTCTTCGAGTTTCAAATCCATGCGCACCACGGACGAGCCAGGCGCCCCAGAAGCACCTGGCATCCGATCGGCTTTCAACGTTCCAGCCACCGGTCGCACGTCGCCCAAAAAGTAGAAATCAATCCCTTCCGAATCGCTCTTTTTCACAAACAGCGGCAACCGGCCATCGCCCCGCTCACTCATCCGTCGAAAAAACTGAACATCCGGACTTTTCAAACTCCGATTGCTTTTCGTGAACCAGTGCATCGTCTCTGGATTGACCAACGCATCTTCGTATTTCGTGGTGGCCGAAATGCCATCCTCCTTGTGGTAGGTCACAAAAATCGGACAGTGGGTTGGGTCCGCACTGATGAGGTAGCCGCCGACGTTCTGGGCAACCGGGTTGACAGGATGTCCAAGGATTCGGAAGACATCTGTTCGCGTGTATTTCTGCCCGAGCACAAAGCCATTTCGCCATTTTTCTGGGGTGGCTTCGCTGAGGAAAATGCGCAAGGAAAAGGAGACCAAATCCGCAAGCCACTCCTTCGCCCCATCTCCCATCGATGCGAGCTGCGGCCCCGCCTCCCAACGTCTGCCAGCCGAGCACAACCACGCGCCGCCCCATTTGGCAGCCGCGGGCGACATGCCCGACGGCGTCCGAATGCGGGAAAACCCCAAGTTCAATGCATGCGCCGCGGCCAGCACGCGCTCCTCCGTCGATGGAAACCCCAAATCCCTGAGCTCCACCAAAACTTCCTCAACCGAGGCTCCACCTTGCGCCAGCACCAACTTCATCAACGCAGGTTCTTCCGGCGACGTGCCGTTCATCACGTGTGACGACCAAACCTCCATGGCGCCCAGTTCTGCCTGTCGAAAGGCCGGCGCGCCATCCCCGAAGTACTTGACCACGAAGTGCGCATAACTTGCCTGAACGGCTCGAGCGAAGAGTCGCGGGTCGCGCGCTCCTTGGCTGTGCCAATCCATCATCATCGGCGTCCGGCCCAAGCGCTGCTGCATGGCCTTGAAATCCAACTTCAACTCCCGCACCTGCGCATTGCGCGCTTTGTTGATGCTCTCAAAGATTCGCTCCTTGGCGACCCGATCGAAAT
This sequence comes from uncultured Flavobacteriales bacterium, assembly GCA_965661765.1. Taxonomy (GTDB): domain Bacteria; phylum Bacteroidota; class Bacteroidia; order Flavobacteriales_D; family Sanyastnellaceae; genus JBMYZL01. The sequence goes on from CBFIFE010000071.1 coordinate 3,293, forward strand.
TGATGGTGGAAGACCCAGGGATGAGGTCGTTGCCTGACAGGGCGAGTTGGCGAAGCTTGTCCTTGTTCCATGAGGTGTCCCCATAGAGGGCTGCAGGGATGAGCCAATTGTTCTCGTAATTCCCGATGAAGTCAATCACGGTCAAGTACTTGTCTTGTCCCTTGACCTTGCGCAGACCACGCCCGAGTTGCTGAACAAAAATGATGGCCGATTGGGTCGGGCGAAGCATGACAACCTTGTTGACGGTGGGGATGTCGACGCCCTCATTGAAAATGTCCACCGTCAGGATGTAGTCCAGCGCTTCGATGTGCGTGCCTGGCAACTCGAGCCGTTCAATGGCGCGCTCCCGATCGGGTTCGGCATGCGCGCCTGTCAAAGCCGTGGTGCGCAACCCCTCGCCATTGAGCGCCTCGCTCAAGCGGATGGCCTCATCGGTTCGGCTGCAAAACATCAAGCCCCGCACACGGGGCTCGCAACAACTGTACTTCTCGAGGGTGCGCAGGATGTGCCGAACGCGGGTGGCGGAAGTGAGTTTGGCAAAATCTGACTTGTCCTTCAGCACTTCCCCATTCAAGGTCAAATCCGACACGCCGTAATAGTGAAACGGGCACAAGAGGCCCTCCTTCAATGCGCGCTGCAACCGGATTTCAAACGCCACATTGTGATCGTACAACCGAAAAATGTCTTGGCCATCCGTGCGCTCAGGGGTGGCGGTCATGCCCAACAGGAATTGCGGCCGGAAGTGGCGAAGAAAGCGCAGATAGGTCTCCGCCCCCGCCCGATGGGATTCATCGAGGATGATGCAATCGAAGTCGTTTGGGTCGAAGCGCCGGAGTCGGTTGGGGCGCGAAAGGGTTTGGACGGTGGAGAAAATGAAATCGCTCTCCGTGTCGGACTCCGCACCGATGTACAAGCCATACGAACGACTGCGGCCGTGAACATGTTGGAAAGACGCCATGGCCTGTCGGGCGATGCGCTCGCGATGAACAACGAACAACACCCTTTTTGCCTGGAGGTCTCTGGCAAAAAACGCGGACAAATAGGTCTTGCCCGTGCCTGTTGCGGAGATGACCAGTGCCTTTCGTTCCCCACGCTTCACCAAAGCATTCAATGCGTCCAATCCCTCGCGTTGCATCGCATTGGGCACCGGAAGGTCCGGCTGAACAACAGGCAGTCCGGTGTTGTCGGCCGCTTGCTCGAAATGGGAACGGGCTGTGGGGTAGTTTGGCAGTGGCCTCCACACGCTTTCATACCATCGGCAATAGGCCTCTGTCACTGGCGTGCCGCGATCAAAAACTTGGTCGAACAACGCTCCTACCCCCTTCTGCAAAGCAGCACCCTTTGCCGTTCTGCACATCACGTTCAACTCTTGGTTCACAGAAAGGCCGGAGTCCGTCCAATTGCTGCTTCCGATGAGATAGCGCTCTTCTTGTCCGTGTTCGAAGAACCACCCTTTTGCATGCATCGGCCGCTCCTCCTCAATGCGCAGGTCGATGTGGGGCATGGCCAACAACTGCCTTAGGGCATGTGGGTCTGTGAAGTTTTGGTACCTCGACACCAACACCCTGCCTGTCACTCCCCTTTCCGCACATCCGTGCAAATCTTCCTGCAGGGCAGCATACCCATGACTGTTGAGAAAGGCCACATAGAAACGAAACGCGGAACACGATTGCAGCTCATATTTGAGCGTGGTGGACACCTTCGTCGCGCCCGTGTTGAGCACAAGTTGATGGGACCAGCGCCACTCATCCATTTGCTCGCGCAGTGAGTTGATGCACAATGGGGACATCCGCTGCCGCCCAATCCAGTGCCGCAAAATCAGGCTCCAGTGGGGTCATCCAGCGCATGTTGATGTGTTCGGTCAGGGTGGGCACCGGTCGGTGGGTGCCTTCGACCGAGCACAAGAAGGCATGCATCACCAAATCAAAATCCGGATACCCGTGTCGCACGGTTGTCAACCGATCGCCGACACGAACGATCATCTTCAATTCTTCTTCAATCTCCCGCCTCAGCCCTTGTTCTTGTGACTCGCCCGCCTCCAATTTCCCCCCGGGAAACTCCCACTTTTCGGAGATGTACGCGCGATGGCTCTTGCCGCGCTGCACGCACAAAACCGCTTCACCCCAATGAATCACCGCGGCGACAACCTCCACTGTTTTCTTGCTGCTGGACATGGTTCGAAGTTCGGAGGAACCACAGTATGATCCAATTCTCAGCAAGAAAATCTTGTCACCCGCACAACATCGCCGAGCCCTCTTTTTCGCCTTATCTTCGAAAGATGCAGCACAAAAGCACCACGTTCGCCCTTGTCCTCCTGGTTTTCGCAACGCACGTTCGTTCTTCTGCTTCGGCGCAAGTCGATTGTGGTGGTTGGAACCCGGACGTAGAAGGGGATTACCAAATCGGGGTCACCGACATCCTTGGCATCCTCGGGATTTTCGGCCAGGCGGACAGCGACATGGACGGGGTTTGGGACGGCAGCGATCAGTGTTTGGACACCGCCGCATGCAATTACGACAACAACCCGACCGCTCCTTGTGCGTACGAAGATGTGTTCGGGGTCTGCGGCGGGGACGGCGCCTTGCCCGAACTTCTGGTCGGAACGTGGAAGTTCAGCACCGCAGCGGGTGCGGTTGCCGTGGGGCCCTCTCCCTACAGCACCGAGTGGTTCTCGAGTCCTGTGGGTGGTTTGCAGGCGGCACAATACGACGACCGCTACATTTTCGGCGCCGACGGCTCCTTCACCACGGACTACAACGGCAGCATCATTGATGCCTTTGCCGACTACAGCGAACAAGCGTACGGATGCAGTTCAGCGGGATTGGATTTCTTGGCAGGAGGAGGCACCAGCGGCGAGGACGCCCTTGTGCTCAGTGCAACGGAATGTGCTTGCCCATTCATCGGGGTGACGGATGCGGGTTTGGCCTATGACATTGTCAGCCTGACCCCCACCACCCTGGTTCTTCATGCCCAAGGTGACAACGCGAATTGCGCGCCGGGAAACTTCTACTTCACCCTCACTTTCACCCGGGTTGTGGAGGATGAGACGGGCGATGCCAACGGATATCCAGCAGCAGCCAGTTACCCTGGCATGGCCATGGTCTGGTCGGATGAATTTGACGGGGCCGCAGTGAACACGAACAACTGGACGTATGACCTCGGCGCCAGCGGATGGGGCAACAACGAATGGCAGAACTACACCAACAGCGCAGCGAACAGCAGTGTAGCCGATGGCCTGCTCACCATCACGGCCAAGCAAGAGCCCGGTGGAGGATTCACTTCAGCCCGGATGAAGACCCAAGGGCTGCAAAGCTTTCAATTTGGGCGCATCGATGTGCGGGCGAAGTTGCCACAGGGACAGGGGATTTGGCCAGCCATCTGGATGCTCGGCGAGAACTTTGGTGCTGTCAGCTGGCCCGCCTGTGGTGAAATTGACATCATGGAACTCGTGGGGCATCAGCCTTCCACCGTTCACGGAACGGCGCACTGGGGCAGCAGCTGGAACCAGCACCAGTATGACGGCAGCAGCATTTCCCTCCCTGGCGGCGAGACATTCAGCGATGCTTTCCACTTGTTTTCTGTGGTTTGGGAGGAAAACAGCATCATGTGGCTGATGGACGACGTGCCGTTTTACAGCCTCACCCCGGCTGACATGAATGGTCAACCCTATCCGTTCAATGCACCGTTCTTTTTCATCCTCAACATTGCGGTAGGGGGCAACTGGCCGGGGTATCCCGACGCCAGCACCTCCTTCCCGCAACAAATGGTCGTCGATTGCATCCGCGTTTTCCAAAACGAATGATCCAACGCTGGGGGCTTTTGTTGGGGACCTTGGCGATGCTCTGCGGCGAGGCTTGGACGCAAGGCGAAAGCGAAGGCGATTTGGCCAGCGACAGGCCGAGCGAGTCAGCCGCGGCCTCTTTGTTGCCTGCTGGCTTCGGCAGAGCGGAAATCGGTGGGCGGATGACTTGGCTGACCGATGCCGAATCGGGCGCACAAACCTTCAGCTATGCGGCGCCGCTCGGGGTCCTGCGCTATGGCATGAACGAATGGGTGGAACTGCGGGTAGGGGCGAGATTCAGCGGCAGCGTGGGCGCGGTGGATGATGCGATGTTGGGCGCAAAACTTCGATTGCCTGGGGGATTTTGGGGAGAGACAAAGGCTTGTTACCTCGTGGAGGCCAACATGGACCCGAGCCGCGGACGAGGCGTGAATTTGAAGGTCCCATCCGCACACAGAATTTGCGTGGGCACCACCATCTCCCACCACTGGTCCTTGACAGGAAACGCGGGCTGGCTTCGGGATTCTGGCATGTCTTCGTGGATGGGCTCCCTGGCCGTCGGGCGCGAACTGGGGGTCCAGGGCTGGTCAGGTTTCGTGGAGCCGTACTTGTATTCTGGAGCTCCATTGCGCATCAACGCAGGGTTTCAACGCCAACTTCCGGAAGAGATGCAGGCGGACATCTGCTTGGGCCGGAACCTCACCGGCCCCGAAACCCAATTCGAAGTCAACATCGGGTTCACGTGGACGTTGGCCCGGCCTTGAGCCATGACTGCTCAACCGCATGTTCTGGGAGCAAAAGCAGCATGCGAAAACACACGCCTGCCGACAATTGCCATGGCGTCAAGGACACCCTTCCCCCAACCGCCCCAACAAAATCAGCAAGTCGTGCACGCCGACCTTGCCGTCGCCCTCGAAATCTGCCAAACCACAAGCATCCTCAGATTCACTTTCCTCGTCCGCCCCACAGCCATAACTCGCAAGGAACGATGTCAGGTCGGCAGTGGTCACCCAGCCGTCTCCCGTCAAGTCAGCCAAGCACGGTGGCGGTTGCATGCCGGACTGCAACGCAGCCCACTTGATCTCGGCTGCCCCGTAAAATGTCATCAAAACATCCTGGTCATCGTCGCCATCGAGGTCCACAAAATGGGCACTCTGAGGGCCGCTCCCTGTCGCCAATTCAACGACTGCGCCTGAAGCCGCATGGTACAGACGGGTTCGGGCTGCCCCGTATTCACTGATGATCAAATCCGCACGTCCATCTCCGTCGGGATCACCCGCGGTCAACCCCAGTGCGCCGTTCGCATCGGCGAACCCCACGCTCAGGCCTGACGCAAACCCGCCGAAGCCATCGTTGGTGAACTGAATGACCCCAGTTTCGTTGTATCCAATCCCGAACAAATCCAGGTCGCCATCAGCGTCGGCGTCGGCCATGGCCAAATCCTGGGCACTTGCGAGCGCCAATTCCTGAGCGAAGGCAAAGGCCACTCCATCAGGCTGCCCGTTGTGGAGCCAAACCCGGACATCCCCCGAATTCTCAAAGCAAGCTGCAAGATCCATCCAACCATCAGCATTGAAATCTCCCGCCACCACGGCCTCGCAACGGCTCCCTGTGTCAGACAGGGCTTCGGGCTCCCCAAACGCCCCACCACCGTTGTTCAAAGCCCAGACGACCGAAGACCCTTGCCAAGCCGCGGCCACGAGGTCGAGGTCCCCATCGCCGTCCAAGTCTTCAAAGACCAGGTCATCGCAGCCGTTGATGTCGGCGATCAAGGTATCCGTCAAGACCAACTGCCCCAAACCATCGTTGCGCAAGCCAACCACGCGATCGCCATTGTAATCGCTCACTGCCGCGTCCAAATCGCCATCGTGGTCATAATCGGCAAAAACCACATCGTATCCGAAATACGTCCCCGTCGGCACATAGCTCACCTCAAAACCGCCATCGGCTTGTGCAATGGCCACATTCAGGTACTCGGGCCCACCTCCGTAGAGGTTTGTTCCCTGAACCATCACGGCCAAATCCTGGCGGCCATCGCCATTCAAATCGCCTGTTGCCGCGTTGCGCACGTATTGGAGGCCTTCAATCAATGGCGCATACGACAGCTCCGCGCCTGACGCATCGAAATCCCGATAGCCGACCTGTCCGCGGGTGCGCGACGCTGTCAGCATCTCAGACACGCCATCCCCATCGAGATCAGCCATTTCCACGTCGATCGCCTGAGGCATGGTGAACTCGGTCGGCTCGGGCAGGAACCCCCCGCTTGGGTTGCCGACAATGAGGCCGCATTCGTTAGTGGTTTGGGCAGCCACGGCAATGTCCAAAACCCCATCTCCCGTGGCGTCGCCGAAGGCAAATGCCTGCGCCCGTCCAAACAGCCCGAGGGTGTCGGCGGGGGTGCCGTCACCATGCCAGTGCAACACATACGTGTCTTCAACGCCGAGGATCAAATCTGCTGTCGAACCCGGCGTTGCCCCTGGAAGCACGGCGATGGCGGAGAGCTTTCCGAAATTGGCCAACATCTCCGCAGGCGCAAAACCTCCGTTGCCAAATCCTTGACGAACGTACAACTCTCCCCAGGTATACGACCCATAAAGCCAATCTTGAATGCCATCCCCATTCCAATCCGCAAACAACGTCAACGCCGCCCCCGAGAAGGCTTCTTCCAACACCAGTGCAGCGCCACCGGCGCCATCCCCAATCAACACCACCACCTCATCCACATCATCGTCTGCGCAGGTGACATCGGGCACACCATCGCCGTTGACATCCGCAACAGAAAGCCGGAAGGGGTTGGGCGAGGCATGCAAGGTTGCCGCAGGTGCGAGGGTTCCCTCCTCCTGTTGGGCCAAAAACACCAACCCGCCTTCCTCACATGCCAAAATATCCAGGAGCCCATCGCCATTCCAATCCACGAGGGTGAAGTCATGCCAATCGTCCGCCATGGTCTCTTCTGGAAACAGCTGCGCCCAGCCGAAAACACCTGGCGCCTCTTGGGCAAACCACGCCAGGGTGTTGTTTCCATTGCCCGCCGTGAAAACATCGAGGTCCCCGTCGCCATCAAAATCCCCCAACTCAATCGTTCCGTTGTACAGCACCCGGTCGACCACGCGCTCGGCGGTCGAAAAAACGGGGGGATCATTGGATTGGGTCCAGCCGAATTGAACCAAGAAAAGCGCGAAGATGGCGAT
>CBFIFE010000072.1:0-10115 GCA_965661765.1 uncultured Flavobacteriales bacterium
CCTCCGGCATTGTCGTGAAATTGCCCTCGACCGAACTGGAGACCGTCCGCCAACTCGTGGGTTGAGATGCTGGGCTTGACGAGTGACACGCTGTTCCGGCTGTACGTCCCGCCGTGCGACATGCGCAAGGGCTTCAACGGCCTCGAAGCGCTCGTGGCGAACGACATGCAGGAGCCGCCGATGAGTGGCGCCGTCTACGTCTTCCTCAACCGCCGCTACTTGCTCCCAAAATCCGTGAACAACTTCCACGCAAAACCCTAGCAATCACAAGGGTTTTGGGCCATCTTTGATGGCATGGGAACGGCCGCCGAACAACTCGCAAACGCCACGCGCGAAGAACTCATCGAGGCGTTCATTGCTGCCGTCGCCAGCGTCCAAGAACGGGATCGAAAGATCGAGTTGCAAGCCGACAAGATTGAGTCGCAAGCTGACAAGATCGAGTCGCAAGCCGACAAGATCGAGTCCCTCCAGCATCAGCTCTCTCAGATTCAAAAAATGATCTTCGGCGCGCGCAGCGAGAAGAGCCGCACGCTGTATCCCGATCACCCGACGCTGTTTGACGTGCCACCGTCGGAGGACGAACCGCAGGTGGAGACGGAAGAGGTGGTCATCCAGCGCAAGAAGGTCGTGGAGCCGAAAAAGAAGCCCGTGCGCAAGGAGCTGCCTCGTCATCTGCCCCGTCGCAATCAAATCATCGAGCCTGACAACCTGCCCGAAGGTGCTGTCAAGATCACCGAAAAAATCACCGAGGTGGTGGAGGTCGTGCCAACAAAGATGTGGGTGCTGTGCATCGTGCGCCCCACTTATCGTTTGCCAGACAACTCCATCGTGACGGCAGAACTGCCCGACCGCTGGATGGACCGGAGTCAGGCTGGTGAGTCCTTCGTGGCCCACGTCGTCACCTCGAAGTTCTGCGACCACCTGCCGACCTACCGACAGGTGCAGATGTTCGCTCGAGAGGGGTACAAACTCTCGGAGAGCACCCTGAACCAGTGGATCATGGAGGTCGGCAATCGGTTGGTCCCCCTTTATTTGGCCATGAAGGCGGTTGTGCTGGCCCAGTGCTACTTGCAAGCCGACGAGACCACCATCCGTGTTTTGCCAGAAAAAGGCAACAACAAAAAGAACATGAAGTCCGGCACACACCTGGGCTACTTTTGGGTGTATCGGTCACCGGGGCTCAACCTGCCGATTTTTGATTACCAACCTGGTAGGGGACAGGAATGCCCCAAAGCTGTGCTGCGCTCGTTTTCGGGTGTCCTGCAAACCGACGGCTACAAGGCATACGACGCTGTGGCAAGAGACGCTGCTGGGCACATGCCCGGCGGAAGTTTGTCGAGGCCGAGAGGTCAGACCCGAAGGCGGTGGCTGTCATCCTGCGCGGCATCGGTCACCTCTATGCCATCGAGAAAATCATCCGCCAAAAGGGAGCTTCGCCGGAGGAGGTGCTCCGGCTCAGGGCACGTGCCCGAACCCTGTTGGACAAAGCCCGTCCGCAACTCGAAGCCTTGCTCATGGACCTGCGGCCCAAGAAGCCACTTCGACAAGCCATCGACTACACGCTCAAGCGCTGGGACAAACTGCTGCTCTACACCGAGCGACCCGAGCTCGAGATCGACAACAATGCCATCGAGAACGCCATCCGCCCGGTGGCTGTGGGACGCAAGAACTACTTGTTCGCTGGGTCGCACGAGTCCGCAGAGATCATCGCTCAGTTCTACTCGTTCATGGCAGCATGCAAAATCCATGACGTCAACCCGACCGAGTGGCTGGCCGATGTCCTCGTTCGACTCCCGGGCGCCAAACCCTCCGACTACCCCAAGCTCTTCCCCTCGAACTGGACGAAGACGGTCCATCCACGCGAAGGACTCTCAGAGGAGTTCTTCCTCGACGATTTGGAAGCGAAGCCCACGACTGAGGCCGAATAACGGCGACACTAAGCAATCCTCAGCGAAACCGCAATATGCCCGTCACCGGTGGCTTACCAGTGATGGGATTTCCGTCCCTTCCAACTCCCTGATAATCATTGGTCGGGAATATTATGATGAATCTTTTCAGAGCGAATGGGAGGCCTTTTTTTAGGGCAGCTGGACGAGGTGTTGGCCCAACGCACATTCGATTCCCTGTTCGAAAAACTGAAACCCGCATTGGCTGCTGCCTTCCTCGAAGCCATGGGGGAGGACCTCGCGGAGGAAGAATCGAGTGCTATGGCGTCTCTGTACCTGACAGGGCATTCAGGTGCGACCAGTTGAAAGTTAGCCGGTGACGGCAATTTTAGCGGGCATTAATCGTTTATATTCGTCAGGAAAACAACACATTAACCCATGGAAGCACTCATTGCACTGGTGGTCATCTTGCTCTTGTTCAAATTTGGAGGATCGATCCTCGAAGGCATGTTCGACTCTGTCGGGGTTGTAGGGAAAATCATTGGATTCGTGCTGGGGGTGGTCGTGGCCATTTACTTCCTGATGAGCGGCTGCGCTTAACTGACCATATGAAAAGAGAACTGAACTGCAGCTGGTGTGGTGAGCCCATGGATGCCGCGCAAAACTGGCCCGCGCCGGTCGAAGAGAAGATGCTGAACTGTTGTTCCGTTGAATGCCAAACCCACAGGCAGCAAACCGATCTCGAGGCATTCGAAGGCTTGAAGGTGCTTTGCTCAGCTGCGCTGGCTCAGGGGGTGGACGTGGAGCGCATTGAACGTCACTTTCATTCGATGAATGACTACTCCCTTGAAGAAAAGGTGAACACCGTTGCGCGTTGCCTTACGCAAATCACCGCAGATCGTGGGCGCTCCGTGATGAACCCGCTAACCGATATCGATGTGGATGGGTTTGCTTCTACCCTGCGCTATTTGGGGATGGAGCAGCATGCCCGCCTGACGGAGCATCAATTCAAGCTGAACCAAGTGAGGGGCGCTTTGGACCTCATTCGATTCAGTCCCATCGGCAGCGATGCGGCCTTTAATGCCTACAATTTTTGCGCACACCCTCCCCGTGACGAGTCAGACGACTGGATGCGCGAGCTGTTGGGTGATTTGTGATTTCAACTGCCAATCTTCCATTCACAGGACCTAGAACGGCAGGTAGTCGTCGGGGTTTGGCACGGCCCAGTCGTAGAGTTGGGACGGATCCTCCCCGCGGCTTTCGTGCGCTGTGCGAATGGCCCACCTGAGGTCGCGGTGCTCGAAAGCCGCGGGCGATAGGAGGTCCAGCACATTCGGGTCGTGCCTGAGCGCCCCTTCGATGATTTCCGGATCTTCTTTCAGGCGATCGCTCAGTCGCTTGAAGTCGGTAAATGCATCCGAATACCGGATCAGGTCCAGCACCATTTGCTTGTCATCCCACGGTTCCTCAACGCCGCCTGGAATCAGGTCGATGTGGCCGGTGAGGATGCACTGGGCGCGGAAGTATCCGGTGCTCCTGAGCCGATGGGGGATGGTGAAGAGCTCGGGGGTTGGCTTCTCGGTGTCTATTTGGTATGCATACTGCAAGAACACGCGAGGTGGATCATTGACCAAATCAAGCTCATCGATGAAATCAGGAAAGCGGTCATACAACCACCAATACAAATGGGAGAGCGACAGGTAATAAGGGCCATCCTTCAGCACATTCGAATCCGCCCAAAGGTGTTCCTCCATCAACGGGATCAATTCCTCTTCGCTCATCTCTTCCGCATGCGCACGGTCCATTAGCCTCAAGAGTTCCGAAGAACACGCGAGGTGTTGCTGGGTTATTTCGGGCATGCGGGCATCCTCATGGTGCTGCTTGACTGCCCTCAACATGTCCGCATCGTGAAACGCTTCGACGCCCCAATCATCCAGCGAACTGCCCGTCCTCTTCAAGTCTTCCCAACAGAAAATGAGGCCCGACAAGGTGCGGCCGAAATCGAAATGCAGGTAGATGAAGGTCGTGAAGTCGACCGGGATGCACCAAGGAAGTTCCATGCGGGTGTCGTGGATCCAAAAAAGGCTCTCGCCTGGCTCCTCTTGGTTCCAAAATGCAAATACCGGAGTGGCCATGTCAGTCGATTAAATCTTGTCGCCGGAGCAGGTCCATACCGGCCTGGCGCGCTTGTTCCCGAAAGGTAGCGGCTTTTTCCTCACTGGCCTCGATGAGCTTGCGCAGCTTGCGGTCGCCGACCTCCTCCCTCACCGCCTCGTCCTGCCGCAGCAATTCGAGGCCGATGGATTCGAGCACCTCCTGGCTCAGCGCGGCTTCCGTGCTGGTCAATTCTGCTTGGAGCGCTTTGACCCAAGGGTCATCGGGGACGCCCGCTGCCATGGCTTGGATGAAGTTGAGCAGGACTTCGCGGTTTGGCACCAAATCCATGAGGACCAAATGCCGCGCAAGGGAAGTGGCAACATTGCTCGAAGAGGAGGCAAGTCCCAAAGCTGCCCGTTCACGGGTCGCATCTTTGTGAAAGCCCGCCATCCAGCCCGCCACCTCGTCGGGCATCTCGTACGCCCATCGGGCAATCAAGTCAGAACGAACCTCATCAGCCAACTCGGCCGGCAAAGCTTCAATGGACTTGACGGCCTGACCCACATCTCCCGCTTCCACCGCGACGCGAGCAAACCTGTACTCCACTTGCTGAGTCCAATGGTCTCCCTCATGTTGTGTCAGTCTGCTGAGAATCGTGGTTTCTTGGGCCGTTAATCCGACAACCTTTAAAGCCAACAACATATCCGGCCCAACGGATCGGAGCTTACTCTGAGGCAACCAATTGACCATGTTCTCCAACCATCCGATGGACTCAGTCCATTCCTCACCACCTGCTAGCAGTCGAATCCATCCATGCAGGTCCGGAGCGAGGCGCGGCCCTTCTTCATCACCGAAAAGCATCTCGCTCATGGCCTCCGTTACTTGCTGATTCGCAGCCAATTTGGAAGAAAGTAGCTGGGACGCCCAGGTAGGATTCGATGTGCGCATGGATTGCCAAATCGAGGACCACTCAGCAGGGCTCCACCAGCGCTGGTCCAATTTCTGCAATTCACGTTCGGACAAATCCATCAATGGCAACGCCTTCAAGAATCCTGCTTTCAACTCATGAACATCAAGGTGAGCATTGTCGCACAAATCAATTGCGCGATGAAGCATGTCATGAAGCGATTGGACATCCCCCCGCTTTCGCGCCGCATTCCAGAGAATGGTGGTGTGCCAGGGCTCCGCGATTCCTTCGAGCACTCTGAGGTTATCGAGTTTGGCAATGGCCCTCCGATTGAAGTCGTGATCGACCAAAGGGCAATCGCCCATCCTCAACTCCGTTAAGTTGGGCAGTCCAGCAACAACGGAAACATCTTTAAGGCTTTTGCACAAACTTAAGTTCAGGCGCGTTAAACCTTTCAGGCCAGCCAAATCCGACACATCCTCCAAAAACCTACTATCGATTAAAACCAGCGAACTAAGGCTTCTTAGACGAGAAAGAACACAAACGTCTTTGAGGTAATTGCTCCCAGAGATATCCAATGAACGCAAGGATATCAATTCCGAAATTGCCGATACATCTCGAAGCGCCCGACACTTACTTAAATTCAAGGAATTAAGGTTTGTCAAACTGGCTATACTTGATATATCCTTTAGCGATTTGCAATCGCTTAAATTCAAAGAAGTAAGGTTTTCTAGGGTGGTTACATCCGGCAATTCGCGCAGCATGACGCATCCACTCAAATCCAACTTATAAAGGCTGCTCAGTCCGGCAATCCCTGAAAGGTCCTTTAGGGCGGGGCAATCCCTCAAATCTAGCCAGGTAAGTTTGTAGAGGCCATTGATGCTTGACAGCTCTTCGATGGCTTTGCATCCCCTCAGGCTAAGCAACGAGAGATTGCTCAATGCTGTGAGGCCTGATATATCCCGTAGGGCTCTGCATCCAGTCAAATCAAGAGACACCAGATTGCTCAGGTCCGATAGCGCAGACACCTCAAGAAGCTCCCTACAACGGCTCAAATTCAGCGTAGTCAAGTTGTTCAATCCCGACAATCCCCCAACATGCTTGATGGAACAGCTCTCCAAGCTCAAAAAAGTCAAATTGGTCAGGTTTGCAAGCGATATAACATCCTTAATCGAGCTGCATTTTTCAAGGTTTAGCGAAGTCAAGCAACTCAAGCCTGAAATTGGTGTCAAATCTGCTAAAGACTTACAACCTTTCAGGTTTAGAGAAATCAAATCGGTTAGTTTCGATAGGTCCGGAATAACATCAAGGATTTTTCCTTCAAAGGAAATGCTGCGTATTGACTCGCCAACAACCAAGCACTCTTTCGTCTGAGCTCCATTAGCCAAGACAAAGGCATCCCTTGCCGACAAAAAGATTTCCTCCTTGCCAAGATCCTCTGGCAAGATTGCTCCCATGACGTCAGGTAGCTTCTGCATCTCGTCACGGGAAAGGGTGACGACTTCATTCAATGGATGGTTCCCAAACTTTGTCGAACTAAAAAAATGCAGCACGAGGGGATTATCGTCGCCGGTTGCGGAGAAGCGGAATGCTTGGGTAAAGTCGGCAGGGAGGTCTTCGATCCACTTCATGCGTTCTGAAATTGGGTATTGAGGGTTGCATTCGTCCAGCGCACGAGCATGGGGTCATTGGCTTCTTCCAGCCAGGTTTCCAATGCACTTCGCAACGAATTGTCGAGGGAGAAGGCGGAGCCACGAGCAGTGGCCCCGCGGACGGCGAGGAGGACGCGGTCACGTGGGGTTTGGCCTGCCTGGGCAAAGCGGGCGATTTCATTTGATGGGGGGGCGCCGTCGAGGCGGTCCAAAGTCTGTTGGTAACGAGATTCCGGTTCTTGATGGAAGCGCACAATCAACCGGGCAGCAATGGCCGGACGCTCCGTTTCAGGCACCACGTCCATCAACTGACGGATGAGGACCCGGCACAGGGACTGGATCCCTGCTGCAAATCCCAGCGCGCGAAAGTTCTCATCCCGATAGGCATCATCGTCGCACAGACCGAGGAGCTCCCGGTAAAGGGCAAGTCGAGGTGCAGGATCGCCCGCATGTTGCGCCTGCTGCTTGAGGGACGCAAAGCGGCTGGCCGCATGGTCGCCCAGGTGGGCAAAGGCGTATCGCAATCCCGGTTCATCGAGCAGCTTTTCCCCGCTCGGGCGACGCTTGCGCCAATCGTCCCGGCAGATTTCAAACCAACGGAACTGCTGGTCATCGCAATCTTGGGGGTACTGAAGGCGCAGGTATTCCCGGAGGGATTCGTGGAACAATTGGTAGTCCTCCACTTCCTCGGTGAGGTCGTTTTCGTGCAGGAGTTCCATGGCGGCAGGCAGGATTTCGGACTTGACCGCTTCAAGGGGGCAGTCCAGTACATGGGCCATCATCTCCGGAGTTACGTCAGAGCGGGCTTCGGCGAGCAGTCGCAACAGGTCGAGGGACTGGGGGGCTGACCGCCAAATGCGGTCGAGGGCGATGCGGTACTGTTCCCCCATTCCTGAAGGCAAGGACTCGACGGCGTTGAGTTGAAAGTCCTTTTGGGAAAGGCCATTCGCCAGCAGCTTAAGGTAGAGGGGGTTGCCTTCGCTTCGGGTGGTGACGGCTTGGATGTAGGTGTCTTGGATTTGGTATTTGCTCACCACCTCCGACAACAGCGCGCGCGCATCGGAGGCTTGAAGCCCGCTTAGCTTGACCTCGGACTTGCGCTCACGATCGAGCAGGTCCCACACCCGGCGACGCACCGCAGGAATGTCCCGCGAAGCGTAAAGCAACACGATGCCTTTCGGCAATTCGTGCGGAAGGGACTCCAGGAACCCGTCCGCATCGGCGCCCTCGTCCAGGCCATCGATGAAGAGGACCAAGCGTTCACCGAAGCCCAGCTTTTCCGGCAGCTGAAGCAAGCGATTCTTAAATCCTTGGCGGAGCTCCTCCGAGGTATTGCCGAGCGGTATGCTGGTCTTCGAGATGCGGTCCAAACGCTGACACATGTTCTTCAAGAAGAAGTCCGTTCGCCCACTTTCCTCCCCACGGCGGATGAAGTACTCGAGGACCTGGAAGCTTGCGGGCACCGGTTGTTCAGCCGTGCCTTGCGGCATGTGATCGCCTAATTCGGCCTGCCTGACGACTTCCGGCCACCGCAAAATCTGCACTAGGCGCGCCAGCAACGCACTCTTGCCGATGCCCGAACCTCCCCAGACCATTCGGATGCCACGTGACGGACCGCTACAAAACTGCACGAGCTCCGCAATCTCAGCTCGCCTCCCCTTGAAGGTCTCCGTGAGTTCCTCCACACGCGCCACGAAATCCGCCGGTGCCTGCTTGCACCATGCATGAATGGGAAAACGCTCGAGCAAGTGTGTTGCCAAATCCTTATCGCGGAAGTGATGGGCCAATTCATAGTTCAAAAAATTGGCGGCATCCTTTTTCAGGTCGTTGTAGAAATAGAACTGTTTGTTGTCCTTGCGAACGAGCAACGGGTGAAGCTTGACGACCCGGTCACCATGGCGCAAGTACGCTTGGCTAGGCTCCAGCCCCTCGGCATCCGCTGGCGAGGATGCATCGCCACGCGCGAGAAAGACCTGCCCATCGGCATCTGTCCACAACCAATCCAAGGCCATCAGCGCCTCGGAAGCTTGAACTGCGGCCAACAACCGCGGCAACACCCGATCCATATCGGCTTGGCAATCATCATCCTCTGGGGTAGCACCGTGCGCGTGCCCGTTGCGGAAGCTGATCAAATTCCCATCCCCTTCCATCAGGGAGTACAAAGCACCCTTCTTCCGAGTGGTTGCATCCAGACCGGGGGCCAAAGGCGTTTTCCCTTGCCCGTAGGCACTTTCTGCAAAGTCGCGGGCAAACATCCACCAAACCCCCAAGCTAGGCGTCCGCAAACCCGCCGCCAACTTGCCTTGAACTTCAGGATCCACCTCCTCCGCCGCAAAAACATCCGCCACCACGGCCACCGTGTGCAACTTCACGAACACCTCGATGGCATCAATCAACCGGTGCACTTTCCGAAATGGTTGAACCTCTTGGTCGAATTTGTTCAAAGCGGCCACCAGCGGCAGTGGTAGGCGGGTCAAGTCGAGCTCGCGGACGGACGTGGGGGACTTTTTTTGCATTAAGGAGGTAATTGCCCTACAATTTAGTATTACGGCTGCCGAACCAAGTGGAAATAAAGTTTAATTCTAATCAAAAAAGCTTCTTCTGGGTTACGAAACGAAATATTCAATCATAGATTTTCTTAGTATTTGGCCCACAATCTTCATACTGTAGTCATCGAAGTGTATGCTTGACAAAATAGGTCAATCTTAGAACTTTCCTTATGACAATTTATAAGGGTTAGGTTTCGCTCCTTTTTTTCGTAGTTTTCAGATAATAAAATAAAAAAATCAATCATGGACTTTAAGTCAATTCTCATTGGTGCTTTGAGCACAGCGTTGTTGTTTATCACAATGGGCGCCAGCGATAGCAAAAACAATTCGCCAATTCCTGCTCTAGAAATATCTGATTTGCCCGCTACAGATTGGTACGATGATCCGAAAGGCGAATTTGATTTAGGCGGGGCTGTTTATGCGGACGGCAAAGTGTACCAAGTTATCTATGGTCAAGAAGGGTTTTTAGGTCCTTGGGTATTCCGGCTGGTTAAAGTCAACTGAATCCGACCACTTCAGTAGAGCAGAAGCTTGTCCCATTGTTTGAGGGTGTACTTGATGGCGTCTACCAGTGGCGCCTTTTTTCGGTTCTGAAGCAGGAGTGCCTCCAACTTGGGTTTGCCGAGTTCGAGCAGGCGTCGGGAACGGGACCGAAGGGCGAGGATTTCCTCGTCTGAGTGAGGCTACTCTTTGATGATGCGCTCGGATGATGCGCTCGGTTGCATAGAGCCGGCTGATGCAGCGGAGGATGACGGCGGTTTGTTTGGGCGCGCTGTTTTGGGCTTCCACATACTTCCTCCTCGCGTGGGCCCAACAACCGCCCAGAGCGAGGCGGTCATTCGAAGACTTCACCAAAGCGTCGTATACGCCGTAACCATCGGACTGCAGGAGGCCCGAGAAGTTCTCCAGCATGGCTTTCGGCGGCGCCTGCGAGCGTCCTGGCTCGTATTGAAAAAAGCTGATGTTGAGTTCCGGAGAACGATAGACCCACAGATGGCCTCTCAAAATCCCTTTTTTGATGGTC
>CBFIFE010000073.1:0-9883 GCA_965661765.1 uncultured Flavobacteriales bacterium
ACAAAAGAGGAACAATTGGCCGAAACCCTCAAGGCACCGGAATTTGTCGGTCTGCTGACGCAGGATGTGATGGCCGCTGTCGACGCTTTGCTGGACAACAAGCCCGTTCCGCCGCCCTATTGAATTCGACCATGGAACCTGTTCACATTGATATTCTGACCGTTGTCCCCGGCTTGCTTGAAGGGCCATTCGGAGACAGCATTGTCAAACGCGCGGCAGACAAAGGTTTGGTCTCCATTCGCGTACACAACATCCGAGACTGGAGCTTGGACAAGCACAAGCGAACGGATGACGTCCCTTTCGGTGGGACGGCAGGCATGGTCATGACCATTCAGCCCATCCATGATGCCATACGAGCCCTTCAAGCGGAACGCGAATACGCCGAAATCATCTACCTGACCCCCGATGGCGAGCGCCTCGCGCAACCCAGAGTCAACCAACTCTCCATTGCTGGCAATCTCATTCTTCTGTGCGGACATTACAAAGGCATCGATCAGCGCATCCGCGATCACTTGATCACGCTGGAATTGTCCATCGGTGACTACGTCCTCTCCGGCGGAGAGTTGGCCGCAGCCGTCCTCACAGACGCCATCGTCCGACTCATTCCTGGAGCAATTGGAGACGAAATGAGTGCGCTCTCGGACAGTTTTCAAGACGGGCTTTTGGCTCCGCCGGTATACACGCGACCCGCGAGCTATGCGGGTTGGGAAGTTCCCGAAGTGCTCAGGTCTGGCGATCATGCAAAAATTGAGGCATGGTCTCATGACCAGGCCCTCCAACGAACACAGGCGCGCCGCCCAGACCTTTTTGATGGAGAAAATGGAATGGCTTGATGTTTCAACGGAATTTCTTTGTAATATTGCACCCCCGAAAACCGGGGAGGAAATCGTACAGCCATGGATCGCATTCAGGAAATTGCAAGCAAACTCGTCGAAACGCCGGAGTGGCCAGCGTTCAAAGCGGGTGATACGGTGGTCGTGACCATCAAAATTCGAGAAGGGAACAAAGAGCGTTTGCAGAAGTTCCAAGGTGTTGTCATCCAGCGGAAGGGACATGCCCATACGGCCACCTTCACTGTCCGCAAAATGGCTTCGGGTGTGGGTGTCGAGCGGGTTTTCCCCATCTCCTCCCCATTCATCGACAGCATCGAAGTAACGAAGCGTGGCAAGGTGCGTCGTGCACGCATCTACTACCTCCGCGAGCGGACAGGAAAGTCTGCCCGGATCAAGGAAAGACGTCACTTCAAGGCGAGTTGATCAGACTGACATTGAAATTGGAGTTGTTAGAGAATTGCCGGGCCGAGAGGTCCGGCTTTTTTGTGGGGCAAAACAGAGAACCAGGGGGACTAGGGGGACCAGGGTGACTAGGGGGACCAAGGTGACTAGGAGGACCAAGGTGACTAGGAGGACTAGGGGGACCGAGGTGACTAGGGGGGCGAGGGTGAGTAAGATGAGCAAGACGACTAGGGAACCAGAGGGGTGAAGGTTGGTGCATTCGAACCAACCAGGACGAACCACATCACACCATCATGGCAACAAGCACGCTCCGTTATGCATCATTGAGAGAAAAGCTAAGAGAGCGTGCTCCGACCAATTCTCTTGATTCATCCATGCCACTTCATTGACACGACCGAATTCAGCGAACCGCCGCGCTGGGCCACCCGGCCGAAGGCCAACAAGCCGGCCACTCCCCTCGTACTCCCTCGTTACCTGGTCACCCTAGCTCCCTAGTCACCCTAGCTCCCTAGTCACCCTAGCTCCCTAGTCACCCTAGTCACCTAGCTCCCTAGTCACCCTGGTCACCCTGGTCACCCTAGTTCCCTAGTCACCCTAGTCCCCCTAGTCACCCTAGCTCCCTAGTCACCCTGGTCACCCGAGCTCCCTGGTCACCCTGGTCACTCTGGTCCCCCTAGTCCCCCTAGTTCTTCAACAATTCGTCGACCCGAGCCAAGATCACACCCTCCATCCGGGAGACCTCATCCGATAAGGTCTTGCACTCCGCCAACACCTCAGAAACATAACCCTTGTCGGCCAAATCCGCCGCATTGACGCGTGCGTTGAGAATTGCGCCAAGGACCGCAGTACGGATGGCCATTGCTCCCACGCCAGCATCGGTGATGGAATTGGGGTTGCCATGATCGGCCATTCGCCTCAGGAGAGGCATGGCTGACAGGGCCGTTCGCGCCACTTGCATGGGAATGTCGATGGCGCGCTGAGTCGCTGCCTGGATGGCCGCGGTGCGCGCGGTCTTTTGGTCGGGGTTGGATTTGGGCAGTCCATAGGCATCCATAATGCCATTGAATGCCGCGGTGTCTGCATCAACCAAGAGCAAAAGCTGCTCCTGAATGGCGAGTCCCTCAACCGCATCAGCCGAGTATTGGGCCCATTTGTCATCCCAACCCCGCTTGTGCGCGCTCAAGTTCGCCACCATAGTCCCCAGCGCCGCTCCGAGGGCGCCGCAATACGCCGAGATCGAACCGCCACCAGGCGCGGGAGATTCGGAAGCTGTTTCCTCGCTGAATCCACGGAGGGTCATGTCCAACAACGGGGTCCGCGATGCAGCGGCAATGCGATATTCAATGACCCGATCGGCGGAATCGAATGGGGCCAAATCGTCCAGTCCAAGGGACTTCACCGCAATCTTCACTTTTTCCCTGTCCGGAATGCCAAGGGATCTCTCTTGCTTGCGGAGGTAGTGATCCGCAGCTTCCGTGAGAACACGGAGGGGCAGCAGGCCAACGAGCTCAGAACCTGTGACGCGGATGCCGCGGACGCGGGCGCGTTCGACGGCTTCGTCAAAGGCCACGTGAACAGGGGTGGTGTTGATGTCGGTGAGGTTGAGCGAGAGCTGGGCGATGCCGTATTCCTCAATGTACCAGCCGATGCCCTTGACGGCCTTGAGGCTGCCCGGGATTCGTATCGGCTGACCTTCGGCGTCTTTGACGATCGGAGAACCTGGTCCTCCTTCGCGTTGCACGCGCCCTGATTCGCGAATGTCAAAAGCGATGGCGTTCGCCCGACGGGCGCTGGTGGTGTTGAGGTTGATGTTGTACGCAATGAGAAAGTCGCGGGCTCCGATGGCCGTGGCCCCTGTGCGCTTGACGCGGTCAGACCATTCGGCCGGTCCAAAGTCAGGCCGCCAAGCGGGTTCGGTGAGCTTCTCCAGCCCCTCATACTCGCCTTTGCGGCAATGAGCGAGGTTCTTGCGCTCTGGCTGGCGAGCTGCTGATTCGTAGAAATAACCTGGAATGCCGAGTTCACGACCGACACGCTCACCGACGGCGTGTGCAACCTCAGCGCATTCCTCCATTGTCACGCCCGCCACAGGCACAAAAGGACACACATCGGTTGCCCCCATCCGTGGGTGTTCGCCTCTGTGTTCAGACATATCGATGAGCTCGGCGGCCTTCTGAATCACGCGGAAGGCCGCTTCACCGATGGTCTCCGGAGGACCGACAAAAGTGATGACCGTTCGATTCGTCGAGCGGCCTGGGTCCACATCCAGCAACGCCACGCCCGGAACAGATTTGACCACGCCAGCCACCGCCTCGATCACATCATCCCGCCGGCCTTCGGAGATGTTGGGCACACATTCTATGAGTCGTTGCATCATGAATGCGAAAATAGGCCAAGCTCAGCCCCGCTCAATCCCGCATCCAGCGACCGTTGATCAACACGTTCTCCACAGGATCTTCACCAAACCGGTAGCCGATTTCCACGAGATTGTCCATGGGTTTGCTCAAAATCAAATTCGCCGGCCGCCCCGTGGCAATTGCACCAGCCACATCTGAAAGGCCCATCGCCGCTGCGCCGTTCAACGTAGCCGCAGCGATGGCCTCCAAGGGACGGAGGCGCATCTTGACAATGGCCAACTGGACCGCCAGGGTCATGTTTCCCGAAGGCGCCGAACCCGGGTTGAAATCGGAGGCAAGCGCTAGAGGGAGGCCAGCGTCGATGAGTGCGCGGGCGGGGGTGTAGGGAATGCCGAGGAAATGAGAGCAGCCCGGGAGGGCGGTGGGGAAAATGATTTGGCCTGAAGCAAAGGCCGAGGCCAATGCCGAAAGGTCCCCCTCCCCCAACACCTCCAAATGATCCACGGAAAGGGCGCCAAATTGAACCGCCAAGGGCACTCCCCCCATCGCAACGAACTGATTCACATGAATTTTTGCAGGCAAACCTGCCGCCACACCCGCTTCGAGCACCGCCGCCGTTTCCTGCAAGCCGAAATAGCCCTTTTCGCAAAACACATCGATGAAATCGGCGAGATTTTCCTGCTGAACAACGGGCAAAATGTCGGCCAAAGCATGCGCCGTCCAACTTGCCGCAGTCATGCCTTCAGGAACTGCATGAGCAGCGAGAAACGTGCTTCGAATGGGAATTTCGCTGCGCTCGGCAAGCGACCGGATGACGCGGAGCATTTTCAACTCAGCATCCGATGAAAGCCCGTATCCGCTCTTGATCTCGATCGCGCCGGTTCCTGTGCGTTGAACGGCTTGGAGTCGATTCGAGGCTGCGGTGACCAAATCGCGCTCAGAAGCGGACTGCAAAGCCTTTGCACTGTTCAAGATGCCCCCACCCTTCGCCGCAATTTCATGATAGCTCAAGCCTTCAATGCGGTCGAGGAACTCCCCGGCTCGGTCGTGGGCGAACACCAAATGCGTGTGGCTGTCACACCACGCGGGCCACACAAAGCGGCCAGATGCATCCACGACCTCCAGGTCGCGCCAGTCCAAAATCCCCGGAAAGTCCGACATCTCGCCCCAATCCACGATCACACCGTCATCAATGGCGACCCAGGCGTTTTCAAGAACAGGCAACCCGGCCATGGCTTCGCCCGCGAGGTGGGCCGGCGGCTGAGCCCAAGCCCCCACCAAACCCCGAATGTCTTTGATCAAAATCGGCATGCCAGCGAAGTTAGGGCTTCGTAAATTGCGGACATGGCAGGGAATACGTTTGGTGAGGCCGTTCGGCTGACGACTTTTGGGGAAAGCCACGGGGTGGCACTCGGTGGGGTGCTGGAGGGACTGCCGGCGGGGCTGACAGTGGATTGGGCGGATGTGCAAGCGGATGTGGCGCGCCGACGTCCAGGCCAATCCCGCCTCACCACGCCCAGACAGGAAGCAGATGAAGTGGAGTGTTTGTCCGGAATTTTTGAGGGGAAAACGACCGGTGCCCCCATTGGTTTTGTCATTCGCAATTCAAATGCGAAACCTTCGGATTACGATCACATCAAAGAGACCTTTCGCCCCTCTCACGCCGACTACACATACACGACCAAATACGGGTTTCGCGATCATCGCGGCGGCGGACGGGCCAGTGCGCGAGAGACCGTTTCTCGTGTCGTCGGTGGGGCCTTGGCGCGCCAATGGCTGCGAACAATGGGCGTAGAGGTGGGTGCGTTCGTGGAGCGCGCTGGCGATGTCGCAATGGCCGGTGGGGCAGGATGGTTCGATCGGTCAATTGTCGATGCCTCGCCGACACGTTGTCCTGACCCTGAAACCGCCGCCGCCATGACCACGGCCATCGAAGCGGCTCGGCGAGCCGGTGACACCTTGGGTGGCAGTGTGGTTTGTGTGGCGAGAGGAGTGCCCGCTGGATGGGGCGAGCCCGTCTTCGACAAGTTGCACGCTGTTTTGGCGCATGCCTTGTTTTCGCTGCCAGCCGTGAAAGGGGTTGAATTCGGCAGTGGCTTCGCTGGCACCTTTCTTTCGGGAAGCGCCCACAACGATGCCTTCGTTCCTGGTTTGCCCGGCGAAGTCCGAACCGCCACCAATCGATCAGGCGGGATTCAAGGGGGCATCTCCAACGGCGAGGACATCGTGCTGCGGGTGGGATTCAAACCCGTGGCCACAATCCGCGCAACGCAAGCCTCCGTCGACAGCGAAGGTCGCCCCGTGGAAGTGGTGGGGAAAGGCCGACATGATCCCTGTGTGTTGCCACGTGCAGTCCCGTTGGTGGAGGCCATGGCGTTGTTGGCCCTCGCCGATGCCGCACAACGCGCCCGAATGAACCGCCTTTGAAGTGTAACTTGCGGGCATGAAGGGACTGGCTTTGCATTGGCAAGTGATCATCGGCCTGTTGGTCGGCATCATCTATGCGTGGTTGAGTGTAACATTCAATTGGAATGAATTCACGCTCAATTACATCCAACCATTTGGCGACATCTTCATCAACCTGTTGAAGCTCATCGCCGTGCCTTTGGTGCTCTTCAGCATCATCAGCGGTGTGACGAGTTTGGGGGATGTCAAGAAATTGGGGCGTTTGGGGGCCAAAACCCTGACGACCTACGTCTTGACCACCATGGCCGCTGTGCTCGTCGGTCTCGTGCTGGTGAACCTGATTCGACCTGGCGACGGAGCGAGCACCGAATTGCTGGAAAGCAACCGCATTCGCTATGAAGTTTGGCGGGATGCAAACGGCATCCAAGCCCTCGACGACATCCAGCTCAGCCAAGACCCCGCTCGAGCCAGCGCAGTGGCTGCCATTCGCGCGGAAAGCCAAGCCACAAATGAATGGGTCAGCGACAAGCTCAACAAAGCCGCCCACACCAAATCCAGCGGGCCACTCCAACCGCTTGTGGACGTGGTGCCCAAGAACATTTTTCAGTCGTTGGCCGACATGTCCATGCTGCAAATCATCTTCTTTGCTGTGTTTTTCGGCATCGTGGTGGTGGGCTTGCCGGCAGAACGGCGAGGGACCATCACCCGGGCCGTGGACGCATTCAACGATGTGTTCATTCAGATGGTTTGGGTGGTGATGAAAGCGATGCCCATTTTTGTGTTTGCGCTGATGGCAGGCCAAATCGTCAAGGCCGCAGGCACCGACCCGGAGATGTTTCAGCAACTCCTGGGCTTTTTGCTGCGCTACAGCTTGGTGGTGATCCTCGGCCTGGCCTTCATGGTGTTTGTGTTCTACCCGGCTTTGGTCGCTTTGACGGTCAAGAAAATTTCTTGGAGGCGCTTTGCCACCGGCATGCGCGACGCGCAAATCACGGCCTTTTCCACTTCGAGCTCTGTGGCCACATTGCCCGTGACCATGGATTGCGTTCACAAGAATTTGGGCGTCAGCACCCGGACAACGTCCTTTGTTTTGCCGATCGGCGCGACGGTCAACATGGACGGCACGAGCTTGTACCAAGCTGTGGCAGTGGTGGCCCTGGCCCAATTCCACATGGTCGACTTGAGCCTCGCCCAGCAAGCGGTCATCGTTCTGACGGCAACGATGGCTTCCATCGGCGCGGCTGCCGTGCCATCCGCTGGCTTGGTCTTGATGATCATTGTGTTGGAAAGTGTGGGTTTGAACCCGGGGTGGATTGCCTTGATTTTCCCAGTGGACCGAATCCTCGACATGTGCCGCACGGTGGTGAACGTGACGGGGGATGCTGGCGTCTCCAGCATGATCGCCGCGAGTGAAAACGAAATCGACATCCCAGAGACCGACGCTGCAGCCGCATGACGCAAGAATTTGGCTACCCCAGCTGGGTGCAGGCACTTGTCCTCGCCGCATTCATCCTTCTTTCTCCTCCCATTTTGGGTCAAGAAACACCTTGCATCCCTTTCGGCAGTGGGAAGTCGGAAAAGGTATTGGGCAAGGCCCAAAACAAGGAGAAGCATGACCTGACGGAACGCATTGAAATGCTTCGCAAGGCCGCAGAGGACGATCCGGAATGCGCCGCTTGCCAGGCGGAATTGGCGCGGCTGCTGTTTTCCCAATTCAAACGCACGGGTGTCGGTGCTCAAGAAGCACGACAAACCGCCGAAAACCTCCTCTTGGATTGCCCTGACTTCGATCGAGAAATGGGCTACATCGCAGGCGCCTTGGCGTACGCCGATCGCGACTGGTCCGATGCATACGATCACTTTCAAGGTTTCCTCGACAGGTTGCCAGCGTCGCCCAGCCGCTCGATGGAACGGATGGCGGAGGAAGTGCGCGAAGTGTTGCCTGTCATCGCATTCGAACGAGCCTTTTGGGCAAATGAGGACGCCTTTGTGCCGGAGGTCGTCGCGGGCATCAACACGGCAGCTGACGAATTTCTGCCCGCCCTTTCACCAGATGGTTCTTTGATGTTTTTCACGCGTCGTTCCAGCCACAAGGCAAAAGGGGATGTCTTGTCACGGGAAATCGAAGTGTTTGAAATGGCGAGTCGCATGGATGACCCGATCGCCTTTGACGCCTCTTCTCCCCTTTCGGATCCATTCAACACCGGGGCGCAATACGGCGGGGCGTCCATCTCTGTGGACAACAGAGAATTGTGGATCGCCGCATCCAACCCCACGCCGGGAAATCCGAACAACGTGGATTTGTTTGTCACCACTTACGAAGTCGTGGAATTGCCGAGTGGCGAACCTCCGGTTTATACCTGGGGACCGCTGGAACCTGTTGACGCCTTGAACACCGAAGACGGCTGGGAAGCACAGCCTGCGTTGAGCGCCGACGGCCAAACCCTCTTGTTTGCGCGCATCGACGGATCCACCACGCCGGACGAGAGCGGCAATCCCACCATGGATTTGATGGAAAGTCGGCGGCAAACCGACGGGACGTGGTCCGCCCCGTCTCCCCTGCCACAGCCCATCAATTCAGCGGCAAACGACAAGGCGCCCTTTTTGCACCCGGACGGCCAAACGCTCTTTTTTGCCAGCGACCGACAACCGGGCGGTGGCGGTTATGACCTCTGGAGCGCCAAGCGATCGCCCGAGGGGGGATGGTCCGCACCGATGAACATCGGCGCGCCAGTCAATACTGCCCAAGACGAACATGGCATGGTTGTCGACATTGACGGCAAGACGGCATATTTTGCTGGGCGAAGGGCCGGCACCAAAGGGCTCGATGTGATGGCCTTTCCTTTGCCCGAAGCGGTTCAACCTGAGCCCGTTTTGCTGATCAAGGGTGCGTTGTTGACGCCGGAAGGATTGCCTGCGAAAGGGGCAAAAGTGACGCTGGAGATCATGGGCGAAGACGTGACAAGGCGGGAGCTCTTGGTGCGTGAGGATGACGGTCGTTTCGCTGCTGTTGTGGCCAAACCCAGTGCCAACGAACACCTCGTTCTCACCACCGAAGGCGAGAACATTGCCTTCGATGCCATGGACATTGCCACGGACTCTCCTGCCATTGAAGCCAACCTCCAGGCACGCCCCCTTCAATTGGACGAACCTCTGGAAATTCGAAACATCGAGTTCCCTGTCGATGGCGATGCGCTGGACGCCTCAGGGCGGCGACTCCTTGCGTCTTTTGCTGGCTACCTCAACCGACATGCTGAATTCCACGTTCGGCTCGAAGGCCACACGGACAACACCGGCGATGAAAGCAGAAACATTGCCTTGTCCCAATCACGCGCCGATGCTGTGCGGCATTTTTTGATCAAACAGGGCGTTGACGAACTTCGCTTGACAGCGACAGGCTTGGGCTCAGCACGGCCCCTGGCAGACAATGCAACACCGGAAGGACGATCAGCCAATCGTCGGACGGAGTTCACTATTTTCGCTCCATGAACAAGCAGATTTGGACAATGGCCGCAGCAGGATTGATGATCTTGTCGGCTTGTGGTGGCAACAATGCCAAGACAGCAGATACAAACGACACTCAACCCAAAGGCAAGAAAGAATGGACTGCCTACGGCGAGGCTTTCAAGCCTGCCAAGGGGGAGGTTGCGAACATGAAAGCCCTCGGAAAAAAGATGGCCAGTGATGGCGGAGCAGAGGGTTCGTTCAAAGCGGAAATCGTCCAGACGTGCACAAAAATGGGCTGCTGGATGAGTGTCAAAGGGCCGGCTGATGACACCATCATGGTGTACATGAAGGATCATGCGTTCTTCGTCCCGCTCGAAGGAATGGAAGGCAAGCAGGCGGTCATTCAAGGAAAGGCGTATTTCGACACGGTCTCGGTGG
>CBFIFE010000074.1:0-5118 GCA_965661765.1 uncultured Flavobacteriales bacterium
AATGGCAATCCATGTCCAGTGGCCATCCGAGAGAAACGACAGCGCGACGGCGCCTGGGATGGTCAGTCCTGCGGCGTACTTGAGAACCCTGAATTTCGAGATGGATGAATTCATTCTGTGTGCATTGGCAGTACAACTCTGGCCCAAGATACACGAATTCCCAGCATGGTCGGCGGCCTTTTCACGCCCTTCTCATTGTAGCTTGCGCCCCATCAATTGCCTGCCATGAAAATTGTCAAAGTGCTCCTTGCTGCGCTCATTCTCCTTGTCGCCGCAGCTGTCATCACCTGCGTTTCTCGCCTACCCGATTATGGTTTCACCTTGCAAACAAGCGGGGTGAGTGCGCCGGTGGAGGTGATTTTCGACGACATCGGGGTGCCGCATATTGTTGCGGAGAATGAGCCGGATGCCATGTTTGCCTTGGGGCATGTGCACGCCTCGGAGCGGTTGTGGCAGATGGACTTGATGCGCCGGGCGGGGGCGGGCGAGCTGGCGGCTCTGCTCGGGCCGGACATGGTTGAGAACGACAAGTACTTGCGGACGTTGGGGATGCGCGAGGCCGCGCGCCGAACGGCCGGTCAGTTCCAGGCGCAAGCACCCGAGCACGTGAGGGTGGCGATGGAGGCGTATTTGGCCGGCATCAATGCCTTCATCGCTGACGGGCAAACGCCGCTGGAATACCTGCTTGTGGGGCAAGATCCGGAACCCTTTGACACAGAAGATGTCTACTCCGCCACCGGCTACATGGCGTATTCATTTGCCATCCACCTGAAAACGGAACCGATCCTGGACTGGATGAAACAGAACCTGGATGAGGCTTTGTGGGCGGAACTGGCGGTGGACACACGCGGTTTTCGGACCATTCCAGTGGCCGTGGATTCGATCATGGCGGGTGAAGCCCGGGATGCGGTCGATGATGCCGTCGGCGACAAGGCGGCTGGGGTGCCGGCGGACATCGCGGCGTTGTCGGCACGGGTTCATGCGCTGGACGAGGCGCGGCCAGTGCCGCAGTGGCTCGGGTCGAACGCTTGGGTCATCAGCGGGGAACGGACGAAGTCGGGCGATGTGCTGTTCTGCAATGACGCGCACATGGGGTATGGACAGCCTTCGGTTTGGTATGAAGCCCACGTCACCACGCCTGAAGTGGATTACTACGGCAACCACCTCGCCGGCATTCCCTTCCCTGCCATCGGCCACACGCGCCACCACGCCTGGGGCATCACCATGTTTGTCAACGACGACATCGACCTCTACCGCGAAACGATCGAAGGCGACCGCTACCTGCATGGCGGCGAATGGCTGCCTGTGGCGACGCGCGTGGATACCATTCTGGTGGCAGGTGAGGATGCGCCGGTCACGTTTGAGATTCGCAAGACCCACCATGGGCCGCTGATCAACGACAACCTGGCGATGTGGTGGACGTTCACGCAGTATCCGGAGAATCGGCTGCACGAGGCGTTTTATGCGTTCTCGCGGCAGGAGGGTTTGGCGAACATGGAGGCCGCTGCGGCGATGGTGCATGCGCCGGGGTTGAACCTGATGTATGGCGATGACGAAGGCAATATCGGGTGGTGGGCTGCCGCCAAACTCCCCATCCGCCCGCCTGGGCTCGACACGAAAACGGCCATCGATGGCGCAGACCCTGCCCTCGACCCGCAGGGCTGGTACCCGTTTGAGCGGAACCCGCACAACGTCAACCCCGCCTCCGGATTTGTGTACTCCGCAAACAACGCTCCGGACAGCGTCGCGGGCATCCAATACCCAGGACATTATTACGCCGGCAACACCCGGGCGGCGGGCATCATGGATGCGTTGTCAGCACGCTCGGACTGGACCTTGGCGGACGCCCAAGCCCTCCAGCTCGACCACCACTCCCCTGTTTACCGCGAAAACGCCCGCCGGATGCTCGAACTTTCGTCCATGGCATCGACAAGCGAAGCCCGGGAGGTGCTCGCAGGTTGGGACGGCAGCCACCTCGGCAGCGACCTCGCACCGACGTTGTATTACCGCTGGATGTACCGGACGATCGAGGGGGCGATGGCCGACGAATTCATCGCCACAGGCGACGCGGACGCCCTGGAGAAATTCACGACCTGGCACAAGACGATTGTGAGCGAGAACACTTTCCCGCGGCTTTTGGCAAACCCAGAATCACCCTGGTGGGACGACGCCAGGACAGCCGGTCGAGAATCTGCGACAGACATTGTGACCGCAGCGCTGGAGCAGGCGGTCGCGGACTTGACGGCAGCGCTCGGGCCAGATTTGTCCGGTTGGCGATATGATCGCCTTCACGTGGTGACCCATGAACACGCGATGAAAGACGTTCCGGTGTTGGGTGAGTGGTTGGGGGTGGGGCCTTTTGGCCTGCCAGCGGCGAAAGACGCCCTCAACAAATACGAATTCAAATTGAAGGAGGAAGTCGACTACACCGTGTTTTCTGGCCCCTCGATGCGCATCGGCATTGACTTTGCAGATGTGGACGCCGCAGAGAGCATCTTGCCCACGGGCCAGTCCGGGAACCGGTTCAGCCCGTTTTACGAAGACCAAGCCCAGCGCTACCACACCGGCCGATTCCGGAAGCAGCGCATGGATCGCGCCGACATCGAGGCCCATGCTCACGCCACGGGGCGGTTTGTGCCCTGACCGTCCTCACTCGGTTTGCAAGGTGCAGTCGCCGCCTGGCGATTCACAAGCCTCTCGCGCTGCCTCCTCGTTGGAGGCTTCAATGGCATAATAAAACGGACCGTTGTCAAAATCCGTACAGCCACAGGTATACGACTGGGTGCACCCGGTGGCGAACACGGCGATCGAAATCCCAAAAATGGCGTGTCGGATCATGGGCTGAAAGTTAGGGTTTCCTGCCGTTACGGGGTAATTTCACGGCCATGAAAGTGGCGGTCATCGGAGGCGGCGCAGCCGGTTTTTTTGCCGCCATTTCGGCTGCGACGCATCACCCATCGGCGCATGTGGTGGTGTTTGAGAAGTCCGACAAATTGTTGGCCAAGGTGAAAGTGTCGGGCGGCGGGCGATGCAACGTCACCCACCACTGCTTCTCTGCCAGCGGCCTCTCGAAACACTACCCCCGTGGCGGTCGCCAGTTGAAAAAAGCCTTTGCCGCTTTTGATGCCGAGGACACGGTGGCCTGGTTCGCCGCCCGTGGGGTTCCGTTGAAGGCAGAGGCCGATGGGCGCATGTTCCCGACCACCGATTCTTCCCAAACCATCATCGACTGCCTCCTCGCCGAAGCCCATGCGCGCGGAGTGGAGATTCGGATGCGCACCCCAGTCCGCACGTTGAGCCGCGATTTGCGCGTCAATGGCGAACCATTCGACAAGGTGGTTGTCGCCACTGGAGGGAAGCCCCAAGGCGAGCGGGTTTGCGTGGCTCGAAACGCTCGGCCACAGCATCGAGCCGCCCGTTCCATCGCTCTTCACGTTCAACATGCCCGGCGACACCATTCGCACGCTGATGGGCGCTTCAGTGCCGAACGCCATCGTTCGCATTCAGGGGTCGAAACTTCAGGAGCAAGGGCCTGTGCTGATCACTCATTGGGGGATGAGCGGCCCAGCCGTGTTGAAGCTTTCGGCTTGGGGGGCACGGCAGCTCGCCGAGCGGGGGTACGCCTTTGCCGTCCAAATCAGTTGGGCCGGCGACACGAATGCGGAAGCTGTGGGGCAGATGCTGGCCGAGGCCGCGGAGACGGGGCGGCTGCGGAAGGTGGCGAACGGATGCCCGTTTGAGGAGGTGCCGAAGAAGATTTGGCTTCATCTCTTGGAAAAAGCGGGGATGGACCCAGGCCAAACCTGGCACACCACCACCAAAAAATCCCGCAACAAATTGCTCGAACTGCTCGTCAACGACGTGCACGAGGTGCGCGGCAAAACCACTTTCAAGGAGGAATTTGTGACGTGCGGCGGCGTGAGGCTCGGCGAGGTGGATTTTGCCACCATGGGCAGCCGCATCGTGCCCGGCTTGCATTTTGCTGGCGAAGTCCTCGACATCGATGGGGTGACGGGGGGCTTCAACTTCCAAGCGGCGTGGACAACAGGATTCCTGGCTGGCAAGTGAGCCGTAATTTCCCCGCATCATGACTGGAACACCCCCATCGCTGTCGCCGCGGCTGGCAGCGGCTTACGAACCTGAGTCGTTTCGGGCGCAAGGGCATGCGCTGGTGGATCGCTTGGCCGATCATTTGCAGCAGTGCCAACAGCGGGCGCTTGCCACTTCCTATCCTGCGCCGGAGCCCGCGGAAGAACGGGCGTTTTGGGCCGAACGGCTCGCGGCTTCGGATGTCTCGTTGGAAGACCTGCTGCAGCTGACGTTGGCGCGTTCCAATCAGCTGCACGACCCGCGGTACATGGGGCACCAAGTGGCCGTCCCCATGCCTTCGTCAGCCCTCGTCGGCCTGCTGACCGACTTGCTCAACAACGGCCAAGCCATTTACGAGATGGGCCCCAGCAATGCAGCGCTGGAGGAACTGTTGATGGCGGAAATTGGCGAGGCGTTGGGTCTGCCAACGGGTTGCGGCGGGATCCTGTGCCACGGCGGCACCATCGGCAACTTGGTGGCGCTGCTGGCCGCGCAGCGGAAATGGGCACCGGAGACTTGGGCCGAAGGGGTGGCGGCCGCGCGGCCTGTGGCGGTTTTTGTTTCCGCCCAGGCACATTATTGCGTTGACCGGGCGGTGCGGCTGTTGGGCTGGGGCGAGGGGGCTGTAGTCCAAATCCCCACCGACCCCCACCACCGCATCCGCCTCGACGAGCTCGAGCGCCTCGCCGACCAAGCGCGCCGGGAAGGCCGGCATCCCCTGGCCGTTGTCGGCAGCGCTTGCACCACGAGCACGGGCGCCTTCGACCCCTTGGATGGGATCGCGGATTGGGCGGAGGCGAACGGGGTTTGGTTCCATGTGGACGGTGCACATGGTGCGCCGGCTGCGTTCAGTGACACCCACCGGCACTTGGTGACTGGGATGGGCAGAGCCGACAGCGTGGTCATGGACTTTCACAAACTCTGCGGACTGCCCGCGCTCTGCACTGGCGTGTTTTACCGCAGTGTCGGCAGCAGTTACCTTCCCTTTGTCCAGCAGGCAGAATACTTGTGGTCGAACGCTGCCGGAAC
>CBFIFE010000074.1:5126-9838 GCA_965661765.1 uncultured Flavobacteriales bacterium
TGTTTTACCGCAGTGTCGGCAGCAGTTACC
Source organism: uncultured Flavobacteriales bacterium (assembly GCA_965661765.1). Taxonomy (GTDB): domain Bacteria; phylum Bacteroidota; class Bacteroidia; order Flavobacteriales_D; family Sanyastnellaceae; genus JBMYZL01. Next base: position 5,157 of record CBFIFE010000074.1, read on the forward strand.
TTCCCTTTGTCCAGCAGGCAGAATACTTGTGGTCGAACGCTGCCGGAACCGACTGGTGGGACACGGGCAAGCGAACGCTGGAATGCACCAAGCGCATGCTCAGCACGCGCCTCGCGGCCGTGCGTGCAGAGCACGGATGGTCGATTTGGGGTGAACTTGTCGACCGGCTTTTCGCCACAGCATCCACCTTCGCAGCAGAAATCGAGGTTCGAGCTGGCTGGGAACTCGCCATGCCGCCGCAGGCGAACATCGTCTGTTTTCGGCCAGTCGATGCGGCCACCGGCAGAAAAGAGCGCTTGGCAGCGCTGCGCCAGGCCTATTTGCGGGACGGCAGTGGCTACATCGTCGCCACATCATTTGATGGCGAGCACTGGTTGCGCTGCACGTTCATGAATCCGCTGACGGAGCCCGCTGATTTTTGCCAGATGCTGGACGAGCTCACGCAGTTGCTGGCCACGCCTCAGTTCGCTGACAAGTAGGCGTTCATGCATTTGAAGGGGGTCTATCGAACGTTGTGCCAAAACAAGTTGAAATCGCCCACATGCCGATTGCGGCAAAACATCGTCGCACATGCAACCCCAATTCTCGAAGCTGTGTTTCCTTTTCACACCGAAACCAAAGCTTCAGTCAATGCTTCAGTACAACAAATGGATGTTTTTTGCGCTTGCCGCGGTTGTTTCGCCCAGTTTCGGCCAGTGTGAATTCGTGGGCATTTCGGTGTCGTCTTCGGACTCAGGATACGTCCAATTGTATCACCCCGCTTTCTTCCTTTTCGGCGCGGACGAGAACACAGGGGGCTTCGACAACCTTTGCCACTGGACCGTCACCACAATGGATGGGGACATCGTCCAAGACACCATCACGACTGGCTGGTGGGAAACCCAGTCCTTCATGCTTTTCGACCACACTGTGTCAGTGACCGATTCGATGCAGGTGTCCTTGACCTTGACGAGCCCCGTTGAGGCCCAGGCCTGTTGCTGCATGGACACGTTGGTTTGGGCGGAGTCGGAAGTTGTGGGCAGTTCGTTTGGGAATTGGGCAGTGTTGAATCCGTTCAATGCAGGGGTGCATTGCGATGTGACATCGGTTGCGCTGACTGCTACAGGCCCAACCCGCCCCTCCCTCTTCCCCCAACCTGCCACCACCCATTTCTCCATCGCGTCCACCGCCGAAATCGCCCAAATCTGGGTGTACAATCTGTTGGGCGAACGTGTCTCGGTGTACTCAGTCCATCGCCGTCAACAGCAATTCTCTGTTGGGCATCTCCCCGCAGGGCATTACGTAGTTCTGACGATTGACCAGTTCGGGCGGAAACAGTCTTCCCTTCCGTTGGTTGTGGCCTCGGCGTCGCACCGATGAGCTCCATGGATGAGCTCCATGACTGAGCCGCATGACCCATCCACTCAGCGGCCAGAAGCAAACTTGAATCTGATGGACTGAATCTCCAGGTCAAAAGCCGTGGCGGTTCCATCGTATTTCATCACCCCGAGCCGGAGGACACTGTCAAGGGCTTGGTCGATCGTCAGGGCAGGAAGATCGCCTGTGAAGGCCTGGCTCCAGCCCAAATCCGCGACGGGTATGACCACATCTGACCATGTCTCGGTTGGACGAAACGCCGCGAAAACGTAAGGCATCCACCACCGCTCAGACCGCTCCATCGTCAACTTGAACGGACCGCCCTTCCCTCGGCATCGGATGATGATGTGATCAAGCCCTTGCAGGTTCATGAGCGTCCAAGGCCCACGAATCGAACTGAACCCACCGTTGTTTTCCAGCCGCGTTCGTCCTCGCCACAGGAGTCCGGATTCCGTCCATTGTGTGGCTCCCTCGGACAGTCCACCCATCACCCCGTCGTTCAAGGTTCGCCAATCCGGCCTTGGCGACTGATCAAAGAAAATCTCAACAGGCTGCTGTGTCGAAGGCTGAGCAGAGCCGTTCGCGCCCAAGATGCCCACCACCCCCACCACGACCGCCACGACCCCCAGCATTCCGCCCAAAAGGAACAACTTCATGACAGCATAACAGGTGGGCCCGCTGCAGGTTCAGAGCGCCTCATGCCCCGGGGGCTTGCCCGAGGCGTGGCTTCACATCGATGATTCAAGAAGGTCAACAATCGACCAGAACATCTTCTGCAGAAATTTCCTCGTGTAACGTTTGCTTCTCACCGTACAAAATGTTACGTTTGCGTTACATCTTTCATCTCCTCATTATGGACAACCAAATCATCCCCATCCTCGGCATCCTTGCCGGCATCCTGGTCCCTGTGGCTGTTTTCATTTGGCTGTATTTCGACGCGAAAAACCAACGGGAAACCGCCGTCGAAATCTCCCGCAATCTCGGCGATGCCAAGAAAGTCGAGGAGCTGCTGCAAATCTTCGAGCAGCGAAAAAAAGAACCGATCGACTACCGGCGGAGCGGGGTCATCACGCTCTTCGTCGGAATGGGCTTGTACCTGATGGGCTACCTCGCCCTCGGGCGAATCCTTGAAGCGGTTGGGGCGCTGGTCGGTCTGATCGGATTGGGCACGCTGATTGCTGGCTACCTCTACCCGAACACCGAGGGGGAAATCAACAAGGCAGTCGATGCGTATGAAAATGACTGACCGTGGGGCGGCATCATGACAAACTCTTGAACCAACTCGAGGACCGCAGGAAATCAGCGGGCCTCACGCAGCAGCAACTTTCCGAAATGGCGGAGGTCTCGCGCAAGAGCATCAACGCCATTGAAAACGGGGTGTACGTGCCGTCCACAGTTTTGGCCCTCAAAATCGCCAGAACCCTGGAATGCAGCGTGGAAGATTTGTTCAAGCTGCCCTGAGCGGATGCCGATTGGATACGCGCCTTTCGCTTTTGCCAAATGCATCAGGCCAATGTCCTCAACGTTTTCTCTGTCCACTCAACCAGCTCGAGTCGCTCGCCCCAACCTGCCTGAGTGACCGAACGCTGCGAAGGTCGCTTGCCTGTGCCCCGTTACTCACCGTCGAGCTCAGCAAGTTTTCGGATCGAAAATTTGAACTCCGGGTCAATTTCAAGTGCTTTTTCGAATGCCTTTCGTGCCTTCGCTTTGTCCCCCGCCTTCATGTAATAATCTCCGAGCGAGTCCCACACATTGGCCGCATCAGGGAGGAGACGAGTTTGAAACTCAAAGTACTTTTTGGCACCGGGAATGTCTCCTTGGCTCATCAAGCGATAACCCATGAGGTTGTGAAATGAAGCAACATAAGGCCAACGCTCAAGGCCGAGCTTGAGCATCGCCATGGATTCCTCAGTGTCTCCCAGCCAAAAAGAAGTCCATGACATCAGCATGGGGTCATGAGGACAATGGGCCATTGCCCGGGTCGCTGCCACGATGCGTTCCTCCCCTCTGAGGCCCAAGGCTTGGATGGCGTACTTCGCTCCAAAATCATCTTCCTCAACCAGTTCGGTTGCGCGGTTGTATGCAGATTCAAAGTCTTCTTTCACCCCTGTGATCCAGGAAGCTTCGATCATTTTCGCAAAGTAAGCCATGGCAAGTTGGTCATCAGCGGCGAGAGCGGTGTCAGCATGAAGTGATGCCTCAACAAAGTCACCTCGCATGATGGATCTGTACATGTCCCAATACTTCCTTTCGGCCTCTTCACTCTCGGTTCTCGGGGTCAACATTTGAGTGGTCGATTTCCAATCGCTTACGCCAAACCAACGCTTCCAAACCAGTTTCCCGTTTTCTCGTCCGACGACACCATGAAAACGATTGTTGTCCTGAAAAAAACCATAATCATCTGTCGTTGTGCCGAAAACACTGGCGTTTTCACCCAAGATCTCGATGTGCTCGATTTGCAGCGTGACGGTGTCGCTGTCAAACCAATCGGCTGTGATGCTCTCCAGCTGCATCGTCTGCGCTGAATCAACATCTGGGCTGAAGAACATGAAATCTTTCGCCAAGCCTTCTTTGAAGGGCTCAATCGATGCCTCGCCTCGATTTTGAGTGGCTGTGTATTCCATCAAAAACTGTTGGACCTCCTGCTTCGTCAGAGGATCGGGCTTGCATCCGACGAGAGCAGCACAGACCAGCGCGAAAAAAGTTGCAAATCGAGTCATTTGAGATTGTTTTGAGGCGTTGTTTGTGCCAATTGCGCGCTCAAGAAAAATTCACACATTGAATTTTCCAAACGAAACACGTATGTTTTAACAATTCATTAACAATGATATTTGGACTTCAACATTCTGTATTCCAATGCAAAGACTGCTTGAATGCATGACATTTCATTCGAACATCAAGGACAAACAGTATCATCCAAAAGCAATCGTCCAATCCAAAGCCCTGACGAACATTTGCTGTCAAAACTGGGTTCATTCTTCATGAAAATCTTTTTCACGGCATTTTGTGTCCTTGTGGCCTTTCCTGCCTTCGGCCAAAAACCTGTCGAAATTTCGATTCCCGATGGCTGCTCTTGGTTGTTGACAGGTGGGGGCGAAGGACAGGATGATGCGCCAGCTCCATTTTTGCCAGCCGTCGCGACCATCCGCAACCTTTCCAATGACGCCACCATTCGGATCATGGATGGAACGAATACCAATCAAATTCGCACCTACAGCCTGCCTGGGTCAACCACAAGCCAAGTGGTGGTGCAACGTGGAGAACGGCTGTTGATTGATGCCGACGCTGGCCCCACTGAAGTCACCGTCGCGTACGATGGGATTCGG
>CBFIFE010000075.1:0-8978 GCA_965661765.1 uncultured Flavobacteriales bacterium
CCCCTAGTCCCCCTAGTCACCCTCGTTCCCTAGTCACCCTCGTTCCCTAGTCACCCTCGTTCCCTAGTCCCCCTAGTCACCCTGGTCACCCTGGTTCCCTAGTTCCCTGGTCACCCTGGTTCCCTAGTCTCCCTGGTTCCCTAGTCTCCTTGGTTCCCTAGTCTCCTTGGTTCCCTAGTTCCTTGGTCACCCTGGTTCCTTAGTTCCTTGGTCACCCTGGTTCCCCTGGTTCCACCCTAGTTTTCCGTTTCGATCCCCAATTGCTTGATCAATTCGGCCACCTCGCCCTCGGTTGCGTGAAGGTGGGAGTTGCAGTAGGCCAGCAGCACGCTCGCCCGCTGAACGGCGGTGGTCAGCCAATCAATGGAGACATCCGGTTGTTGGAGTTTCGTGACGATGTCGCGCAGCTCGCCAAGGGCCTCGTCGAATGATGTTGGCGCGTTTTTTGGCGCATCAGAAGCGTTGGAAGAGGTTGTCATGTGGGTCAGTTTTGAACCTTGGATGAGGCTGCTTTCGGGCTCAGGTTCTGTGCTGGGCCATTGGGTTTGGCTTCCCATGAGGTTGCCTGGACGTGGAGCAAGTGGTGACGGAATTCGATGTGGAGAACGTCGCCGAGTTGCGTTTGGGCAGGCGTGTTGAGGACGGTTTGGGCTGCCGAGCGAACGATGGCAAATCCACGTTCGAGGGTGCGGTCTGGATGGTAAGCGTCGATTGTCGCCTGGAGGTTCAGGAGGGATTGGCTGCGTTGGGCAAAAGTGGCTTGCGCCAACCGTTGCACTTCCGCGGAAGTCCGGGTGAGTTCTTGTCGGTATGAAAGAACGGCAGAGGTGGACCCTTGCTGAATTTGCTGTCCGAAGTGATGCACCTGGGCCTTCTTGCGAAGCATCGCTTGGCGGGTGTGGCTGCTGACCGCACCGCCGAGCGTTCTGAGGGATGTTCGGTGTTGGTTCAGCCCCGATTGAGCCAATTGGGCAACACCTCGTTTGAGCTCCTGCACCTGGCCAGCAGCAGCATCGAAAATGTTGAGGATGCCGACAGCAACATCTGTCGGTGTTTTGAACATTTCGTTGGCGCACATGTCCGCCACAGACAGGTCAGATTCGTGGCCGATGCCAGTGAAGACGGGGCGGTTGAGGTCACTGATGGTTTGGCACAATGCAAAGTCATCGAAGCAGGCCAAATCGATTTTCGACCCGCCCCCCCGCAGCAGCACAATGACATCCGGCGACCAAGCTTCTGCGTCGCGCAAAGCGGCCATCAAGGCCTTCGGGGCGTCGGTCCCTTGCACAGTGGCGTGGAATGGTTGAATCGACATTCGGTAGCCTGAGGCCGCGATTTTTGTTGCGAAGTCGCGGTATCCGCTCGTGCCTTTGGAACCGACGAGTGCGATGCGCTGGGGCAGGGAAGGGATCGGCAGACGGCCGTTGAGCGCCATGGCACCCGAGGTTTGCAACCGTTTGATGGTGGCCTGCCGGCGGCGTTCCAATTCGCCGAGCATGTGTTGGAGTTCGATTTTTTCAATCGAAAGCGACAAGCCATGGGATTCGTGAAAAGAGACCCGCGCGCTGAACACGATTTCACGGCCGGGGGAGAGCACGTCTTTTGCGTCTTCCCCGAGTTCTTGCAGGATCGAGGCTCCGGTTCTGGCCCAAATCATGCCGCGCATCTTCGCCTGTGGGCCTCCCACGGCTTGGTCGACCAGATCCAGATAGACATGCTGCGTGCCGAGCTGCCCGGAACATTTGACGACCTCCGCGCGCACGAGCCACAAACGGCCGCCCGTTGCGTTTTCCAAGGCCCGACGAATCGCTGAGGTCACTTGCCTGAGCGAATAAATTTTCGGGGCTTTTGAAGTCCTTGGTGCGGGCGTTGTGGCGTCAGTCAAATCGGTTTCAGAAGATTCGTTGAGGGTGAACGGCATCAGTGGATGAAAACGCGGTGGTTCGAGGGTGGAAGACCTTGTCCTCGGATCAACCGGACGATGTAAGCACCCGATGGCCATCCGTGGGTGGAAATGGTTTGGCGAAAGTCGGAGCGGTGTGTCACAGCCACCTTTTGTCCCCGCATGTCGAAAACGTCGATGCGCTGCTCCGGGCGAACCGTCCCACCCGTGATGGTGATGGCACCGTCCATGGCAGCGACTTGGACGGGCCGCGACTCGAGATGAACGGCCGAAGACGTCCCTTCAAACCAAGTTTGGCTCCCTGAAAACGTCGCATCCCCACCGGTTCCGCCATTGCCGTTGGCAGCGATGCCCGCGTAATACAGGGTCACATCGCCACTCCCTGCCGCCGGTGCTGTCCAATGAACGGTGAAAGTGTTGGATTCACTCAAGTCATTGTGCTCAAAAATGTGGCGGTTGTTCGCGTTTTCGAGTTGCCCATTGGACGAGGGGTTGGAGAATGCGCCAGCACTCTGTCCATTGCTTGTCAAGAGGGTGGATTGCAAACCAAACCCCGCCGCCATCTGCGTGCTTTCATTCAAGAAGAACTGCAGGAGGTAGGTTTCGCCTGGGACGTAAGCTGGGAATTCCGTGGTGTTGTCCAGGTCCGTCAACATCACAAACGGGGACACATCATAGTTGCCCCCGCTGTGGCAAGCAGAGCAAATGGGTTGGCTGCCAGGAGCGCCTGTGCGGTCTTTGTTTTGCTGTTCGGCCACGCCGTTGTGATTGGCCAAAAAAAACCAACCTGCCAGCGCGATGCAACCGAATGGAATGAATTTCGTCATTTGCTTGAGATTCGGCAAGAATGCTTCAGCCGAAGGTACAAATCGCCGACTGACGAACTAATTTTGATTTCATGAAAGCAAGAAAAATTTTGTTTGCGCTGTCCATCGTTTGGCTTGCCGGCGTTGTGACCACGCCACTCTGCGCGCAGCGCGTCAAGGAAGGCGCGCCAGCACAGCGCGATCAGTTGTTGAAGGTCAATTTGTCCGATTTTGCCATCGGTCAATACACCGCTTCATTTGAACAGGTGTTGAATGAAAACAGCACACTGGTGATCAACCTGGGCGGCATTGGTTACACCGTCGAGCAATCTCAAATCTACCTCGGGGAGGCCTATGACGAGTTGGGGAATTGGTCTTATCTCCGCGGGAATTTGTTGGCGGAGGCTTCGGGGTTTGAGTTGACGCCGGAGTATCGGCGGTTTGGTTACATCCACGATGGCATGCCGGAAGGTTTGTATGTCAGCATGTTTGCCCAAATCCGGAACCTCAACGTCTCCGTAGACGAAGAACTTCCGGAAGATGCCTTCGAGGAGGTGTTCGGGTTGGATTATCCCCATGAAATCGACCACGATTTCTCGCTGTTCACCTTCGGGGCGGGTTTCAACATTGGGTATCAATGGATGGCTGACAATGGGCTCGCCATTGACGTGTATTTCGGTCCCATGTTCCGAAGTGTCAGCCGTTCCTATGATTTCGGGGACAACACGCCCTTGGGCGAAGAGGCAGCCACAAAGGCTGTGGACGACCGAATGCGCAATACGTACTACCCTGGACTTGGCTTGTCAGATGCTTACAGGGCCCGCACAGGTCCTTGGATTCGGGGTGGTGTGACAGTTGGGCTGGGGCTGTGAGCAAGGCATTGCGGTGGGGCCTCCTGGGCTTGATTGCCGTCGCGGCGGCGGTTGCGGTGCAGCAATGGAACCAGCCCCATCGGGATTACGGCGCGGAAGCGGCTGCACAGCGATTGGAGGCGTCTGACCTGCATGTTGCGTTTTTTGATGACCCCACTGCGGCTGCGGGGGCCTTCGCGAATCAAGTGGTGGAGGTGACGGGGATTGTGGCTGCTGTCGATGCGCAAGCCGTGGTCTTCGAACCCGGCGTGGTGTGCCGTTGGGAAAAGCCGCAGAGCGCCTTGAACTGGCAGGCAGGGGAGGTGCACACGGCGAAGATCAGGGTGCTTTCTTTCGACGATTTGCTCGGCGAGGTCAGCTGCGATCATGGCGTGCCTGTGAAGGAGTGAGCGCAGGTGGCAATGGCAATCAAGAGGTGAGGTGGGCCAAATACAAGAGGCCAAACCCCACCAAAAACGCCATGCCCGTCCCCGACAAGATGTTCAGGGTGCGCGAGGGCCGCGCTGCTTCGGGGAAGTCTGGTGAATTCACGAGCCACCAGTTCGCCGCGGCCACAAATGGAGCCACGGCAAAACTCAGGGAAGTCGCGATGTCGACGAGGGTTTTGATGTCATCGGGGAAGGCGACAATCAGCAGCAGAGCACCTGCGGCGAGTGATGTGCCAATGCGTCGTTCGAGCCGTCGGTTCTTCTGAGAAACGCCGGATGTCGACCGAGTCTCTGAGTTGCGCAAGGTCAATACCGATGCGGTCAAGGAGCGGGTGTAGCCGTCGAGGCACGCGATGATGGTTCCGAGCATCGCCGAAAAGGCCGCGCTGGCAATGAATGGCCGCGACCAGGTGCCGAGCGCCTCGGTGTAGATGTCGACAATCCCGGCGGCGAAGGCCGCGGTGCCTGCGGGGAATTCGGTTTGGTCTGCGTAAAGGATCATCGCCCCCAAGCCCAGGAACAACACCGCGAGCCCTGCAGAAATCCAATAACCGAGGTTGAACTCCCGCAACGTCTCCCGCAATGTCGGCCGGTAGCCCGTTTCCGCAATTCGCTCCAACGTCCAAATGCTGTTCCAACTCGCCAAATCGACAGCAGAAGGCATCCAGCCGACGAGTGCAATGAGGAACGCCAGTCCGGCCCCAGTCCATGGCGAGAAATCGGCAGGCGGAGGCGGCACGTCCATCGGCGCGGTGTGGAACATGGCGGCCACAAAGGCGACCACGGTGCCGATCAACAGGACGCCGGCGATGAGCTTGATCAATCGGTCCAGCGCTGTGTATGCGCCCCAGGACAACAGCGCGGTCGATCCAGCAATGACCACAAACGCGACCCACGGCGTGGCGTTGTTGCCTGTGGTTGCGGACACCCCGATGAGGTTGTCGAGGAACGCAGCTGTGACCAAACCGATGGCACCCAACACAAAAAAGCAAGTCAACACCGTCAAAACCAGGAACCCCCAAGCCGCCCACCGGCCCATCTTTCGGTACCCATCAATCAACGAGGTGCCCGTGGCACTCGCATAGCGGCTCCCGAATTCGAAGAAGGGATATTTCGCGAGGTTCGCCAGGGCGACCACCCAAACAAGACCCCAGCCTGCCATCGCTCCAGCGCGCGTGGATTGCACGAGGTGGGAAACCCCGATGGCTGTGGAGGCAAACAGAATGCCGGGACCAAGCGTTTGGAGGGCATGTCGAAGGTTCATGTCGGCAAATTACATCGCTGCCGACATCTTCGAAAGCACCGGCTTCATGCCTTTTTCTTGTCCCCGACGAAATGGTCTCCCTTGTACTTGAACAGCACATTGAAAGTGGTCAGGGAGCCGTAGATGCGGGTGAGGTATTGTTGAAGCTCAACCTTGTCGGCATCGGTCAACTTTTCGTTCGCGTTGATTTTGGCCTCCATGACCCGAAGGCGATCTCGCAGCATCACGATTTTGTGGAAGAACACCTCGATGGGAATTTCTTTGCCCTTGAGCCCCTCTTCACCCGGCTGCAAAACCATCACGCCGTCATCCCATTTGTCGGCAAGCTGAACAATTTCGGGTTCGCCATCGCCCTTGATCTTGTCGATGTACTCCTCGAAAACATGCTCCACAGCCGTGATGATGTCGCTGACATCCGGCTCGGGCACATCCAATGTGCTCGGTTCGAGGAGGTCAAATCCGGTGTAGGATTTGGCAATCTCCTTCTCTCCCAACGATTTGAAATAGACCCGAAAGAAATCGCCTTCCTGGCCGAAGATGACCCCTTCACCATTTGAGGGATGCACCACTTTTGCTCCGATACCTATCATGTTGCAAGTCTGATTCAGTTTTTCCACGTTTTTGCGGTGGACAAGTTTCGCTTACGAATGCTGTCCGTCGGAAGTTGCGCCGCATTTTTGTAAAATGGACATGCGTTTGCTGAAAAAATTGCGTTGGGACCGGTTGGGGATGTTGTTGGGCGGAGCTGCGTTGCTGGTTTTCGCCTTGGGGTCATTTGTTTCCGCGGAGGAGGAGGCCTCTGGCCAAACCCAAGCCGTTATCCTCGCCCACCCCGGCGGTGCCGAGCCCATCGCCCAACAACGAGCGGCGACGCCTCGTGACCTCGACGAAGACGCGCCGGAGGAACCTGCGCTTGCGCCCGTGAAGCGCGACCCGCGCACCTCCTCGAAGGAAACGGTGCTCCCTTGTGCGTGCAACAAGCGGGTGATTCCGCTGCCGCGGAACCCCTACACGGCGCATCGAGACGCGGCGCGCGCCTTGCCCAACAGTTTTTTTGTCAAGGATGAGATTGAATTGCGGGCGGGCAAGTCCCGAGGAAATTTGGTGGATGTGGGAGATGGGCGCGGGTATCATTTGGCCCCCATGCGCCATTCCCACATGATGCTTTTGCCGGAAACCCGCGATTTGCTGGTCGACATCGGTCACGCTTTTGCGGATCGGCTCGAAGGAACGCCTAGCGAGGGCACCCGCCTGCGCATCACATCGCTCACCCGAACCGATGACCAGCAGCGCCAGTTGAGCCGCCGGAATTACAACGCCATCAATCAGTCCACGCACTCTTATGGGGCGTCATTTGATGTCGCGTTCATGGACCGACCGGACAACACAGCGAATTGCAGCTTGCCGACCCGTGCGGCGCAAGAGGTACTGGCGGCCTTCCAAAACGACGGACGCATTCTCGTCATTCCCGAGGGCAACTGTTTCCACATCACCCTCCGCCGGGCGTCCTTCTGAATGTAGCGCTCAGAAGCTCAAGCTGTCGACGAGCCGAAAAGCAAACGCAGCGGTGGGCTCATGCGCCTTCCTACGGGATGGAATGTTGGTAGCCCACTCAAGCCAAGTCTGGCAATCCGGAAGTTGCTTTCGACTTCTCACAGTTCGCAGTGCATGGCGATGACGGCATTTTCGTTGATGGCTGTGTTTGTTCGATTGTCCATTTCCACGAGCTTCAATGGAAGAGGCGATTGGATCGCTACGCACAGCACCTGCTCGTCCTTCGCAGCGAGAGATGTGGGGTGAATGAGCCCATTCTCGTTGCGCTTGGCTCGACGCCATTCGGTGGAGTCTTCGCACAATAGCGAACAAAAAAATCCCGAGCCTTCACGACTCGGGATTTTTTGTTGGATGCGTTTTTCTTTTGTCAGTCCTCGCATGAAGTTCCAATTTGCTGCAAGAAAAGCAGCAGATCGGCTGTCCCCACAAAATCGTCACCGGAGAAGTCGTAACAGGTCAGTGCAAAGTCTTCTTCATACACACAAGTTGCATTCTCCGCATCGGTCACGGCAGGATGGAAATTGATGGCTTCGATGTCATCGCAGCCCGCGATTTCTTGCTCGTCGCAGATGCCGTCACCGTCAGCATCATTGATGCAAACGCCATCACAATCTTCGTCTTCTCCTGGATAGATGCATGCTCCGCTGTCAGTTGCATTTGCGTTGAAGTTGCAAGCCTGGATGTCCTGACATCCGACAACTTCGTCTTGCTGGCAGATGCCATCGCTGTCGGTATCGATCAAGCAATTTCCATCGCAATCGTATCCGGCATCGGCGAATGAGCAACTTCCGTTGTCGTCGGTTGCTTGGTTGTTGTAGTTGCACGCGTTGCTGTCGGTACAACCATCAATTTCAAACGCATCACAGACCCCGTCTTGGTCGGCATCGCTGATGCAGTTTCCGTTGCAATCGTATCCTGGTTCTGGGAAATCACAGTACCCTGCATCGGTTGCATTGGGGTCGTAGTTGCAAGCTGTGTTTTCCTGACATCCGACAACTTCGTCTTGCTGGCAGATGCCATCGCCGTCGGTATCGATCAAGCAATTTCCGTCGCAATCGTATCCGAATTCAGCATATTCACAGCTGCCATCGTCCAGATTTGCAACAGCCTCAAAATTGCATGCCGAAGGATCTGTGCAGCCTTCGATGTAGTAAACACAGGATTCATTGTCATAGATGGCGCCTTCATTGTAGTTCGAGGCGGTTGGGTCTGTGCACCCGCAAATGTCCGAAATGGTTTCAGGGACGAGAGCGGGATAGACACCGGGACCATCGAAAACAAATCCCAATCTTTCGTCACTGCTGCCATTGCCATTGGGGAAGACTTGTGCGTTGATCACGCCAGCAGGACTTCCTGTGGTTGTCACCTGCAAAATCAAAACGCGCTGGTTCTCGGCATCAGGCAAACCGTTGGGAGATCCGTTGAGAATGTACCAAGAGCCTCCTGTGATGTCTGTCATGGCAAAATCTTGACCGCTCAACGCACTTGTGGCATCGAAGGTTCCAATCCATGGTTCAGTGATGCTTTCAACGGCGCTGATGGCTGTTTCACTTCCGGATGGGGCGCTCTCCAGTCCAATGCTGTACCAGCTGTCAAAGCCCAAACCAGGAAAAATTCCATCGTATGGGGGAAGGAGGAAACCGGGGTTGACGCCGCCGGCTGACCCACCTGTCGCCGCTGGATCATTGTAGAATCCTGCACCATGGGTGGTGAATGACAGTGGGGTTTCATTGTTGCCGTATACGGCGCTGAGGAAATCGTCCGGATTTGCCATGTCCACATAGATTCGGTAGGTGGTCATCCCATCGACACCGTTCAAGGCGTACTCCTCCACGGTTAAAGAGTAGTTGTTTTCTGCCGGCACATTTGTGCAGGAGCAATATTCACAGCTGCCATCGTTTTCTGTGACATCAGTGTCATAATTGCAAGCAACTGGGTCTGTGCATCCAGAACCACCCCCACCAATGGTGTTTCCATCACAATCGAAGCCTGCCATCGCAAATTCACAGCAGTTCTCGCAGCCGACAGTGGCGGAAGCATCATAATTGCAAGCCAATTCATCTTGACAACCTGCACAGCTGGAGAATTCGCAGTTGTCATTGCTCAATGTCGCGCTCGCGTCATAATTGCAGGCTTCTGGGTTTGTGCAAC
>CBFIFE010000076.1:0-8764 GCA_965661765.1 uncultured Flavobacteriales bacterium
GACGGGGACGTATCACGAACGAGTTTCCAAGTTGACGCGGATGATGACTTTCATGGAGAAGCGACCATTCGACTGCGTGCGCAAGATGATGTGCTCCAGTCTTTCGTGGAGAATGACCTCGGACTTCTTTTGGTTGATGGAAACGACGTGTTGTATCGCGATGATCCGGATCAGGTCAAGCAAGGTTCAGTCGGTGGAAACAACATTTTTGAATTGGAAGTGACCAATAGGAGGGTTGAGCTAGGCGGTTTGGACATTGAAGCAGCGAAACTCCAAGGCAGCATTGCCGATTTTGATTTGGACTTCAACACAGAAGCCCGCATTGAGTTGGTCGGTGGGCCTTCATGGATTGACGATACTTTCGATCCTGACGATGACATGTCCAATGTAGGCGGTGATTATCGAACCGGCACGCAACATCCTGGCGGAGCCGTTCAAACCTTGGCATGGGAGCGCGCGAAGTTGCTGACCGGCCAACACTGGGACATCATGAATGAAACGGGTGCGGGCACATTTTCAATGAACACGCCAAATGACCCCGCGAATTTCGTTGGCGCTGTTTGGGCAGATACCTTGCGCGTCAGAGGCGGAAGTGGGTACAACTCAAGCACCTTGCAACTGTCCAATAACAAGACGGAGTTGTATTCCGATACCTTGTTCGTGTCAGGTGTGATTGAGAATGAGATGATTGCGAATCTTCAAGCGCAAATCGAATTGCTGGAGAGTGCCTTGGCCAGTATTTCTGATTTCGAAGCCCCGCAGGCACCGACCTTGAGCGTGCCGAACATCACTGCGCTTGCATACAATGAAGGTACAGTTGTGTTCGAAATCACCGATGACGGCGGAGCTGCGATTTCTGAAGTAGGCTACGAATTCAGCACATCCGCAGACATGCAGCCAGCCGAAGTCGTTGCTTTCACGAACCCAAGTGGAACAACGATTACGGCTGAACTCTCGGATTTGGAAGAATTGTCCACCTATTACTTCCGGGCTTACGCGAAAAACTTGAAAGGGACAACTTATGCGGAAGTTGTCACCATTGAGACGCCGGTAACTCCTTGTGGATTGCCATATTCGTATAATGGCTATGACTATGCTACCGTGTCCATCGGCTCGCAATGCTGGTTCGCGGAAAATGTACAAACCACTCAAAACAACCAGGGGGTCGATTATTACACGAACAGATATTCAAATCCCAATGGTGATGCATCGAATGTTGCAGATTATGGATTGTTGTACAAGCATGATGTTGTAATGAATGCAGACATCTGTCCCACAGGATGGTCTGTTCCTTCTCCAGATGGATGGAATGCTTTGTTCAATGCCGTCGGGGGGGCGAGTGTTGCCGGTCAAGCCCTGAAAGCGGCGTCATTGGATGGAAATGATACCTATGGATTCACAGCCCTCGGGGCAGGTCGCAAAACCACAACATTTCAAAATTTTGGATTCGTAGGATGGTTCCGTTCTGATGTTCCGACAACCGTTTTCCACTTTGGTAGGTACGACGATAATGTCCAAACCATTACGAATGGAAACTGGAACCATATGTACTCCATTCGTTGTCTGCGGGATGAGTGATCGGTGTAGGGGTTGATGCGAGAGACGCTTCGACCATTCACTTGAATGCCTTTTGAAGGAGCGGCCCGATAAGGTGCGGCTCGGACAAAACTGCAACGCCTCAAGGCCAATTGGTTCTTGAGGCGTTGCTTTTTCGTTGCAACTGCAATCACCGCTCTTCCTCAAGCGTCTTTCTCCAGCTGCGCGAGGGAGGCATTGATCCAATCCTGCAATTTGATTTTGTGCGGAACCTTGAATTTGGTCCTCACCTCCGTTCGCAAATTGTAGACGTATGAATTCGAAATGTCCATCCGCCTTGCAATATCCTTGGAGTTGTAGCCCAACACCATGAACTCAACCAATCGCTCTTCTGAAGGTGTGAGTTGAAATCGATCGGCCAGCAGCTGCAATTTTTCAATCTTCTCCCGCGTCAGGGTCTTTTGCTGAGCCTGAAACAAGTCAATCAAGGCTGACTGGTCGGATTCCGGCAAATGTGCAATGGACCGCATCAAGCGGTGCTGAAACGAGAGCGCACCTTTTGGCTGCAGCACTGAACCGCCATTGTTGTGCATGTTTTCAACGTTCATCTCCTTGTTTTGAAGGTGATCCTCGGTTGAGTGATTTCGGCGTTTCCGAATTCCCCACCCCAGTCCGATGCCCAGCCCCAAGCCAGCCAAACCACCCAAGGCGCCCCAAATCCACATACCTCCAGGGCCCCCAGGACTTTGTTCTTCTTCGATCCCCTCTTCCTCGCCCAGTCCATTGGGCGCATTTTTCGAAGCGAGCCCCTCCCGGGTTCTGGTTTCCATGGCCAGCCACCACAACTGGTCGAGCCCCAGCTGCAGGTCCGATTGAACCTCAAATCGGAGCGGCGGCAGCAGCATCTGCAAAGACACGGGGAGCTGCGACATGTTGTCTGGATCGAGGCTGAGCCACTGCGCGATTTGGCCTGCGTGCGTACGGAAGAAATCCAAATCATTGCTGGCCATCAAAAAATCCAGCAGAATCGCACCGCAGCGTCGCTTGCTTTCCGCATCAGTCAAAAAATCAGGGCCGTCAAGGAGCACCGTTGGCAGATTCATTTGGTCCAGAAGCACCCTCCCTTCTGGAATTTCCCCCGCAATCATGTGCTTTTGAAGCAGGTTGAATTGAAGCAGCAGCAACGTGTTTTGGGCCAAATCTTCTTCGCTCAATCCCCTCAAAATGAACCGTTCCGCCCGTTGCCAGTCCCCTGCATCCAAAAACGCCACGGCAATGTTGTTCCAATTCAGTGGCCTGAGGTATTGGCCATATTGCCCCAATTCCTCAAAAGCAAGGACAGCCTCATCGGGCTTGCCCATGTAGATCAACGCCACACCGATGTTGTTGAGGCAGTCCACCTTCAATTGAACCGACGTGGTGCGCGAGAGAACATGACGCAGTTGATTCAACCCTTCTTCGAGTTTGCCCTCCGATAACAAGAAGTTTCCGATGAGGTAGGCCAAATGAAGGCTCCTCAACGAACAATCGCCAAGCTCCTCTTCAACGAATGCATCCATGCTGGGCCAAGTTGCAATGGCATCGCGTGTCAATCGCTCCAAAGTGAGCATGGCCAGAACTTCCTGTTTCGCACAAGGGTCTCCCGACAACGTATCCAAGATGCTTTGGCGAATGACTGCAAGATCTTCGGTCGAACTCTCAGCGGTGATGTGGTTCTGTCGCAATCGGGCAATGATCGAGTCGCTCGGTGCTGTCGATGCAGGAACAAGGGCATTGGGCTGTGCTAGGGATGATCCGGTGACGAGTGACCCAAGGAGCAGAAAGGCGAGGCGAGCTGTCATGTTAGCGAATGTCGTCCTCCGAGCGCATGCCTGACGACATGTGACAAGGGAAACCGCTTGTATCAGGTTTTTATTATGAAATGGGGATGTTGATAAACAGTTTATTGCGTTCTGATTTCTTCTCCTGAAATCATGTGTCTGCTTTGCTTGTCAGGTTTTGTCATATTGTCGTTATGCGGCCTTTTTTGGCATGAGACGTCCGCTCTACCCCCTCGCCCCCCTAGTCACCCTAGTCACCCTAGTCCCCTAGTTTCCCTGGTCACCCTAGTCCCCCTAGTCACCCTAGTCTCCCTAGTCCCCTTAGTCCCCCTAGTCCCCCTGGTCACCCTAGTCCCCCTCGTTCCCTCAAGTATTCCATCCCCACCTCCAACCCCAACCGATAATCTGCATCGATGTCCGCATGCTTCGGGGAGTAGCCATCCGATTTCAAAGCCTCCGGCGGGGCCAATTGCGTCCAGCGCAAGCCATTCGGTGCCGGTGCCAAAAGCATGTCAGCAACCCGGTTGTAATTCGTGTGCCAATCCGAGAACAGCCGGCGCAACGCCGGGTTGTCCTTGTACCACCAAGTGCCGAACCAATCAATGTACGATCGATCCACCCGCTCATCCACCGGCCGCGTGCGGATCACGAGGATGTCCTGAGAACCGCAGGCCAAAGCCCTTTCCACCGGTACCGGATCCGCATAGCCACCATCGAACATCCAATGGCCATCGATTTCCACTCGGCCTTGCGTGATGAAAGGCAAAGTGGCCGAAGCCATCAAGAATCGCCGCCAAGTGCCTGGTGCCGGTTGGAGATACCGCGCCTCACCCGTTTCCTTGGACGCGACGACGATTTGGATGTCAGCGGCGTGCATCCGGTTTTGAGCCGCCTCTTCGTTGAGCGGGAAATGCGAATCGGTGAAGCGCTGCAAATGACGCAAGTTCATCATGCCGTCATCTGACCAAACCCCCGCATAGCTAATGAAGTCCGGGTCCTCGGCCATGGCGCGCGCGATTTGAATGAAGTGGCGGGATTGGCCTGAAGCATAAAAAGACATCGCCATCGCACCGCTTGAAACCCCGATCAGCCGCTGGAAAGGCATGAATTTGTGGGCCATGAAGACATCCAAAATTCCAGCAGTAAACGCGGCACGCAGCGCGCCACCTTCGAGAACGAGCGCATCAGGCAATTTCAACATAGCCGATAAGGTAATCGCTCTACCTTGCGCTTCCAAACATGAAACACCGGAGTTTGCGTGCGGGTTCGATGTGGGTTTTGGCGGCGAAAGTGGCTGGCGCCGGGGCGGCGTATTGGCTCGCGGCGTCGATTTCCCGTGCCCACGGGGCGGCGGCGTATGGGGCGTTTGAGTTGGCGCTGACCCTCGCAGGCATTGCGGCGATGATTGGCCGGCTGGGGCTCGATGGGGCCTGGGTTCGTTTTTTGCCGGAGGCCTTTGCTTCGGGCGGGTTGCGAGGTCAGGCGGCCCAGAAATCTTTTGCTTTGGTGTTCTTTGTCTCGCTGGTGCTCGCGGGCTTGTTGTCCGGATTTTCAGTCCCCATTGCTTCGGCGTTCGATAGCCCTGGACTGGCGAAAGGTTTGCGGTGGGCTTGGTTGGCCGTTCCGTCGCTGTCGTTGTTGGGCTTGGCGGCGGAAATGCTCCGGGGTGGTGATCGGCTGCTGGCTTACGCCTGGCTCCAGCGTGGCACCCTGCTGCTCGGCGTGTTGCTGGTGTTCCTGGCGTTGCCGGATGGGGCCGTAGCCCCTTTCGCCCTGTTTTCAGCGGTTGCCCTGCTGGCGGCGTTGGTGGCGTTGGGACTGGCTTTGCCCATGTTGCGATCGCAAGAACAGCCGGGGGATGGTGGCCTGGATTTGCCGCTTCGTCAAGTGTTGCGGACCGCCGCGCCGATGTTGTTGACCGCCGCAACGTTCGAGTTGATGAGCTGGGCCGATACGTTGTTGTGCGGCGTGTACCTCGGGGAGGCCGATGTGGCGCGGTATCGGGTGGCCTTCCGTTTGGCCGCGTTGTTGACCTTGGGCCAAACCGCCATCAACGCAGCCCTCGCCCCCCGCATCGCTCGGGCGTTTGCCAGCGGGGGCGACGCCACGCCCATGCTCGCCCAGGCCGCCCGGTGGAACTGGACCATCGCGCTTTCCGGGTCGGCGTTGTTGCTGTTGGCTGGGGGGTGGGTGTTGCCCTGGTTTGGTCCAGAATACGCGGATGTGGACACCTCCCAGACCCTGCGCATTTTGCTCGTCGGTGCAGCGTTCAATGCGATTTCTGGTCCCGTCCTGACTTTGATGAACATGACGAACGCCGAGCGGCAGGCCCGCAACATTGTGTTGGTGGCAGCGGGCCTGAACATTGCGCTGAACATCGCCATGATTCCTCGGCTTGGGATGGCAGGGGCGGCCTGGGCGACGACCATCAGCACGGTGCTTTGGAATGCCATGGCGCTCGTGTGGGTGCGGCGGCATCGCGGGGTTTGGTCTCCATTTCCCACCTTCAAGCCCACGAGAAAATGAAGCATCCGCCAGTGAATTTGCTGATTGTGGGCGCTGCCAAATCCGGCACCACCACCCTCCAGCGCCACCTTGCTTCCTTGCCCGGTGCCTTTTTCAGTCCGGTCAAAGAGCCCAATTTTCACGCCCGCCACGACCTGGATCCGGAGCGGTTTTCTGCGGCTTTCCGCGCGAACCATCGGGACGACCTGCGGTCCTATCTCGCGGGTCCGGATCCTTTGCCCGCCCGGGACATTGCTTTCGTCCGCTCGCATGCCGATTACGCCCGGCTTTTCGTGGGAGCGGACCCAGCTCGCCACGAGGTGATCGGGGAGGCGAGCACCACCACATTGTATGCGCCTTCCGCCCTCGCCAGCGTTCACGAAATGCACCCTGAGGCGCGAATCCTCGTGGTGCTGCGCGATCCGGTGGAGCGGATGTTCTCTCACTACCTGATGGCGAGGAAGTACGGCTTCACGACGCTGCCTTTCCGCGATGCTGTCGAGGCCGATATGGCCGCCGAACACCCCGGCTGGGGCCGCACCGAGCTCTTTTTTCAGCTCGGCTGCTATGCCGCTCAGCTCGGTCCTTGGTGCAAGGTTTGGCCAGCGAATCGTTTGCGCATTTTGCGCACCGAAGACCTGAGCGTTCCAGACACTTGGCTGGGCCTGGCGGCTTGGTTGGGCGTGGCGGCCACTGAGGATTGGGCGGAGGAAGCGGCCAGTCCGAGCGGCAAGGCGAACACGGCGGGGTTGGCGCGCTTTGAGGGGCTGAACCGCGGGCTGACGGCCAGCGGGCTGAAGTCGAGGCTCGCCAGCGCTTTGCCGGCAGGCGTCAAACGCCAACTGAAAAAGGCCTATTACAATGCAAATGCAGAAGGATTGCCCACTTTGTCGGAAGCCGACCGGGCATGGGCGAAGGCGTTGTACGCCGAGGATCAGCAGCGATTGGCGGTCATTTTGAAAACAGCAGGTTGAGGACCTTTTTGTCGTCGGGCTTGACAGCGCTGCGGAATGACCCACGCAAATGACCATCGGCATCGATGACAAATTTGTGGAAGTTCCATTTCACAGCGCCATCGTGAACGCCATTGAGCGTGGCGTCGCACAGCCATTTGTAGACAGGATGTGCCGACGCACCGCCGACTGCCACCTTCTCCATCATGGGGAAGCTCACGCCGTAATTGCGCTCGCAGAACGCCCCGATCTCATCGGCTGAGCCCGGCTCTTGGTTGGCGAAGTCATTGCTCGGAAAACCGAGAATGACCAAATCACTGCCGTGGTCATCGTGAAGTTTCTCCAAGGCGGCATACTGTGGCGTAAAACCGCATTTCGAGGCCGTGTTCACGATGAGCACAGGCTTGCCACGCAATTCAGAAAAATCGAAAGATTGCCCCTCCAATGTGGTTGCCGTCAGATCGTAGAAGGAGGCGGGGGAGGGGGTGGGCGCAAAGGTGCTGCTGCTGGCGTACGTTTGGTAAGCCCAAATCCCGCCCGCCACAAGCACCACAGCCACAACGGCCAAAACCATCCAGATTTTCATTTCGCAGGAATTTTTGTGCAGGATTTTTTTACGGAGCGCAAGGTACGACGCAGGGAACCGGACACGAAGGGATGGGTGGAGAGGGGACGCTTGATTCGGCCCTAGCGCTATATTTGACCAGATGCCGCTTTTCTTGAAACACAAGGTGCTTTTTCTGCACATTCCCAAGTGCGGGGGGGATACTTTCTCGCATGCGCTCAGGCGGTCAAACGATCCACCGTTGTTTTTCGTTCCAGACGGTTCGGCACTCATCAATGGCCACACGCCACAGCACATGACCTATCGAGAATGGAGAAGCGTTGGGTGGTCATCGCCCATGGGATTCCGAGTGATGGCTTTCGTTCGTCATCCGGTGGATCGGGTGGTGTCGGCGTATCGGTATGTGCATTTGGCCCGGCCAGATTTGGTCCACCTCGCAGGAACACCCGAAGCGTTTTTGAACCACTTTTTTTCGGCTGATGCATCCACTCGGATTCGGTTTGATCACCACAACTTGGGCATGCTGGACTTTTTGAAAAACGAAGCTGGTGAAGTGGATGAGGCAATTGAGCTGTGGCACATCTCGGAAATGGACCAGGCCTTGGCTGAGCTTGGTTTGCCTGCCGTTGCCCCTGAGCAACGCAGGAATGTCACCCCATTAACGGATGTTTTCACGTCCAGTGATTTGGCTCGGGTGAGGGCGCATGTGGCGGAAGATTTGGCTTGGTACAACGAGCAATTTGCTGCATTCCCATCCTCGCTTTCCGCATGATCTACAATGCGGAACGAAACTTCTTGTTTGTGCACATTCAGAAGACGGCAGGGACGGCCATCACTTCCTCCCTCCTCGGTGTGCCTGGCAGTGAGTTTGTTCAACCGGCGCACATGCGGTTGTCGGACATTCGACTCCCGGGGCGGATGCCCATCGTGATTGCTTCGGTCCGCGATCCGTGGGCCCGGCTGGCGTCATGGTGGTACATGATGCAAAAAAAGGGGGTGCACAATGATTTTTCGGCTTACCTTCTGTCGCCTTTGCCGGATGGTTCTCCGGTCGATTTTTCGACGTTCATCCGGCGGGTGGATGTCATTGAAGAGACCGGTGATGGTGGGAAATCAGCGGGCAAAGTGGTGCAGAAACGTTGGAGGAAATATCGGAAATCCTTGGGCTGGAACCAATTGGATTACCTCCTTTGCCGGGGACGGGTTGCGGCTGATGTTGTCCTCCGGTTTGAGCATTTGGAAGCGGATTGGGCGGAACTGATGGGCCAAATCCACCCCGAAGCCCCCCTCCTTCTCCCTGAGCTCAATCGGTCCAGCCCCGAAGAACGCCATCGCTGGGGCGAGCTCTACGCCGACGGTGCAGATATCGATTTTGTGCGTCACCA
>CBFIFE010000077.1:0-8738 GCA_965661765.1 uncultured Flavobacteriales bacterium
CAGACCGATTTTCCATGAAATCAACATGCTGATGCCAAACATGGCTCCGAAGTAAATGACGAGCGGCACAGCGATGCGAACCACGTCCAACGGCAATTCCCAAATCGCTTCCCCCTTCAGGGAGAACATGGCGACAATGGTGAACAGAAGGGCAAGGAGGGTGAGGGGGGAGAGGCGAGGGATCAAGGTTTGGTCTAGCCAAGCCCGACCCTTCCATTTCAAAGCCGCCTGCCGAACCCCCACGGCCAGGGCAAATGGCACCCCGAGATACAACAACACGCTTTCAGCCACCAACCCCACCGATACAGAAACTGTCGCGCCTTGCAGCCCCAACCACGCCGGGAGTTGCGTCATGAACAACCACGCATAAAAAGGGTAGGCCACCACTTGGAACACGCTGTTCAAGGCCACCAATCCGGCACCCACCTCGCGGTTTCCATCTGCCAAGTCGTTCCAGACCAGAACCATGGCAATGCAACGCGCCAGGCCAATCAAGATGACTCCGGCCATGTATTCCGGTGCATCCCTGAGGAACAACACCGCGAGTGCGAACATCAAAATGGGCCCAAGCACCCAATTCAGCCCGAGGGAGAGCAGCAGCAGCCGCGTGTTTTGGAAAACTGCAGGGAGTTTGCGGTAATCGACCTTGACCAAGGGCGGGAACATCATGGCGATGAGCCCGATGGCGATCGGGAGGTTCGCTGTGCCCGCCGAGGCTTCCGCCAAGTCCGGGAACACCACCCCAATCGCGACGCCCACCGCCATGGCCGCGAAAATCCAAACCGTCAAAAAACGATCGAGCAGTTTCACCCTCTTCGAATCGCGGCCGCTCGGGCCATGACGTACATCATTTCGGTCCCGATTTGGAGGGCGCGTTCTCGGTAGGTCGCGGCTTCTTCGGCCGTCCCGTCGCTCACCTTGGGGTCCACGTAGGGCGTGGCAAACCGCGCCGCCGCCCCGAACACGAGGGGACACGCTTCGTCAGCATCGCTGCACGTCATCACAGCCGCAAACCCGGCCTGCGGATTCGATGCGGCCGAGTAGACCTTGCTGAACGCCGCTGTCGTTCCGGCGCCAGGCTGCAGAACCACCTCGTAGACCGGATTTTTCGCTTCTGGATTGGCGCACGCGAGGCCCACGCCAAGGTCCTGCAAAGCCCGGACCGCCCGCGGATTGAACGCTGTCGCCTCCGTCCCGCCGCTGTGGGTGCGCACGTCGTGAAGTCCGTGGTGGTGTGCGGCCGCCTGCGCCAGGATTTGGCCCATGTGACTGCGTCGGCTGTTGTGCGTGCAAATGAAGACCAAATCCGTGGTCCCCTCCGCCGGCTGTTCCGCCACCCAATCTGCCAGCGCATCCAACTCCGCAAGGCGCTCTGGCGACACCTCCTCCGCCAATCTTTCCGCGCCCTCACTCAGCGCGGTCAGGGTTTCATTCAAAGTCATCGGTGTGTTCAGGGAAAGGATGGTGGACAACAAGATCAGGGCATTCATCATGCCGCCAAAATTATCGCATCATCGCGATATTGCAATGTTAAGAAATGAAGAATCCGCGGCGTTCCCCGACTTGAATCGACCCATCATGGATCGGCAAGTTGACTCGTTGCTGCACCTCCGCCCCCCGTTCCCTAGTTCCCTAGTCCCCCTAGTCCCCTGGTCACTCTGTTTCAACGTGGGGATGTCGAAAATCGGAAGGGGGACGTGTGATTTGGCCCAATAATTGCGCCAAATTTCCCGTTCGAACCCAAAGAATCCGAAGAGCGCTATGCTGAATTTCCTTTTGTTGCAAACCCTGACGACCGGTGGCGATGGGGCTGAATCTGTGGCGATGCCTGACGTTGATGTTCAAGAAGTTGAGGTCAATATTTTGCAATTGTTGCTGGAAGGCGGGTGGTACATCATGCTGCCGCTGGCGGTGATGTCGCTGCTGGCGTTGTATGTGTTTTTTGAGCGCTTGTTCGCCATTCGGCGTGCGGAGAAGGAGGCGCCGGATTTCATGAACAAACTCAGGGACTATGTGAGCGCCGGGAGTTTTGACAGCGCACGCAATTTGTGCGAGAAGTCGAATACGCCGATGGCGCGGATGCTGGACAAGGGCATCAGTCGGATTGGCAAGCCATTGAAGGACATCAGCGTGTCGATAGAAAACATTGGCAAACTGGAGATTTACAATTTGGAGAAGAACCTCAGTTCGCTGGCGACAGTGGCGGGGGCGGCGCCGATGGTGGGGTTCTTGGGAACTGTGATAGGGATGGTGAACGTGTTCCTGGACATGGAGCAGGCGGGAACCGTGCGGGTGGAGGACATTTCCAGCGGCACGAAGCAAGCGATGATCACGACAATTGTGGGGCTCGTGGTGGGCATCATCGCGTACATGGCCTACAACCACTTGGTCAGCAAGGTGAGCAAGGTGGTGCACAAGATGGAGGCGACGAGCATTGAGTTCTTGGACATTTTGGAAGAGCCTGTGCGATGAATTTGGGCCAACGCAACAAGGTGAGTGTGACAGGGAACATGTCGTCGATGACGGATTTGGTCTTTCTGTTGCTGATTTTCTTCGTGATTCTTTCCACGCTCGTGTCGAACGGCGTGAACGTGGAATTGCCCAAGTCGAAGGGGACAACAAGTGTGACGCCGAAGATGACGGTGAGCATCATGGCCGATGGGTCATACCATGTCAACGGTGGGGCTGTGGCGAAGGCTGACTTGGAGAATGTGCTGAAGATTCGGATGGAGGCAAGCTCGGATGACATTTTGTACCTGCAAGTGGATGAGTCTGTGCCGACAGGGTCGACGGTGGAATTGATTGGTTTGGCCAAATCCAATTCCTGGAACGTCATGCTCGGTGCCTCTCCAAAAAAATAACTGGACGAAGTCATGAACCCCATCCTTGAGGAACAGCGATTGGCGCTTGAGCGCCGAAACGAACGGCAGGCGGCGGCCATTGCCGGTGGCATCTTCGTGGTGGTCGTGGCGCTGTGCTTTTGCTTGACGGCATATTCCATCAGCATTCCGCCGCCAGGAGAGCAGTATGTGGCGGTGGGGTTTGCCGACCTCGGGGATGTGGCCGAAGCGAGTGGGGAGCGGGAGTCTGAGACCCCTTCGGAAACGGTGTCGGAGGCCACGGAGGCGGCGGAGGCGACAGAGGAGGTGGCCGAGGTGGCCGAGGCACCAGATGTCGTCACGCAGGAGGTTTCCGAAGTGGCTGTCCCGGCGAATCCCGACCCTGAGCCGGAACCTGAGCCGGAGCCGGAGCCGGAACCCGAGGTGTCGAGCGCCCTGGCGAATCGCCTCAATGCCCTCACGCAATCCGGAGGGGGCGGGGGATCGGAAGGAACGGCCGAGGGTGGGGTCGGGAATGAAGGGGCCGAGGATGGGCAAATCGACGGTCGCGGGGTGGTGTCAGGGGACCTCGGCGATGCGTTTTTGGAGGGCGGTTCGATTTTGGGCTGGCCCAGTTTGGAAGAAAAACCCACAAAGGAGGGCTCGGTGAATGTGAAAATCACGGTCGACAAGTCGGGCAAAGTGATCAGCGCGGAATACGACCCTTTGAAGAGCACCCTGGCGGATTCCTACCACAAAGAATTGGCCTTGAAGGCAGCGCGCGATGCGAAGTTCACCACAAGCGCCACGCGTCCACTGCGCGCGGGTTTCATCACGATTCGATTCGAACTCGAATGATCTGGCAGCAAGGCGCTGGGGCAAAGGAGGGGGGCGAGCCATCCATGAGCTATGCTGAGGCCTGTGAGGCGCTGTATGGTGCATTGCCCATGTTCCAGCGCACGGGCCCGGCCGCTTACAAGATTGACCTGTCTGGGACGCGGGCGGTGATGGCGTTTCTGGGGCGACCCGACTCGCAAATGCCACCAGTGATTCATGTGGCAGGGACAAACGGGAAAGGCTCGGTTTGCACCATGGTGGCGCACGCGCTGCAATTGGCCGGCCACAGGGTGGGGTTGTTCACATCGCCCCATTTGGTGGACTTGCGGGAGCGCATCCGTGTCAATGGCGCCTGCATCCCCGAGGACAAAGTCACGGCCATGGTGGCCGATTTTCTCGCTCGCTCAGAAGGGGCATTCCCTTCCGGCCCACCCAGTTTTTTTGAGATGACCTTCGGCATGGCTTGTCTGCATTTCGTGGCCGAGCAATGCGATGTGGTCGTGCTGGAAACGGGCATGGGTGGGCGTTTGGATTCCACCAACATTTTTGCCAAACCCCTCGTCACGGCCATCACCAATGTCGGTTTGGACCACCAGGCTTTCTTGGGACCGGACATTCGGTCGATCGCCGCAGAGAAGGCGGGCATCGTCAAAGACGGTGTGCCCGTGGTGATGGGCCGGATGCGCCCTGAAGCGCAGTCGGTCGTCCTGACGCAGGCCTTGCGGGTCGGGGCTGAAGTGCATTACGCGCCAGTCGCCGACCGGACTGCCGAGGCCACTGCGGCGCATCAGGGGAGCCCTTACCGGGCTGAGAATGAGGCGACAGCACTGAAGGTTTTGGAGGTGCTCGGCGCTGAGCATCCGGCGTTTCGTCTGTCGGAGCAGGCGGCGCGAGTGGGCGTGCAGGCTGCGGTTTGGCCGGGCCGGTGGCAGTGGCTGGAAGAGACGGCCCAGGGAGCACGGGTGCTTGTGGATTGTGCCCACAATGCCGACGGAATGGCCGAGTGGCTGCGGGGCTTTGCTGCCCTCGGCGTGGAACCCGCGAAGGTTCAATTGGTCTTCGGAACGGTGTCGGACAAGGATTTGTCGGCCATCCAAGCTGTTTTGCCCCGCGATTTCGGGGGGTACTGCTGGTGTGCCGCTGACATTCCCCGGGCACTTTCCGCCGTCGATTTGCGGGCATCGATGGCCTCCTGGGGACCGGCTGTGGCCCACGAGTCGGTCGCGGACGCTTTCGCAGCGGCCTGCCAGGCCGCCCCATCGGGCGGTCTTGTGGCGGTTGTCGGCAGCATTTTTGTGGCCGCCGAGGCCTTGGCAGCAGCCGGGCAAGCCATCTGTCAATCCGCCGAGAGCAGCGACTGACCGGTCATTTCTTTGGGTTGTTCGATGTCGAGCAAACGCAGCAGTGTCGGGGCCACATCGGCCAGAATGCCGCTCCGCAGGCGGGTGGCAGGCGGCAGGTTGTAGCCGATGACCGGCACGGGATTCGTGGTGTGGGCCGTGTGCGGGGATCCATCGGGATTGCGCGCCAAATCCGCATTGCCGTGATCGGCGATGATCAGCGCGCTGTACCCCCCCGCATCCAGGGCGTCGAGCACTTGGCCGAGACAATTGTCGGTGAACTCGACTGCGCTCACAATGGCATCGAACACCCCCGTGTGCCCGACCATGTCGGGATTCGCAAAGTTGAGGCACACAAAATCCGCCGCCCCCTTTTTCAGCTCCGGAACAATCAGGGCAACGATTTCACCCGCCGACATTTCGGGCTGCAGGTCGTAGGTGGCGACCTTCGGACTTTGCGCCATCAGCCTGCGCTCCCCATCAAAAGGCACCTCCCGACCGCCGGAGAAAAAGAACGTGACGTGGGGGTACTTTTCGGTTTCGGCGATTCGGATTTGGCTTTTGCCCGCCTCCGCAATCGCTTCGCCCAAGGTCCAGGCCAAATCGGGCTTGTCATACACCACCTCGACCCCCTCGAAGGTGTCATCATAGTTCGTCATCGTGATGTACTTCAGGGCAATCGGATGCATGTTCTCCTCCGGAAAAGCCTGCTGGGTCAAGGCCATGGTGATTTCGCGGCAACGGTCCGTCCGGAAGTTGAAGCAAATGACCACGTCGCCTTCGCTGATCGTCCCGTTTTGCTCGCCGACGATGAACGGCTCGATGAATTCATCGGTCACACCAGCGGCGTAACTGGCCTCGATGCCCTCAGCCGCTGACCCGAAACGCTGGCCAGCCCCTCGGACCAGCGTGTCATAACTACGAGCAATCCGGGCCCAACGCTTGTCTCTGTCCATCGCAAAGTACCGGCCATGGACACTGGCGATGCGCCCGCCCGTTCGGGCCAAAACAACTTCGAGGTCCTCGATGTATCCCTTGCCAGTGTTCGGCGCGGTGTCCCGCCCGTCCGTGAACGCATGCACCAAGAAATCCTCGATCCCGGCCGCTGCCGCGAGTTCGCACAACGCGTGCAAGTGGGCCTGTTGCGAATGCACCCCGCCCCGCGACACCAAGCCCATCAAGTGAAGGCGCCGTCCAGGTTCGCTGGCTGCGGCGAGGGCCGATGTCAGGGTGGGCTCAGTTCGGAACGACCCATCGGCAATGGCCCTGTCGATGCGCAGCAAGTCCTGGTAGACCACGCGGCCCGCACCGATGTTCATGTGTCCCACCTCTGAATTGCCCATCTGCCCGTCAGGCAGGCCCACATGCTCACCATCTGTTCGCAACGTCGCGGAGGGCCGCCGGGCCATCAATTCATCAAAAACCGGTGTGTGCGCTGCGGCGATCGCGTCGTTGCTGTCTCCATTGCCGATGCCCCATCCGTCGAGGATGAGCAAGGCCGTTCGTGGGGATTGGGTCATGTCCATGGGGATGTTCTGGGGTCAGGGTGCGCCGGCTCGAAAGTCAAGCGTTTGCGCCAAAATCGGTTCGGGTTCAAACAAGCGGCAAAACCGTCTCGACAACGGTGCCCCCTCGCTGGCTGTGGCTGAGGGTCAATTGCCCCCGATGCAAGCGAAAAATTGAATCGGCAAGATACAAACCCAATCCCGTTCCATCGGTTTTGCGCCGAATCTCATCCTCCAGCCGCCGAAACTTTTTGATCACTTCTCGCCGTTGGTGGCTTGGGATGCCTGTCCCGCCATCGTCAAACGCCACGCGAATGCGATGAGGTTCTGGCCGGATGTGAATGTGGACCGGTTCATCGTCCGGGCTGTATTTGAAGGCATTCTCGAGGATGTTTCCCCAGGCCAAACCCAGCGCGCGCTCATCCCCATCGACCAACCCCTGGGGATCACCATGGTGATGCACATCCACGGCGCGTCCCGCATACGGCCCGATGCATCCACGCCGAATCACGTCGTTGAGCACTTCCTCCACGTCCAATGGCGCAATGTCAAGTGCTTCCCCGCGTTGAAGGCGCGTGCTCTGCAAAATGTCGTCGATCCGTCGCTCCAGCCGCTTCGTGCCCGCTTGCGCCTCCGCGAACAAATCGTCGCGGGTCTCATCGCTCGCCTTACCTGAGCGGCGAAGGGTATCGATGGCCAAACGAATCGCGGCGATGGGCGTTTTGAGCTCGTGCGTGACGGCGAGGAGGAAATTGCGTTCGTGTCGGGCTTGGATTTGGTCTTTGCGAATCCCACGCCACACAAACCAAAACCCCAGCATCAACAGCCCCATAAAGACGATCCCCTCGCCCACAATCATCATCGACCAGCGGTCGAACGGCCGGGCATCTGGCGAATGCTGCCGCTGCAATTCCGCGTTGAGTTTCACCAACAAATAGGCCCACCAGCTGAACTGGAAAACCAAATAAGCGCCCATGAGGACCAGCAACCAACGGCGTTGTTTCACTAGCCAAAATTACGATTTCTTCGGCCTCAAAGCACCGGGCGCGGGTGCCCGCGCATCACCACTTTCAAATCTTGCCGCGTCAATCCCCTGCGCTGCGTTGCTGCGGCCATTTCAAACACATCGAGGGTCATGGTCCAGTGCGGCCAGTTCCGGATTTGGTCCCAAGCCTGCTCCATGTCCGGCGACCAATGAATGTCGTCGCAAACCAAGAGTCCCTCCGGCGCCAGCCAAGGCATGAGCAGCTTCACATAGCGGAGCAGGGCCTCTCCTTCGTGATGTCCATCGATGAAAATCAGGTCCCAGGTCCCGGCGTGTGTCCGTTCACGTTCAGCCAAGAGCCCCGGCAACACCGCGTCAAATGTCCCCACGTGCGGATCGATGGCAGCGGTCACCCCCAAGCGGTCCCACGCATCCATCGCGACGCCCATGCGGTCTGCATTGCTTTCGATGGTCACCACCCGAGACGTGTTGGGGTTCTTCGCCAGGTATGCTGTGGTGATTCCCAGGCATGTGCCAAGTTCGAGCACCTCCTTCGCCTCAATGGCGTCCGCCCATGCGGCCAACGCGGCAGCATGGCGAGTCCTTTTCAAACTTCGCCGCGCCAGCTGACCGATGGTCAGGCTGGCTTGGGAGCCTGGTGACAAAGAACCTTGAACGCTGGATCGCCTGGAGCCGGCACCCGCATCGTGCTTTTGTAATGCCCCCGATTCCCGCCGCAGGCGCCTTCGCTCTGCCTCTGTTTCAACATGGCCATGACGGTTGGCAAAGGCCCTGGCCAAAAGGCCATAAGCAAATGGGGGCTGAACCCTCCACCAACGGACTGCCTCGCACCGCCAGCGCAACCAGGCCCCTGTGCGCCAGCTGGCCATCGCCCATCTGCTTTTTTTTCCATCCACCTTGCGAAGATAGGTTGCGACAATAGGAGATTTGTGTATCTTCGCACCCGCTTCGGGCGATTAGCTCAGTTGGTTCAGAGCACCTCGTTTACACCGAGGGGGTCGGGAGTTCGAGTCTCTCATCGCCCACACCGAAATCAAGGCCACCCAGAGGGTGGCCTTTTTTTGTTTCAACTCGTGGAACCATGGTGACTAGGGAACGAGGGAAGTAGGGTGACTAGGGGGGCTAGGGAACGAGGGAAGTAGGGTGACTAGGGAATGAGGGAAGTAGGGTGACGAAGGGACTAGAGGGAATAGGTTTTACAATTGATCCCAGTGACCGATCGGACTGGGTG
>CBFIFE010000078.1:0-8721 GCA_965661765.1 uncultured Flavobacteriales bacterium
ATTGATGCCATCTGCACTTCCCCCAGTCGCAAATTGATCATTGTAGAAGCCATTGGCCGTACTGATCAACAAGGGGTGATTCTCGTTGCCAAATGCCGAGCTGACATAATCATCCGCGTTTACCAAGTCCATGTAAAACCGGTACGTGGTAAGACCTGGGATGCCATCAACGGCATGCTCCTCGACGGTCATGGTGTAATCTTGCCCAAACCCCGAAGGCATCAGAAGCACGGAAAGGAAACAAGTGAGAATGGCAATCAAGCGCATGGGTGAAATGGTTTGGTGGACGAACTATGGAGAGTGAAAATAGCGAAATCAGTGGGTAAGTTGATTTCTTGTGCGAGAAACCAAGGTCAGTGTTCCACAAAAATCTTTATTTGACCTGAACGACGTTCAAGGGGCCATTCGATGATGTACATGCCATTTGGCCAGTCAGATACGTCGATTGTCGTGCGCGTGCCAGAAGCATAAGTCTGGCCGAGAGGCGTGCGGGCGCGCCAGGTTTGGCCTGCCAGAATGTCTGACAAATGCAACTGATCAGCGGCTGGATTGGGCCATGCCAAATGTGAATTCCTTGCCCATTCGTCGACCGCTGAAGGCACACAAAACGTCGCCAAATCCCGGAACCACAAAGCCGCCCCGAAAATTGCGAACCCGGCGCATGTGCCATGGTTGAATGCCCCGAGGTCAACTGCGGTCACATCGTTTGCACCCAAGTTGATCATCCAAGTTTCCGCGACGAGTGCATTTTCGTAAAACACCTGCTCATCCTCCGTGCAGTAGTAGAGCCGCGTTGTGGCAGCTGGGGCCCAGTCGTACACGTCATTGTCCGAAGCTGCGGCCATGAAAGCCCCCGCCGGGTCGAGCAGCTCCTCGAACAAACCGGGTTGTGCAAAATCTTCGGTCAAGGCCGGCAACACGGCATTGATTTCGGCACTGGACATCTCTCCGTTCAACAAACCGGGCAGTTGAGAAGCATAAGGCTCTTGAAACCAATCCCCCAGGTCGCCATACAAGTTCCCGTAAACGCTCTGCCAGGCCAAAGCCACGTAGGCCAGGTAGGAGGGATTCGAATAGCTTTCGTCTGCAAAAGTCCAAGGGAATTGGGTGCCGCTGACGTCATAAGGTCCGGATTGCGGCGCACTGGCCATGATGTTGTATTCAGGCCAATTCTGTTCCATCTCCCGGTGCAGTGCCATCGCGCCATGTCCGCCTTGGGAGTAGCCGGACAGGAAGATTTGGTCCGCATCGTGGCCGTGAACCGCTGGGCTTCCGACGTTGAAGAGCCCATCGATCATTTGAATCCCTGCGGCGGCCTCGCTTTCGGCGTGTACGTATGGATGCAAGTGCTGGTCGTCGATGCCGAGCCCGACATAGTCTGGCATCAGAACGGTGAAGCCGAGTGCGGAGATGAGGTATCCGATTTGGCCTTCGCCATTGAGAAACGATGGCACATCATCCCGCTCAAAAACAGTTCCATGCATGTACACCACCACTGGCGCCTCGCACTCAGGCGTCAACCCCTGGGGCTCGAAAACAGCGCCACTTACCGTGATTTCCTCGCCCAAGAACGGCATCGTGTAGGTCATCCTGTGGGCATCCACGCCATGCGTCGGAACATAAACTGCAGAAGGAAGGCCAAACGCATTGGCCAACGCCTGAATTCCGTTCAGGTCAAGGTTGCCAATGTCCTCGTAGGATTGAGCGGTCGCTTGTGAGAACGGCAGCAAAGCGAGGGCGCTGCATGCAGCGGCCAAACGCAGGACGGAGAAATGGTGTTTCATGGATTTGGAGAAAGTCAATTCTCCAAGTAACAAAAAAAAGTCCGACGTTGCGAAACCGCAGCGCCGGACTCCCTCGTCCCCCTCGTCCCCCTCGTCCCCCTCGTCCCCTAGTCACCCTAGTCAACTTAGTCACCCTAGTCCCCCTCGTTCCCCTAGTCACCCTAGTCACCCTAGCCCCCTAGTCACCCTAGTCACCCTAGTCACCTTAGTCACCCTAGTCCCCCTCGTTCCTTGGTTACAGGTGGATCACCTCGTCATACGCCGCCGCCGCCGCTTCCATCACAGCCTCGCTCAACGTCGGATGCGGGTGGATGGTTTTGATCAGCTCGTGGCCCGTGGTTTCGAGCTTGCGCACGGCCACAATCTCTGCAATCATCTCGGTGACATTCGCGCCGATCATGTGCCCCCCCAGAAGCTCACCGTACTTCGCATCAAAAATGAGCTTAACGAAGCCGTCCTTGTGGCCGGATGCACTCGCCTTGCCGGATGCGGAGAAGGGAAACTTGCCGATCCGGATCTCATGTCCAGCATCTTTTGCCGCCTGCTCGGTCATGCCCACACTCGCCACCTCGGGGAAGCAGTAGGTGCACCCGGGGATGTTGCCATAGTCGATCGGTTCGGGGCTGTGGCCTGCAATCTTCTCTACGCATGTGATGCCTTCTGCTGAGGCCACATGCGCCAGTGCTGGACCGGGAACGCAGTCTCCAATGGCGTAGTATCCAGGGATGTTTGTCTCGTAATAGTCATTGACCAAAATCTTGCCCTTGTCCGTGACAATGCCGACCTCTTCCAATCCGATGTTCTCAATGTTGGAAACGACTCCAGCGGCGGAGAGCACGACATCGCATTCGATTTGTTCCTCGCCTTTTTTTGTTTTGACCGTTACAATGTTGGAAGGGCCAGAGGTGTCGACACCTGTGACCTCCGAAGAGGTCATGATTTTGATGCCCGATTTCTTGAAAGAGCGTTCGAGCTGCTTGGAAACCTCAGCGTCTTCGACAGGGACAATCCGGTCCATGTACTCCACGATGGTCACTTCTGTGCCGATGGCGTTGTACATGTAGGCGAACTCCACGCCGATCGCCCCGGATCCCACAACGACCAAACGCTTGGGTTGCTCCTCCAACGTCATGGCTTTGCGGTAGCCGATGATGCGCTTTCCGTCCTGCGGAAGCGATGGCAATTCTCGGCTCCGGGCACCTGTGGCGATGATGACGTGGGTGCCAGAGATCACGGATTTGGCCCCATCAGCGGCAACCACTTCGATTTGCTTGCCAGGCAAAACCTTGCCCTCGCCATAGATCACGTCGATGTTGTTCTTTTTCATCAAGAACTGCACGCCCTTCGACATGCCGTCCGCCACACCGCGGCTCCTCGAAATCATGCCGCTGAAATCCACAGATGCGTCAGCGACGGAAATGCCATAATCCTGTGCGTGCTGGATGTACTCGAAAACGTTCGCGCTTTTCAGCAAGGCCTTCGTGGGGATGCAACCCCAGTTGAGGCAAATCCCGCCCAGGGATTCGCGTTCGATAACGGCTGTTTTCAAGCCCAGTTGGCTCGCGCGAATGGCTGTCACATACCCACCAGGGCCACTGCCCAAAATCACAACATCGTAGTTCATGGCGAATCGTTTTCTTTCAGCCCGCAAATGTACAAAGGCCTCGGGCAAAAGCATCGATGCGTGAACCGGCTGACGTGCAATGCGGTGGGTGCTTGCGCCATTGCCCAGGCCGAACCCACGAACAATCCGTTTGCAAGTGGTATCTTTGCCTTCTTCCGAAAGCGAGAGAAAATGCTGAATTTGGTACTGTTTGGCCCACCGGGGGCAGGGAAGGGCACGCAGAGCGCGTTCCTGGTGGACACCTTTGATTTGGTTCACCTGAGCACTGGAGACATTTTCCGGGCGAATATCAAGGGAGAAACAGATTTGGGCCAATTGGCCAAATCCTACATGGACCAAGGCCACCTCGTGCCTGACGATGTCACCATTCGCATGCTCGAATCGGAGGTCAATCGGCACCCGGGCGCGCAGGGTTTCATTTTTGACGGCTTTCCCCGGACGACTGCCCAAGCTGTTGCGCTCGATGATTTCCTGGCCGCCAAGGGCACAGCGATCACTTGCATGCTCGCGTTGGAGGTGCCCGAGGAAGAACTGCGAGCGCGGTTGCTGCAGCGCGCAGAGACGTCCGGTCGGCCGGACGACGCCGACCCAGCGGTCATTCAAAAGCGGATTGATGTGTACAAAGCCGAGACGGCGCCTGTGGCCAGCCATTATGCGGAAGCGAGCAAGTTCACGGGTGTGGATGGCGTCGGGAGCGTTGAGGAAATCGCGGAGCGCCTCCGCGCTGCCGTGGAATTGCACAAGGGATAGGCGAGGCGCCCTGGGTTTCCTGGGCGATTGAACCCCCACAAATCACATCGAGATTGGCCAGCCAAAACTTTGTTGACTACGTCAAAATTTGCTGTCGTTCGGGCCGGGGAGGTCCTGGTTCGACGCACATGCACCGCAGCAAAATCACATCCAAGGGCGGACCTGATGGTGGGGATGGTGGCCGAGGTGGCCATGTGATCGCGCGCGGAAATCGGAATTTTTGGACGCTTTTGCACCTCAAGTACAGAAAGCACGTGATTGCCAAACCTGGCGAGCCGGGCACCGGCCAGCACAAGCATGGCGCAGACGGTGCAGACGAGTTCATCGACGTGCCATTGGGCACCGTCATTC
The DNA here is from genome assembly GCA_965661765.1 of uncultured Flavobacteriales bacterium. Lineage (GTDB taxonomy): Bacteria > Bacteroidota > Bacteroidia > Flavobacteriales_D > Sanyastnellaceae > JBMYZL01. Next base: position 4,510 of record CBFIFE010000078.1, read on the forward strand.
GTGACGCCGAAACAGGGGAGGTCCAAGTCGAAATCACCGACGACGGCCAGGAGGTGATCATCACCCCTGGCGGCAGAGGCGGATTGGGCAACGACCATTTCAAATCATCGGTGCGCCAAGCGCCTCGTTTCGCGCAGCCCGGGGAAGATGGCCTGGAGGAGTGGAAGATTCTCGAATTGAAATTGCTGGCAGATGTTGGATTGGTGGGCTTTCCCAATGCCGGCAAGTCCACCTTGCTGAGTGTGGTCAGCGCCGCAAAACCTGAAATTGCGGATTACCCCTTCACCACGCTGCGGCCGAACCTCGGCATGGTGTCTCACCGCGATGACCGCTCCTTCGTGATGGCGGACATCCCTGGCATCATCGAAGGCGCTGCCGAGGGCAAGGGGCTCGGGCTGCGCTTCTTGCGTCACATCGAACGGAATCCGGTGCTTCTCTTTTTGGTCCCAGCAGACAGTGATGACATCGCTCAAGAGTACAAAACCCTGCTGGGTGAACTCGAAAAGTTCAATCCAGAACTGCTCACAAAAGAACGGATCCTGGCCATCTCGAAGGCCGATTTGCTCGATGACGAATTGCAGGCGGAAATGACGGCAGAACTGGCAGCAGAAGGCCTTGCGCCGCTCTATTTCTCCAGCGTGGCCCAGGTGGGCCTCACCGCTTTGAAGGACCGGATCATGCAAGCCATTGACCGACCGATATGAGCCTTGCCGCCCACTTGAACATTGATCGGGATGTCGCTGATGCCATCGCCTCCTGCCAGCCGGTCGTGGCGTTGGAATCGACGATCATTGCTCACGGCATGCCGTACCCCGAAAACATCGAGACCGCCCAGGCCCTCGGGGCCATCATTCGGGACGAAGGGGGAGTGCCAGCCGTCATCGCTGTGGCAGACGGGGCCATTCAGGTGGGGTGCAGCCCTGCGTTGCTCGAGCAGCTGGCCACCGCTTCGGACGTGTGGAAGGTGAGCCGAAGGGACATGGGCATGGCTTTGGCGCAACGAGCGCTCGGGGCGACGACCGTCAGTGGGACGCTCATCGGCGCGCATCTTTCCGGCATTCGGACGTTTGTCACTGGAGGCATCGGCGGCGTGCACCGCGGGGTAGGGGAGACTTGGGACATTTCAGCCGATTTGCCCGAGCTGTCTCGGTCAGAAGTGGCGGTGGTGAGTGCTGGGGCCAAATCCATTCTCGACCTTCCCAAGACCCTCGAATCCTTGGAGACAGCAGGCGTCCCGGTCATCGGGTGGGGCACCTCAGAGTTCCCCGCCTTTTTCACGCAGGGATCGGGTTTGCCGCTGGTCCATTCCACCTCGGACCCTGCCATAGTTGCGGCTGCCATGGATGCCCAGTGGTCTCTGGGCCTCGGTGGCGGGCTGTTGATTGCGAACCCTGTTCCAGACGAAGCGGCAGCCGACCCGGCCATGATTCAGGCGGCAACGGAGGCTGGATTGCGCGCTGCGGCCGAACAAGGCATTCACGGGAAAGCCACCACGCCTTTCCTTCTGGGCTTTATCAAGGAAGCCACGGAAGGCAAATCCTTGGCCGCCAACCGCGCCCTGGTCATGAACAACGCCAGGGTGGGTGCCCGAATCGCCCGGGCATACGCCGACCGGCGCCGCGCCTGACGCCGTGTCTGATTGCGAGCGCACATCGCTGGAGCCAGAATGCGTATTTTCGCGCCATGAAGGACGCAATGAACGACGCCAACACCACACCCACTTCACACACAGAAACCGCAAACAATCAGGACTTTCGAGCGCTGATGCTCGCTGATTATCGTTTGGCATGCATGAGCAGGGAGGCTTCTCTGCTCGGTCGGAAGGAAGTGCTGGGGGGCAAGGCGAAGTTCGGGATCTTCGGGGATGGCAAGGAATTGGCCCAAATCGCACTGGCGAAATTTCTTCGCCCCGGCGACTGGCGAAGCGGCTACTACCGCGACCAAACGCTCATGATGGCCCTCGATCTGCTCAGCGTGCAGCAATACTTCGCGGCGCTGTATGCGGACACAGATTTGGCCCACGAACCCACCAGTGGCGGCCGGCAGATGGGCGGCCACTTCGCCACCCGTTTCCTCGACGAACAGGGCCAGTGGATGAGCCACCTCGACCAAGTCAACAGTTCTGCTGACATCAGCCCCACAGCCGGCCAGATGCCCAGGTTGCTGGGTTTGGCGCAAGCTTCCAAACTTTACAAACAACTGCCCGAAGCCGCTGCTGCAAGACCGGGCTTTACCGATGGCGGTCAGGAAATTGCCATCGGCACCATCGGCGATGCGAGCACTTCAGAAGGACCCTTCTGGGAAACCATGAACGCCGCTTGCGTGCTGCAGGTTCCATTGCTCATGAACGTGTGGGATGATGGCTACGGCATTTCGGTGCCCAAGCAGTTCCAAACCACAAAGTCCAGCATTTCTGAAGCCTTGAGCGGGTTTGAAATCAGCGACGGCACAAATGGCATGCTGATCTACAAGGTCAAAGGTTGGGACTACCCTGCCTTGGTGGCCACGTATGAGGAGGCCATCCGCCGGTGCCGGGAGGAGCAAGTGCCTGTTTTGGTGCACGTCGAGGAAGTCACCCAACCACAGGGACACTCTACCTCCGGTTCGCACGAGCGATACAAATCTCCGGAGCGAATGGCCTGGGCCAAGGAGTATGACTGCCTGGCGCAATTCGGCAATTTCTTGATCTTGGAAGGTGCCGCGACTGAGGAGGACTTGGCGGCCATCGGCAAGGAGGCCAAGAAGGCCGTTCGAGCTGAGCAAAAAGCCGCTTGGGCTGCATTTCGCCAGCCCGTGGAAGCGGAGCGGGACGCGGTTTTGGCCTTGTTGGACCAAACCGGCCCCGCCACCGCCCCCATCCGCACCGCCCTCGCAGGAGCGATGGACCCTGGCCGTTCGGACATTCACCGCGCCGCCCGTGAGGCGCTGTATGCCACCCTCCGGGAGGATGGCCCTGCCCGACGTGCCCTGGCCCAATGGCTGAGTGCCCAGCAAGCCGTGAACCGAGCCCGGTATTCGAGCCATCTTTACAGCGATTGCACGGACAGTGCTTTGCAGGTGCAGCCCGTCCCACCCCTTTACCCTGACGAGCCTGAGCTTGTGGATGGGCGAGTGGTCCTTCAGCGGAACTTTCGCGAAATTTTCAGCCGGTATCCCGAGGTGGTGACCTTCGGCGAGGACACCGGCAAGATTGGCGGAGTCAACCAAGCGATGGAAGGCATGCAAGCGGAGTTTGGCGACATCCGCGTCAGCGATACGGGCATCCGCGAAGCCACCATCGCCGGCCAGGGCATTGGGCTCGCCATGCGCGGTTTCCGGCCCATCGCTGAAATTCAGTACCTCGATTATTTGTACTACTGCCTCCAAATCCTGCGTGACGACGCCGCCACAGTCCGTTATCGCTCGGCCGGGGGGCAAAAAGCCCCCGTTATCGTTCGGACACGGGGGCATCGGTTGGAGGGAATTTGGCACAGCGGTTCCCCAATGGGCGCCATCATCAATTCGCTCCGGGGCATGCACATTTGCGTCCCGCGCAACATGACCCAAGCCGCCGGCATGTACAACACCCTGCTCGCTGCAGAAGAACCTGCCTTGGTCATCGAATGCCTCAATGGCTACCGATCCAAGGAGCCGCTCCCCACGAATTTGGGTGATTTCCGTGTCCCGCTTGGCATTTGTGAAGTGGTTCTGCCGGGAACGGACATCACTGTGGTTTCCTACGGATCGACGCTCAACATCGCCTTGAAAGCGGCAGAAATGCTCAAATCGCAGTTCGACATCTCTGTGGAGCTCGTCGATGCGCAAACCCTCCTGCCATTCGATCGAACGGGCGTGTGTCAGGCATCTGTGGCAAAAACAAACCGCTTGTTGGTGGTCGATGAAGATGTGCCGGGAGGAGCTGCCGCCTATTTGTTGGAGGCCATTGTTTCAGGCCAAAGCGCCTTCGCCCACCTCGACAGCCGCCCCGAAACCCTGACAGCGCAGCCGCACTTGCCGCCCTATGGCACCGATGGAGATTACTTCAGCAAGCCAAGTCGGGAGGACATCGTGGAACGCGTTTTGGGCATCATGAATGAGGCCGATCCCAACCGCTTCCCCGCCCTGATCCCCTAGTCTCCCTAGTCCCCTAGTCCCCTAGTCCCCTAGTCTCCCTAGTCCCCTAGTCTCCCTAGTCTCCTAGTCCCCTAGTCTCCCTAGTCTCCCTAGTCTCCT
>CBFIFE010000079.1:0-8560 GCA_965661765.1 uncultured Flavobacteriales bacterium
ATGAACAGGGGATGACCTTGGAACTCGTGTGGTTCAAAGGGGTCAAGTGGATGGCATCCCAAGTGCCGGTCCAGCGGCCCATTGTCGTCTTTGGGAAGCCGCAGCGATTTGGCCGGAACTGGTCCATTGCGCACCCGGAAGTGGAGCTTCTGGAGCACCACGAGCGGCGGGGAGGTGCGGGTTTGGTGCCCGTGTATCGCACCACAGAGCGCTTGTCGAACCGCGGCTTGGCGTCTGCCGGACTTGCACGATTGATTCGCAGTGCGTTGGCCGATGTGTCGATGGAGATTGACGAGATTCTGCCGAGCGATTTGTTGGCCGAATTGCAGTTGAACGGACGGGAAGAAGCCTTTCGTGCTGTTCACGCGCCGCAGGACGCTCATCAGGCGGAGGCTGCCCGGAAGCGGCTGAAATTTGAGGAACTGCTGTTTTTGCAGTTGCTGCTGTTGCGGCAGAAGCAAAAGAACACCTCTGCCCTTGCCGGGGTGCGATTTGCATCTGTGGGCGACCGCTTCAACCAGTTCTACAGCGAATGCTTGCCGTTTGATCTGACAGAAGCCCAAAAGCGCGTGATGCGGGAAATTCGGGTGGACGTGAACACCGGGCGCCACATGAACCGATTGTTGCAAGGTGACGTCGGCAGTGGAAAGACGATTGTCGCACTTTTGACAGCCCTCCTGGCGATTGACAATGGTTTCCAGGCGTGCGTCATGGCGCCGACGGAGATTTTGGCCCGTCAGCACCACCAGTCCTTCTTGGAATTGCTGGGCAATTTGCCGGTTCGCGTGGCCTTGTTGACAGGGTCGGTCAAGGCTTCCGTTCGTCGACCGATGCTCGCCGCTCTGGCGGCAGGAGAAATCGACATCCTCATCGGCACCCATGCCATCATCGAACCGCCAGTGGTGTTTGCGAATTTGGGCCTCGCGGTGATCGATGAGCAGCATCGGTTTGGGGTGAAGCAACGTGCCCGGGTTTGGGCGAAAGCCCCCTTGCCCCCGCACATCCTGGTGATGACAGCCACACCGATTCCCCGAACCCTGGCCATGACGGCTTATGGCGACCTGGATGTCAGCATCATCGATGAGCTGCCGCCTGGCCGGAAGCCCATTCGAACTGTTCATCGCACAGACGCCTCACGACTCTCTGTTTTTCAGTTCATTGAAGAGGAAATCGCCCTTGGGCGGCAGATTTATGTCGTGTATCCCCTGATTGAGGAAAGCGCCACCCTTGACCACAAGGATTTGATGGACGGTTACGAAAGCCTCAGTCGCAGGTATCCGTTGCCCCATTTCCGAATCAGCATTGTCCATGGCCGGATGAAACCCGCGGACAAGGACATCGAGATGCAGCGGTTTTCGGAGGGTTTGACGCACATTTTGGTCGCCACCACGGTCATTGAGGTCGGGGTGAACGTGCCCAACGCCAGTGTGATGGTTATCGAGAGCGCCGAGCGGTTTGGGCTCGCGCAGTTGCACCAGCTCCGAGGGCGCGTGGGACGCGGGGCCGAGCAGAGCTATTGCATCCTGATGACCAAGGATGAGCTCTCTCGAGATGCGCGACTGCGCATGGACACCATGGTCCGCACAAATGATGGCTTTGAAATCGCCGAAGTGGACATGGAGTTGCGGGGCCCCGGAGATGTGCTGGGCACGCAACAATCCGGCGTGCCCGACCTCAAAATGGCGGATTTGCTCCGCGATCGGGAGATTCTGTCCACAGCGAGGTACATCGCCAATCGCATCTTGGAAGATGATCCAGAGTTGTCTTCCCCGGCCCACGCTATCCTCAAAGACACGTTGAAACGTGCTGTGTCTGGGCGGCCGGATTGGTCCAGGATTTCCTGAACTTGGCCGGGCAATGAACGACTGGAGAAGTTTTGGTCTGGCGCTGGTGGTGGGGTTGTCCTTGGCGGGGCTGGCCGTGTGGCGTTGGACGACGGCCTTGGAGCGGGCGCCGCATGGGGACGCCTTGTCTTCCATACCGCATGCTTTTGATGCGTGGACGCAATGGGATTGGACTTGGGCTGCACCGGGCGAAGGCTGCTCGGATTTCCCGGAGTTGGCGGATTGTCCCTTCGATTGTTCGTTGGCTGATTTGGGCCAAATCCATCGCTTCGCTCATTCCTCAACCCCACATGAGGTGTGGTCCGCAGATGGATTGAATCTCCTGGCGTTGCCGCTGGATTCTGGTTGGACGGTTTGGGAAACGCAAGGGGTGCAATGGATGGCTCGATCGGAGGCAGCGGCCGCTTGGCGCAGGGCAGCACAAAACCAACCGGGCGAACCCCACCCATTGCGGCGGTTTTGGCATCCCCGGGCGCGTGGCAAGACCACGTTGATTGCAGGCCCGGATGGCCCTGTGTCTTCATGGTCGCCACTGGCAGGGAAGGGGGAGGCGATTGTCACAACTTGGCCGCCCGCCGCGCCCGATTCGCTGTCGCTTTCTGGCGGCCGGGTGTTGCGCGTCGGTGGACTCGGAACCACCACCACCCCGACTGCGCAAATTGCTGCTTCGGAGACGGCTGAGGCATCGGAGCCCGCCGGACTTGACGCTGCCGCCGTGCCTTTTGCCACAACGTTGGGGCGCGTGCGGAACCACCGGACCGGCAAGACCATGAAAGTTGCTTGGGACCGCGAGGAGAAGCAGGTGGTGGCGCGGGTGGGGGCGGATCAGGTTTGGTCCATCCGCTTGTCAGAAAACGAAATCCCCTTGGGCGATGCCTGGGAAATGGATCTTTACCAAAACCGGAAGTTCCAATGTGCCTTTGCAACCTCCGAAAAAGTGCATGTTGTCGATGTCCTCGGTCGGGAAGTCAAGGGGTTCCCGTTGAAGCCGAAGAAGTCCATCACGGGCTTTGCCGTGGTGGATTACGATGGCAAACGCGAATACCGATTCCTGATCGGGCTGTCGGATGGGACGTTGCTGAATTATCGGGAGGAGGCCCAGAAAACGCCCGGCTGGCGGCACACCTCGAAAGGTTCGGCCCTTCGCCACATCGCCCACCTTCGACTCGGGGTCAAGGACTACATCTACGCCGGAGCCGCCGACGGTCGCGTGCGCCTTTTGCAGCGCAGTGGGACCGATCGCGCCACCACCACTGTCCAAGTTCCCCCGATTGCCGCACCGGCCTTCCGAATCGGATCCACCATTGCCAACACCACGGTGCTGTTTGTCGACGACAACGGTTGGGTTCGCGAACAGCGATTGGGCAACGCCGAGGACGTCGGCATCAGCCGGATGACAAAAGGCGTGGCCGTCGAAGTCGCAGCCAGCCAGCGCAGTGGCCGTCCCGTGGTGGTGGTGACGACCGAAGACGGGACCAAGACCTATTGGGACGCCCGGAACGAGCAAGTCGATTCGTCGGTTATCGGCGGTTAGGCCTCATGCCCCGGCCAGAACCGCCCGGCTGATCACAATCTTCTGCACTTCACTCGTGCCCTCGTAGATCTGCGTAATTTTTGCATCCCGCATCAACCGCTCCACGTGGTATTCCTTCACGTAACCATAGCCTCCGTGAATCTGAACAGCTTCGGTGGTTTGCCGCATGGCGACTTCTGAGGCGTAGAGTTTGGCCATGCTCGAGGCCAAATCATAGTCTTCCCCCGCATCCTTCAACGCCGCCGCCTTCAATGTCAGCAGCCGAGAGGCCTCGATTTGCGTCGCCATGTCGGCGAGTTTGAAGGCAATCGCCTGGTGCTTGTGGATTTCTTTGCCGAACGCCTTTCTTTCCTTCGAATAAGCCAAGGCCAGCTCAAATGCGCCGCTGGCGATGCCCAAAGCTTGGGCTGCAATGCCGATGCGCCCCCCGCTGAGGGTTTTCATGGCGAATTTGAAACCAAACCCATCCTCACCAATGCGGTTGGCCTTGGGCACCTTGACATCCTGAAACATCAGGGTGTGGGTGTCCGAGCCGCGGATGCCCATTTTGTCCTCTTTCGCTCCGATGATGAACCCCGGCATGTCTTTTTCCACGATCAAGGCATTGATCCCGCGGTGCCCTTTGTCTGCATCCGTCTGGGCAATCACCAAATACGTGCTTGCCGTGTTGCCGTTCGTGATCCAATTCTTTGTGCCATTCAACAAATAGTGATCGCCCATGTCGATGGCCGTTGTCCGCTGGGACGTCGCGTCTGAACCCGCCTCGGGTTCCGAAAGGCAGAAGGCTCCGATCTTCTCTCCCTTGGCCAATGGCACCAAGAACTTTTGTTTCTGCTCTTCGTTCCCGTAGGCCTGCAAACCATAGCAGACGAGCGAGTTGTTCACGGAAACCGCGACACTCGTCGATGCGTCGACCTTGGACAGCTCTTCCATGGCCAGCACATAACTCACCGTGTCCATGCCACTTCCGCCGTACGCTGGATCCACCATCATGCCCATGAACCCGAGTTCGCCCAGTTGGCGAAGCTCATCAACGGCTACCCGCTGGTCGCGGTCCCGTTCGATGATGGTCGGTTTCAATACGTTCTGGGCAAAGTCACGCGCCGCGTCGCGCACTGCCAATTGTTCTTCCGTGAGTTTGAGGTCCATTGCCTTCTGTTTTCAGGTCGAGTTGAAGTTGATGGCTGAACATCCGATGTTTGCCTTGGCGCACGGGCCAGCCGAAACGCAAAGATACAATGACCGACCCCCCCAAACCTCAGCCGGATGCAATTCCGCAAGCAAAGCCGCCAAGGACATTGAACTTCGGGACTTGGCGCGTGGCCGGTTTGATGAGCGGCACGTCCCTTGATGGTTTGGATGTTGCGATTTGCCGTTTCGACATCACGGCAGCGGGGAGATTGGACAATTGGCAGTTGGAGCACTTCTCGATGACCCCTTTCGAGCCGGCGCTTCGGGCGCAGTTGACGGCCTTGGCGGATGAGCAGGCCTCGGCGGTGGTTTGGCACGAAGTTGCGCGCGCGTTTGCCTTGGCGAATGCGGAGGCTGTGTCGAAAGCATGGGCTGAGGCGGGCGGTCATTTGGATTTGGTCTGTTCTTCAGGCCAAACCATTCACCACCGACCCGCCCACGGCTGGACCGCTCAACTGGACAGCCCCGCCCATCTCCACGCTGCTCTCGGTGGCGTTCCTGTTGTGGCCGACCTTCGGGTGCTCGACGTCGCCCTCGGTGGGCAGGGCGCGCCCTTGGTGCCGCTGGCCGACCGCGACCTCTTCTCAGGTTTTTCCGGCTGCCTGAACCTTGGCGGTTTCAGCAACATCAGTTTCGACGATGCGGGGCGCCGCGTCGCCTTTGATGTCGGCCCTTGCAACATGTTGTTGAACCACCTCGCCGCGCTGCACTTCGGGGTGCCGTACGACGTCGGCGGGGAAAGGGCGTCGGCGGGGCGCGTGGCGGAAGGGGTGGCGGCGGATTTGGCCCAATGCATCAACAGGCAAAGACGAGGTGAAAGTTGGAGCCGAGAGGGGTTTGAAGACCAAATCCAGCCTTTCCTCGCCCGTCCGCCTTTCGCCCGCCTGTCGGGCGTGGACCAACTCGCCACGGCCACCCGCGCTGTCGCGCTCAGCCTGGCGAACCTCGACGCCGGCCCCCGGGTGCTGGTCACCGGCGGGGGCGCGCGCAACGCCACCCTGATGGCGCACTTGGCGCGCCTTCAGCCTACCTGGATCGTGCCTGCGGATGAACGGCTGATTGACGCGAAGGAGGCCTTGGCCTGGGGATACCTCGGCCTGCGGCGCGCATTGGGATTGCCCAACACGCTCCGAGAAGTCACCGGTGCTCGCCAAGCTTTGCCGGGCGGGGCGATGTGGGGGCACCTTCGCTGAGCATTCCCGCGGCCCCCTCGGGGAATCCTCCCGACCGATGTATCTTCGCGGCCGCTGATCGCAACAATGAATTGACGACCATGAAAGACCTGTTGAAGACCTACGAGCACCGCGAACCGGAGATTGTTTTCGAGTGGAATGATGCTGAGACCGAAGCCCGAGGTTGGGTGGTCATCAACTCCTTGCGTGGCGGCGCCGCGGGTGGCGGCACCCGGATGCATCCCCGATTGGACAAGCGCGAGGTGGTGAGCTTGGCGAAGACGATGGAAATCAAGTTCACGGTGAGTGGTCCGCAAATCGGTGGTGCCAAATCCGGCATTGCCTTCGACCCCTCCGATCCCCGGAAAGAGGGAGTGCTCCAACGCTGGTACAAAGCTGTTGCCCCCTTGTTGAAGTCCTACTACGGCACCGGTGGGGACATGAACGTCGATGAAATCCACGAAGTGATTCCGATGACGGAGGCCTGCGGGGTTTGGCATCCGCAAGAAGGCGTGTTCAATGGGCATTTCCAGCCCAACGAAGCAGCAAAGGTTCGCCGCATCGGCCACCTGCGGCAAGGCGTTTCCCAAATCGTGGAAGATCCTGCGTTCAGTCCTGACGTCGACCGAAAGTATCGCGTGGCGGACCTCATCACTGGCTATGGTGTGAGCGAATCGGTGCGTCATTTCAGCGACATTTACAAAGGAAGCACGGTGGCAGGTCAGCGCGTGATTGTCCAGGGGTGGGGAAATGTGGGCGCAGCGGCCGCGTATTATTTGGCCTTGGAAGGCGCAAAAATTGTGGGCATTATCGATCGCGCGGGCGGTTTGATTGTGGAGGATGGGCTTTCGCTGGAGGCCGTTCGTGCGCTTTTTCTCGCCAAATCTGGCAACGCCCTCATCGCCGACGACCTCCTCTCTTTCGAAGAAGTGAACGATCGGATTTGGGATGTGGCGGCGGATGTCTTCCTGCCATGTGCCGCTTCCCGTCTGGTGACGCGGGACCAACTCGACCGAATGACTCAGGCCGGGGTTCGGGTGATCGCCAGCGGTGCGAACGTCCCTTTTGCGGACAACGAAATTTTTTACGGTCCGATTGCCGAGGAAGCCGATCGTTCCATCGCCGTCATTCCGGACTTCATTGCGAATTGCGGCATGGCCCGGGTGTTTGCCTACCTCATGAGCACGAGCGATGTGGACATGCGCGACCAAGCGATTTTTGCGGACACCAGCGCCACCATTCGCAGGGCCCTCGAAGCGACGCACTTGCGCCGCACCGAGCACACCCTCCTGAGCCAAACCGCCTTCGAAGTCGCCCTCGAAAAACTGACCTAACCGCTTGCCGGAAGCATGCCGATTGGGTTTGTGAAGAATTGACGGAGCAAGGTTTGGACAATCGAGGTGGCCGTGCGACCTTGCGCGCGTTGAACACTGACCCACATCAGAACCCCCGACCCGCATGGAATTCATCATTTTGGCCATTTTTGTTTTGGGCTATGTCTTCATTGCCCTTGAACACAATGTGAAAATTGACAAGGCGGCCAGCGCTTTGATCACCGGCACGGTTTGCTGGGGCTTGTTTGTCCTCGGGACGCATGAAATCCCTGCCCACCTCGCTGAGGACTTTGCGCAGTTCAAAACCGGCTTCATCGGTGATGCCTCCATGGCCCTCCATACCTTCTTCGAACACCGGCTGCTCCATCACATGGAGGAGATTTCGTCCATCTTGTTCTTTCTGTTGGGCGCCATGACCATTGTGGAATTGGTGGATGCCCACGAAGGTTTTGCGGTCATCACAGACCGAATCCGCACGACCAACAAGGTGAAGTTGATGTGGATTTTGGCGTTGTTGACCTTCTTCTTTTCCGCTGTCCTGGACAACCTCACCACCTCCATTGTGATGGTGTCTCTGCTGCGCAAACTCATTGATGACAAGGAGACGCGATGGCTTTACGCAGGGGTCGTCGTCATCGCCGCGAATGCCGGCGGGGCGTGGTCCCCGATCGGAGACGTGACAACGACGATGCTTTGGATTGGCCAGCAGCTCACCACAGGCGTCATCGTGAGCCACCTGTTCATCCCCTCGCTGGTCTGTCTGCTTGTACCCCTTGGCATCCTCTCCTTCACTATGAAGGGAAACGTCGAGCGTCCCATCGTTGAAGACGAACACGGACACGATCCCACAACGCCCGCAGAGCGCAAGATTGTCTTCACCCTTGGTGTCCTCGGCCTGCTGTTTGTCCCCGTCTTCAAGACCGCCACTCACCTCCCGCCGTTCATGGGCATGATGCTGAGTTTGGGTGTGATGTGGGTGGTGACGGAGGTGCTGCACCGCTCGAAGAATCAGTCCCAAAAGGCGAACCTGTCCGTCTTGTCCGTCCTCCAGAAAATCGACACCGCCTCCGTTCTCTTTTTCCTCGGCATCCTTCTTGCCGTGGCCTCCTTGCAGGAAATCGGCCACTTGATCGCAGCGGCGGGCTGGCTTCGTGACACAATGGGCAATGTGTACGCCATCAATGTGACCATCGGATTCTTGTCGGCGATCGTGGACAACGTCCCGCTTGTTGCGGCATCGATGGGGATGTACGAAGTGACCCCGGAGGCCGCGATGGCCACCGCATCGGACTGGGACAAATTCTTCGTCCAAGATGGCCGCTTCTGGCAGTTCCTCGCGTACTGCGCAGGGACAGGCGGATCTGCGCTCATCATCGGCTCTGCGGCTGGCGTGGCGGTGATGGGGCTGGAGAAAATCGACTTCGTTTGGTACTTGAAAAAGATCAGCCTCTTGGCCATCGCCGGATACCTTGCTGGCGCGGGGGT
>CBFIFE010000080.1:0-4423 GCA_965661765.1 uncultured Flavobacteriales bacterium
GATTGGTGAGAAAGATGAGCAGCAGCACATTCCTACCCCAGCCAATTCTTGGCTTGCGCTTCCTGGCCTGGAGCGTGGTCTTCGCCGCCGCTATGTTTGGGTTTGCGGTAGATGGCAGTGCGCAAGCGGATTTGGCGCTCGAGGTCACCGTCAACCGCAACCCGGTTCGAACGGGGCAAGACGTGCAGTTGACCGTGACCATGAAGAATTTCACGGGCAGGATGAATGCCCCGGAAGTGCCCGGCCTGCAGTACCGCTATGGGCCCAGCACGTCCCGGAATTCGTCGTGGGTGAACGGCAAATCGTCCTCTGAATTGGCCTACACCTGGACCTATCGGGTGACCGCCACCGAAGACATTCAAGTGCCGCCGATGAAGATGTCGGCAAACGGGAAAGAGGTTCGGTCCACCGGGTTCACCCTGCGCGTTGCGGAAGGCCGCCAGGCGAGCGGGGACGGGGGCAGGCAGGCCGGAGGGCAAGGCGCAGCCTTGATGGACGACCTGGAGCTGGTGATCGAGGTGTCCAACCGCAAGGTGGTGGTCGGTGAGCCGATCGTCGCCTCCTTCAAAATTTACAACCGATACAATGGCCTCGACGTGCGGTCGTACGAGCTGCCGAAGTGCGACGGGTTTTGGAAGGAGGAGGTGACCGGGCCGGAGCCGTCGTGGGAGCCGCAGGTCATGGGGGGCCAGCGCTACAATGTGGCGAACTTGCGAACCGTGGTGCTCTTTCCGCAAAAGACGGGGAAGCTGGTGATCGAGGGGTTTGAGATGGATGGATACATTCGCACGTCGTTCTTCTCAGGCCAAAACGTCTCCGCCCGCGCCGACGCCATCACCATCGAAGTGTCGCCCCTTCCCGCCCCACGGCCGGCCGACAACCTCGGGGCATTTTCGAGGCTCTCCGCCGAAATGACCATCAAGGGGGAGGATTTCTTGGCGAACCAGGCGTTCACGGTGGACCTGACGTTCAAGGGGCAGGGGAATTTGAAGTTTTTGCGGGAGCCGGATTTGGCCTGGCCCTCAGACTTTGAAGTGTTCGATCCCGAGGTGAAGGATGCCCTGGCGATCAACCAAAACGGCGAAACAGGGAGTCGCACCTTCAGTTTTGTGGTCATTCCCCGCGCGCCCGGCACGTTCGAGCTGCCGCAATTCCGAGCGAGCTATTACAACGTCCGCAAAGGTGCCTACGAGCAGCTCTCGACGGAACCTGTGGCGATTGACGTGGTGCGCGATGCCACGGGTGGCGGCGAATCGCTGAGCTACAACTCGAAGAGCGATGTTCAGGTGCTCAACCAAGACATCCGTTACATCATCACGGACTACAAGCGGCCCATCCCGCGGGAGCGCATCGCGAACCGGAAGGGCATTTTGTTCGGGGGGCTCTTGCTGGGGCCGTTGCTGTTCGGCGGGGCTTGGGGCGTTCGCCGGCGGCGGGAGGCGGAGCGCCGCGATGTGGTGGGCACGCGCAAGAAGAAGGCCGGCTCGAAGGTGCGTCGTGAACTCAAAACGGCAAAAGCGCATCTGCAACATCCCGACAAGTTTTACGAGGCCATCGGCACCGGGCTGGAGGACTACCTCCTGGCCAAATCCAAGTCCACCCGCGCCACCTATTCCCGCACCACCATCTTGACCACCCTCAACGACCACGCCCCCGACCTCACCGAGGCGTGGAACGAACTGTTGGGTGACGCGGAAATGGCCCGCTACGCCCCGGGGGCGGCAGCCACTCCGGAAGTGTTTTGGCGGCGGGCGAGTGAATTGATTGACAAAACCGAAATCGCTTGGAAATCATGAGGCAACGCACGCGGCATGCGGACACCACCGCCCATTTCTCCTCCTGGCGCCAGTTTGTTCTGCTGACAATTGCGCTTGCCTTCGCCTTTGCCCAGGTTGCCGATGTCTTGGGCCAAACCCAATCCTCCCCCGCCCCCCTCGCTGCTGACTCTCCATCGCCAGAAGACGGCTCGCTGCCAGACGGCCCTCGAGCGCGATTCGAGGCCGCGAATCAGGCCTACGCGTCGGGGGATTTTGAAGCGGCGATCGTTGGGTACGAGGCGGTTTTGGCACAATACAGCCATTGCGCTTCCGAGTACAATCTCGGCAATGCCCATTTCAAAGTGGGCGAACTCGGGCGGGCCATTCTCCACTACGAGCGGGCGAAGGCGCTGAACCCCAGCAACGACGACATCCTGAGCAATTTGGTCCTGGCGAACCTTCGCGTCATTGATCGCATTGAGCCGCTACCATCCAACGGGCTTTCCGATTTGTGGGAGCGGGTCGTCGCGCCAGGGTGGTTTCCATGGTATGCTCGTGGATTCGTCCTGTTGTGGACGCTTGGCTTTGTCGCGCTGGCCTGGCGCCTTTTCGCGCGTGACACAGCCAACCGAAGAATTCTCGGCAGCGTGGCTTCTGTGCTCTTGCTGCTCGGCGCGCTCTCGGGTTGGCTGAGCCTCGGGGCTTCTGCCCGAATCGACAACAGCCGCCGTGCCATCATCCTCGAACCGACCGTCGATGTCTGGAGCGCCCCGGAAGGTCAGGCCTCCGGCGCTTCCAATGCCGCACTGTTCGTCCTCCACGAGGGCACCAAGGTTCGGTTGCTGGACAGCACTTTGGATTGGCAGGAAATCGAGCTCGAAAACGGGCAGGTGGGGTGGTTGCCGAAGGCGAGCCTCGGAGAAATCTAAAACGAGGGGGACCAAGGAACCAGGGAGACTAGGGAACCAGGGAGACTAGGGAGACCAAGGTGACCAAGGAAGGCAACGGCTCACCGATGATTGGCTTCAGTTCCTAGTCACCATAGCCATCCTAGTCACCCTAGTAATCCTAGTCACCCTAGTCTCCCTGGTCCCCTGGTTTTTCCGTCATTTGGTTCGCGGAAAAACCTCGATCGTATGGGATTCCCTTACCAAATCCCCCCAAACCCCGTCATACCGCGTGCCCTTCACAATGTGGTTGTCGACCCAATGGTAGTTGCCGCCGCGAGGCTTGTTCATGAGCAGGCCGTGGTAGCGGAAGCCACACCTGGCGAGCCACGCTTCCGTCACTTCGCGGTGCGCCTCGGTCCGCGAGGTGAAGAAGGTGATGATGTGGCCTTCGTCATGCCAACGGTTCAAGGTCTCGACCGCGCCCGGGTACGGCTCGACAATCGCCATGCGCTCGGGCTCCTCATTGGGGACGTCCTCTGTCACCGTGCCGTCGATGTCAATGAGGTAATTCTTGACGCCATCTGGCAGTTGCGGACTGATGGTTTGGCCATCCTCGCCGCGGGTTTCCTTCAAGGGTTGGGGGGTGTCGTTCATGGATGCCAAATTTGGGTCATCCCCACGACTTTTCCCTTCCCTTCTTGTCCTTGATGTCTCTCTTTGATGACCAAATCCTGGCATCGAAGTCCGAGCTTCAGGGCATCACCGCGTTAGCGCAAAGGGCACGGCTGTGACGGTTCCCGTCTCGGCGATGCCCAAGAGTTGGTATCGTCCGGCGGCGAGGCGGGCGGCCTCGGGTGTCCAGAAGATTTCACCGGCGAGGGAAGCCTGGCCATGAGCGACAGCCCGACCCTGCATGTCCACGACCTGCCAAGCCGAGCGGGCGGCCCAGCCCCGAGAGGTCAGACGCATGCCCGGGGCCACGGGGTTGGGAAAAAGCGTGGGGCCGCTCTGGTCCGCGAAGGCCGGGTCGTTCACCGACTCGGGCTGGGCGAGGTCGTAGAGGACGATGTCGTCAAGGGCCGCCTCGACGAGCGATCCACCATCGAGGTTCTCGCCGATGGTCGTCGAGTCCGAAGCGACGAACCTCATCCGGAACTGCGCCGTGGGTTCGATGACATCGGCGATGCGGAAGGCATTGCGCCGCCATGAAATGTCCTGTTGGAGCGTGTTTTCGAGGTATTGCCAGGTTTGGCCTCCATCGCTCGACAAGCTCACCTGCCACCAATCGCTCGCCGGATTTGCTCCTGACGGGGGTGCATTCGTGTACCAGCGCCAGTAGGCCATCACCGGATCCTCGAATTCAGTCAGGTCAATGACAGGCGACAGCAAAGTGGTGTGCCCAGCATCCACATCGTTCGCCCCGATGCCCGCATCGACGGCCGGGTTCTGCCCGGTGATGAAGGCATAACCGCCTTGGCCTGGGGTGTGGTCGGCGACGGGGGCGCAGATGGTCGACAGGTCCGCAGGGTCCGAATAACTGCCGACAGGAATGGCTTCTTCCCACTCGCCGGTTGTGGCTGTGTCTTCGCCGGGCAATCCGGTCGTCCAAGTGCCGAAGTCTGCGTAGTCATCGGAATCGTTGACCAAAACCGGCTCCACCCCGACAAGCGAGTAGTGTGGCAGGTTTGCGTTCGATGGCTTATTTGCGGCGAAGGGCGAGACCGCCGCAATTCCACCGAAGTCGTCGCGGATGCCGAGGTAGTAACCGATCACGGT
>CBFIFE010000080.1:4433-8339 GCA_965661765.1 uncultured Flavobacteriales bacterium
TTATTTGCGGCGAAGGGCGAGACCGCCGCAATTCCACCGAAGTCGTCGCGGATGCCGAGGTAGTAACCGATCACGGTCCCGGGGTCCTGAGCGGGCAGGGTGGCGGTGAAGGTGTTGCTTCCCTCTGCCCCTTCCATCAGCACCTCCGTGAAATCGTCGTTCTGAGAGGTCTTGTACCACATGTACACCCCGTCGAGGTAGAGGCTGAAGGGGAACAAAATCTCCGTGATGCCGTTGATCTCGATGGTTTCCGAGGCCTCCACAAACTGCTGGGGGCTGTGGACAATGTTCGCATAACTGAAGATCATGATGCCGTGCAAGGCAAAGCCTTCGATGATGGCCGCGCCATTTGGGGTGCCGTTCGTCAAGTCACCGTCGTCATCGTCCGCCTGGAGGACGTCGATGAGCACATCGGTGTACGCTTGACCCTCGTCGCCATTCTGCGCCGTCGCCTGCAAGCCCGGGAAGGCGTCGATGTAGAGGGACATGGTTTGGTCCCAATCCCCGCCCATGAGCAAATGCGTGTCGTACCAAGCCCCACAAATGATTTCCCCATCCGCGTGGACTTCACCGACCAAATCCTCCGGATAGACCTTCGGCTCCTCGTCATACACCCGGATGCCGGTCTCCGAGTCGGTGTAGAATCCCTGGCCGATCTCCGCAATGTCGCCCAGCGACATGGCCCAAAAATCCGCATACCCTTCGTTCATCGCGCCATTGGAAAAGAAGCTGCCCAAGGATTGGTAATACTTGTCATTGATGCCATGGCCGTACTCGTGCCACACCACATCCGCGATCAGCGATGTCGGATTGCATCCGCCGCCAGCGTCGAAAAAATTGATGCTCGAACCATCGTAAAACGCATTGCACTCGCCCTCCACATCCACATTCGTGGTCAGGGCCACGTCGAGGTCTGTGAAATCCGGGAGCCATTGCTTCATGTGGTCGTGGATGCGATTCGTGTTGACATACGCGCTGCGCTCCTTGACATTTCCCAGGTCGTTCAAGGCCAAATCGTTGTAGCCATCCCCGAACGTCACTTCCAACGCCGGTGTCGTGCCGTTCGTGTAGACGCGGCTGTAACGGCCGCGCAACGCCACGTCCAAGGTGGCGGGGCCTGTGGTGGAGGTGATGAAGCCGCCGTCGGCGTCCGTGTTGACGACGTCACCGGCAAAGGGAAGTCGGAGATGCGGCAACGGCTGGTCCTCGCTGTCCTGGAAGGGATACATGACGTGAATGTCGGAGGACAACGCGCCACTGACCACCATGGCGGCCGCCGCGCTGGGCGCGTCGATGGGCGCGTCGGTGGGCTGGTCCACACCCATCCGGAGGACGACGCGCTCGGGACGTCCAGCAGTTGCCGGCATCGCCCAACGCCCGTCGATGTGCTTGACCTCGTTGATTCGGCGAATGACCTCACCGCTGAAGACGTCCACCCAAGTGCTGTACCTGCGGGGCACAGCGCCCACGCGGCCTTCCACCATGAACGTGGCCACCAAACGAACCCCCTCGTCCCGAGTCGGCACCAACAAAGCCTCTCCCCCGGAGATGCTGCCCCACTCATCCAAATCCAGATCCGCCGACGCCGAAGCAGCCAGCGCCTCCGCAGAAAGCCACTCTCCCTCCGGCATCTCCAAGTCCCGGTACCAATCGGCGCCCCACATCACGAGCTCTCCGCCGAGCCACTTCGTGGTGAGGCGGCCGTTGTGAACGGGGATGCCGTTGTGGGTTTGGTCTGCAAAGACCCAATCGTGTTTCCCCGGCGTGTCCACCTGCCGCCAATTGACGCTCGCAAGATCAATGCCGAAACCCGCCAACACCTCCGCCTCAAACGCCTCGACCCCCGCCAGCGGCAACGCCGGACCAAACGCCCGGTGTGGCAATCCCGTGAGCGGATGCATGATCGCTCGCCACTTGGGATGAGCGGTTTCAAAGGCCTGCCAGTCGACCGCCTGCCGCAGGGCTTCCTGCTCGGCAGCTTGGACTTGACCAAGGAGGGGTTTCAAGCGAACTTCGTTGGGGTCCACGGCTGTTGTGGGATCGACCATGGCAGAAGCCACGAAACTCACAGCCACAAAGAGGAACAGGAGGGCGAGCTGCCCAGCGCACACGCGCCGAGACAAGCCATTCAATTGCAGGCGATTCATGCGAACAAATTAGAACAAGGTGCCTTTGCACGCAAACTTTGCCGGGATTTTGTCAGGCGAAGGGCATCGCCGTCAACGAGAAGGCATCAATTCACCGCGGCAGGCTGAGACCACTGCTTCTTGAGGCCTTCAGACCAAATCGAGTCCGCCCACGTCCGCGCCCATCCTTCAGCTTCCATGATTCGGTCCCAGGCGGCGACCGAGCTGTCTCGCCGAATGGATCGGTATGTTTCCACGTTTTCCACGGCGTGGGGATCGCTCGTGCCCTGAATGAAATCGAACGCCAACTTCTCCGCCCGTTTTTCGGCACTTTCGAGTTTCGCGAATATCGAACGTCTTGTGGGCTCATCTGGCCGCTTCTCGCCACAACTGGTCCAGACCAAGGAAGCGAACAAAAAAGGGAGCAACGAATGTTTCATGCAGGAAAGGAATATCAATTGTTGATGACGATGAAGGTTGGGCATTCGCCGAAAACCTTTGCCAATCCCTCGAAATGTACTGCAAATTCCCCGCATCTATTGAGACAAATCCGAGGGCAAATTGCGGTGAGTGCAGAATGTCTGCGAAACAAAAAATCCCTGTAAATCATTGATCTACAAGGATTCAAAGTAGCTCCACCAGGACTCGAACCTGGATCTAGGGTACCGGAAACCCTCATTCTATCCCTTGAACTATGGAGCCTAGTTGTGCAAACGGCACACTCGGGAGCGTGCCGTTCGTTTCGTGGAGGATACCGGATTCGAACCGGTGACCTCTTGCATGCCATGCAAGCGCTCTAGCCAGCTGAGCTAAACCCCCATTGCTTCAATCCCGCTTCCGCCGAAACGGACGGCAAATATAGTCAGATTCTTTGTTGCACAAACACGGAAGCGGAAAGTGAGTGGGCGCGGGCGGTTTGGCCTGAAAGCTTGTGCCAAACCCAAACCATCCCCCACCCTCAGCCCCTGCGATCCAAGGGAAATGAAGAAAAGACCGTCTGGTTAAACATGAGGAGCAAAATTAGCCTTGAAGGGGCAAAAAGTGACAATCTTTTGGCAATCTTTTTTGGAGCTAGCTCAGCAACTTTCTTGGAAACTTTTGCAACTCCAACCGAGCAATGCTGAGTGGAGGACTCGCGTAATCGGTTTCGGCTTTGGTGGAGGTAACAGCTCAGATATACGTAACCCAAATGAGGCATGGAACTGTATCCGATTTTGCTGTTATTCAAGTGTCCAGAACAGAGGGGTGTCCGACCCTGTCTCATAACTGTCCAGTACCTAAACACCCTTCTCATTTTATGCCACATATATGGCCCCCTCCTTGTTCCCTTTCTTCTCTCTCTCTGATGTGTTATAGCTTTCCTTGCTCTTCTCTATCCTTGTTTGTAGTGTCTTCTTTCCTCATCTTCGGTTATAGTTTTCTCTTTCTTTCTTTCAATTCTTATATAGTTCTCTAGTCCTATGTCAGAGTCTTGTATAGTTCCTCTTTCCCTCTCCAACAGCTTCTCTTCTAGGATAGCTGACCAGAAGAGGTTGTGGGTGGTTGGTGTTCTCACCTCCCACTTGATTGAAGTACTACAAGACGAAGAAGGTGATCCTCATTCCTTCAAGCACCTGTATAGTCAAATCCTCAAGAAGGTACTTGGAACCAATTATGCTGCTGTTATCAAGGATTTGGTCAGCAAGGGGTGGGTTGAACGGTTAAGTAGCCCAACCAGTGAAGCTACATATGACAATACTAGGCATGTGTCCAAAAGCTTCAGATTGGTTGAGAGCTATAG
>CBFIFE010000081.1:0-8355 GCA_965661765.1 uncultured Flavobacteriales bacterium
ACAATTGTGGCAAGGCCCGCTCAAATGCAGCATTTGCCTCCGTGGCCAAACCCGCCGCATCCGCGCCCTCCTCCGTCATCGACTCCATCAACGACCGGCCCAAGTTGTACGACGCCACCCCGCTGAGCGCCGAATGCGACTCGCCCCGAGCGAACAAGCTGTCGGCCCCCGATTCACCGGTTGAAAAACGGTCGAGGCCCTCGACGATGGCGGCTTTTGCGTCGAGGTCGGATGGGGGAGGGGTTTGGCCTTGAGCCCCCACATCGGCTGACAAGCTCATGCCCAGCAGGAAGAAACCTGCGGCTGTGATGGCTCCAATGGCCCCACGCTTCGGTTTTTTGCGCGCGGCCAGAGCGCCCACCGCGCGGCCAGGCCCGATCAGCGTCTCCAGGACCAACAGGCCCAACGCCAGCCAGAAGAACCATTGAAAGCGGTGCTCGTAGTCGGTGTAGGCCACCGTGGCGACCTCCGCCGATTCCAGGTCTTGGATGGCCGAGTTGATGGGGTTGAGGTCCACGAACCCGGACCCAGCGCGGGTGAACGTGCCGTTGCCAGCCTCAGCGATTTGGATGAGGGTGGTCTCGTCGAGGGCTGTCACAATCGGGTTGTCGTTTGCATCGGTTTTGAACCCACGTTGCCGGCCGTAGCGATCGTACAGGGGAATCGGGCCACCGCCCACCGAGCCCATGCCGATGGTGTGCACTTCGATGCCCGCGCTTGCGGCGTCTTTTGCAAAATCGACGGCGTCGTCTTCGTGGTTTTCGCCGTCGGTCACGATGACGATGACCTTCGAAGCAGTGGAGGAAGGGTCAAATCCGGCGCGTGCCACCTCAATCGCTCGACCGACAGCCGTGCCTTGAACAGGCACCAAATCCGTCGTCACCCCGTCGAGGAACAATTTCGTCGCGGCATAGTCGGTGGTGATGGGGCATTGCACGTAGGCATCGCCGGCAAAGACCACCAGTCCGATGCGGTCGCCATCGAGCGTGCCGATGAGCCGTTCCACCGTCCGACGGGCAAGGGCCATCCGCTGCATCCCGACATCCTCGGCGAGCATGCTGTTGGACACGTCAAGGGCCACCATGATGTCCACGCCTTCGGAGGTGACCTCTTGCAGGCGGGCGCCGATTTTGGGGTCCAGCACGCCGATCAAAGCAGCGGCCAGGGCCGTCCGCCACAACAAGAACCGCCAAACACTTCGCACCGGCCGAAGCCTCGGGAACATGCCCAGCAACATCCGGTTGTCCAGCAGGGTGTTCACCATTCTTCGCTGCCAATTGTAATGCCACAAGAAGCCCGCCACCGTCAGCGGCAGGACGAGCAAGACTGGCCAACTCTCCAGCCGCTCCATGGTGATGTTGGGCGCCACCCGCTGAACCGACACCCAAACGGCCAGCAACAGCAACCAGAACACGATTTCGGCCAGCACGAGGGCGACCGAATTGGCGAAGGCTTTGTATGGATTCGAAGGATTCATCGGATGCGATCAATGAATGGTGCGGATGAACAAGTGGCGAATCAAAAACTCGGCGAGCAAGCAGATCACGGCCCCGAGCGCGAAGGGGAAAAATTCCTCTGTTTTTTGGTTGTAGCGCAGGACGTTGAACCGCGTTTTTTCCAGCGCATCGATTTCCTCGTAGATGGATTCAAGCTTTTCTTCGCTTGTGGCGCGGAAGTACCGCCCGCCCGTCATTTGGGCGATGTCTTTGAGGACTTGCTCATCGATTTGGACCTCCACCCAATCGTACAGATAGTCGTTGCCCATTTTGCGCACCGGGCTGCGCGCTTTGCCGATGGTGCCCACGCCGATGGTGTAGACGCGAATGTCATTGAGTTCAGCAAGTTGCGCCGCATCCAGCGGTTCAATCGCCCCAGCGTTGTTGACGCCGTCGGTGAGCAAGATGATGACCTTGCTTTCCGCGTCGCTGGATTTCAGCCGGTTCACGGCTGTCGCCAAACCCATCCCAATCGCCGTCCCCCCTTCCAACAACCCCGTTTCCAGTCCCGCGATCCCGTTCATCACCACCCGCTGGTCCGTCGTCAGGGGAACGGATGTGAAGGCTTCTCCTTCGTAGGCCACGACCCCGATTCGATCGTCCGGCCGGTCTTCCACAAAGTCAGAGGCCACGGCCTTGGCGGCCTCGAGCCGGTTGGGGTCAAAGTCCTTGCTCAACATCGACGCCGAGAGGTCCATGCTCAAAACGATGTCGAGGCCCTCGCGGGTCAAATCCTCAATGCTCGAACTGCTCTGCGGCCGAGCACTTGCAATGGCGAGCAGCAGCAAGGCACCCGTGCGAAAGGCTGGTGCGATCTCTGGCAAGGCAAAGGCCGAGGTTGTGTACCATTTGGGGGGGGCGTCGTAGCGGTGCAGGTTGAAAGAAGCCCGGACCTCCCAACCCTTCCAGGACTGCACCAAGCGTTGGATGGCGTGCAGCCCCCCCAACACCATCAAGCCCAACGCCCACGGCGCATCGAGTTCATAATGCGCTCGCACGTGCCCGAGCACCAGCAACCCCAGCAGCAACGCCACAGCATGCGGCAGGGCGACCCACAACAAACGCGGGCTCATGATCGCTCGGATTCTTCACCCTCCGACATCGGCAGGGTGCATTCAACAAAGCGGATGGCCCGCGCGACGATGCGCTGGTGTTCTTCGGGGATGGCGCGGTATTTCGCGAATTTGACCAAATCCGTGAGCTCCAACAACTCCAACAACATCGCCTTGTCTTCGTCGCGGAGTCCCAGGCCGTTCAGCCCCCGCCGAATCTCGATCGTCGTGCGCTCCAGCGCGGGCAGACCAAACCGCCGCTCCACATACGTCCGAACCACCATGCTCGTGGCGGCATGGTGCCCCTTTTCATCTCCGCGCTGCCAGGCGGCGCGGGCTTGGATGCGCTCCAATTCCCGCAAGGCAACCACGTGGGCAGGCTCGAGGGGCGCGGCGGGTCGGGCGGTTGTCCGGTCCGCTGTGTCCTCGCGCCGGAAGTACTTCCGATAGGCCCAAACGCCCGCCGCAGCCAGGGCGGCGAGGCCCAACACCGCCAGGATCCAGGGCAAGGCCCGTTGCAATTGTTCGGCAAACGTCCACTCCACGGCGATCACATCGGCCGGCGCGGCCATGGTGTTGGGGTCTTCGATTTGCGGGACACCGATTTGCAAGAGGAGCGGATTGGACTCGAGGGTGTCGCCGTTGAAGGTGACCGGCACGGGGGGGATGGCGACGTAGCCGGTGTCCCAGCACGTCACGCGCCACTGGCGGCGGTAGGCAATTGCGTCTTCGCCCCGCTCATCCGTGGCCAGCAGGGTGTCGCCACCGAGGAAGGACAGCACCTCCAAGCCGCCGGCGATGGTGTCCCCGGCAAAGGTCGGGAAGGCCACCTCGCCGGTTTGGTCGGGGCGGCGGGTGAGGGTCAGGGTGAGGGTGGTTTGGCCACCGATGGGCATCCAAGTGGTGTCCAAGCCGAGCGTCACTTGGGGGCGGGCAGGCGCGCGATCCACAGCGGCCAGGGGGCTGTTTGCGACCAGAGCGGTCACCAGCAGCGCCAGCGCAGCCCACCACCGCCGCTTCGACGGTCTTCGCGTTGCGGGTGTTGATTCAGCCACGGCGATCGAAGAGTTGCATGAGGGGTTGAACGTAGGGTTTGTCGGTCATCAGGACGGCTTCATCCACGCCGCTGCGCAGGAATGTGGATTTCAGTGCGGCCTCCCGCTCCGCCTCGAGGGCTGCGTGACGCCGCCGAACCCGTTTGCGGTTCGTGTTCACCCACCGGGATTCGCCGGTCTCGGGGTCTTCGACTTGAATCCAGCCGACGGCGGGGAATTCGCGCTCCAGCGGATCCTCGACCCGCAAAGCGACCAAATCGTGCCTGCGCCCCGCCCGCTTCAACACCCCGTCGAAGCCGGTGTCCCGGAAGTCGGAGATGAGAAAGCAAATCGTGCGTTTTTTCATCGCTTGCAGGAAGCCGCTGAGCGCGTCGTGGATGTTTGTTCCGCGCCCTTCCGGAACGATCTCGATGATTTCGCGGATGATGCGCAGCACGTGCGAGCGCCCCTTTTTCGGGGGAATGAACCGCTCGATGCGATCGCTGAACAGGATCGCGCCGACCTTGTCGTTGTTGCCCATCGCGCTGAACGCCAGGACAGCGGCAAGCTCGGCGATCAACTCCCGCTTCGTGCGGACCCGGCTGCCCGGGCTGTTCGAGGCACTGACGTCCAAGAGCAGGAAGACCGTCATCTCGCGCTCCTCCTCGAAGACTTTCACGTAAGGTGTGCCCATCCGTGCGGTGACATTCCAGTCGATGGTGCGGATTTCGTCGCCGTGCTGGTAGGCCCGGTTTTCCGAAAACGCCATGCCCCGCCCCTTGAAGGCGCTGTGGTATTCCCCACTGAAAATGCGGTCGCTGAGGCCGCGCGTTTTCAGTTCGACGCGTCGGACCCGTGCAATCAGTTCAGCCGTGTCCATGGTGGGGGAGGGGGTTAGGGGACCTGGATTTGGTCCATGATCTCCGTGATGATCTGCTCCTGCGAGATGTTTTCAGCTTCTGCCTCAAACGTGATCCCGATGCGGTGGCGCATCACATCCATCGCCACAGCCCGCACATCCTCTGGCGTCACATAGCCCCGGTGCTGCAGGAATGCGTGGGCCTTCGCAGCCACACCCAGACCGATGCTCGCCCGCGGCGAAGCCCCGAATCCGATCAACTGCTCGAGGTGGCCCATGCCGTGGTTTTCCGGCTGGCGCGTGGCGAAGACCAGGTCCACGATGTACCGCTCCACCTTCTCGTCCATGTAAATTTTCTTGACCCATTCGCGGGCCTTCAAAATCTCCTCCGGCTTGACGACCGCCTGCGGTTTGTGCATGCCCTCCGGGCGCAGGTTTGCGCGGATGATTTGCTGTTCTTCCTCCTTCGTGGGGTAGCCGATGACGACTTTCAGCAGGAAGCGGTCGACTTGCGCCTCGGGCAGGGGGTAGGTCCCTTCTTGTTCAACGGGGTTTTGCGTTGCGAGCACGAGGAAAGGCTCCGGCAACTTGAATGTCTCTGACCCGATGGTGACCTGCCGCTCTTGCATGCTCTCGAGGAGCGCGCTCTGCACCTTCGCCGGGGCCCGGTTGATCTCGTCCGCTAGGACGAAATTGGCGAAAATCGGCCCTTTTTTGACCTTGAAGCTCTCCTCCCGCTGGTTGTAGATCATGGTGCCCACGAGGTCGGCAGGCAGCAAGTCGGGCGTGAATTGGATGCGGCTGAAGTCGGCTTGGACGCAGTCGGAAAGGGATTTGATGGCCAGGGTTTTGGCCAAACCAGGCACCCCCTCCAACAACACGTGCCCATTCGCCAGGAGGCCGATGAGCAGCTTGTCCACCATGGCCTTCTGGCCGATGATGACCTTTTCGAGTTCCATCCGGAGCAGATCCACGAATCCACTTTGCGCGGCGATCTGCTCATTGAGCGCACGGATGTCCGTGGCTCCTCCGTTCGACACTCCGTTTGTCGGCGCACTCGCGGACACGGTCATGTCGTGAGCTGGGGTTTCAGGGCTTGTCGAGTTCTCCATCATGTCAATCTTACACAGAACGCGAATATACTGAGGCGGAACGGGGCAGGGGCCATGCGAGTTTTGAAATCATGTTAACTTGCCAGCATGGAGAAATTCGACGGCGGTGCATTGACGCTCCGAGAGACAATGGATGCGGTGCGGCAGTTTCACGAGGCGTTTGAGATTCGCAACGCGCCGGGGCCGGAGGCGCGGCCCTCAGCGGCCACGATTGCTTTGCGGCATCGGCTGATGGCCGAAGAAAACGAGGAGTATTTGGAAGCGGCGGAGGCGGGGGATCTTGTGGAGGTGGCCGACGCGCTGGGGGACATGCTCTACATTCTTTGTGGGACGATTCTCCAACACGGGATGCAGGACGTGATCGAAGAGGTGTTTCGGGAAATCCAACGCTCGAACATGTCCAAGCTTGGCGCCGATGGCCGTCCGATTCACCGCGAAGACGGCAAGGTCATGAAGGGACCGAATTACACCCCGCCGGCACTCGCGCCCATTGTCGAAGCGGCTCTCGAGCGGTCATGAAGCGCCTGTACAGTTGGGCGTGGCAGCGGGCGCTCGCTGGTCGGACAGGTGCGTTGACGCGGGTGTTCATGTGGATGATCCCGTTCAACAAGCCCCACCGATTCCAAATCGTCCGGCTTCAACCAGGCACCGCCGCCGTCTCAGCGGCCCTGACCCGGGCGAACCGCAACCACATCGGCACCATGCATGCATGCGCCCTGGCGACGATCGGAGAGTTTGCCGCGGGCCTTGCGCTGCTCGGCGCCTTCAGCCCGACGGAGTACAGGCTCATCATGTCCCGGCTCGAGGTGGATTACCTGCGCCGCGCGGATGGCCCTGTGACGGCGGAATCGGCTTTGCCCGACGCCGATCGCGCCCAACTGCAAGGGCATTTGCAGGCTGAGGGGAAGGCCGAGCGCGTGATGACGGCGCACTTGCGGAATGGGGCTGGGGATTTGGTGGCGGAGGTGCGAACGCATTGGCAGATGAAGGCCTGGGGCAAGGTGGGGCGAGCGTAGCACGTGCTTAACGGGGGTTGCGCGATGAGTTTGTGGGGTATGTGAGCATGAGATATGGGTGTTTTGAAGTCTCTTTATTGTAATTTTCGACTAGATCATTTTTCACCCATCTCATAAGACAGCAAGTATCTATGATTCGCTTTTTTCCTTTTGTTGTCTTTGGCTTTTGTGTTCTTCAAGCGACCCAGTTGCTGTCACAATCTCCTTCCTACCAAATGTGGTGCAGACCTCGGTCATGGGCAACAAGGCCTTTTTGGAGATGAACATGTTGAATTTGCAGCAATCCTTAGATACTGTGTTTGCTCGTCTTGGGTCCGCGGGTTCAAGCGGTTCCACCCAGAGCTGGAGTGATGTTTTGGGCAATGGTTCGAATCCGGGGATGGACATCAACTTCCATTCTTTTGATGTTTTCGGTCTTGGCGGACTGACCTCGACAGGCACGTTGTCTGCAGACAGTTTGATGCTTGGAAAGGATGCCGAGATCACAGGGAGTTTGGCTGTGACGGATGTAGTGAGTTTTGGAGACTCATTGTCGGTCACAGGTTATGTGGCGTTTTCGGATTCCCTTGAAGTGGTGAGGGCGGTAACAATAGGCGAAACGATTTTTGTTACTGGCGTGACCAGTTTGGGCGATAGTCTTCATGTGGCGGGCAATGTTGACTTTGATGCCCTTTTGAATGCGGATGGCCCAGCGACTTTCGGGAGCACACTTACAGTAAGTGGTGTGACGACATTGAACGACAGTCTTCAAGTAAACAGCGGTATGGTCATTGAAGGTACGTTGTATGCCGACAGCATGGCTGCCGCGGCTGTCATCAATGGTCAAGTGAGCAGCTTAGGGAATCATGATGCGGACGATTTGGCAGAAGGCTCAACGCACCTTTATCTGACTCCTTCCGAGCGTGCATCCCTCACCTCCTTGACAACCATGATGCATGTGATCGACAGTTTGTCATGCACTTGGACCAAATATCAGGGACATGTGTACGAGTTGATTTTGATCGGCGAACAATGCTGGTTCGCGGAAAACCTGCGGAGTGAGCACTACGCGAATGGGGACGCGATTTCGGGCAACTTGAGTGATGGGGATTGGTCGTCGACGTTGTTTGGCGCTCAATCGGTATACGGCGAAGGATTGTCTCTTGTCAGCGGCAGCAGCGATGAAGTTGCGAATTTGGCCACCTACGGCCGCTTGTACAATTGGTATGCGGTTGATGACTTGCGGGGCCTTTGTCCAAGCGGCTGGCATGTGCCCACGGATGATGAATGGACGGTCTTGATCGATGAACTCGGCGGCTCCTCAGGAGCCGGAGCTGCACTGAAGTCATCTCCCTCAGACTCTCCGAGCTGGGACGGAACAAACAATTCGGGTTTTTCGGCGTTGCCGGGGGGCTGGCGCGGCGACAGCGATGCTTATTTCCTTTTTGAAGGCTACTCCAGCAACTGGTGGAGCGCTTCGCCAAGCGGCGAATCCTTCGCATGGCTCCGGAAACTCAACTCCGACGATGACAATGTCAGTCGGAACAACTACGGCCAACGAAATGGCTTTTCCGTCCGTTGCTTGCGGGATGAGTGAGCGGGAAATGGACACGTAGAACCTTTGCCCCGCGAGAAGGGGGAGGGCGACATGGTGCGGGGATGGAGCAGAGAACTGGGTTTGGTCTGCTTCTGTGAAAACCAAATTCGTAGTTTCGACCCATGAAAACGGCAGCCACCTGGCGCACAAATTCGACTCGATTGCATGTGGCGATGGCTTGTGCCGCATGGCTGCTGGCATTCGCTTCAG
>CBFIFE010000082.1:0-7831 GCA_965661765.1 uncultured Flavobacteriales bacterium
CCACCCGCTTCAGGTGTCGGCTTGTGTGGCACCCCAGCGTAAGCGCGGATGGAGCCCACCGCTGCCTTCCGTGAAGCCTTGAACTCCAAATCCTGCCCCGTTCCCGTCAAAGGATCAAACGGCCGGTATCCGTTGTAGCCATAGGCCAACACCATGAAATAATAGGTCTTGTGGTTCACCAGGCGGCTGTCGCCCGATGCGAAGGCGTCCGTCGTCACGCGGAAACTGTGGCGAATGCCCTCGTTCTCCCCATCCACCATCAGGGTCGGCACTGGCGCCTGCATCAGCATGTCCTGCTCGTAATTCACCAGAATGGAGACATCATTGGCCACATCGCATTGGGCAATCAGCCGGACCCGCTCAATGTCCCCGATGTCCGACGGGCTCACCGTGTTGTCGACGAGTTGGTAAATCAGGTACCCTTCGAATGCATAGCTCCGATCGGCATCCGTCAATTGGGTGCCGTCCTCGAGCGCTGTCGGGATGGACGGATCCACGGCTGTGTACTCCTCTCGATAGTTGTTGCTCAGGGGATTGTCATTTGTCAGGTACAAGACCAATTCATTCTCGAGCTCTTGAATGGTCACGTCCGGTGCATCAGGACCGGAGACAATCTCGAAGCAATTGTCGAACAGCGCCTGGGCCTTGTCATCCGCCAAGCGAAGCAACTCGACACTTTCAAATGGCTCGCCGCCTGTGGCACGCGCCCAAACCATGCCCACAGTGATGTTGTTGTAATCCCCGGGTTCCAAGGTGAACGGACCCGCGGATTGCAGGAACAACCTGTCTCCTGCCGGGTTGCCAGAGCTGACCTCCGTCCACGGCTCAACAGACACCCCAGCCGTTCCCCACTGAAAAGGATCTGTGTCATCGGGAAACATGTAATCTGCTGGAATGCTCAAATCAGCACCTGTCGCCGGGGTCAAGCCATCGCCGCCATAGGCCATGCGCTGGCCGTTTTTCCAAAACCCACGCATGTAGTTGTAGTACTGAGCCGCCAAGGTCGGCTGACCATTGACGCCATAATTCCAGTTGTAATACAAAAACTTGCGCATGCCATAGCGCTCATTGTCAACAATCCCATCGCCATACCCAATGCCGATGCCCTCATAAGGAATGCCCAGGGAATCAATGGCGTCAGCAAACACCGAGGTGAGCGGATTGTCGATGGAATCAGCGTCTTGGTAGGGGCCTTCGAAAAAGTCCACCCCCATCGCTGGCGGATTGTCACCATAACCGATGGAATAGCTCGTGGCCTCATCGAATGCATCCCCGTTGTATGCATATCCCAAGCCCCGGCGAACGTCGACGCCCACATAGTCGTCCACGTGCCCGCCCAGATCGCAATCGACCCATTGCGCAAAATAGGTGTCTGTCAACGTCTGAGTGCCTTGGTTGATCAACACGTAGTTGTAAAACTGCATGTTGTTGATTTCATCGTTTGTCGAAAATGCAAAGGCCTGAGCCCGGATTTCCATGCCGATGGGTTCGCCTTGGGACTCCGAATGAATGTTGCCCTTGTCATTGAAAATCCAGAAATAGGTTTGGTCTCCATACAATGGCACAGGATCCTCACGCCGGCGTTCTGCACAATCGATTTCCTGCAAAAAATCGTACCACGGATAATCCCCCGCATTGGGGTCATAAAACCCGTCCCCGTCGTAATCATAAAATGGTGCGAGGTAAAAATCTTGGTTCATCGCCGTGTTCCCATGCGCGGGATATTCGAAGAAGTAGGACGGGATGGTGTAACCGGAAGCAAATTCCTCCTCAAGATCGCATTCTGGATCCGCGACACAGTCAAAGTACTGCCGATGACGCATGGCATCTGCGCGCTGGCTGATGGCAAATTCATCGTAGGCAGAACAAGTCGTCGGATCCACTTCAGCCGCTCCGTTGTTTGTGAGTGGACCAGGCCAAAAATCATTGCCTGTCGTTCGGTACCGCACGGCGGCGAGCTTCAATTGTTGGTCGGGAGAAATGCCGCCGAGCCACAAGGCGCCGCCATAGACGACGGATACGCCCTCTTCCTTAGGAACCATGAACGCGCCCTTGTCGATGGCGCGGTCGTACCACAAGGACCCCGCATTTTCGATGAGGGCTCGGACGTTGTTCCATTCCAAATCCCGCAGCGCTGTCGCCGGTGCGCACGCTTCTGCCCGAAGGCCCGGCGCTTCATCGGCGACCTCTGCCGCCCGAGGCACCGGAAAGCCCTTTTGCATCGTCACCCCTTGGGCCATGACGGACACGACCACCGCACTGGCCAAAACCAACGAAAACCCAGCGGTCAAACCGCGAATAGCACACCTCATTTTCATGGTCGAAAGGATTGATTCTGCACGCATCGGCGGAAAATTAACGCCTTTTCACAAAAAAATGTCAGAACAATGTCTCGAAAGGCACAGGAACAGCCTCAAGCGAATCGGTGTAAACCAGCAACCCCTCGATGTGCATTCCGGGGCAGAGGGCGGCAAGGGTGATGAGGTAGTTTCGGATTTGGCCTTTGTGCTCGTCCTTCTGAGCGCCAGTTTTGAAATCGATCACTGTCCAATGATCCCCGCGGCGGACGACCCGATCCGGCCGTTGAACTTCACCTGAAGGGGAGACCCAATCCCGTTCCAGCATCACCTCATCGGCCCCTGGGGCAAACGATGCACCCGCAACAGGATGCGCCAGCACGTCTGCCACCGCGTCCACCACGGCGGCCAGCGCAGGAGAATGGGCCGCTGGCCCGCGGAGCCACTCGTCGCGCTGTTTTTCCCATTCGGTGATGTCCCGAATTTCTGCGAACAGGGCATGCACAGCGCGGCCGAAATTTTGCTCCGACAGGCGCGCCTCGTCCTGCCAACGCTCGCGGGGCATGGCCACCAACTCCCGCA
Source organism: uncultured Flavobacteriales bacterium (assembly GCA_965661765.1). Taxonomy (GTDB): domain Bacteria; phylum Bacteroidota; class Bacteroidia; order Flavobacteriales_D; family Sanyastnellaceae; genus JBMYZL01. The sequence continues at coordinate 2,880 of CBFIFE010000082.1, forward strand.
CCGGCGCGCCGAGCAACAAGTCAGGCGTGCGCACCTCATCGGCTTCCTTCATTGCCGATGCCGAAACCGAGGCCGATGCCGGCGCGTCGACAACAGATGGCGCACCCAGTGCCAGGGGGCCCTGCGCCAGCGCCTCCGGGCCAAACGCCTCGCGAATGCCCAGGAGCATCCAACCCGGAATCGTCCGACGCAACGTCTCTTCTTTCAGTTCGTTGGGCTCCTTGTTGAACTCCAGAACGATGTCCAAGGCGTGCACCGGTCGGGTCCAGGCGACATAAGCAATGTTGAGGGCGTCGAGGATGGTTTGGCCCAATTCATGTTCTTGCACATGCGCCAACGGCGTATCCGTCAGATCATGGTGGCTCAAAAGGCCTGCTGGCACACCAAAAGTCTCCACATCCAACATCACCGGCACCTCGCCCCGGAACTTGTCCACCTCCGCGGCATCCACCGGCGCAATCACCACGGGAAATTCCAAACCCTTCGCTTTGTGCACGGTCATGATGCGCACGGCATCGGTCCCTGAAGAGACCCGAATGCTCCGTCGTGCGCCCTTCCGATCCCAAAGGCGCAAAAACGCATGAACGCCGGCGCCACCCGCAGGGCGCTCTGCAACCTCCCTGGCCAACTCCAACAAGCCCTCCGCGTAAGCGGCAAATCGATTCGACCACCCCAGTGCGCCCAGAATGTGCCCCATCAACGCCACAATGGGCGAGGTGCTGTTGCCCACCAAATCCACCTCCGCACAAACGTCCCGCAGGACATCAACGAAGGGCACTTCCCATCGGTGCCTCGGCGCATCATCCCCGGGAAGGGACGGCAGTGTGATCCTTCGGGCGTGCTTCTCGAGCAACGCCGCTTCATCGATTTCATCCGGGTGCAGGGCGGCATAGCCCTGGAGAAATGCGGTGATGTGCTTGGGGTTGAAGGGGTCCACCAGCGAGCGCAGCATCGCCACAACAGACGTGGCCACCGGGTGTCGCCCGAGCTGCAGACTCTCCTCTGTGAAGGGTGTGATGCCGTTTGCGAAAAGGAATTCTGCCAATTCCGCCCCCGCTGCATTTGTCCGAACCAACACGGCGATGTCCGTCAAGGGCCGCGAAGCCGCATGATGGCGCACCCGCTGCAAAACCCAGTCCAGGCGAAGTTCTGCCCGTTCGCCTTTGTTGCCGCCGGCAAGGGTGTCCACAAACACCTCTCCCTCAAACCCCTTCATCGGCTGCTGTGCCGCACCGGCATACACCCCGGCCCAAACTTCGGGCAACGCTGCACCCACAGCGTCGAACACGCGGTTGTTGAATTCCACAATCGCCGAACCCGTTCGCCAATTCTCTGTCAATTGATCATTGCGAAAGTGGCGGCCGAGGGTCATCGCCGCCGACCGCAGCGCCTCAGGAGGCTCTCCCCCATCGAGAATCAGTCCGGGCAAGGCCTCAAGCTGACGCAAATCGCCGTTGCGCCAGCGGTAAATCGCCTGCTTGCCATCGCCCACAACAAGCGCATCAAAACCCTGCGCCAGAACATTCTCATACAAACTCACCAGATTGTGCCATTGCGTGACGCTGGTGTCCTGAAACTCGTCAATGAACAAGTGCCTGTATCGCACGCCGATGCGTTCGAAGATGTAAGGTGCGGGATTGTTTTGGACCAAATCCGCGATCTGACGGTTCAAGCTGCCAAACGTCTGCACCGATTCTTCCGCCATCACCGCCTGCAATTCCGTGGACAGGGAAGCCAGCGTGCCCACGAGTGACATCCGCTGGCGGACGTGCTGCTTCAACTTCAACAGCCCACCCGCCTCGCCCGTGTACGCCGCCGCCCAAGCGTCATAGGCTTCTTGCACCGAAGGCATTGCGGACGAAATCGCATCGATCGTCGCCGGAGGCGTTTTCGCCTTCCACGGGTTCTTTTCCCCACGCAGCATGGCCAGTGCGGTTTTCGAAGGCTGGGCCTTGCGCCCTTCCTTGCGCGCCTTTGCCAGCCATTTCGGGATGGCACCCCCTGAGAAATCCGATGTCGTGAGTCCAGCTGCTTCGATGGCTTGCTCGGCTCCCTTGATGCTTTGCAACACCGCAGCCTCGGCGCGGTCAATCTCCTCTTTCAGTCGTCGCCGCGCAGCTTCAAACTGGGCCGGAGACCAGCCGTCGAGCGCCTGCAAGGTCGGCTGCATGTGCTCCTTGTCCACCAACCGTGCGTGTTGCATCAAGGCATCGCGCACGCGGGCGTCCCGCTCGTCCTCCACCTGTTGCTCCACAAAGGCCTCGAGCAAACGCGTCAATTCCTCCTCTCCGGGTCGCCCCACCCTCGCCAAGAGCCGGTCCACCGCCTCTTCGATCAGGCGGTCCTCGTCGAGCTCGATTTGGAACCCTTGATCCAACTGCAAATCCCGCGCAAAACTTCGAACCAAGCGATGGACAAAACTGTCAATCGTCATCACGGCGAAGTCCTCATAGTGGTGGAGCATGTGCTCACGCATGGCCTTCGCCCGCGCCTGCAACACGTCCGCGCCCAACCCCGTCGCCCATCGAACCTTCTCTTCCATCGCCCCACCCGCTCCGGAGGCGATGTGTCCGATTTCCTCCAAGACCCGTTCCTTCATCTCTTGGGCGGCCTTGTTTGTGAACGTCAACGCACAAATCGACCGAAAGAAGCCCGGCGACGATTGCGACAAGCAGCAGGTCAAATACGTCTGCACCAACCGAAACGTCTTGCCGGACCCGGCAGACGCCCGAATCACCCAAAACGCTCCACGCACTTCCTCGTCTTCAACCCGTTCTCGGGCATTTTGTGACCCTGGTCCTGTTTTTTCGTGCAACATCTTCCGAAATTTCGGGGTTATCCACAGGAAACCCGTTGTCAGAACATGTCAAAACGCAAGCAATTTTTCAACATGGCCGCGATCGTCCTGCTCCTTGGAAGCATCGGGCTTTGGGGCTGTTCACAGCCGTTTTCGATTTGGGACGATGAGGTCCCGGCCACGCTGCGGCTGGACATGGCTTTGACCTGGGATGATGCGCCTTTTGGTTTGGGCCAAAAAGGCACCGACCACAACGGCAACACCATCCGTCTCGAGAACTTGCAGATGTACTTTTCGCGCCTCGAACTGAGGGACGAATCCGGCAACTGGCAACGGATGACGGACGTGAACCTCCTCGATTTCAGCGACGACCACCCGTTCGTTCTGGCCGAAGTGCCCTGGGGTCGGTATGATGCGATGAAGTTTGGCATGGGCATCCCCCCCGACCTCAACACCGGCATTGACCCGGCCAGTTATCCGAATGCCCACCCACTGAGCGTGGCCGGGTCGGCAGGCATGTTTTGGACTTGGGCCTCCGGCTACATCTTCGTCAAATACGAAGGAAAGTTCTCGGAGACGGTCTCTGGCGAGCCCCTCGAGCCCCTGTCCTACCACACCGGGACCGATTCGGCCTACCGGGAAGTGGTCCTTGACTTCCCTGAGCCGATGTCTTTCGTCCCTCGCGACCTGACGGTCCTCAACCTCGAATTCGACGCGGCCGACTGCCTGCACGGACCCAACGACAGCATTGACGTGGTGGCCGAGCCGATCACCCACAGTGCGGTGGGGACAGTCCTGGGCAATCGGCTGATGGACTTGATGGATGACGCGTGGAAACTAAAGAACTAGGGGGACCAAGGTGACTAGGGTGACGAGGGTGACGAGGGGAACGAAGGGTTGAGAAAGATTGACAGATGAGAAATTTTTGGTTGTTCATCATGATGGCGGTGGTCGTGGGGAGTTGCTCGCGATGCAAGGATCCAGTGGAGTGTGTCAGTGGGGATTGCAACCCGCAGGCGACGCCATTGGCGCTGGAGATTCCGCCGTTTTTTCCCCCGATGGACATTCCTGAAGACAATCCTTTGACAGAGGAGGGAGTGGCACTGGGACGAATGCTGTTTTGGGAGCCTGCCTTGTCTTTGGACCAAACCATCACCTGCGCTTCTTGCCATCTCCCCGACCATGGGTTCAGCGACCCTGCTGCCGTCAGCACGGGCGTCGGTGGCGCACAAGGTGTTCGCAATTCCATGGCCTTGATCAATGTGGGTTGGGCGCCAAACTATTTTTGGGATGGGCGCGCATTGACACTCGAAGAGCAAATTCTCGAACCGGTGCCGCATCCCGATGAAATGGCTTTGCCATGGGCCGATGCCGTGGCCAGACTGACGACTTTGCATGAAGAGGATGCATCGCGACCGGATTACCCAGCGCATTTCAAAGCGGCGTTTGGGGATGCGCAGATCACCAAGGAGAGAGCGGCCAAGGCAATGGCGCAGTTCCTGCGGACCATGATTTCGAGCGATTCGAAGTATGACCGCTGGCGACGGGGAGAAACGGAGCTCTCGACCTCGGAATACAATGGTTACTTGACTTTCCTGCGAGAGGGGGGCGATCCAGAAACAACGCCAGGGGGCGAGTTTGGTGGCGATTGTTTCCATTGCCACTCCGAGGCGGGGACCCAATTCTCGGATTACCTGTTCCGAAACAATGGTTTGGATGCGCACTTTGAGGCAGATCCGGGGCATGCGGGCGTGACGGGTTTGGCACAAGACAGTGGCCGTTTCAAAACCCCGACTTTGCGGAACATCGCCCTGACAGCCCCTTACATGCACGATGGGCGCTTCAACACGCTCGAAGAGGTCATCGACCACTACAACACCGGCGGCGTGGCCAGTGCGACCATCGACCCTTTCATGAAATACACAACGGGTGGCTTGCAGTTGACGGATGGACAAAAGGCCGATATCATTGCATTTCTCCACACGTTGACGGACACGGTCTTCACGACGAACCCGGCGTTCATGAATCCGCACGAATAACCGAGGGACTAGGGGGACTAAGGAACTAGGGTGACTAGGGTGACTAGGGGGCTAGGGGACTAGGGTGACTAGGGGGCTAGGGGTGGTTTTGGGTGATGTTGCCGAAATTTGAGGTC
>CBFIFE010000083.1:0-7297 GCA_965661765.1 uncultured Flavobacteriales bacterium
GACATTGCCCACAATCAGACCCAACCCAATGCCCACCAGGCCGCCCAGTTGACCGATGATGATCACTTCCACCAGAAACTGCATGCGAATCGCGCGGGGTGATGCGCCCAAGGCTTTCCGTGTGCCGATTTCGCGCGTGCGCTCCGCAACGCTCACCAACATGATGTTCATCAAACCGATGCCCGCGCCAAACAATGTGATCAACCCAATCACCGTCGCTGCCAAGGTGATGCCGCTGGTCGCCTCGCCCAATGTGTCGACCATCGCATTGGATTGACTCACCTGAAAACTGTTGTCCTCACCCGGTCGATCACCACGAACCACCCGAAACAAACCCGTCGCCACCTCCGCTGCGGCAGCAACATCCTCTGCATTTTGCAATTGACAAGTGATTGTGTAGCTGCGGCCGTCGTCCGAGAATTGCCGACGCACGCACGGAATCGGAATCATGCATTGGTTGTCTTGTGACATGCCAAACGCCTGCCCCTTCGGGGCCAAAACGCCCGCAACGACGTACCGGGCTGAGCCGATCAGAACGTCCGCCCCCACAGGGTCTTCCCATGGCTCGAAGAGTTCTGCGGCAACGTCTGCGCCGATCAAAGCCACTTGAGCCCCCGACTCGGCGTCGAGGTTGTTCAGGTTGCGCCCTGCTGCGATTTCGTAACCGCTGATGGCGAGGTAATTCTCATCGATGCCCAGCACGGGAATGTTGGGATTCGTGCGCTCACTGCCCCTGGTGAGGGTCGCTGTTGCCGATCCGAAGACGTTGTAAGCCACTTCGAAATTGGTTTGGGCCTCCAAGGCCAAACCCGCAAACCGCTGACAATCCCGGTACGTCAGCGGCTCACCTTGGGTCACCCGCATCCCGCGGCGAAAACCACCCTCCACCTTTTGACGAATGGTGAAAGAATGGGTGCCCAGCGAGGAGAATTGCTGCTCAACATTCGCCTCCAAAGAAGACGTTGCTGTGGTCATGCTGATGAGCGCCATGATGCCCAAGCCTATGATGGCCACGGTCAAACTCGTTCGAAGCAGGTTTCCACGTATCGACCGAACGGCCACCACAATCTGTTCACGCAAGAGCTCCATGAGTGTAAATGTACTGCTTACCTTTGCAGCCTGATTTGACATGCAAACAGATTCACTGAAGATGACATTCGACCTCGACATGATCCGTTCGGTCTATGCGCGCTTTCCGGAGCGCGTGGCCGCTGCCCGCACTGCGACCAACAAGCCATTGACCTTGGCGGAAAAAATTCTCTACACCCACTTGTGGGAAGGCAAAGCGCAGCAGGCGTTCAACCGGGGCGCGGATTATGTGGACTTTGCACCCGACCGCGTGGCGATGCAGGACGCAACTGCCCAAATGGCCCTGTTGCAGTTCATGCAGGCCGGCAAACCGACAGCGGCCGTGCCGTCCACGGTCCACTGCGACCATTTGATACAAGCAAAAGTCGAGGCCAATTCTGATCTGCAAGAAGCCATCAACAAAAACAACGAGGTCTTCAATTTCCTCGAATCGGTGTCCAACAAGTACGGCATCGGGTTTTGGAAGCCGGGCGCAGGCATCATTCATCAGGTGGTCTTGGAGAACTATGCATTCCCGGGCGGCATGATGATCGGAACAGATTCACACACCGTCAATGCCGGCGGATTGGGAATGGTGGCCATCGGAGTCGGCGGCGCAGATGCCGTTGATGTGATGGCAGGCATGGCTTGGGAGCTCAAGTTCCCGAAACTCATCGGCGTCAAACTGACGGGAAAATTGAGTGGCTGGGCATCTGCGAAGGATGTGATTTTGAAGGTCGCGGGCATTTTGACCGTCAAGGGCGGAACAGGCTGCATCGTCGAGTATTTCGGTGATGGCGCCGAGTCGCTGAGCTGCACGGGCAAAGGCACGATTTGCAACATGGGAGCGGAAATCGGCGCCACCACATCGACCTTCGGCTATGACCCATCGATGGAGCGGTATTTGAGGGCGACGGGAAGGGCGGATGTCGCGGATTTGGCCAATGGCATCCGGGAACACCTCACCGGAGACCCCGAAGTCTACGCACAGCCGGAGGCCTACTTCGACCAAGTGATTGAAATCAACCTCGACGAACTCGAGCCGCATCTCAATGGCCCATTTACGCCGGACCGCGCCACCCCCATCAGCGAAATTCGTGCTGAGGCAGAAAAGCATGGCTGGCCCACACAAATCGAATACGGCCTGATTGGCAGCTGCACAAACTCCAGTTACGAAGACATCAGCCGCTCTGCGTCGATTGCAAAACAAGCGGTTGACAAGGGGATTCAGGCGCAAGCCACACTGACCATCACGCCTGGATCTGAACAAGTGCGCTTCACCATTGAGCGGGATGGATTCACAACCATCTTTGAAGAGATGGGCGGCAAGGTGTTCGCAAACGCCTGCGGCCCTTGCATCGGCCAATGGGCCCGCGAAGGTGCTGACAAGCAAGAGAAAAACTCCATCGTCCATTCTTTCAACCGGAACTTTGCGAAACGCGCTGACGGCAACCCCAACACCCATGCTTTCGTGGGCTCGCCTGAATTGGTGACCGCCATTGCCATTGCTGGTAACCTGGCATTCAACCCGTTGAAGGACAAATTGAAGTTGGCCGATGGGACGGAAGTCATGCTTGAGGAGCCCAAGGGCGAAGAATTGCCGACTGCTGGTTTTGCCGTCGAAGACCGCGGCTACCTGGCGCCGGCAGAAGACGGAAGCAGCGTGAATGTGGTGGTCAAAGAAGGCAGCGAGCGTTTGGAATTGTTGACGCCCTTCGCCGCCTGGGATGGACAGAACCTCGAGGGTGTGAAATTGCTCATCAAGGCCGCTGGCAAATGCACGACAGACCACATCTCCATGGCCGGTCCTTGGCTCCGCTACCGCGGTCACCTCGACAACATTTCCAACAACACGCTGACCGGGGCCATCAATGCCTTCAATGACGAGCCCAACAGCGTCAAAAACCAACTCACTGGCGAGTATGGTGAGGTGCCTGCCGTGCAGCGAGCGTACAAGGCCGCAGGGATTCCGACGATTGTGGTCGGGGACTCGAACTACGGCGAAGGGAGCTCACGAGAACATGCCGCCATGCAACCGCGCCATCTTGGGGTTCGTGCCGTGTTGGTCAAGTCATTCGCTCGAATTCACGAAACAAATCTGAAAAAGCAAGGCATGCTGGCGTTGACGTTCGACAACGAAAACGATTACGATTTGATTCGAGAGGACGACACGTTTGCATTTACAGACTTAGCCGATTTTGCACCTGGAAAGCCGTTGACTTTGGAAATCGGACACGCCGATGGCTCCGTGGACACCATCCAAGTCAACCACACGTACAACGCGCAGCAAATCGGGTGGTTCCGCGCTGGCAGTGCCCTCAACCTGATCAAAGAAGAACAGGCAAAGGGCTGAGACGCCCAACGTTCGTTCAAATGGCAGATAATTTGGGCTGCAGATGCAACCCTTTTGAAGTTGTTGACCTTCTCGTTTGACACAATCTTACAACAGACCTCATGAACAATTTTTCAGCGCACTTGCGAACCTTCGGAACAAAATTGGCCTTGGGCCTCAGCCTTTTGGCTGCCACCCCAGCAGCATTCGGGCAACTGGATTCTGGTGAGCCCCAATTCAAAGGCGTCATCAAGTGGAACCCGCTGGGCATTTTTGCTGGACAATACCAATTCGGGTATGAGCACATGCTCAACGACAAAATGTCTGTGCAACTGATGGCCGGCTTGATCAATCAGAACACAGACCAGTCCTACCAAAACTTCACCCTCGGTGAACAATACCGGTACGAACAAAACAAGGGCGGCTTCATCGCCATCCCGGAGTTTCGCTACTACATCTCCCCGCAGGATTTTGGTGCTCCTGAAGGTTTGTATGTGGCTGCTTTGGCACGCGTCCTCAACCTGACTTACGACCTCACCGACACAGCCGACCCCGGTGTTTGGGGCGACTTGAGCCGAGAGGACAAGCGGACGGTGATCGGGGGCGGATTGGTCCTCGGCTATGCCTACTACCTGGACAACGGCTTCATGCTCGAGGGATTCATCGGGCCGCAGTTCAAGAATGTCAACTTCGAGCGGACTTATGACAACGGCTTGGATACCGAAGTTGGAGATGCATTGTTCGAAGAAAAATTCATCGACATTTCCCTGGGAGGTGTGGAGAACAGCGGCGGGGGCGTTCGGTTTGGTGTGAACGTCGGCTACGCGTTCTGAGGCACACGAGCTGACGCACATCACCCGAGCTGATCCGACTGATATGAACAATTTTGGCGCGGTTTCCTTGGACTTGGTCCTCGGGGACCGCGCTTTGCATTGGTGGCTCTTGCCGGAAAAGGCCATCTGGGCCCCTTCCGACCAAACCCTGATTCTGGCGGACCTCCACCTCGGAAAAGCTGGGCACTTCCGGCGACATGGCATCGCCATTCCCGCCGCCGCGAATCTGGAAAATTTGGCTCGTCTCTCCCGCCTGATGGACGACCTCCGCCCAAGAAAACTCCTGCTGCTGGGCGACCTGTTCCACAGCGACCTCAATCCCGAATGGGACGGATTTGTCGCTTGGCTGGGCGAGGAAAGGGAACGATTGCCCGATCTCGACGCAGAACTGATCCTGGGCAACCACGACGCGATGCCCAAGAAAGCCCTCGACAACGCAGGCATCCGCCACGCACCATTCCGCCGCACCACCACCGGCATTCTTTTCTCTCATGCCCCCGAAGACTTCGCGCAGATGGGCTCCCCACCGACAGATGCGCTGCACGTGTGCGGCCACTGGCACCCCGGGGTCAGCCTGCGTGGCAGCGGCCGCCAATCCTTGCGCCTGCCATGTTTTGCCCTCCTCCAGCAAAAAGACCACATGCAATTGATTCTGCCTGCATTTGGTGGTTTCACCGGACTCCATTCCATCCAACCACGTTCCGGTGACCGGTGCTTCGTGGTCGCGGAGAATGAGGTCTTGGAGATTTCAAAAACCTGAGCTGAGCCCAAGGCTCCTGAAAAGGCCGGAATCAGAGCTTGTCCTTGAGGAAGTTGTCCACCTCAAAGGCGCGCGTGGGTTTCAAGACGATCTTCCCTGTCTTGTCCAGCAAGAAATACGTGGGCGTGGCTGTGACCTTGTAATCCTTCACCACCGGGCTGTTCCATGCTTCGAGCTGAGAAACCTGTGGCCATGTCATGCCCTTTTCCTCGATGCCCTTCCCCCACGAAGAACGCTGTTGGTCCAAACTCACCCCCACAATCTCCAAACCTTTGAAATTGTACTTCGCATAAATGGGGCCCAAATACGGCGCCTCCTGCTCACACTTGTGACACCAGGAAGCCCAGAACATCACGAGCGTGTACTCGTGCGCTCGACACGTCTCCATCAAGTCCAACGTCCCCCCGTCGAATCGCTGAATCCGGAAGTTGGGCGGTGTCTTGCCCACTTGCAAGTTGATGATGCCCTCCGCCCGAATGCGAATGGCGTCGCTCAGATCCGCACCACAGTCCTCATCGAAGATGTAATTGTCCAAGATGTACTGGCAAATGGTCTCCTTTCCCGTGTTGTAGAACCCTTCGAGCATGCTGTAGAGCGCAGATTCGAGGGTTGTTGGATTGGGCTCGAAATGGGCTTTCACCAAATCAATGCACGCCAAAAAGCCAGGATCCGTCCCACCACTGAACGTCACCATGAATTGTTGAATCCGATCGCTGATCGCCATGCTCCGGACGGCGCTGTTGTCCAGCGGATCGAGCCCTTCGAAAAAACGGCCCTTGTCATCGGCAAACTTCGGGTTCTTCCAGCTCATCAACTTGGCCAGATACGTACCGGGATGCTCATCGATCAATTGGTGCTGGACCGTGACCAACTCCATGCGCTTGTCATCAATCTGCTGCTCCACCCGCGCCCGAAACGCACCTGCATCCTTCAAACCAGAGGCCAACTGCTTGACCTCCTGTTGATTCTTCTTTTCTGCCGCAACATAAGACCAATACCCGGTGTTCTCTGGGCTGTTCGGCGCAGTTTTCGTCGTGGCCGACAACCGATTCGACGGAAACAACAGCTCCACATCGGCCTCGTCCGGGTTCAAAATGATTTCTGTGGAATTCGTCTCTGTGGCGTAGGCCAAAATGTAAACCCCGCGCCCCACTTCGAGCGTGCCAAAATCGAACGTCCCGCCACTGACCACTTTCGTCCGCGCAATCTCCGATTTGTTGCGTGCCTCGGTTTCGAAAAGGATCACGTCGGTCGGCGATCCCCCGCGGATCGTGCCGTGCAACCGAACTGGACCGACCTTGTCGCCCTTGTTCGCATCGGTGATGCCATCTTTGAATTTCGGGGAGGGTGTGGCCCCGGTTTGGCCTGAAGCATTCGCCGCAAGACCAGCATCACCTGCAGTCGTCACAACATCCTTCTGGGCATTTGAACCTGAGCCATTTGCATCATCAGCCCCGCCACCACACGCCAGCAGCAGCATACTCAAAGCAAAAGTCGCAATCGTCATCATCTTCATCTCAATCGGGTTGTACGGACAAATTTAATACGTCTGAGAAGGACCTACGAGATTCGAAACCCCAATGTTTCCATTATCTTCGTGTGGATGGATGCCAACACCGCTCGAACCCTCCTGGGCGTGGAAACAAATGCCGCGCCGGAGGAAGTCATGGAACGTTTGGACGCGGAATCTTTCGCGGTTCGAGACCATTTCATTCGGCAGCCGATTGTGCCTGCCGTGTACAAATCGCGCGTGGATCGCCTCGTTCAGTTGAGCGATGTGGCGAATGCGCTGAACATTGAGCCGCTGGGCGCTCCCGTTGAATTGCCTGCTTTGGTGCCGCTGGACGCGGATGATTTGTTGGGCCTCGTTCAAGGCCAAATCGAGAACGTCCTCCGCCTCCGCACCGCCATGGCAGCGACGCTCGACCCGGACGTCTTGGCGCGGTTTGGCCAGACTTTGGTCAGCCTGCAACTCCGTTACATGGAGGCTTTCCTCCAAGTCACCTCCGACGTCCCACCGACCGAAGAGGTCATCCCTGCTCGCGAGGAATCGGACTGGCAGTCGCTGCTCACCGCCATCCGGATGGACGACCCCTCGAACAACCCTGTCATCTCGAAAGAGCGCGCCCGAATGCAGGCCTTGCTGCGGCGGAGCAACGAGTTGAACGAGCGATAAAAAACCGAGGAACCAGGTGGACCAGGGAGACCAGGGTGAACTATGGAACCCGGGAAGACCAAGGGAGCAAGGAAAGAGGGAAATCCGATGTTTGAGCGAAAGTGCCGCATTGGTTGCCGACAAAGTTT
>CBFIFE010000084.1:0-7084 GCA_965661765.1 uncultured Flavobacteriales bacterium
TTCCACGTGGCCGATGCGGATGACACGCCGCTAGAAGCCGTCTTCGCCGACCCGAACATCTTGGAAATCAAGAACCACGATGCAGGCTCTGCGGCGACCAACGCCGGTGGGTTTTGGCTGCAGACAGGCAACCCGATGACGCCATTTTCCCTCACCGATCGCTACATGATTCGGGTGGCCAGTGGAAGTACGGCCGATGCCACGCTGCAAGGCAGAATCCCCCAAGTGGCCGAGTGGCCCGACACCGTGCAGATGGGCTGGAATGGGCTCGGGTATCCGGGGATTGCGGCGACGCCACTGGATTTGGCCTTGAGTGAACTCGTGGACCAAAACCTCGCAGCCCCTGGTGACATCGTCCAATCCCAACATGAGGGCTTCGCCATGCTGTCCAACGACGGCTATTGGGTCGGCAGCCTCGATGTCATGCGGCCTGGCAAGGGCTATCGCTTGCTGATTGAGAATGGCACGCCCGGGGCTTTCCACTACCCGAGTGCCATCAACAGAACAAACGGCTATTTCCGATCGACGCAAGATTTCTTCTCATCGCCGTGGCCTTTGCCAGAAGACGGTCTGCTCCACACCAACCCCGTGCTCATCGAGGCCTTGATTGGCGGCGGTGTGCGCGCAGGGGATGTGTTGGGCGCCTTTGTGGATGGTCATTGTGTCGGCGCCACTTTCGCCGTAGAGACCCCAGAGGGACCGCGGTTTTTTCTGAACCTTCAACATGAAGCTCAGGAACTCGAAGCTGTCCAGTTCATCTTGCAGCGTGGGAGCGACACGGCCGCGTCCATTGAAACGCTGGCGTTCTTCGGTTCGGACCGCGCGGGGACGGCCGCAGAACCCGTCCAACTGACGTTCCCCGAGCCTGACAGCCAGGACACAAGTGGCGAAGGGCCCATTTTCGCTCAGCCCAACCCCACCCGGGCCACCACCCAAATCGTCGGGCTCACCACCGGCGAACGCGTGGACTGGGCGTTGATGAGCTCGGATGGCCGAGTCGTGCGGTCGGCGACATCGGTCAAAGTTGCCGGTGACCGACTGACATTGGACATGAACGGTTTGGCTCCTGGCATCCACACCCTGCGGATCCTTCGCGAAACTGGGATGGTCACCTTGCGGATTGTCAAAGCAGAAAGTTGATGAACCGGTACCTCATCGTCGGACTGATGCTCCTGGGCGGAGGCTGGAACCTGCCTGCTCAGGTCAACACCACCATCGTTGCAGAAGGGGACATTCGATGGACAGGCGGACAAGCGGCTCGGGGCAGTTCCGGCTGGACCGCTGGGGGTTGGCACAGCTTGGGATGGGGGGCGAACGAAGCCCCCGCCGCATTCGGACGAAATGAAGATGACCAATGCATCTTCCCGGCCTTTGAAGCGGCTCCCGTTCAGTTCGCCGCCGGGCATTTCCACTCGCTGGCACGGCTCTCAAACGGCACGGTGACTTCCTGGGGCGAAGGCCCGGCTGTGCCCGGAGATTTGCCTGCTTCTCGTTGGGTTGCTGCGGGCCGCGACTTTGGGTGCAGCATCGCCGCATCCGACAGCAGCATCGCTTGTTGGGGTTTGGACGACTTCGGACAAGCTTCGCCACCCGACGTCACTGGCGCCGTCAGCGTCCACTGCGGCCTTCGCCATGCCTATGCTGTGCTCGCCGACCGCTCCATTGTCGGCTGGGGCGCAAACGATGCCCAGCAACTCGAGGCCCCGCCAGATCTCTTGCCGTACACTTGGAGGCTCGCCACTGGCTACAACCACACCCTGGCCATCGGTTACAATGGGACCGTTCAAGCCTGGGGCAGCAACCTGCAGTTCGAAACCACCGTCCCACCCGACCTGGGGTTCGTTCGTTCCGTCGCTGCGGGACTCAATTTCTCGGCCTACCTGTCCGACGAGAAACTCGAGATTTGGGGGCGCTGGCCCTGGGGAAAACCCAACTACACCGCTGCCGAATGCGCGTCCATTGATCGGCTTGAAGGGGGGCTTGAACACTTGCTCGTGATCTTCAAGGATGGTCGCATCGATGCGTGGGGCAGCCCGACATACGGCGCTGCCGTCGAGGCCGCAACCGCCCGATCCGTCACGGCCATCTGGCCCGGCCTCGCTCACCACAGCGCCGCAAGAGCAAGCAACGCAGGCTGGCTCCACGTCGGAGACCGGACAAACGGGCTGCACCTGCCCCAGTCGAACATCGTAGGACCCATCGATGGGGGCACGGCATTCGGGGTGGGGTTGACTGCTGACGGCAAGGTGCGATTGTGGGGCACGCAGGCATCGATTTGGTTCCAGAATCGACCGACAGATGTGAATTATGCCTCCTTGGCCGCTGGGAAAACGCATGCATTGGCTTGGAAAGCTGATGGCACCCTGGTGGGCATGGGGCGCAATGCTTCAGGCCAAATCCAAGGTCTCCCCTCGCCCATTCGCGACGCCGCTGCCGCTGGCGACGCCTCGGCGGTGGTGGACATCGAAGGCAACCTTTCCACCCATGGCGACGTCCCATGGGGCCCGGAGCCGGCGGCACTCCCTGCCTTGATCAAAGTGGATGCGACCCCCTCCCACATCGCCGCCTTGACCGAAGGCGGTGAGCTCATGGCATGGGGGATCAATTGCGATGCGCCATGCAATGACCTCCCCGCCGGACCTTTTGTTGATGTGCATGTGTCCGAAGGGGTGACCATCGGCGAACGGGCCGATGGCAGCCTGGGCTGGGCTGGCGACGATCGTTACGCCGCGTTGTCCAACTGGCCACCCGTCCTGGACCTTCGCACTTCGCCTGTATCGGTCATGGCCATCGTTCCGAAGAACACGGCGCCATGGTTGGTTGTGGACAGTTTGGCCAGACTCGAGGTGTGCTTCGGTGCGGCGGATTCCTTGGACTTGCGCGATGCGTTCGCTGATGAAGAGGGGGACAGCTTGACCTTATCATTGGTGGGCGAGCCGTTGAATTGGGGCCAAACTTCGCTCCGCCAAGGCCACCTGGTCCTCGAAGGTGGCGCCGATGGCTCCACAGGAGATGGCGTTTTGACGGTCCGCGCCACGGACCCCGAAGGCTTGTTCGTGGAGGCCAGCGTCGCCGTCCGGGAGCGTCCAGATTTGGTCTGGCAGCCCGCTCGCTTCACGCTCGCTGGTGAACGAGCAGTGGAAAGCCAAATCCATTTCCCCATCGGCCACCCGTTTCCCGTCACCAGCACCATCGCAGGTGCAGTCCACTGCCCCACCTACCTCCTGGATTCCGGAGGATATGGGGTGGTGACCCCCCGAATCATCAGCGGGACTTACCGCTTGACGCCGTTGGTGGACGACCTCGGTTGCATGAGCTCGGCGGGTCGGGTGGAACGCATTCCAGCAATCCGCAACTAGGGGAACTAGGGGGAACTAGGGGGACGAGGGAACTAGGGACCTAGGGGACGAGGGGGACGAGGGGGTCAGAAATCGAAGCGGACGCCCAACCGGAAGGCCCTTGGCATCCCCGGGCGAAGCCCTGCGGGACGCCGAGCCACAATGTATGTGGCGTTGAGGAGGTTGTTGAGGCCGGCGGAGAAAGTGATTTGGTCTGAAGCAAACCAACGAACGCCAGCGTCCAACACGGTTGCAGCATCGGTTGAGAAATCGGGCAACAAGTCGCCCTGGCCCGCCACCGTGCGCATCGCCGCCGTGTAGCGCGCCGAGACGTCAGCGGCAAAAGCCGAGCGCTCGCACGAAGCCACCACAGCCAACTGATGCGGGGCCAAATACGGCAACGCATCGCCGGTCATCACTTGCCCCCAAGCCCCCAAGTCACTGGCGAAGGCCGACGTGAATCGCGCATCCGTGAAGGTGTAGGCCAACCGGACGGGGAAGGCCATCTCGGCATTGGACCAGGCGTTCCATGTCGCCTCCACCTCGAGCCCTTGCGTGCGCGCGGTGCCACCATTGAACAAATCGCCCGTGCCTCCGCCACCTGCGGCGAGCAAATCGGCGCCCAACAAATTGTTGTAGGTGTTGTGAAAGGCCACGACTTGGGCGGAGATGCGTTGACCCGAGTAGCGCAGGCCGAGTTCGGCGTTCGCGCTGGTTTCGGCCTTCGTTTCCGGTGCTGACCCTGGTGGAATGAAGCCCCGGTGCAGCCCGGCAAAGACGTTCAAATCGCGTGCGACCGCCCAATTGACGCCCAAACCGGGCAACCAAACGGACACCTGGTTCGCCCGCTCGGAGGAGGGCGTGGTGCGGTCGGCATCGGAACCGTAATCGGCCCGCTGGAACAGGATGCGCTCGTGGCGCAAGCCGGGGGTGAACGTGAAATCGCCAAACCGCAGGGTCCCTCTCGCATAACCCGCCAGGGCTTCCGCCGTTTCCACACGGTTGCCTGCGGTGCCCGGTGTTCCCACAGTGGACATCGCCATGGCCCCATCATTCATGCTGTACCCGTCGACCCATTGGAAGCGGTCGATGCCGTCGCGGTGCAAGCGCAAACCGTAGACCAAGCGGTGGTTTCGTGCCCCAGGCACCCGCCAAATCCCCCGGTGCTGCACCCCCTCCGCAAAGTAGGTGCGGTTGTTTGCCTTGAGCCAGACCGCCGCCGCGCCCGTGGTGCTTTCGCCACGCAAGATGCCCAGGACTTCGGGCGAATGTTCGAGGGCATCCACGACACTCACTGCCGCGCCCGTGCTGTCGCTGACCTTGTCCAGCTTGTACCAATTCCGATGAAAATCCGTCCTGTACACCTCTGTCCGCAAGGTCAGCCGACCCGCCCCGGGACGCATTTCATGCGTCAGAACGGCTTGGCTGTGGTCGGTCGTCATGCGGTCGAGTTGGCTCGCTGCGTAACGCTGAAGCGGATCGACCGCGAAATCCGCCGCCGTCAAGCCGAGGTACGTCTCATGGCTCTCCTCCTCGGTGGTGGTGATTTTGAGTTGAAGGGTTTGGGCCAAACCCGCCTCTGCCCGCGACCGCCATTTCGCCTTCACGTGCACATCGCGCTTGTCAAATCCCGTTTCTCCACCCCCGGGCAAAGTCTTGAATCCGTCGCTGGAGACATCCAGGAATTCCGCGAGGACCGCAAACTGCCCCACTGTCGCGCCCGCACGGGCATGCAGCAATTGGTTGCCGAAGGCGCCCGCCTCTGTGCGCAACATCACGGCCGCTCCGGAGTCCGGCACCGCGGAGGTGACGAGGTTGATGGCACCGCCGGCGGTTTGGGGACCGTGGGCGATTTGGCTTGAACCCTTCAGCACTTCAACGGAGGACATCCGGGCAATGGAGGGAAAGTAATACGCGGCGGGGGCAGCGTACGGTGCCGGGGCAATGAGCACACCGTCCTCCATCAACGTGATGCGGGCCGAGCGCTCCACGCCAGAGCCGCGCATGCCGATGTTTGGCCGGAGGCCGAAGCCGTCCTCCTCCTGCAAATTGACACCACTCACGGTCCGCAAAGTGCGCATCGGATCGCTGTAGGCAAAGCGCTGCAATTCTTGCGGGGTGATCAGGTGCAAAGCCCCAGGCACCTCATCGAGTCCTCCTGCACCTGCGGCCAACCCCACCGCTTCCACCGTCGCCTCTGGAATCCCATGCCACTGTTCCAGCATGGCATTGACGGTCGTAGAGTCTGGCGACTGCTGCGCAACAACAGCAGCGGAACACAACAGCGCAAAGGCGAAACCAAAAGGGCGAGTGAATCGGGTCATGAGATAGCAAAAATTCTGGGGCAAAATTGCGCCCGACAGCACCTGCAAGTCAATCCCACAAACGTGGTAATTTAGATTCGTTCAAAATAAGACAAGCTTTCAGATCCGCCGCAACAAGTAGCCCCCAAACCCCCGTAGATTGCCACAGATGACCGCGCAATTGGACATTCGAAAGCCATGGTTTGGGCAATTTTTGCTCCAACCTCGCCACACCCCCCACACCGTCTCGCTTCCCCCCGAATGGCAGACCATCGATGTGGGGCATTTCACGTTGCGGGTGTGCCCGAGCGTACCGATCACCCAAGCAACCACCAACCATGGCCAAGCCGTCATGCTGGGGCACGCCTTCAGCACCGTTCGGCGGGCCAGCCGCACGGACACCTTGCACGAGATTGCGGAGGAGCCGCACACCCAATTGCGCATGGCTCGATCGGCCGTGGAATCGCTCGCTGGGCGCTTTGTGCTGTTCATCTGGGACGGCAGTCGGCTTCGGATTGTGCCCGATCCTGTGGTGTCCTTCAAGGTGGTGTGGGGCCAGGACTCCTCAGGCCAAACCCAAGCCGCCTCAGACGTCAAACTCCTCCGCGCCTCCGGCGGTTTTCAGCCAAACAACCGCCCCGAATGGCACTGGGCGCGAATGCAACCCAAGTTTCAGCGCATGGGCGGCTACCCCATCGGCCACACGCCCTTGGAAGGGGTTCGGCCTTTGCCGGCCAACCAAATCCTCGACCTCGACGGCCCGACAGAAACCTCGATGTGGCGGGCGTTCCCGAAACACGTCAAGGAGAGACGCGGACGGGCGGAAGTCCAGGGTTTGGTCTATGAACACCTCGCCCAGGTGTTCCAAAACGCGGCCGACGAAGGGCTTGAGCTTTGGTTCCCCATCACCTCGGGCCAAGACTCCCGCTTCATTGCCGCTGCCGCACACAAAGCCCATCTCGACGGCTGGCTGCGGCAACCCGTTCAGTTCTACTTCATCGAAAAGGAGTTCGTTTCAGCGACCGGAAAGGTGGACCGCGCGCATGTCGAATTCCTTCGAAAGCACGGTGTTCCCATCACCATCTTCAAGGCACGCACGGACAAAGAATTGGCCGACATTGACCCGCCATTTGTGCCCCTTGCCCACCACTCCTTCCTCTCTCACTTGACCTTTCGGCTGGCGCTGAATGACGGCACAGCGTTCCCGAGCAACCGCCTCTTTGCGATGGCCAACACGGCGGAAAACATCAAATTCATGCACGATGCGCCGGAAATCGTGACGCCCGAAGAAGCCGCATACAGCGGTGATTATTATCCAAATCATCGGTATGTCACAAGACACTTTCAGATCTGGTTGAACGAAATCCAGCCAACAACCACCGCAACAGGTTATTCAGTGCATGAATTCGTGTACTGGGAACATCGGTCCGACCCATTTTCTGG
>CBFIFE010000085.1:0-6941 GCA_965661765.1 uncultured Flavobacteriales bacterium
GTATCGAGATAACATCGCCGACTGCAAATGGTTGCAAACAAAGCATGAAGCGCACGAATACGGGCAAGAAGCGCGAAGTTTGGGGCGACTTCGGCGAAGGGGTGAGGGCTGCAAGGGTTGCAAGGGTTGCAAGGTGGGCGCGGATCAGCAATGGTTTTTGATGGATGAGGTGTCAAGCCATCCGGATTTCGATGGACGGCAAAGTCCGGGGCCAGTGACAACGCGATTGTTGAGCGGTTTTTTTGAACCATCAAATGCGACAAGCTCTACCTTGAACCCCTTGAAACGGAAGCCCACGTCCAACGCGCCTCCCATGAATTCATCCACGACTACAACCACAAGCGGGACCACAGATCGCTGCTGAAATCGTGAAATCCACCTGAACCTTCCCTCGAACAAGTCCAACTGAATCCGACCACTTCACTACGGTCAATCCAAACTCTTGAGCCCAATAGCCGCTGACGGGTTGCAGGATAAGAAAGAGAGTTGCAATTATGGTTCGCATCACAGTCAATTTGGTTTTACTAATACAACCAAATCAGCACCAAAGACTTACAACGAGTAGAAATCACAAAACGAAACCGAACTCGAGTTCCTTAGGAAAATAGTTTGGTTTGGTTCTAGCTCATTGGCGTTGATATTGCTCTGACCGACTTCACAACATGCTTCTTTTTGTACTGCGTCTTTTTCTGAGGAAGAAAATCTTTCTTCCGATAAGTGACCCCATGTTGAGCGAAGAAGGTGTAGAGCTCGTCAAGCGTTTTTATCTTTTCAAATTTGGACCAAGCTCTACCATCAAGTGGTCCAATTTGCCTTCGGAATAAATCTTTTGCTTTAGCCCGATTTAGTCGCGTCAATCTTATTTGACGTGGTTCTTTAGTCTTCTTTGCTACTTTTTTAACGCTCGCCTTCGACTTTTTCGATCCGGAGTGGGCTTGCTGCTTTTTTCGTTCAGTTTGACTCTTTGAAACTGATTTAGCCTGACTAAGATTGGAGGCATCAAGATTTTTTTTGCGCTGCTCTTGCTCATCTTGATATTCAAGAATAAAACTTGGGATTTCCTTTGCCATCTTTTGTGTGTCAGAGCAGCTCTTCCAAACGCTTTGCGACAAGCTTTCCTCGCTTCTCAATTAAGTCCTTAGTCCAAACGGATTGAGACTTCAAGTTCAATTCGTGATTATCCTCTAGAAAGCCAGTGACATTCACTTTGGCATATTCCTTTTTTTGCTGGTGGAGTCTTTGTTTTGAACCGAACTGTTTATCTCCTTTTTCAGAGGGACGTTGATAGATTGGAATATTCATGCTCTTGATTTCAGAATCACTCAGAACATCATGGTTTTTCTTCTTGCCTTCCATGAGCAAAAAGTACTGCGGTGCTATTCTAAAACCAAACCAAACTATTTCCCTAAGAAACCGGAGTTTGGTTTCGTGGGGAAAGGGTCGGTGAAAATGGTTGGAGCGGGGCAAAAAGTCCCGCGCACCTCCCGCACCAGTGATTCTCCATCCCATTTCATCAAGGCCGAACGCCACCCCATGTCTTCGTCAGCCGAAACCAACCAGAGGTGACCTTCTGGCCCGATGGACAAACCGGTCACCCGGTCACCGACAAGGCCATCCTCGGCATGGAAATAGCGAAGCATGTCCCCATTCCACATCATGGCCCCACTGCCCACCGACCCCAGCCATAGGTTGCCGACTGCATCTTCAATTGGCCCGAGTGGATATTCAGCGACCTGGAGTTGGACGGTGGATTCAATCGGTACTCGCTCGCCTGGTACCGAGTCTGTTTTGGTTGGTTCGGTAGCCATTTGACATCCAGAAACCAACAGCAGAAACAGCATCACGAAGTAGATCATGCACTCAAGTTAGGCGTAAAAAACCCCGCACCTGTTGAGGATGCGGGGGATTGAAAAGTAGCCCGTAGGGGATTCGAACCCCTGCTACCAGGATGAAAACCTGGCGTCCTAACCCCTAGACGAACGGGCCATTCCGTGAATGGGAGCGCAAATATACACAAGGTTCCGGCTCCCGCAAACGCCTCTCAAACTTTTTTCCTCGCTCCTCAAGCATCCTTCGAGCCTCAAGCATGCTCGTCGCCATTGGCACGATCATCTCCCCATTGGACGTCTTCTCCCCAGTTGCCTGGATTTGGCTCCCCTGGCCCATCGCTGAATCCCGCGCTTTCCCCCGCACCGCGTTTGAGCAGAATCACAACCAAATCGTGGACCACACCGATCACCATGAGCAACAACACAATCCCTGCAGCTGGAATGCAAATCGCTGCGGTGAACATGGTCAGCCATGGCAAAACGCCCCAAACATTGTTTCCTTCGTGCTGAGGCACGCCTGTTCGGGCCTCCTCCAGAGCCATCATGCCGACGCCGAGAAGCGCCGGCGAAAGCGCCATCACAACGAGGCCGACCAGCAACACCAACCCCACCCAAATGCGGCCCTTGCGACCGATGAAAACGGTTTTTCTGAACATTCACACTTCGATTTGGCTTTGCCCCCCCATCCCTGGTCACCTTCCCTCCCTAGTCTCCCTGGTCACCTTCCCTCCCTAGTCTCCCTAGTCTCCCTAGTCCCCCTCGCCCCCCTGGTCCCCCTCGTTTCTACCCCAAGTACGCCCGGTACATCCACACCAACTTCTCCTGCTCCCGAATGTAATCGCTCATCAACGCGTTCGTGCCCTCATCGGCGGCATCGCCAGACAACTGCAACAAAGCACGCTCTCGCAACAACAGCACGCTGAACGCAGCCACGCAATGCTTCATCGCCTCTGCGCCATCGGTGACATCCCGCACCACGTGGACGTCTGAAGAATCAATGAAGTCCTGAAAAGCATGACGCGGTTGGCCGCCGAGCGTCAAAATCCGCTCCGCCACCTCATCGATTTTGAGCTGCAGGTCGGTGTAAAGTTCCTCGAATTTGGCATGCAATTCGAAAAACGCACGCCCACGGATGTTCCAATGAAAACCGCGGACATTCATGTAAAAGATCTCAAGATCGCTCAGCAAGTCGTTCAGACCTTTGATCAATTCCTGGGTGTGCTGGGGGTTCAGCCCGATGGGCATTTGTGATTCCATAAGGCCAAATTTCGGACAACCCCGCCACCCCGACTGCACCCAAGGTCACAAAATTGCCTCAGTACGCACGAGCGAAGAGCACCCGGCGTGCCGACGGCGCACCAGTGAGGATGCAAACGCCCGCCTCCTCCGGCGCATCCAACGGAATGCAGCGAATCGTCGCCTTTGTCTCCTGCTTGATCTTCTCTTCGGTCGCGCCAGTGCCATCCCAATGCGCCGATACAAACCCACCTGCATCCAAGGCGGTCAAGAACTCCGCCCAGGTGTCGGCGCGCCGGGTGGTCGAAGACGTCCGCTCTGCCGCCCGCTGAAAGAGGTTGTCCTGTATTTCGGCAAGCAAGCCCTTGACTTTTTCCGTGATGCCCTCCGCCGGCAAAAACTCCTTCGTCTTCAGGTCTCGTCGGGCCACTTCGATGGTGCCGTTCTGCAAATCCCGCGGCCCCATTGCCAACCGCACGGGCACCCCTTTCAATTCGTACTCCGCGAACTTCCAGCCCGAGCGCTTGGTGTCGTCATCATCCACCTTCACCCGAATCCCCGCCGACTTGAGCTCTTCAGCGATGGCGTTGAGGGCCGCGACAATCTCCGCCATTTGCTCCTCACCCTTGTAAATCGGCACAAGCACCACCTCAATCGGGGCGAGTTTCGGAGGCAAGACCAAACCCGCATCGTCCGAATGCGTCATGATCAACGCCCCCATCAATCGGGTCGACACCCCCCATGAGGTCGCCCACACGTGCTCCTGCCCTCCATCGCGTGTGGCGAATTTGACATCGAAAGCGCGGGCAAAGTTTTGGCCCAAAAAGTGCGAAGTCCCCGCCTGCAGCGCCTTGCCATCCTGCATCATCGCCTCGATGCAATACGTGTCCAACGCGCCCGCAAAACGTTCATTCTCCGACTTGACCCCTTTGATCACCGGCATGGCCATCCAGCCCTCCGCAAAATCCGCGTACACCTCGAGCATTTTCCGCGCTTCCGCCACGGCCTCCTCTTGGGTCTCATGCGCCGTGTGCCCCTCCTGCCACAAAAACTCCGACGTCCGCAAGAACAAACGCGTTCTCATCTCCCAACGCACAACGTTCGCCCATTGGTTCACCAACAAGGGCAAGTCGCGATAGGACTGAATCCAACCCTTGTACGTATGCCAAATGATCGTCTCCGACGTCGGGCGCACAATCAATTCCTCCTCCAACTTCGCGTCCGGATCCACGATGACACCACTGCCATCTTCCGCGTTTTTCAAGCGGTAGTGGGTGACCACGGCGCACTCCTTGGCAAAACCTTCGACGTGCGCGGCCTCCTTGGACAGGTAGCTCTTGGGGATGAACAACGGGAAATACGCATTCACATGGCCCGTCTCTTTGAACATCCCGTCGAGCACATCCTTCATTCGCTCCCAAATCGCAAACCCATACGGCTTGATGACCATGCACCCTTTGACATCGCTGTGTTGCGCGAGGTCCGCTTGGACGACAAGCTCATTGTACCATTTGCTGTAATCCGCTTCGCGTGAGGTCAATTTGGAGGCCATGAGGATGGGGCTTTCTTTGGAATGATTTTTGCTCTCAATGTTTCGGTCTTCCATGAATTCCTTTCATGGGCCAAACCGAACGCGAAAGTACCCATTTTCCCTACCTTCGAGCAAGACATGACAGCATTCCACCGCCTTCCACTTTTCGCCGCCCCAGCCGTTCTGATTGCCGGGGGCTTCCTTTTGTTGACTGGATGCGGCCCCACAACGGGCCTGATGTCCTCCTCGCTCGAGGATGACGAGTTGTACTTGCGACGCGGTGAGGCCTTCACCACCGATGCGGAATACATGGCGTTTGCCTTGGAACAGGCCGGCCTTGGTGAAGACGGTTTGCCGGACAGCCGATCTGCGCAGGCCGGGGACGATTACTACGATCCCGACCGCGCGAACCGTTCGATGAATGACATGCGCTACTCGCCCAACTTTGGCTTGGGTGGCGGCATCGGAGCGGGCGGATACAACAACTTCGGAAATTGGGGCATGATGCCATCGGCTTACTTCGGCATGGGATCTCCTGGCATGAATACCTGGGGCAACCCCTGGAACAACGGGTGGAACAACGGGTGGAACAATGGCTGGAACAATGGCTGGGGCGCATCTCCCTACGGCTATGGCAACAGCCCGTGGATGGGCAGTGGTTGGGGCCCCGCATACGGATATGGCGGATACCCCTATGGCTACAACAATTGGAACAATGGTGGCTGGTGGGGATCGACAGCTGGAAACGACAATTGGGGAACGGGCAGCGGGGTGATTTCTGGGCTGCGAGTTCCGCTTTCATCGAATACGGGGAACAACTCTTCCTACGGGGAGAATGGTCTCTTTGCCAAACCCAGGTCCCTCGCAAACCCCGGCGAACCCCACCCTGGAGAGGTTCGGCCCAATGATTTGATCGAACCCAACCTCGCGCCGGCTTCGAACCCTGTGGCTCGCCCTGCCGCCCAAGGTCCGCGGTTGCAGCGACTGCTCGAAACGCCATCGGTCCCCTCGGAGATTCGGGAGCCCAACGCCCCGGACAACCGATTCAACGTCGACCCCCAGCGCTACACGCCGCCGGCAGCACGTCCTTCCACTTCACCCAGCCGATCGAACAGCAACTCATCTCGACCGTCAAACACCCCGACGCACACCCCGAGTCGGTCCAATTCGGCGCCATCCACCTCGCCATCTCGTTCCTCTGGCGGTGGTTCAAGTCCCTCTCGCGGATCCGGTGGACGTCGCCCCTAACGCTTCATGGCAACATTTGGTCAAATCCTCACCCACAGCCGGTTGACAAAAAACCTCGGTGCCCACGCCCTTTTTGTGACGCTCTGCTGGCTGTTCCTGCCCGACGCTGAAGCCCAAAACGAAGTGGACTACCTGCGTTACGCTCACCTCGAAACGGCTGGATCGGTCCGGAGCTGGGGCATGGGCGGTGCCTTTGGTGCCTTGGGGGCAGACTTGGGCTCGCTTCACGCCAATCCCGGCGGCTTGGGCATGTACCGACGAGGCGACTTGGGCATGGCCTTGGGGGTCGCCACCGTCCGGGCCCAAATCTTGCAAGGCACGAGCGCCGAAAGAAGGTCCGCGACTCGTGCGACGCTGCCGTCAGCGGGTTTGGTCCTGACCTACCCCACCATTCACCCGGACTGGCCCTTCTTCAGTCTGGGCGTCACCTACACGCAACGGGCGAACCTCGACCGCAACACCACAATCAACCCCACGGCACAAGAAAGCAGCCTGTTGGAGGTGTTCAGCAACCTCGCCGATGGTGTTTCCCCAGACGATTTCGGCATGTCCACCGCCTTGTCGATGTATTCATCCTTGGCATGGGACACTTATTTGATTGACCCGCTCGATCCAACGGAGACCTCCCCCACCAGTTACATCACGGCCATTCCCGATGGAAAAGTCAGCGTGAGCAGGCTGTCAGAGGCCTCGGGCACTGTCGGGGAAACGGCCATTTCCTTGGGCGGAGCCTTCCGAGACCGTTTGTTTTTCGGTGTCACCTTTGGCCTTCCACGTGTCGATTTCACCGAAATCACGCGCACACGCGAAACCCCGCGAACCGATTCCCTCCCCTTGCAGGAATGGACCATGGCGGAGGAATTGCAAATCGAGGGCAGCGGCTTCAATGCCAAGCTTGGCGTGGTCGGTGTGGTGTCGGACTGGTTGCGGCTGGGTTTGGCCTATCACTCGCCCACGCGGCTGCGAATCGGCGAGAGTTTTGTCACCCGCATGGAGAGCTTCTTCGACAACGGTACCGACTTCAACCGAACCTCTCCTACCTTGTCGAACAGCTACATCGTTCGGACCCCGGCCCGCCTGATCGGCAGTGCAAGTTT
>CBFIFE010000086.1:0-6741 GCA_965661765.1 uncultured Flavobacteriales bacterium
GCCTTGATTGTCGAGGACGACACCCTGCCCGGCGTGGGCTGGTTCCCCTGGGCGGAGCGGATGCTCGACCGGTACAAGGACGACCCCTCGGTGGGGATGGTCTCGGCCCGCAACCCGTTGATCCGTTGGCCTGCCACGGGCAGTGGGCATTTGAAGTCTCGGGTTTCCTTGATTTGGGGCTGGGGGACGTGGGCAGACCGATGGCAAGCCCACCGCAATAGCCACGGAAGCGGCCGAGGGCCCGATCCCAGTGCCGTCGAACGTCGGTGGGCGGACGTCCCCGAAATCGCCACCTTCCGGGCCTTTCTCGCCGCGACGGACGCCGGCCAGCGCCTTGACACGTGGGACGTGGCTTGGGCGGTGGGGCTGGAGGCCGCGCACCTCAGCAACATCGTGCCCGCGTCGAATTGGGTGGAGAACCTGGGTTTTGACGCGCGCGGAACGCACCTGACGGCGGTGGACGACGTTCGGGGCGGGCTGCCGGGTTTGGCCCCGAATGCGCCAGATGAGCTGCAAGATGCCGGGGAATTTGATGTCCTTTGCATCATGAATGAGCTGATGTGCAATGGTGCGCTGCATGCCCCGCGGCG
Organism: uncultured Flavobacteriales bacterium; assembly: GCA_965661765.1. Classification (GTDB taxonomy): domain Bacteria; phylum Bacteroidota; class Bacteroidia; order Flavobacteriales_D; family Sanyastnellaceae; genus JBMYZL01. The sequence goes on from CBFIFE010000086.1 coordinate 591, forward strand.
GTGGAAGATGCTGGCGAGGAATGCGGCGCGCGTGCCACGGCCGGGTGCGGATGCGGCTTGGGCGGCGTTGCTGCTGCCTTTCACGCAGCCTGAGCGGACGATTCGGCTGGTGGATCACCTGCTGGCGCACTGGGTGGGGCCGCTGCCGGAGCCGTTGCTGGAACTGGACCAAACCTTAAGGCCATGACGCCCCACTCCCCGACCGAAAACGTGGTGGCGATGGTGATTTGCCGAGACGCCGCGGCGACGCTCCCGGCGACGTTGGCGTCGGTGTTGGCCGAGCGGCCCGGGGCCATCATCGTGGCCTGGACACCCGCCGGTGCGGCGGACGCGACGCCGGCCATCGTGCAGCGGTTGGCCCCCGAGGCGGAGCTGCTCCGGGTGGAGGCGGTCGGGATTGCGGCGGCGCGGAACGCTGCCGTGGCCGCAGCGCTGGCGCGGGGCAAGCCATTGATGGCCTGGTGCGACGCCGACGACCGGTGGCTCCCTGGCAAGCTCGCGGCGCAGGTGAAGGTGCTCGCCGCCACGGAAGGTGCGCAATGGTCGGTCACGGCACTCGCCAAACCCGACGGCACCCTCCCCGGTTTCACCCCCTCGACGTGTTTGCTCAGGACGGAGTTCGTCGAGGCGGTCGGCCCATGGGACACGCGGTTCCACCTCGCGGCGGACCACGACTGGATGGTGCGGGCGCGCCGTTTGGCGGTGCCTGCCGAGCTCGACGCGGTGCTTGTGGAAAAGGGCATCCACGCGGGCAATGCGTCCCACGATCGCCTGGCCTACCGGCGGGAACTGATGCGGTGGGCGCGGTTGCAGTCGACCCCCGACGCGACCCCCAACGCAAACCCCGACCAGCGATGAGCCAGCAGCCACTGTCCATCCTGCACGTGGTGCCGCGGCTCAACCGCGGTGGGGGCGGGGCGAGCGTCCTGCACGAGTGGGCCGCGACGCGCGAGGCGGTCACGCCCGCGTTTTTGTCGCTCGAGCGGGATGTGGACGTGTCGATGCTGCGCGAGGCGATGCGCCGCCGGATTCGGGTGCACGTGGCCCCGCCGGCCGAGGAGGAGGCGTCCCTGCTGCAGGGGGCGGACGTGGTGGTGGTGCATTTTTGGCAATGCCCATCCCTCTTCCATTTCTGCAAGCGGCTTCAGGGGCGCAAGCTTCGGCTGATTCTTTACAGTCGGGTGCGGGGCACGACCCCGCCCCAAATCCTGCATCCTGCCCTCCTCGCCCTGGCCGATGGCTGGATTTCCACAGCGCCCGCCGAATTGCCGTTTCACGGGCCGCAGCTGTGGATGCCGGCGCTGATCGACCCGGCCCTGGCCACCGCTGGGCCGCCGGCGCGTCCGGCCAGTCCGTTTGTCGTGGCGCATTGCAACACCCTCAACGCTTCGAAGATGCACCCGGATTTTGCCGCGCTGCATGAAGGGCACGAGGTGGAGGTGTTCGGGGTGGGCGGCGACGAGGCTGCGCTGGCGGCGTTCCCGCACTTGAGGTTGCAGGGGTTCGTGGCCAAATGGTGGTCCGCCACCCGTGCCCAAGTCCTGGGCCACCCGCTCCACCCGGCCACCTTTTCCAGCTCGGACAAGGTGGTGCAGGAGGCGATGTTCGCGGGGCTGCCGGTGGTGCTGTTGGCGCCGACGGGGTTGGGGGCGCTGGTGGGCGATGCCGCCCAAGTGGCACCGGACGCAGGGGCTTATCGCGGGGCGTTGGATCGGTTGGCGGGGGATTTGGCATGGCGCAAGTGGTGGGCGGATGCGGGGCTGTCCCACGCCCACGCGCACTTGCATCCCCAAAAGAACGCCTTGCGCCTCCTCGACTTCTACACGGCCATCCGCTCCTCGCCGGCCACCGAAAAGTCCTTCCCAGTGACGGTGCCGGACTACCTGGCGACGGTCCACCCCGTGGCGGCCCCTGGCATCGCCGCGTGGCACCTCGACCACGCCGAGGGCGGTCGCCACCACTGGGCGAAGTGGACCTGAGGACCTCCACGATTGCGCCAAATGTCGCATTCTTTTCGTACATTTGTCCGGATGACAGAGGAACAAGTTTGGGAGCAAGTGACGGAGGGATTTGCGCGGTTGGTGGACGGTGGTGGCGGCGGGTCGCCTTGGACGGTGGCTGAGTCTGCCGCGTCCTATGGATTTTCGAGCGGTGGCGACATGACTGCGCTCGCCCTGCGGGAGGCGGTGCGTTCCGGGGTGCCTTGGGCGGTGCTGGAGGCGGCAAAGGCTGCAATGGGTTGGTCGGATGCCGGGCTCGCGCGGTTCTTGCGCGTCTCGGAAAAAACTTTGCAGCGGAGCCGGACGTCGGGGAAGGCCATGGGCGAGGATGCAGCGGAGAAAATCCTCGACCTCTCTGGGGTGTTGATGAAGGGGCTGGAGGTGTTCGGTGAATGGAACCGGTTTTCGGGCTGGTTGCGCACACCGGGGCTGTGGTTCGAGAATGGCGTGCCTGAGGAATTGCTGTTCGATGCCATCGGACGGGGGCTGGTGCGAGAGGCCTTGGATCGCGTGTCCCACGGGATTTGGAACTGATGCCGATGGACGATCCGACGCACGCAGCGGGCACGAGGCGGTTGTACCGACTGACCGGCGCGCGACACGCGGGCGATTTGTCGGGGAAAGGCGCCCGATTGCATCCCGGACGATGGAATCGCCGTGGGGAGGCGGTGATTTACACGTCGACGAGCCGAGCGCTTGCGCTGGCCGAGGTGACGATGCACATCGCGTGCCACCAAATCCCCCTCGACCTCTCGTGGACGATCCTTGAGGTGCCACAGGCATGGTGGGCGTCGGCGGTTTGTCATGCAGATGAGGTGCCGCTCGATTTGCGGGATAGCCGTGCCTTCGGAGCGGCGTGGCGTGCCCATCAAGCGTCACCCCTGCTGAAAGTGCCGTCGGCGACCTTTGCTGACAGCGCGGGTCTCGCGGATGCCTGCGACTGGAATGTCGTCATTCACGCAGAGCACCCTCAGGTTCAGCGAGAATTGCGGTGCGTCGAGGTGCGGCCGTTTGCCGTCGATGCGCGGTTTCACCGGCGCATGCTCGGGCAAGGGACATGAAGGCAGTCAAAGGTTGTCAATCGCCGCCACAAACGCTTGGGCCAGCACCGCGGACATCTGTTCGGCTCCGGTTTTGTTCAAATGACCGCCATCGAATTTGTTTTCACGCAGGTAAAATTCGGGGTGGCGATCGGGATCAGCGATGTCGAGGAAATGCCCTTTCGGCAACGTGTGCCCGAGCTGCAAAACCCTCAGGTTGCGCTGGGGACTTCCGGGAACCGCGACGAAGATGACGTGGACGCCTTTGGCTTTGCCCAGATCAATCATTCGCTTCAACCGGCAAAGCTGTACATCTTCCGCGTGCACCGGTCGGGCGATGTCTTGTGGATCAATGGCGTTGGGCAGGGCCAGTGGGGTTTGGCCCAAGTTCTCCATCCGTCGTCGAAGCCCCTTGCTTTTCGTGAAGGCCAATTCGTCATCAAGGGCTACCCATCCGTGGTGCCATCTGAGCATGGTCGCCATTTCTGCATCGCAGCGTTTGCCAGCCAGCACTGAAAGCACCCTGCGATGATTGAGGCACAACGTTCTGGCGATGAAACTTTTGACGGCAAACCGCACCCCCTTCAGTCGCTTGTGCCACTTGATGCTTTTCTGAAGGGCCGCCAGACTGCAGAATCGCAACTCACGGAGATTCATGAAATAACTTCCATTGGCCGACTGCCAAAACCCCGGAAACCCCGGTGGGCTGCCCAAACGCACATTCGTCAATTCCACAAACATCCACTTCAGGCTGTCGGAAGGGGCGCTTTTTTCCAGGACGTGTTCGGCGATGGTGAAGCTCTCCGGGCTGAAGGTCCCGGGCGCCCCGAGGTTGTAGCTGCTGACGCGGATGCCGCGGGCTTGGGCGACGGAATCGAAGACCGCCGGGCTGAACTGGCGGTAGATGTGGCTGGAGCCGAAGGCGGCCGCGTTGTACGACTTGGAGGGCGTGGCTTGGGACCAAATGTGCATCTTCTCGGCCAACTCAGGTTTGGCCCAACCCACTGGTGCCCACTGGTGAAGCCCCCAACTGAGCATCAAGAACAGGGTCATCCCCAGGCTTGCGTGCAGGAGAAATCGGCGCATGTCAGAACTGAAAATAAATGAACGTTTGTCCCCGGTCGAAGTGCATGAGGCTGAGCAGCATCAGGACCAGCATGGCCGCCCAGCGCAGCGGCCGCCCTGACGGTTCGCGCAACCGTGCGGTCCAGCGGCGGTTTTGAAGAAGGGCTTCGCTGACCACAAGCACCGGAATCCAGATCAAATCGGTGGTTTTCACAGTGGTCATCGGCATCTCGTCGCTGGGCATTCGGCTGAAGCCTTGCAAATACGTCAGGGCGTGCTCGAGGCTGTCGGCCCGGAAGAACACCCACGCGACGGTCACGGCCGCGAAGGTCCAGGCCATGCCTGCGAACTCCCTTGCGGTGGGCAGACCTTTGATTTCATCGGTATTGCGCCGGTTGCGACCGGCGAGCAGCAATGGGAGGAACAGCAGGGCGTGAACCAAGCCCCAGGCGAGGAAGGTCCAGTTCGCGCCATGCCAAAACCCAGAGACGAGAAAGATTGCGAAGGTGTTCCGGACGGCTTTCCACTTGCCCACACGCGACCCCCCGAGCGGAATGTAGAGGTAGTCGCGGAACCAGGTCGACAGCGAGATGTGCCAGCGCCGCCAAAACTCCGCAATGTCCCGTGCGAAGTACGGGGTCCGGAAATTCGTCATGAGGCGGATGCCGAAGAGCCTTGCGGTGCCGATGGCGATGTCGCTGTAGCCGCTGAAATCCCCATAAATCTGGAAGGCGAAGAGGACCGCACCGATAGCGAGTGTCGGCGCGGGCAGCGTTTCGTGATGCGCAAAAATGTCGTCGACGTAGAGCGCGCAGGTGTCGGCCACAACGACCTTTTTGAACATCCCCCACAAAATCAAGCGCAGGCCGGAGACGGCTTCCTCGTAGTGAAATTGTCGTTTGTGCTGGATTTGGGGCAAGAGCTTGGATGCGCGCTCGATGGGTCCTGCGACGAGCTGAGGGAAGAAGCTGACGAAGGCGCCGAAGGCGATGAGGTCTTTTGTCGGTTCGAGCTGGCGGCGGTAGATGTCAATGGAATAGCTGAGCGTCTGGAAGGTGTAGAAACTGATGCCGACGGGCAGGATGATTTGCAGGGTGGAGGCATGCATGGTGACGCCAGCCGCCGCCCAGGCGTCGACCCAGCTCTCGATGAAAAAGTTCGCGTATTTGAAATAGCCGAGGAGGCCGAGGTTGACGACGAGGCTGATGGCGAGCCACCATTTCGCGGTGCGGCTTCGTGCCTTCGGGTCTGCGTCTCTCGGAATCTCGCGGGTGTTGGCTTTCGCGATTTGCAACCCCACGGTGTAGTCCACGAGGGTGGAGAAGGCGATGAGGCCGAGAAAACGAGCATCCCACCAGCCGTAAAACAGGTAGGAGGCGGCGAGCAAGAGGAGGTTTTGGGCGTGCAGCAGCGCTCGCCCGTTGATCGCCCAGTAGGCCGCAAAAACGAGAGGCAAGAAAAGGAGGAACTCGGCGGAGTTGAACAGCATCGCTGTCAAATTACGCAGTTGTGCGCCGGCAGGTTGCGTTCCATCGGCAGGGACTATGGCCATCGCCATCGCCATCGCCATGGACTTGGGCGGCGGGCGCCTGGGATGTTTAACTTGCGTTCAACTCGCTGCAACATGCCGCCACTCAAAACCATTGCCCTGCACATCGGACCTCACAAAACGGGGACCTCGTACATTCAATCCCAAATCGGGCACCACCAACGCGGCCTTGAGGCGGCGGGATGGGCGGTGCTGGGCGGCCCGACTGCGGGTGTCGACTTGCCGCCAAACGCCTCATTCTTCCTCCGGTGCTTGTTGAATCATGAGGATCCGGGTTTTGCCATGCCGCCTGTGTTGCAAGGCCTGGATGCACCCCATTTGTTCCGGAGGTTCCTCGCAGAACAGGATTCACCTCATCTGCTGATTTCTGCGGAAGACATGTCCATGATGACCCGAGCGCATTGGCAGGCGTTTCGGCAGCATTTGTTGCCGTTCATGGACGAGCACACGGTCATCCGGGTCTTGATGTTTGTGCGTCATCCGACGGATTGGGCAGC
>CBFIFE010000087.1:0-6674 GCA_965661765.1 uncultured Flavobacteriales bacterium
ATCGCATTCAAGCCCCGCGTCATTGCCCATGACTGCGGTTCGAAGGGGAAGCTGGCCTCCGGTCGATCTCCAGGAGCTGCCTGACTGGCGTTCGCAAGACCTTGGTAAACTTCCTGAATCACCTTCATCTCCGGAAAGCGGTCCTTCAGTCGGGAAGAAGTATCCTGTCGATTGCGCGACGTCGGGAACACCCAACAAACGCTCTTCTTGCCGTCTCGTCCAGCACGACCAGCCTCCTGCACGTAACTCTCCAAATCCGCCGGCAAGTGAGCGTGGAACACCCAGCGCACATCGGGCTTGTCAATGCCCATGCCAAATGCACTCGTGCAGGCCATCACTTGGACCTTTCCTGCAATCCAATCGGCTTGGCGTTGGGTCTTTTCCTGAGGGGGCAATCCGGCATGAAATGCTGCAGCCGAAAGCCCCAGTTTTTGAAGCCGGCCTGCCCATTGTTCCGCTTGAATCCGGGTGCTCACGTAGACCAAACCGCTGCCCTTCATCTGCTTGGCCGCATCCAACAATGCCGCTTCACCCCGCTTGGAGACAATCACGCTGTAGGCCAAATTCGACCGGCGCATGGGAGACCGGTGCCGCTGGGCGGAACCCAAGCCGAGCTGCTCTGCGATGTCTTCGAACACATCGGGTGTAGCGGTGGCCGTAAAGGCCCCAACCGCAGCTTGGGGCACTTGCAACAAGAACCCTCGAATCCTGCGATAAGCGGGCCTGAAGTCGTGACCCCATTGCGATATGCAGTGGGCTTCATCAATGGCCACGGTTGTGATGTTCAAACCTGGCAAGCGCGCCAGGAAGAGCTCACTTTCCAGACGTTCAGGGGAGAGGTAGAGAAATTGAATTTGGCCTGAAGCCGCGTTGTCGAGAACCCGCTCCACTTCGCGCCGCCCGCCTTCCGCAGAGATCAATTCAGCGCGAAGGCCGAGGCGTCGGAGGCCCTGGATTTGGTCCTTCATCAACGCAATCAAGGGAGACACAACCACGCACAAGCCCCCTCGAACGAGTGCAGGAACCTGAAAGCACACCGTTTTGCCCCCGCCCGTCGGCAAAATGGCCACAACATTCCGCCCCGCGGCCAAATCTTCCACAGGCCCCTTTTGGAAAGCACGAAAATCATCGAAGCCCCAAAAACGCTTCAAAACTTCACGCGGAGTCATGGCCTCTTGCCCCATCTTTGCATCAAATCCAAACTCATTTCACCCACAAAGGTCATGCGGAAGATTGTAGCAGGAAACTGGAAAAGCCAGAAATTGATGGATGAGGGCCTGGAATTGATGCGTGCAATCGCAGAGGGCCTGGCGAATCATCCCGATGGAGACACCACCGTTTTGATTTCGCCACCAGCACCATACCTCGCATTGTACGCAAATGAATTGCGGAAGACAACGAGTTCCCGAAAGTTGAACTTGTCGGCGCAACAATGTGCAGCGCAAGGGTTTGGCGCGTTCACTGGGGAATTCACGGCAGAAATGCTGAAAAGCGCAGGCATCCAACACGTGCTGATTGGTCACTCTGAGCGACGCGATGGGTTTGGTGAGTCCAATGAAGTCGTGCAAAAAAAGGTGGCCCAAGCAGTTTCTGCTGGATTGAAGGTGATTTTGTGTTGCGGCGAACATTTGGATCGCAGGCAAGCCGGTGAAGAAGAGGCTTGGGTGGAAGGCCAAATCCAGTCCGCCTTGTCCGACCTTTCACCAGAACAGATTCAAAACCACGTGGTCATTGCCTATGAACCCGTGTGGGCCATCGGCACGGGCGAAACAGCGACGGCACAGCAAGCTCAGCAAATGCATGCTTTCATTCGCCGGTTGATTTCAAACATCACGACGCCTGAGATTGCCAAGCACATGCCCATTCTTTATGGCGGATCTTGCAAGCCTTCGAATGCGCAGGAGCTCTTCGCTGAGCCGGACGTCGATGGTGGGCTCATCGGCGGCGCATCTCTTGTTGCCGAGGATTTCCTCGCAATTGTCGCAGCATCTGACCAAGCATGACTCCGAAAGTGGGCAAACAGTTCCTCTCTCTCACCATTCGACTCAATCCACTTTTGCCCGCCCGCGAAGTGGCAGTGGCTTGGCTGAGCGAGGCCGGATTTGACATGTTTGAAACGGCTTCTTGGGGAGTCGTGGCCCATGGTTCCTTGGAGAACATTCAGAGGGACGCCGTCGCCGAGATATTGTCTGAGCTGTCGGATTTGGCCTCGATCTCGTCTGAAGAACGCATCTCCGCTGAGGAGAATTGGAATGCGACTTGGGAAAGCGAATACGAACCCATTGATGTCGAAGGGCGGGCGATGATGCGGGCCCCATTTCATGCGCCTCCGAGCGAGGGACTTGATGTGGTGATTCAACCTGCCATGTCGTTCGGCACAGGCCACCACCCCACCACATGGTTGATGCTCAAAGCGGTTCTCGATGAGCGGGTGATGGGCTGTGATGTCTTGGACATGGGGGCTGGAACCGGAGTGCTTGGCATTGCCGCCTGGAAGCGAGGTGCGAATCGGGTCATTTGCATCGACATTGAGGAGCGAGCGCATGAGAACGCCATGGAAAATTTTGAACGGAACGGGGGAGTGCTCGGGACAGATGCTGTTGAATTTCGATGTGGCGGAAAAGAAGCCGTAAGTGAAGGGGAGCATTTCGATTTGTTGCTGGCGAACATCAACCGGAACGTCCTGCTGGATCAATTCCCGATGTTCGATGCCGTGTTGCGGCCGAATGGGCGCATATGGACCAGCGGGTTTTTCCCCGCCGATGTGCCCGTCTTGGATGCCGCCGCAATAACGCTGGGATGGTCGAAACAGGAAGAGGTGAGTCGCGGGGATTGGGCTGCAGTTTGTTGGCAAAAGGGATAGCCCCATCGCAGCAACCCGGCCTCTGTGTCCTAAATTCGGTCCGATGCAATGGGGAACATCTTTGAGAAAGATTGGCTGGGGACTGGCCTTGGTGTTGTTTGGGCTGAATTCATCTGTCGCACAGGCCCAGACGGCTTTGGAAGATTTGGCGGAAGAGGTTTGCGATGACCTGCAAGCTTATGTGGGGAAAAGCGATGAGGCAGGGGAGAAGTGGATTCGCAAATCTTTCTGCGATGTGTTGACATTGCCCAATGTCCGCGGTGGTCAACTGGATACGCTGAAGTGGGCTTCGAACTTGCTGAAAGATGCCAAAATTCGTCCCTCCAACGGTTTTTTGTCCTACCTCGAGGCGGTAGAGCATTTGTTGATGTATCCGGATTCTGCGCTTTGGCAGGATTACCATCACATGATCGCGGGCATGTGCGAAAAACGATCTTGGAAGCGTGACCTCCCGACACTGTTGATGGTTTCTCCTGCTTTGCTCAAAGACATGATCATCTTTGATGGCAAGGCCGCACAGTGGCGCATTGAAAATGCCGCGTTGGGCCTGGACTGTGACACACTGCCCATCGTGCACTTCACCCGTGGCACATTGGTGGGGATGGCCAAAGGCGATACGGTGCGAATCGAAGAGACCATGGGGTATTGGGTTCCTGGAAGTGAACGCTTCGTCGGTGATGGTGGTGTCATTCGTTGGCGTGGTACAACGTTTGACCCAGAAAAGAACTACACCGAAGTGCCTCCCTTCGAAGTGAAGCTCTCCGGCAGCAACTTCTTCGCAGACTCGGCTCGATTGCACACGGAGCTCTTTCCCATGCCGCTCAGTGGCAAGCTCATTGTCAAGCTCCAAAATGTCAAGGACTCGAGCGACAGAAGTTACCCCCGGTTTGAGTCATACGACCGAAACTTGCGCCTGGAGAACATCGAACCCGGCGTGAATTTTGAAGGTGGAATCGTCTTGAAAGGTTCGCAAATTTCTGGAACTGGCACCCCAGAGGCGTTGGCGCGGCTTCAGATTTTTCAGGACGACACATTGTTTGTGGAATCCACCGCTTTGGAGTTTCTCTTCACCGCAGGCGGAATCTACTCGCCAGAGACAAGCTTCTCCCTGTATTTCGCAGAGGACACCATTTCCCATCCGCAGATTCGATTCCGTTTTGACAAAAGGTCCCAACGCTTCAGCTTCATGCGGCCCACCGAAGGCCTTGGCCAACAGGGATTCAGAGACACCTACCACAACATTTCCATCGAAGCCGAGGGGCTGTTTTGGGAGCAGGGGAGCCCCAGGGTCCGCATTGGAAGTCTGTTGTCGACATCTGTGAGCACAGCCCAATTTTCCAGCAATGATTTCTTCAAAAAGGAAGCTTTCGATGCGATGATTGGACTCGACAATTTGCATCCGCTCGTTGAATTGTATGGGTTCTACAAACAAACCGGTGCGTCCGTATTTGCCGTTTCAGATTATGCGCAATTCATCCACATGAACGAATTGCAGACACAAATCATGATGCTGAATTTGGCCAATGCTGGTTACCTCACCATCGACCCAGAAACTTGGATCTGCACGCTCGAAGAGAAGGCGCTGGCGCATCTGCGCAACAACGCTGGACGGAAAGACTACGACGTTTTGCAGTTCATCTCCAACACCAAAGGCGTGTCCAATGCCGAATTGTCCCTGTTGACAAATCGCCTTGAAATTGTCGGCATTGATCGTGTGCAATTGAGCGATTCGCAACGCGTCATCATTTACCCCAAATCCGGGAGAGTCCAACTCAAAGAAAATCGAGATTTTGCATTCGATGGCCGGATTCAAGCCGGCAATTTCACCTTCAAGGGAGAGAAATTCGACTTCGACTATGACGAATTTGCCATTGCCTTGAAGGAAGTGGATCAGGTGGCCATTCAGGTCGATGACCCCGATGAGCGCGATGCTTTGGGCCAACCCATCAAACGCTCAGTTCAGAGCAAACTCGAACGCGTTTCGGGCACACTGTATGTCGATCACCCCACGAATCGTTCAGGTTGGCGGTCAGAATCCTATCCCCAATACCCCGTCTTCAACTCCGATGAGACAAGCTATGTGTTCTACGACGACAGCAGAATTTGGGATGGCGCATACAATCGAGAGACATTTTATTACGCCGTTGAGCCCTTTGAATTCAAAAAACTGGACACGTTCAGCGAGGATGAGTTGACTTTCAATGGGACGCTGATTTCTGCAGGAATCCTGCCGGACATTTCTCAACCGTTGACCTTGATGGAGGACCGATCGCTTGGGGTCATCACGGATACGCCACCAGGCGGCGACCCCTTGTATGGAGGCATGGCACAATTCACCAGCGGCGTGCGACTCGATCTCGGGGGATTGCAAGGAGGGGGAGAGATCGACTTTCTGACTGCCCATGTCAGCGGCGATGAATTTGTCTTTCTGCCCGATTCGGCCATCGGCAAAACCACCGAAGTGCGGAATGCAGAAAACGACTTGTCCAATGTGCCCGATGTCATCGGTGGTGTCGCAAACATGTCATTTGTTCCTGGCGAAAGGACCTTGTCCATCAGCACACGACGCGATTCGCTTCGCATGTTCCGCGACGAAGCCCACTTCGGCGGCACCTTTCGATTGACAGATGACGGAATGGAAGGCAGCGGCTTGGTCGCGCTGAAAGGGGCGAAATTGGAATCAGAAGCATTCGATTTTCAACAGCGCAAGATCTTGGCAGACACGGCCGCCTTCGAATTGCGGGGAATGAATTCTGGCCTGCTGGCTTTTGCAACAGACAATGTCTTGGCGTCCATCGACTTTGATGAGCGATTCGGCGACTTTGAAACGAATGGTGGGGAAACGAAAATCGATCTTCCAGAGAATCAATACTACTGCTTCATGGATGCATTTCGGTGGTTCATGGACGATTCAACCGTCGAATTGTCCACATCGAGAACAGGAGACGATGACATCGTCATTGACACCAGCGAAGACAAGGCACTGTCGAATTTTGTGTCCTATCACCCCAACCAGGACTCCTTGCATTTCCTTTCACCGAAGGCCAGATACAACGTGGAGACGTCAGTTGTTGAATGCGATGCTGTAAGGGAAATTGCCATCGCCGATGCGCGCATTCAGCCCGACAGTGGTCGTGTGACTGTCCGAAAAAGGGCAAAAATGGACCCCTTGGAAAAGGCCGTGATCATCGCCAATGACGTGACCCAATACCACCGCATCTTCGACGCGAAGCTCCAAATCAATGGTCGCCTGGACTATGAAGGACAAGGGACGGTTTTGTACAAGGACGTCAATGACAATGAATTCCCTGTCTTTTTTGCTGAAATCGCTGTAGACTCTGCCTACAACACCACCGCAGAAGGAGCCATCGAAATTGACGATGGTTTCATGTTGAGCCCCGCCTTCCAATTTGCTGGAAACGTCCGCCTTTTGGCTTCTCGTCAGGAACTTGAATTCGACGGTGCAGCGCGTTTGGCGCATGCCTGCCCGGATTTGTCCACAGAATGGCTCGTTTTCAACAGCACAATCGATCCGGATGAGGTGTTGATTCCCGTCAACGCTGCCCCCATCAGCCAAGATGGAAAAGACTTGATCTCTGGCATCGTGCTCTCAGGCGAAGCTCCATACACAGGCTATCCTGCGTTCCTCACCAGAAGACAAGACGACGAGGACAGGCCGCTCATCACAGCAACGGGCGAACTTCGTTTTGATCGCAAGGGGCAGCGCTATTTGATCAGTGATCCTGACAAATGGCGTCAAGAAAACTTGCCCGGGAGTTTGATTGAATTGAAACGTGAAGACTGCGCGCTC
>CBFIFE010000088.1:0-6594 GCA_965661765.1 uncultured Flavobacteriales bacterium
AAATTGCGCCAAAATGTTCTACGAATGTTCTACGAAGCCCCCTACTTTAAATTTCATGGGGAAGGAAAATAAGATTCAAAACACTTATTATCAGTGTTTTATAACGTCACATTCAATTTTCAGGGGGGGTGTAAGTTTAGGAAACTTCTATTCTATCCATTGAACTACGGGGCCAAGTCCACAACACACAATGCCATCATCGCTGTGCCAAGGGCGGGCGCAAAATTAACCGATTTGTCTGTTGATGCGGTACAACAAGTGGCGACGATCCTTGGGGTCCCGCTCTCGCGAGATCAGCTTTCGTCCCACCCTGTCCATGTGCATCTCATTCAATACCCTCACCATTCGTGCGCGGCGGGCCCGCTTTGACTCCTCCGAACTCTCCGGCTCTATTCCGAGCAACAGGTTCAATTCGGCTGCTGTGTGCAGGTCGTCGGCCGCATTGAGCAAACGATTGTAGACCCTGTCGGCCACTGAAGAGGGACCTTCGTTCACAGACGCCTCCGGACCACGCACTTCACGGCTGTTTCGAGCCACCTTCTTCTGGGGTCTCCTCCGGCTTTCAGGCCTCGCGCCGCGATCCACGGAACGCCTTGAACCTTCCACGTCGACCGTCAGCCCCTTGGGCCCATTCTCCGGACCGGGCGTCCTTATGGGTTCTTTCCCCTCCTGGACAACATCGCCATTTCCCACTGCGTCTTCTGCAGAGCTCAGAACCTGGACCTCTTTCCCGCTAGCGGACGGAGCCTCGCTGTTGCTGGACACGACCTTGGGTGGCAAAGAACCCGGTTGGGTCGTGGCCCCTCCGACCATCAACCGACGGCCCATCCACAACATCAGGAGAACAATCCCGCCAGATGCCCAGCCCCAAAGAACACCCCTGGCACGATCATCGAGGTCCGAAAGAAAACCCAATTTCTCCGGCATGGGAACCACAAAATCCAAACTCGCAGCGCTCCCAAACATCGACTCCGCATCGTAAGTCAAATTCAACAATTTCCCATCCGGCCCCTCTGATACAATTTCCAACCCATCCACACCCTCATACCATCCCCTCGCAGTTCGCACAACATCGGACCGCAAATCGTAATTCGTCACGAAGCGCATCGTGGATTTTTTCAAAATCCCCCCACCCAATTCTCCAAAGAACAACGCGAACTCTCCCACATCCAGAACATCAAAATCCCCCAAAAAGTCAGTGAATTTTTCCGTCACACGACCCAACTCCGTCCAAGGCGCTCCGGTCGGATTGGACCTGAAAACGCGATTGTCCATTCCAAAGGCCAAAAACTCATTGTTGTCCAGCCCCACGATGCGGGGAGATTCGGGAAGCGACGGCCACTCAGCTACAGGGCCGGCAGATGACCAACCCGAAATGGGGTCGCAAACCAGCCAGTCATTCTCAGCGGCCAACCATGAGGATCGGCCCAAAACATTCAACTTCCCACGGAACATCCACGCAAACGCGTCGACATAAACACCAGACAATCTCGAAGTGGCCTCTCCGCCCACCTCCAACGGGCGCCCCCAAAACAAGGAGTCCATTCGACCGGACCGCCACATCACCGTGTCCAATCCGAAAAAACAATGCAAACGACCGCCGCTCTCGTCGTTCCAAACCGCCATGACGGCCTGGTTCGCAATGGCCTCATCGATGAATGCATGCTCCTGTTCAGAAAACAGAAAGTCCGCAAATGTCGGAATTGGTGCTGCGACCATGCTTTTGGCGCACAAAAAACATGTGAACACCATCAGAACCACAAAACGGAAGCAATTTGCCATGCTGGCAAAGATAACATGAGAAAGAATGAGAAAGGCTCCAGCCGGGACAATGCCCGCACCGAAGCCTTTGCTGTCGTGCGCCCAGCAGGACTTGAACCTGCGACCAATGGATTATGAGTCCACTGCTCTAACCAACTGAGCTATGGGCGCAAAACGGATGGCAAAAATACGTCATCTCCCCGATGGGTCCACCATGGAAAAGTCGAGCATCCGCTTGGCCATGTCAGCGGCTTCGACGCGGACCAGGACACGGTCGCCGAGGTGGATGGTTTGGCCTGAACGCGTCCCCTCCATCGCAAAGGTCTCCTCATTGAAAGACCAGTAATCCTCCGGCCACAAACGATCGCGACTCACCAAACCTTCGCATTTGTTGTCCTCCAATTCCACGAATACCCCCCGGCCAATCGCACCAACAACTGTCCCGAAATACAGCTCTCCAATCCGTGACATGAGAAATTCCACCTGCTTGTACTTGATGCTCGCGCGCTCCGCCTCCGCCGCACGCTTTTCCATGTTGCTGCTGTGCTGCGCCTGGCGGTCAAATTCCGCAGGCGGGGGCGCGGGACGACCTTGCAAATAATGGTCCAACAATCTGTGAACCATCATGTCTGGGTATCGCCGAATGGGGCTGGTGAAATGGGTGTAAAAGGGGAAGGCCAAACCGAAATGTGACATGTATTCCGTCCGGTACTCTGCCTTGGCCATGCTTCGAATGGCCATCGTTTGGATCACCTGCTCGCTGTTGCTTCCCGCCGCTTGCTTGAGGAGCTCCCGGATGGCGCTCTCCGCGTTCGCTGGGGTGGGCTTGTCCATCTCCAGGCCAAACCGCCGAACGAACAACCGCAACGTCTGCAACTTCTCGGGGTCGGGCTTGTCGTGAACGCGGTAAATCGCCGTGCGTGTGGGCGATTCTTGGGTTCCTTTCTGGGCGGGTTTGGCCAAAAAACGGGCCACCGCCACATTCGCCATCAGCATGAACTCCTCAATGAGCTGATTGGATTCACGCATCACTTTCACCACAGCACGCAAAGGCTTGCCGGTTTCATCGAGCTCAAACTTCACTTCCTCACTGTGAAAATCGATCGCACCTTTTTCAAAGCGGGCCGATCGGAATTTCCTCGCCCAGGTGTTCAGCTGTTGAATCTCCTTTGCGTGATCGCCTTCACCGGTTTCGATCCGTTGTTGGGCCTCCTCATAGGTGAACCGCCGGTCCGAATGGATGACCGTTCGGCCGATCCAAGTGTCACGGATTTGGCCTGCCGCATCCAACTGAAAAACAGCGCTGAACGCCAAGCGATCCTCATTGGGCCGCAGCGAACAGAGGTTGTTCGACAGCGCTTCTGGCAACATCGGAATGGTGCGGTCCACCAAGTACACGGACGTCGCCCGCGAACGGCCTTCCTCATCCACGATGCTGCCCGGCCGCACATAGTGTGTGACATCCGCGATGTGAACCCCCACCTCCCAACGGTCATTCTCCAGCGCACGAATGGACAAGGCGTCGTCGAAGTCCTTTGCATCCGCCGGGTCAATGGTGAAGGTGGTGATGTCACGGAAATCGCGGCGGCCCTTCAAATCGTCGGCGTTGATTTCCTTTCGAATCTCATCGGCGGCTTCCTCTATGCCAGGAGGGAAGGCGTATGGCAGGCCAAACTCGGCCAAAATCGCATGCATCTCCACCTCATTGTCACCGGGCATGCCGAGCACCTCGGCGACCCTGCCCACAGGGCCATCTTCGGGGTCGTCCCACGAGACCATTTCCACGATGACTTTTTGGCCATCCGTTGCCCCGTTCATCATCGACGCAGGAATGAAAAAGTCCACATGAATCCGGGTGTCAGAAGGGTGACCGAATGCATAGTCCCGCACTTGCTCCAACACCACAACGTACTGCTTCCGCAATCGCTCCGCAATCGCGGCCACCCGTGGGGTGTGTCGTTTGCCGCGACGAATCCACTCCACTTCCACCGTGTCCCCCCAAAACGCAGTGCCCGTGAACCCCTTGGGGATGGCGATTTCTTCGCCATTGGGCAGCATCACCCAACCCTTCCCAAAACGGGAGATTTGGATCGTGCCCACAGGACGCTCCCCTGGCGGGCGGGACAGGACGTATTTGCCGCGACCGATGCGCTCGAGGCGGCCATCATCGGCGAGTTCCTCGCAAAGCTGGGCAATCAATTCGCGGGTTCGGCCATCGGTGATGCCCAAGGTGCTGGAAAGTTGTTTGTGGTTGAGCGGTTTGTTCGGTTGCCGCTTGAACAAGTCGACCAGGGTGGCGCGCAACTGGCGCGGAGGTGTGGTTTTTGCCATCTATTGTGCGAATATCGACATCAAGTGTGGGGGAAGCACGACATTTGCTCACAATGTAATGCAATGGCCCCGATGAATTCTGCTCCAACCCTACCCATACACCGCTGGTGGCCTGAGTCTTGGGCGCCTTCATCCTATGCCCTGCTGGATGCCGGACACGGCCGAAAACTCGAGCGGTTTGGCGGCCAAGTGTTGGATCGTCCTGAAACTGGGGTGCCCTGGCCGCCTCTTCAACAAGCAAAATGGGCTGTTGCAAACAACCGTTTTGAAGCGACCAGCAAAACCGCAGGCCGTTGGAGCGCGCCACAAATGGCAGATTGGACCACCCACTACGCACCCTTGGATTTGACCTTTCACCTGGCCTCCACACGGTACAAGCACATCGGACTCTTTCCGGAACAGGCAGCGAATTGGGATTATCTCGCCCAACGCCTCGAACCAGGCATGCGGTTTTTGAACCTCTTCGCCTATACGGGCGGGGCCTCTCTGGCCGCGCGGCGTGCAGGCGCAGAAGTCACCCACGTGGACGCCATTCGACAAGTGGTGGATTGGACCCGGCGGAACATGGAATCCAGCGGGTTGCAGGACATCCGCTGGGTGGTGGAGGATGCGGCCAAATTCGTCCAGCGCGAAGCGAAACGCGGCAACACCTACGACGGCGTCATGCTCGACCCGCCGACGTGGGGACTGGGTGCGAAAGGCGAAAAATGGCGCCTCGAAGACGCACTCGTCCCGCTTCTGAAAGACGTTCGGCGCATCACAGCCCCCCACGGCTTTATCCTGTTGAACACGTACAGCGGCCTGACCCCGGTCACCCTGGAATCCACGATTTCGGCCGTGATGCCCCGTGTTTCCATCGAAGTGGGCGAACTTTGCCTGCGCAGTGAATCCGGCACATTTCTGTCCACCGGCAGTTGCGCCCGAATCGAAACCTCACCATCAACATGAGCACTGAAACAAACTCACCGATGCTCGGCCTGCGCCTGCCGACAGACCCCCGCTGGGTGGCCCTCGTGGAGTCGAACATCTCAGAAATCCTGACAGACCACGCTTGGTGCGAGCAGAAGGCCGCATCGAATGCCATCTCGACCATCGTCCGCTATCCGGAGTTGACCGAAATGGTGGAGACGCTGACCGAAATTGCCCGCGAAGAAATGGAGCATTTCGGAATGGTGGTGGAAAAAATCAAAGCCCGGGGTTGGACCTTGGGGCCTGAGCGGAAGGATGATTACGTGGGGGAATTGGCCAAATTCATCAAGCGCGGCGGCTCCCGCGAGGAACAACTCGTCGACCGGCTGCTGTTCGCCGCCATGATTGAGGCCCGATCCTGTGAACGGTTCCGCATGTTGTCCGAACGAATCGGCGATGAAGACCTGCGCACGTTCTACCGCGACCTCATGATTTCCGAGGCCGGACATTACACCACCTTCCTCGGGTTTGCCCGACAATACGGCAACGGAAAGGTGGATGTGGACGGCCGTTGGCAAGCCTTCCTCAATCATGAAGCAGAGGTGATCTCTCGCTACGGCAAGAAAGAGACCATGCACGGTTGATTCACAAGTTTGCCTGGACCAACGAATCGAGGTACGCCACGGATTCTTCCCCACCAAACCCCATGTTCCGCTCCACAACCCGACCGGCTCGATCCAACAAAAACCAAGTCGGGTAGGCCACAATGGGCCAATCGGACTTCGGCACACTGTCCAAGACGAGCTGAGGAACCGAAAGACCTCGGCGATTGAGATAACGCTGAATGACAGGCGCGGTTTGCTGCGGATTTGCAGCCACAACAGAGAACCCTTGTTCGCCGTATTTTTCTTGAAGTTGTGCCAAATGCGGCAGGGCCTGCATGCAGGGTCCGCATCCGATGTACCAGAAATCAAGGTACACGAGTTCACCGATGTGGTCTGCCAAGGCAACCGGGGCCCCTTCGAGGTTCACGCCTCGCAGGGGTGGGGCGGCAGCACCGATGGCCGGAAGGGCCGCCATGGCGTTCTCAAACCAGTCGTCATCCCCTCCATCGCCTTCCCCTCCGTCCTGGCCGTCCTCGCCAGAAATTGCTGGCGGCGAGGGTGGCGATGCCGACCACACCGGTGCGGCCCAGTCGGCCACCGCCAACCGGACAGCATCGACGTTTACTGATTCCCAGTCGAAGGCCACAGTCAAATCGCGACCGTAGGCCAAATCCCCACGGTACCAAACATCCCGGTGCCGCAAAGGCACGCCAGTCCAAGCGTCAAACACCCACGTCTCCCGTGCATGGGTCTCCCGGTGGTAGTCCGTGTCCGTGCTGTCGTAGACACCATGAATCGTCACCCAGAACGCCCCATCCTCCACGCGCGTTTCCAAGGTGCTGTCCTGCGACCAAGCGGCAAACCAAGCGGTATCGCGAAGCATGGCCGGCACCAACATTTGGGTGAAATGGTTGGGAATGGGATCGCCATACGGGTCAACCTCCTCCCGCGTTTGCATGCTGTCGGCCCGGATGTGCGCCAGCGAAGT
>CBFIFE010000089.1:0-6307 GCA_965661765.1 uncultured Flavobacteriales bacterium
CCTACCGGACCATGTATGTGGCGAGTGCCAGCTTGGCGGTGGCTTTCACGGGCACGCTGCTGGCGACGGTGTTCAATGATGAGGAGGCGCCAGCGGACGTTCAGGCGAACGGGACGGTGGCCGAGATTTGGTGGGGGTACAAATGGCCGATCATCACCGGGGTGGGGTACCTGGCCACTGGGATTGTGGCGGGCAAGGCGCTGGTGGCGAGTGTGGAATTGCACAATGGACTCGTGTCTGATGGGGGGGGTGGGGATTTTGGTTTGATGCCGGGCGCGACGTTGGACGCGGGGTTGCTTCAGGCCAATTCCACGTCGTCCGGCGGACTCGGCTTCCGGCTGACGTTTTGAGGCGGGCGAACGAAGTTGCGTGACTTTCGTCACATGGCGTTGACATTTTTGTGACGGTCTAGCGGCATTTGGTGTGATGTTCCGCTATTTTCGGCAACACCTGAACCAGCCCACTCGACCACCATGTCTGACGAACCGCAACGTCCCCGATTGAATGGCAAGCCCTCCGTGGGGATTTGCGAATTGTACGAGCAGCTCGGGCCCGAAGAGGCGGACCGGGTGTTGTGGGGTCGTGTGGTTGAGCCGCATTCGCGGCGGGGCTTTTTGAAGCGCGCGGGGTTGGCGGCGATGGGGGCGGCGCTCGGCGGACCGATTGTCTTTGCGAAGCACATGCCTTCGGGGTTGATCCCTGCGGCGCTGGCCGATCCTGTGGCCGAACCTTTTGCGATCGAGGGAAAGCACGCCGAGCTGGTGGTGCTCAACGACAAGCCTTGGAATGTGGAGACGCCAGCACACTTGCTGGATGACCCTTTGACGCCGGCCGACAAATTCTTTGTGCGGAACAATGGTTTGGTCCCAGAAAACATCGATCCAGCGACTTGGACCTTGACGATTGATGGCGAAAGCGCCTCGCAAGAGATGACGTTTTCAATCGACGAATTGAAAGCCACTTTTGCCCATCACACCTATGCATTGACGCTGGAATGTGGCGGCAACGGCAGAAGTGAGTTCAGTCCGCCGGCCAGAGGCAACCAGTGGACCACCGGGGCTGTGGCTTGCAGCGAATGGACAGGCGTCCGGCTGAAAGATGTGCTGGAACACGTGGGCATCCTCGACGACGCCGTGTACATCGGGTATTATGGACGCGATATGCACTTGTCACGCAACCTGGACAAGGTGGTGATTTCGCGGGGGGTCCCCATCGAAAAAGCCCTCGAAGAAGAGACGCTGCTGGCGTGGGCGATGAACGGTGAGGACATTCCTGTGATGAACGGTTACCCGTTGCGGTTGGTCATCGGCGGCTGGCCCGCATCGGTGAGCGGCAAGTGGCTGTCTCGAATCAGTGTGCGCAACATCGTCCACGATGGCCCCAAGATGGAAGCGCCCTCCTACCGCATCCCCAAGCATCCCGTGGCCCCCGGCGAGGAGGTGGCCGACGAAGATTTCGAAATCATTCAAGCGATGCCTGTCAAATCGCTGATCACCTACCCGAAAACCGGAGCGATGATCCCGTTGGGCAGAAAGCTGTCGCTGCGCGGCAAGGCGTGGGCAGGCGATTTGGCGGTGGCCCGGATGGAGGTCAGCACCGATTTTGGGGCCACATGGCAATCGTGCCGGTTGGAGCCGCCGCAAAACCGGTTGGCCTGGCAGTTGTGGGAAACGGAAGTCGCATTGCCGGAGGTGGGGTATTACGAGGTTTGGGCGAAAGCCACCGACACCCAAGGCCGCGCACAACCCATGGTCGTCCCCGGCTGGAACCCCAAGGGCTACCTCAACAACGCGACCCATCGGATCGCCGTGAAAGTGAACGGCTGATGGGGCGCCGCCGAAAAGGATTGCAGCACGATCCGGAACGCCAACCGATGCCGCCGCTCGGTCCGGAGCGTGAACGGCAACTGCGGGAAATGGTCCGCAGCCTCAACCAAGTGGTGGGCTTCTCGCTCCTCATTGTGGCCATTGCCGTCTTTCACATCGCTGCACCAGACATGGCAGATCGGTTGTGGGGCGATGAACGGCGTGGCGTCCTTGTGGAGGCCGGGCCTGCTGAAGCGGTATCGGATACTTTGGTCGTGGACGGCGTTCATGTGGCGACTGGACTGGCCATGGACAGTGGGTTCGTGCAGGTGAGAGCGGCGTGTTTGGCTTGCCACTCCTCCAAACTCATCACCCAAAACCGCGCCACGCGAGACGGATGGATCCACATCATCGAATGGATGCAAGAAACCCAGAACCTTTGGGATCTCGGCGCAAACCAAGACATCATCGTCGATTACCTCGCCCGGAATTACGCGCCGGAGGAGACCGGTCGACGGCCGCAACTGACCCAGATCGAATGGTACGAACTCCCTTGACCGATTTGCCTCATCTCGCCCTTGCGGCATGTGCCTGGTTCTTCCTGATGTTGATGGGTTGCGGCGAGGCGGGTTCCGATGGCAACGCCGACAGTGGCGCATTGCAAATTGCCCACCCAGCATCGTTGTGGTCCATTGAGCAGCTCGCAGCGGCGACTGACCCTCCCCTGCTCATCGATGTGCGCAAGCCTGCGGACTACGCAATGGGGCACATCCCGGGTGCGCGTCAGATTTGGCGGTCGGACTTCACCGTCGAGGTGGATGGCGGTCCTGCCTTGGGTCGTTACGGGGGGATGGCGTGCTCTCCTGAAGATTTGGCTGCGTTGATGGACAGTTTGGGCGCTCGGCCTTCAGGCCAAATCCTCCTCTGCGATGGGGTCGGCGGCTGCGATGCTGCGCGGGTTTGGTGGCTCCTTCGTCTCTACGGCCACAAGGAAGTTGCACTGCTCGATGGCGGTCTTCCGGCCTGGGAGGCGTCAGGCCGGTCGCGATCGATGGACGCTCCTCCCCTGCCCTCTCCGGGCGGATTTGCGTACACATCAACACCCCAGCCGGAATTGTTGGTCACCCTGGAGGATGTCGAAGCGGCCCGCGCTGCGGGAGATGTCCTGCTCGACACCCGTTCATTGGCTGAGTTTTCTGGCGCCCAACACAAATCAGGGGCCGCACGCCCTGGGCACATTCCAGGAGCAGTTCATTATGACTGGGGCAACGCGGTGGACATGGGCGGCGTGGGTTGCTTGAAACCTTTGAAGGACATCGTGCACGACTTGGGCAACTTGGGGATTCGTCCGGAGACGCCGGTCATCACCTATTGCCATTCCGGGGTGCGGTCGGCGCACACTGCGTTTGTCCTTCGGGAGGTTTTGGGATACCCAAATGTCCGGAACTACGATGGGTCTTGGACGGAATACAGCAGGAACCAGGGGAACCAGGGAGACTAGGGGGGCTAGGGGGACTAGGGTGACGAGGGGGACTAGGGTGACGAGGATGACGAGGGGGACGAGGGGACGGGGAGGGGTGATGGTGGCTTCGGTGCGAGAACGCAATAACTTTGCCCTTCGATGGGATTGACACGCACAGAATTGTACGACGACCGCCACTTGGCGCAAGCCAACGTGCTGAAGGCCGTGGGGCACCCAGCACGCCTGGCCATTCTAGAGCATTTGCTGCAGCATTGCACTTGCATCAATTCTGGCTTCATCCAATTGACGGGCTTGTCCCAAGCCTCAGTGTCGCGGCACTTGGCGGTGTTGGAAGAAGCGGGGTTGGTGTCCAGCCAAAAAGGGGCCTATTGCATTGATCCCGAGGGGTGGAAGATTCTGTCTGAGCAATTTGTGCCCCTCGTCGCTCGCGCACGCCAAACCACAAACTCCTGCAACACGTGATTCAGATGTGATGGGGCTGGGGGGCTCAACTTTGCTTCGCGCCGTTGCCATTCTGGAACCAGCCTTTGAAATCATTGTCTTCCAATCCCAACGCTGCACGCAGCTGGGTCCTGATGTTGTAAACGTGTCCGAGGCTGACGCGCAAGGCCTCGGCCGTCTCTTTCCCCGAATAGCCTTGCACCGACAGCAACAAAACTTCTTGCTCCGTGCGGGAAAGCACGACATCCTTGGGGCAGCGATTGGCCAATTCTGCGAGAATGTCGACTTTGGTTTGGTCCTGGATTTGGTCCAAAAGCGACATCGTCTTGTCGTCAGCCCCTTGCCGCATCAATTGCTCACGCAGCTGTTGAATGGCCTCCACTTCCAGCCCCAAGAACGCCAATTGCAGCGGGACTTTGGAAACCTTCTTTTCCTTCAAACGCCATTGTGAAATCCCACCCCACGCCAATGCCATCAGCAGAAATGCAACCAACCCGACAACCAGCGCTGTCGAATGACCGGCTGGCGACTCCACCTTGAATTCTATGGCACCTTGCCCCTGTTCCTCCATCAACTTTTCGAGCGTCTGCATGGCCGCAGCGTCCTTGGAGATGTTGTCGAAATCAAAGGCGAGCAGGCTTCTGGCGGTTGCCCAGGCCTGATCTGGGTTGCTCGCAGCTTTGGGGGCCTTCCAAAGCGCATTCACCGAAGCGAACTTGCCCAAGGCTTTGTCCTCGTTGACGGCAAACCAAGCCAACAGGTCTGGGCGAAGTCTCAGCCATTCCTCTTTGCGGTTTCGCCACAACAAATAACAATTGACAATTTGAAAGCCGCCCTCCTTCAGAAAAGCTGCCTGCATCATCGGCGCGAGGCGCGCGTAGAGAAAATCTGCTTTTGCGGTGTCCCCTGAGTACACATAGGCCGTAAGCAATGTCATGCCCAAGATGTAACGGTCGCGGTTGGGCAATGCGCTGGAAACCAACCAATTCTCCGCATCAGTGACCGCTGGATTCTCTGGGTGGATTTGCAAATCTGCCAGCAACAAGGCCGTCAATGCCCGTGGGGAGGGTTCGCTGTTCAAGTCTTCTTGGGCCAAAAACCGGAGCTGGTGTTTGGCCACAATCGGACTGCCCATCAACGCGCTGATGCCAGAAATCGGACCAGCGAGTTCACTTCGCAGGGATGCCGATTCCGCAGCCGTGAGGGCCGCATCCAGCAATTCGGCGGCTTCTTGAAAGTGATTTTCCAAAAAGGCTTGAACGCCTTGCTTCCAAAGACGAACCGCCCCACAAGCCGGCAAATCATCATCAAAAGCCCAACTTTCCTCTGGCGCGCGCTGAAAATCCAGGTGATAGCTATGTACCCAAAGCAGTTTTGCCGCTGCCATGGTGACCTCGTCGCCGTTTTCACGGCTGACCATGTAGAGCGAAATGGCCTCTGTGCGCAGCGCGTCCGGGACGTCAGATGCGTTCGCGAGGTTTGCAAAAAAGATTGAATCGCACTGGAGCGACCCTTGCGCCGTCAGCCCGCTAGCACCCAGAGCAACCCACAGAAGCAAAAACTGGGGCAATAGGCCCGACCGTCTCAACATGCTGCAATGATACCATGGAACCCGCCCAACCGGACAGACATGAACATCAAAGTTCTCAACGCCCCACTGTTGTCTTCATCGACACGGCATACCGACCTGGATTCGAAGTTGTCGGATTCTGCAGTACCTTTGCCCCGCTCGAGCATGAGCACCTTTCGATTTTTCTCAGTCCGCGAATCCCCCCCCTTTTTCTTGGAAGATTTTGTCCGCCTCGGCCTTTCGGCCCCGATTTTAGAAGCCATCGGTCAACTCGGCTTCGAAAAACCCACGGACATCCAAGAACAGGCCATTCCGTTGTTGCTCGAAGGCGACCGTGATTTCATCGGTCTTGCCCAGACAGGAACTGGGAAAACGGCGGCATTTGGGCTGCCACTGCTGGATCATTTGGACCCAAACGCAGACCATGTGCAGGCCCTGATTCTGGCGCCGACCCGAGAGCTCGGACAGCAAATCGCCCAGCAGATTGAGTTGTTCTCGAAGAACATGAAAGGCATTCAGTCCGTGGCCGTCTATGGCGGGGCGAACATCATGACGCAGATTCATGCGCTGAGGCGCCGGTGTCAGGTGGTGATTGCGACGCCTGGCCGGCTGATTGATTTGGCCAAGCGCAATGCCATCCAGCTCGACAAGATTGAATTCGTCATCCTCGATGAGGCCGATGAAATGCTGAACATGGGCTTCAAGGAAGAGCTCGACACCATTCTGGATCAAACGCCAGCCGACAAGCGGACGTGGCTGTTTTCTGCGACCATGCCGCGAGAGATTCGCCGCCTGGTGAAGCAATACATGAATGACCCTTTGGAGGTTCGGGTAGATCCGGCGACCACGGTGAATGACCAAATCGAACACCAATACGCTTTTGTGCGCCATACCGACAAGACGGAGGGGTTGATGCGGTTCTTGGACCTCGACCCGACCATTTTCGGCGTGGTGTTTTGCCGCACAAAAAGGGATGCACAAGATCTTGCAGAAGACTTGATGAAGCGG
>CBFIFE010000090.1:0-5800 GCA_965661765.1 uncultured Flavobacteriales bacterium
TGCGCTTGAACGATGGGGCACCTGGCCTTTTCCTGTTGCGGTTGTCGGCCAGCACAGGGGAGGCGAAGACCTTCCGGCTCGTGCTGGATTGATCGGGGGGGCTTCTTCGCTTCACCAGAAGCTCGGGATGTTTCGTTTGCGAAACAATTGAAAAACCCCTGATTTTCAGGGTTCTTTTCGAATGAGAGTTGTTTGGTTGTCCCGCAAAATGTAGCTTTGCCTCACATTTCGCATGGGGGTTGCAGATTATTTCGTGTTCGTAGTTTATTTCATCGCCATGTTGGGGGTGGGGCTCTACTTCACGCGGCGCAACAAAAGTTCTTCGGACTATTTTGTCGGTGGACGTTCCATGGGGGCGGGCCATGTGGGCTTGAGTGTGGTGGCCTCAGACGTGGGGGGTGGTTTTTCCATCGGACTCGGGGGCTTGGGGTTCACCATGGGACTGTCGGGTT
Organism: uncultured Flavobacteriales bacterium; assembly: GCA_965661765.1. Lineage (GTDB taxonomy): Bacteria > Bacteroidota > Bacteroidia > Flavobacteriales_D > Sanyastnellaceae > JBMYZL01. Next base: position 453 of record CBFIFE010000090.1, read on the forward strand.
CTTGGATGCTGTTTACGGGATTGGTGGGGGCATGGCTGAGTGCTGTGTTCTTGATTCCCAAAGTCGCCGGTCTCGGCAGGGCAAAAAACCTGCTGACATTTCCACAGTTTCTGGGTGAGTTTTACAATGCGCGGGTGGTGGCGGCCGCGGCGTGGATCAGCGCGATCGGTTACATCGGTTTCACGAGCAGCCAAATGTTGGCTGGTGCGAAATTGGCCTCAGCAACTTTCGATCAACTCGACCTGACCACTGCCTTGCTGTTCATGGGAGTCATTGCTGTGGTGTACACCGTTCTTGGGGGCATCAAGGCGGTCATTTACACGGACACGGTGCAGTGGATTTTGTTGATGTCCGGTCTGGTGTTCATTGGCATCCCGCTCGGGTACAAGGCCATCGGGGGTTGGACGGCCATTGAGGTCACGCTGGGTCCTTCCTTTTTGTCATTGGGCAATGTCACTTGGCAGCAGCTGGTGAATTGGGGGGTGACGATTGTGCCGATTTGGTTTGTGGGCATGACGTTGTACCAACGCATTTTTGCCTGTCGTTCGGCCCAAGAGGCCCGAAAAGCGTGGTTTGTGGCGGGCTTGTTCGAATGGCCGGTGATGGCGTTCATGGGGGTGGCTCTGGGTTTGTTTTCGCGGGTCGCCCTGGAGACTGGCATGTTCGCACCTCTGGGACACGGCGCCTCGGCGGGCTTTGATGCGGAGATGGGCCTGCCGCTGCTGTTGCGGTCGATTCTGCCCACGGGCTTGTTGGGGTTGATGATGTCGGCATACTTCTCGGCCATCATGAGCACTGCCGACAGTTGCCTGATGGCGGCATCGGGCAATGTGGTCACCGACCTGTTGCCGCGAAGTGTTGCACGACTGTCGTCGGCTTCCAAGCGTTGGAACGTTCTGCGGTTGTCGCAACTCGCCACGCTGCTCATCGGTGTGCTGGCTTTGGCCTTGGCCACCCGGATGCAAAACGTCCTTGAACTCATGCTTTACTCCTATGCCTTCATGGTCTCGGGGCTGTTTGTGCCCGTGCTGATGGCGCTCTTCGGCAGAAAGCCCAGCTCATCGGCCGCCTTGGTGGCGATGGTGGGCGGCGGGGCGACAACACTGGCTCTGATTGCGGCAGATGTGGCGTTGCCGTTGGGCTTGGACGCGAATTTGTTTGGCATTGCTGCATCGGCGATGCTCTATTTCACCATGAAGAAGATTGATGATGGAACCAAATCATAACGCATTGATTTTCAAAGCCCTATCAACGGAAGACCTTGCGCAGGCCCAATCTGCCGTTGCCCAGTTTCTCTTCCAACACCTCGGGGAATTTGGGGATCCTTTGGACCAAATTCAAGCGTGCCTCGACTACGTCCTGAACCCCGACAAAGGCGGCCGGGTGTTCCTCGCGGTGGAGGGTGCAGAGATTGTGGGGGCGGTCGTCATCAACGACACGGGGATGTCTGGGTACATTCCGGAGCATATTTTGGTCTACATCGCTGTCCATGAGCGCATGCGGGGGCAAGGCGTGGGCAAAACCCTCATGCAAGCGGCCATCGCAAACAGCCCGGGGAACATGGCGCTGCATGTGGAGCCGCACAACCCTGCGCTTCGGCTTTACGAGCGGCTCGGATTCGAAAACAAATACCTCGAGATGCGGCACAACAAGCAACGGTCGGAAGCATGAGGCCGCTGACAGCAGAACAATTGCAGGGCTGGCGCGCCTTTCGCCGCGAACTGCATCAATATCCCGAGGTGTCGGGAGAGGAGCGAGCCACGGCTCAGCGGGTGGCTGAGCGGCTGGGGAACATGCCAGTGGATGCGGTTTGGGAGGGCGTCGGGGGCACTGGGGTGGTGGCGCTCTTTGACAGCGGGGTGGAAGGGCCGACGACACTGCTTCGCGCGGAGCTCGATGCTTTGCCGATCGCAGAATGGGCGGATGCGACGGAGCGTCCTCATCGGTCGCTTGTCGAGGGGAAATCCCACGCTTGTGGTCACGATGGCCATGCGACGATTTTGTGTGCTGTGGCGGATGCCTTGGCGGCGATGAAACCGAGCAAGGGCAAGGTTTTGCTCCTCTGGCAACCGGCGGAGGAAAATGGTCAGGGGGCTCCGGCGGTGTTGAAGGATCCACGATGGGCAGGCCCAATCCCAGAGCCCCACGCGGTCTTCGCACTCCACAACCTGCCCGGCATTCCCGAGGGCGTCGTGGTGACCCGTCAAGGGCCATTCACGGCCGCGGCACGGAGCATTGTGGTGCATTTCAATGGGAAAACATCGCACGCAGCGGAGCCAGAGCATGGCCAAAACCCCGCGGCAGCGATGGCCGAGTTCACCCTCGAGATGCTGCGGGGTGCCCAACCGGAATTGGGAAGACCTGATTTCAGCGTTGTGACCCCGATTCATGCCGAACTCGGGGAAGTGGCTTACGGCGTTTCGGCGGGAACCGGTGTGACGCGGTTCACGATTCGGACGTGGGATGAGCAGCAAATGGCCCACTGGGTGCGCTCGGCCGAGGCCTTGGCCCACCGGTTGGGCGAACAACATGGCCTGGGCGTGGTGATTGAATGGACAGAGGTGTTCCAAGCGAACGAAAACAGTGCCGACGCAGTGGCAACTGTCGAAGCGGGCGCAGCGTCTGCGGGATTGATTGCCCGCCGCGCGGAATTCCCCTTCAAGTGGGGCGAGGACTTCGGGCTGTTCACGCAACGTTACCCAGGGGCAATGTTTGGACTCGGGGCAGGGGGGCAAGTGCCCGCACTGCACAACCCCGATTATGACTTCCCGGATGATTTGATTGAGCAAGGAATGTGTGTGTTTTTGGGCATTCTGAACCAGCGCCATGTTTGAAACATCAGCAATCGAAATCAGCGAGGCAGCGTTGCGGACGAATCTTGGATTCATTCGGCAGTTGATCGGCCCGGACACCCTGTTGTCCTGCGTGATCAAGGGAAATGCATACGGCCACGGCATTGAAGCCTATGTGCCGATGTTGCAGGCGGCGGGGGTGAACCACATGGCTGTTTTCAGTGCAGATGAGGCCGTTCGGGTGTTGGCCTCTGCGTCTGAAGGTCCCCCGCCAGTGGTCATGATCATGGGGATGCTGGCCGGTGAGGAGGTCGATTGGGCCGTTCGAAATGGCGTGGAATTCTTTGTTTTTGACCTACACAGGCTGCAGGAAGCCCAAGATGCAGCTGTCCGTGTGGGCATGCCTGCCTTGATTCACATTGAGGTTGAGACCGGGATGAACCGAACGGGATTTTCCCGGACGGGATTGGCGGATGCCGTCGCTTTTTTGAAGGACCACTCCTCAGATTTTCGAATCCGTGGATTGTGCACGCACTTCGCAGGGGCGGAGAGCATCGCAAACCATGTCCGCATTCGTCAACAGCTCAAGACCTTCCAAAACTTTGACCGCTGGTTGCGCAAACGCGGCATTCACCCCGAGCTCCGGCATACTGCCTGTTCAGCAGCCACAATCCGATACCCCGCCACCCGAATGGACATGGTGCGGATTGGGATTTTGCAGTACGGGTTTTGGCCCAGCCGAGAGATTTTGATCAACCACATCTCGCGGTTGCCTGATCCGGTTGATCCCCTGAAGCGCATTCTGCGTTGGACGTCTCAAGTGATGAGCACCAAGTCGGTCAGGCAGGGCGAATTCATCGGTTATGGGACCACATTTTTGGCAGAACAAGACATGGTCATCGCGACCGTGCCTGTGGGCTACAGCCATGGCTACAGCCGATCGCTGAGCAATCAGGGACGCGTGTTGATTCATGGCCAACGGATGTCCGTCATCGGCATGGTCAACATGAACATGATGCTGGTGGACGTCACCCACCTCGATGGTGAGGTCGCACGAGGCGATGAGGTGGCCTTGATCGGCAGCCAAGGCGATTTGCAGCTGACCGTGGCCTCCTTCGGGGAGCTCAGTGACCAACTCAATTACGAACTTTTGACCCGTTTGCCCGCGAACATCCCGCGGCGCAGCGTGGATTGAACCCCTCAATTTCGATGGCATTTATCCGATTGTACAAAGACAGGCTCGCGTCAAATTACCGGCACCTCGATCGCCTGTTTGCCGAACACGACAAGGAGTGGGCGGTGGTGAGCAAGATGCTGTGTGGCAACCGGCTTTACCTCGCGGAGTTGATCCGACTGGGGGCGAGGTCGATTTGCGATTCTCGGATCTCGAATTTGGCCACCATCAAGGAACTGGATGCTGGCGTGGAAACCATCTACATCAAACCGCCGGCGAAGCGCAGCATTCCAGACGTCGTGCGGTTTGCAGATGTCAGTTTCAACACCGAATTCTACACCATCGAGCGGCTCTCGAAGGAGGCTGGGCGACAGGGAAAGGTGCACAAAGTCATCATCATGATAGAACTCGGCGATCTGCGCGAGGGCATCATGGGCTCTCATTTGATCGATTTTTACGAGGCGATTTTGCGTCTGCCGCACATTGAGGTGGTGGGCATCGGGGCGAACCTGAACTGCCTCAATGGTGTGATGCCGTCGGAGGACAAGTTGATTCAGATGTCGCTTTATGAGCAACTCATTGAGGCCAAATTCAACGTCGGCATCCCCTGGGTTTCCGGTGGCACCTCGGTCATCATTCCCATGCTGGAGCGGGGGCAGGTGCCGACCGGCGTCAACCACTTTCGGGTCGGGGAGATGCTCTATTTCGGCAACAACCTGTTGACGGAGGAGCCGGTGGAGGGGATGCACACCGATGTGTTCAAGCTCTTCGCTGAGATCATCGAAATCACCGAAAAGCCGCGGGTGCCGATCGGGTATTTGGGCGAAAACCCTTCCGGCGAAACTTACGAGGTGGACGAGGCGGATTACGGCAAAACCTCCTACCGTGCGATTCTCGACATCGGGTTGCTGGACGTGGACGCGGAGTACTTGCTGCCGGACGATGAAAAACTGGCGTTTCTGGGGGCGAGTTCGGACATGATTGTGCTCGATTTGGGGGACGACAAGGAGCGCTACCGCGTTGGCGATTTGGTCAGTTTTCGGCTGAAATACATGGGCGCACTGGCGCTCTTGAATTCGGATTACATCGAGAAGGTTCTGGCTTGATTTGGCCCCTGGCCTCAGGCCCCTCCTCTAGACCAAATCAAGGCCCCACCGGACATCCTGTCCCCGCAAAATTGCTCAAAATCAACAGAATGTCGGTGACGCCTGTCAGGCCGTCCCCATCCACATCACCTGTGCAATCCCCGTCCACGCAACCGAAGTCGGCGAGCAACAGCAGGAGGTCTTCCACGCCGATGGCGCCGCTGTTGTTCAAATCGGCTTCGCATCCTTCCGGCTCCGTGACGCAGCTGTCGTAGTCGCACGTGCCAGCATCCGTCG
>CBFIFE010000091.1:0-5069 GCA_965661765.1 uncultured Flavobacteriales bacterium
ATCGAAGCTTGGGAAGGCACGTCCATCGGGTTCACAAAAGGCGCGAAGTTCTACTTTGTCCAGCATGGTGAAGCGAGGCGAGGTTTCATCCAGTTTCCAGATGGACAGGTGACGGAAGTCGGTTCGCCAACTGCACCTGCCCCCGAGGTTGCGAACACAACGGAGGCCTTGACTTGTGCAATGCCGACTGGACCTCCACCGGCTTTGCCGCGCGCTTCCACCACACCCGCACCAAGCGTTGTGCAAACGCGCGTCCTGCGGCTGGCCCTCGCATGCACCGGCGAATATGCCGCCTACCACGGGGGAAGCACAGCGGCTGCCTTGGCTGCCATGGTGGCGGCCGTGAACCGGGCGAATGCCGTTTTCGGGCCGGAAATGGGGATCCAGTTCGAATTGGTGCCGGAGAATGGGGATTTGGTCTTTCTCGATGCCCAAACCGATCCATACAACAACGCCAATGCTGCGCAAATGATGGCGCAAAATGCAGCAACGCTCAACGGCATCCTGGGAAGCGAGGCCTTCGACATCGGACACGTGTTTGGCACCGGCCTCTCGAGCATCGCCAGCCTCGGCAGCGCATGTGGGGCCATGAAGGCGCGCGGGGTGAGCCGGGCCACCATCCCCGTCGGCGAGGCCTTTGAAGTGGGCCAATTCTGTCACGAACTGGGGCACCAACTCGGGGCAAGCCACACCCACTCCAACCCCTGCAACGCCCAAGCCGCAACGGCATTTGAGCCAGCGTCGGGCAGCACAATCATGAGTTATGCAGGGATTTGCAGTCCCAATCTGCAACCCTTGCCGGACGATGAATTTCACGCGCACAGCCTCAACGAGATGCGGGCCTTCTTGACAACCGGGCCAGGCGCAACCTTGTGCCCTGCGCCGAGCGGGCCCATCAACCACGCCCCTCAAGTCGTGGCCAGTGATGACAGCCGACCCGTGCCACCAGGGACGCCATTTCGCCTGACCGCTTCAGGGACCATTGATGCCGATTTCGACGTGCTGACTTACAGCTGGGACCAGGTGGATGCCGGCGCGGCGACGCTGCGCTGCCATCCACCGACCCTTCATCCCTTCCGGGACTTCCCGAGTGATGCAGGCAGTGGCGGCATGGGCGATGGATTGGGCCAAACCCTGCCCAGCCCTGGCGATGCCCTCACCTTCCTGTGTTCCGCCCGCGACAATCGATCCGAGGCCGGTGCCAGCGGCGTGGACACGATGTACATCCACTGTCCCAGTGATCCCGAGAATGTCCCTTTCGCGGTTCTCAACTGGGTGTGGGATGCGGAAGCACAAGCCGTCGTCCTGGACTGGACGCCTGGCATGACTGCAGAGGCGCCTTTTGACGACGCCTGGCTCGAAGCGCGGCTTTCCTTTGATGGTGGGCTCACCTACCCTTTCCTGCTTGCCGACAGCGTGCCCAATACGGGCCATGCGAGTTTGGTTTGGCCAGCTGCACTTGCCGATACGGCATCGCGCCTCAAACTCCAACCGAAGGACGGCATCTATTTCGCCATCTCGCCTTGGACCTTGAGCCCTGACGGTGTCAACGCACCGCCTGCAGGAGCGAATTTGCAGTTGCTCGAATTGACAGGCCTTGCAGACACCCTGTGCGGGCACGCAGTGGCGCCGCAAGCCGTTGTGTTCAACGCTGGCACCACTGCGACGAATGGCTTCGTGTTGTCCTTCGAAGATGCCGTTTCCGGCCAAACCCAGCTCCTTGAATCCCCGCAGCCCTTGGCCCCGGGCGAAGTCGCAACCGCTGGGTTCACACACGACCCATCCGGGTGGTGGCCCGTTGGGTTCGGCGACCACAACATCACGGTGACCGTGACGCTGCTCAACGGCGAAACGGATGCGCACCCTGACGACAACACCCTGTACAAGACATTCTTCACGCACTGCACGGCAAACTGTCCAGGTTGCGGTTGCACCAGCCCCGCTGCATGCAACTTCACGGGAGGGGCCATCTTTCCCTTCGATGACAGCTGCATTTGGCCGTTTGCCGGGGACGATTGTCCATGCGCAACCGCCCTCCAAACCTCAGCAACCTTGAGCGGCGGCGAAACGGCGGCCTGGAGCTTGACGGATTTGGCCAACACACCCACAGCCATTGAAGTCCAGCTCGACTTCGACAACGCCGCTTCACCGGGCAGCTTTGCCGCTGACTTCGCCTTCAGCCTTTGCGCGCCCAACGGAGACTGCGTCAGCCTGGGTGGCTACAATGTTCCCGTGCCTGGCAGCAACATCGGCGGCTGGCCTGCCAGCTGGCAATCCCCGATCGGAGGCAATTTCACAGCGGCCATCAACTTGGAGGATGCAGTGTTTGATGAGGCGGGCGAGAACGCCGGAAACTGGACCCTGACCATCTTCAATGGTTGGTCGGCGTCCAACAACGTCAACTACAGCGCCAACTGGTCCTTTCTCGGAATGTGCGCCCCCATTTCCGCCGTTGCTGGCTGTCCTGGGGACTTGAACGGCGACGAAGTCGTCAGCGTCGCGGACCTGCTCGTGCTGCTGGGCGGCATGACCTGCGCCTGGGACTGCCCATCCGTGGACCTCACCGGCGACGGCTTCATCAATGTCGCTGATTTGTTGACGTTCCTGGGATTGTTTGGCACAAATTGCTGAAAACCCTATGGCTCACAACGTCAGCCCAATCGCCGAGCAGCCCCCCTGATTGAACGCCACCACGCCCTGCCACAGCACATCGCCAAAATTGTCCTCCACGCGATATGTTGCCGTCGCACTCTCTCCCGCGGCAAGTGATTTCTCCACTGTCACTGTCCCAGCCCCGCCGCAATTGGGCGCGACCAACCAATAGTCCGACGCGACCCACTCCGCCGCGAGCTCGTTGTCGATCAACAATGCCAAATCCGTCGACTTGTAAAACAACAACTCCTCGGAAACCGCCGCATCATACCAAAACACCGCCTGTCCCGTGTACAAGCAGCTGCCGTCATCCTCGCTCGCCGTCAGGCTGAAGTTCACTGCGTCCACATCGGTGCACCCGCGCACAACAACATCCCAATCACAGCCCTGCAAACCCAGCGCGAACACTGCGACACAGACCCACATCCATTGTTTCGTTTTCATGGCCCCGAAAATCGAAAGGATTTGTCACAAAAAAAAGCGGCCCCCGAAAGGGAACCGCTTCGTCAACTCCAGTGAGTCTGGCAAGATCATTCTGGGTACACCAGGAAGCGGTAAGTCGCGCCGCACTCGGTGTTGATGGTCTCACTGTGGTCTTCACAAGCAGAAATCAAGGCCATATCCGCATCGATGTCATATGAACCGGCATCCGCCTCATACATGATGGAGTCCAAAGCGGGAATGTCCGCCTGAACCAAATCACCATTCACTTCGATGTCGGGCGTACAAACCGTGTTGTTCACGATCCAAATCGTCGCTTTGTCATCACAAACTTCGATGTCTTCCTTGCAACCCGTAAAAGCCGCAAGCGCCGCCATCACGGCCACAAAAGCAAAATTCTTATTCATGTCTCATTTCTTTGAGGACGTCGAAGATAGCTTCTTTTTTCGTAAATTCTGTTAATGCATCAGAAATTCAACGCACAATGGCTGACGGACGGCCTGATGGATTCGGAGTACAAGCAATACCTCATGCTGGCCTGGTTGCAAAAAGTCCGAAAGGAGTTTCGAAAGACGCGGCTGTATCCCGCGCTTGGGGATTTGGTCGAAGCGCACCGGGGTCTCCAGGAGTTCAAGGCAGAGCGCGACCGGTGGGGCGAATTGATGCAGGGGGAGCTTCAAAGTTTGGACTTTCAAAAGATGCGATGGGTCTATGGCCAAATCCAAGCCCATCCAGACCTAGACGCCTACCTCGATGAGTTGCTGCAATTCGCCATCCCGCGGTTGCGTGCCTCCATCGAAGAAGGTGCGGAGATTTACAACATCATCGAGGACCACACGGAAATCACCCCGGTGGGGATCACACCCCTCTACGCTGATGAGGGCTACCTCTTGATTTTCGACGAACCTGAATCCCAAATCTACGGGTACCGATACAAGCGCTCGAAAATCCAACTCAACAGCGAGCCCTACCTCCAACTCGAACTCACCCCAATCGAACAGCGCCGGCGACGCCTCGCAGAGACGTTCGAATCGATCAAACTCGAATTCGCCCGCAAATTCACCGACCTTCCGAATCCTGCAACGTTCCTGGCGCGATGCTCCTTCTCCTTCCCGCTTGAGCCGTCCTTGCTGCCCATTGTCCGCCGATCGCTGCTTCGCCGCCTACAGGCTGCGTAACGACAACATCAGTGGGAACTGAAGGAGTCCACCGGTTTCCCATTGCGCAGACCCACCTGATATTGGGGCCGCTCATGAACCCGAGCAGCTTTGCTGACAAGCGTCCCTCACGAGGCCGCGATCATCCTCCTTCCCTGGTCACCCTGGTCACCCTGGTTCACCCTAGTTCCCCTGGTAGACGCGGACATAATCGACCGCCATAAATGCAGGGAACAACGTCGTTTCATCCGGATAACCCGGCCATACACCCCCCACAGCGACATTGAGGATGAAGAAGAAAGGTTCGTTGAAAGGCCAAGCCTGCGGAGCCACATTGCCGGGATCGAGGGAGAAATACTGCTCATCATCCATGAACCAACGAATCTCATCCTCCTCCCATTCGATGGAGAAGACATGGAACTCCTCGTCAAATGTGGAACCGTTGGGCAGCGCAATCGACCCACCCTGGTATTGATGTTGGCTTGGGTCAGCACCCCAGTGCGCCGTCCCGTGGACGCGGTTGGGCTGATGTCCAATGAGCTCCATGATGTCGATTTCTCCACAATCCGGCCAACCAATTTCCGAAAAGTTCGCCCCCAACATCCAAATCGCAGGCCACATGCCCTGCCCGACCGGCAAGACAGCGCGAACGTCGACGCGGCCATATTGGAATTCTTGCAAATCGATGGACTTCAGGCGAGCCGATGTGTAATTGTCAGACCCACCGCTCACCGCCTTGATGATCAGCTTGCCGTCTTGCACGTAGGCGTTCTCATCACTGGCGACGTAGTTCTGAAGCTCTTGGTTGCCCCAACCACT
>CBFIFE010000092.1:0-4675 GCA_965661765.1 uncultured Flavobacteriales bacterium
CGTTTCCAAGTCACTCGCTTCAAACGCTCAAACCGACCACGTGCCTCCTCGGGCCACTCGCCCGGTTCGACCTCTGGTTGCAGGTTTTGCAAAACCGCAAGCATCCGCTTCACATGAGCACGTGAGAGCGTCTCCAGGCGTTTCTTCCAGGCATCGCAAAAGGCTTCAGGCCAAAGCTGTTCCAAGTGCATGGGCCTGAACCCCTCCTCAAATGCATACATTTTCAATCCGACAGAGGCGAGATAGGAATTCTCTCCGTCAGCAAACGATGCCCAACACGCCCGAGCCTCCTCCACTTGCCAACCATCATTCGTCCCTGGGAAATCCGTAAGGGCTTGCCAAAACTTGTAGTCCCATGTCCCATGCTCCAACGAACCTGCAGTTGTGAAAATCCATTTCGTCTCGAGTGAAACGGAGGAATTGATGGTCTTTTTTGGGGCCGTCGTGTCAAAGTTCTCTGTCGGCAAACCCAGCCAGCGCAGGAAACCCAGCTCTAGGTGTTCATCTCGGAGGTCCTCAAACCTTCGAACTTCGAATTGATATCGTCTGTCTTCAAAGAAGTTTTTGAAGAAAATCGAGAGTTCATTTGTCTTTCTCCTGCCAATGCCCGGCATATGATGCTTGGCCAAGTTACCAGTTACTTTCAAAATCTGGTTTCTGCCACTCAGTGTCCTGAAAAGGGGGTGACGCACAACGTGAAGCACCCGGATGCGTGTCTCTGGCGAGCAGTATGGTTCCATCGCTTTCATGACTTGTCGCCACCTGTTCTCGTCGAATGAACACAGAGCTTCGGCCGAAATCAGCAGGTTTTTCGCCCGCTGCTGCTGAAGCCAACGGTGGAAGAGCTCGACCAAAAGGGGTTCGTGATCCAAATGACCTGGCAACTTTTGCTCTCCTCGGCCCCCAGTCAACGTCCACATCAAAACCATCGCATTGAATCCTACATACTCGCCGAGAATTTCACCTCCGAAGTAGCACCAGCCATGCCGCTCCAGTTCATCCGTATTTCTGGCGAGGTACTCTTGGATGGCGGTGGTGCCGGTCTTGGGGTATCCAATATGAAAAGCGAGGGTCTCGAACTGGGGCATGAGCAGATGGGGGAGGTTCAATGCAAAGAACGAGAAACAAGCGTTCCTTGAGCATTTTGCGGAAAGTGGAATACCTCAAGAGAGCGGAAGCCGGAATGGCCACTGCTGTGTCCTTGATCACCTTCCCGCTGGCGACAGTCATTTGCGGGGCAATTGAATCACGCTTTTGAATGGGTTTGCTGTCCTCGCGATTCACCGTCGCGCATAACGAATCAACATCTTGGCCCAGGCATCGGGCTCGATCCCTGCTTCATCGGTTTCAGGCGACCGCAATTGGGCCAAATGAAGGCGCATGTCCCTCACAATTTTCGTCACTTCCAGCGAACAGCCCCTCATGCGGTGGACGCCGTGACGACCCGCCGCGAGCCACTGATGAACCTGCATCGGGATGTCCGCCACATCCATCAACTCCCGTTGCTCGCCACCTGCGAAAACCACAAAAGGCTCCGCCTGGCAAACCGAACGCCAGAGGTAATTGAAGGCGGTGTTGGGATGACCACCCAGGCCCACGACATGCGGCAGCCGGACAATCAACACCCGTGAACCCAACGCATCCAAGAGCCACCGTTCGACATCCCGCTTGTGATGAAAGTACTGCCGGTCCTCGGACGTCAGCGGTCGGTCCAACCGAGAAGTCGAGAAATACACCACCCGCTTCGACGAAAGACCGGGATCTGTGCAAATGCCCCGGAGGGTCTGCCATTCCCGTTGAAACGCCGCCTCGTCTGTCTCCAGTGAGTTGGACACGCCTTGCGCCACCACCACGGCATCCGGGGGGAGCGAACAAGGCGCAGACCTGAAGGCCTGACCGAGCAAACCGTTGCCGCAAATCATACGACGTCCTACGAATGTTCAATGAGGAAAGTTGCAATCTGCGGTGGCCTCACTGAGCGAGGGATTGAATGTGGGACTGCATTGGGTCCCAGTCCACCACGACATCGCCGAGAAATGATGAATCCGCCACCGGCTGGTGGATGACTGCACTCCACTTCCTGCGTGTCATCATGACGTTGGAATCGTGCTCCAGCATCAGCACTTCACCAGACCCACAAAAGGCATCGGCCACCCATTCGCCAGGCAGGCCGGTGATTTGCTCGGTGGGCGCCAAGTGTTGGTTCTTCCGTTGAACCAACCGACCAAAGCCGCGCACTTGTCTGCGCGATTCAGCACTGAACCGGCCGCGAATTCCTGACGCTTGAAACCTGAGCCAGGGGCGAGGAAACATGCGGCCGAGAAAGGACTTGCGCCGCTCGACTTCCAAAAGCTTCAAAATATGAGGGATGTGGTGGGGAAATCCCAAGGTGTGGGCCGAAAATGACACTGAAGAGCAGACGGAAAACCCCACACTGCGGAACATTTCATTTTGTCGGAACCCAGGCCCCCAATCCCACCACAAGCCCAGGGGCGAATCATCCGCGGCACCAGCACTGGCCCACCAATGGGTGGATTGGGCCCATCCATAAAAACGCAAACCGAGGTCCAACTTGCCCGCTGACTTGTCCGCATTCACCTGGTCCACCAATCGGCGCAGGGCGTGACGCCCCAGCGCATCGTCACCGTCGACGTTGACCGTCAGGACGTGCGTTGCATCTTCCGGAAGCAGTGGCCGCAACCACCCCATGCCTCCCATCCCGCGCTCTGGTGCTGGCAAATGATCGGCGAAGAAGCCTTCGTTCGACACCAGCCTGATTTGTGGCATCGTGGCCGCAAACGCCTCCAATTCTGCGAGGAGGTCCCGGGGAAGGTCCACATCGTAGAGGATTGCCCACAAAAAATCCTGATGCGACTGGGCACGCAAAGAAGGCCCCGTGATCCACTGAATCAAATTCAATCGGCTCCGCAAACGCTCCGGATTGAAGAGCGTGGCACCATCCACACCGAAAAGTCCTTCACGGTCTTCCGGGTTGCTGCGCAATTCAAAACGGGTCAGGACGCAAACGGCGAGATTCATGCCTCGAAAGCTACCAAAAGGCATTCGATGTAGCAATGAACTTCCAACCATTTGAGCAAGAGGGTGGCGAAAACACTTCGAAAACGGTTTTTGCACCGACATTTGCCGTCACCCGAACGCTGCTGCTGTTTTGAAGATCTTGATCGTTGTGCCCAACCTCTCCGCCGCAGGGCCGCAGGCGCAAATCTGCGCCCTCGCCGGTGCCTGGATTCGGTCCGGGCATGGGTGCTGGGTCCTGGATTTGGCGCCCGAACAGCGCGACATCGCCTTTGTCCAAGCCCGGCTTCACCCAGAAGCGGCGGTGATCGAGGGAGATGTTGACGCCTGCCGACTTTTCGACGTCGTCGTTTCCACCGGGCGGCAAGCCGATGCTTTTGTGGCTGAGCGGGTAGAGCGTCTTCGGCGGCCAGGTTCTGATGGGTTTTGGTGGAGTCGGCAGGCGGGCGATTGGACGGAAGCGGCCGCAGTGGTGAACGGCAAAGCGGTGCTCGGCAAAGCGGACGGGCACGTCGTCCAGAGTCCGGAACAACGGGCAATGCTCCAGCGCATGGGCATCCCCTCCGAACAGATTTGGTTCATGCACAATGGCGTCGTGCCCCCTCAGCAAGTGTTCCCAGAAACGCAAAATGAAGAAGGTCCACTTCGGTGTGTGATGTGCGCCCGTGGAGAGGCCCTGAAGGGCTGGTCCACTGCGATGGATGCCGTGAACCAACTTCGGGAAAGGGGCATCCGCGTAACGCTGGATCTCATTGGAAAGGGCCCAGGTCTCGATGGCCTGCGGGCGGAGGCCGGCCCAGGTGTGCGATTCCTGGGACATCAAGCAAGGCCGGCCCTCTCCTACCCAGGTCGGTACGATGTCGGGTTGCTGCCGACGCGGTTTGGCACAGAAGGCCTGCCCAATTCCATCATCGAATACCTCAATGCCGGCATGCCTGTCATTGCCACGGCTGTGGGTGGTGTTCCCATGTTGCTTGCCGATCCAGAATTGCCCGCTGCCGGCATTTTGTTGCAAGATCCAACCGACACCGCCGAACTCCGAGCGGCCATTCGGGCCTATTACGACAACCGGGCGCTGCTGGCTGATCATCGTTCAGGGGCGGTGGCCATGCGTGCGCATCGGCTGAACATCGACCACGTGGCGGCAATGTGGCTGAAAAACACCGAGCGAAGGAGCACAGGCACTTTCGACAGGCAATAAAGCGCATACCGCACCCACTTTTCCTGAAACCCGAACTGGCGTTTTCCGTACACTGCAGACCATGGATTGTGACACCCTGATTTGCAGGATGGCTTTTTCCGCCACATTCGCTAGACATTCGACGTTTGCTGCGCAGGCTTCCACGATGTCGCGAAACCTGCTGAACCTGTTCCTAAGTCGCACGTTTTGTGCAAGTTTTGACTGGCGGACGCTGCTTGTGATTGAGCTGCCAGCGCTGGTGGATTTTGCAATTTCCAACCAAATCCCCAAGCGCCCCCGACTCCTTGTCAGAGCGAGCGTTGCGGCCTCAAAGCCTTGAAGCGATGCTCTTCAATTCCATCGAATTCCTGCTCTTCCTGCCCCTCGTTTTTGCGGTCTACTGGTCGGTGAACGGGCGAGCGCCGCTGCGCATCCAAAACCTCCTCCTCCTCGCCGCCT
>CBFIFE010000093.1:0-4513 GCA_965661765.1 uncultured Flavobacteriales bacterium
CCTAGTCCCCCTAGTCTCCCTGGTCAACCCTAGTCCCCCTAGTTGTTCTTGGTTCCCCGTATTTTCGCGCCATGATTGTGATCGGAGACACCCTGCTGTCCTTGGACCTGTTCGAGGAACTTTTCGCATGCGACCTTTCGGCATGCAGAGGCGCGTGTTGTGTGGAAGGGGAATCTGGTGCGCCACTCGAGGAAGCGGAATTGGCCGAAGTGGACCGGGTTTTTGACCAAATCCGACCCCGCCTCCGCCCCGAAGCCCTTGCCGTGATCGATGAGGTCGGTCGGTACCACAAGGACAGCGATGGGGATTGGGTGACGCCGATCATCGAGGGGCGCGAGTGCGTGTACGCCACGTTCGATGATGACGGAACGGCCAAATGTGCCTTCGAGCAGGCCCATCGGGCGGGAGAGACCGACTGGTACAAGCCGATTTCTTGTCACCTGTACCCGATTCGGGTGAAGGAGCTTCGCGATTTCACGGCGTTGAACTACCACAGGTGGCCGATCTGCGACGGGGCGCGAAGTTGTGGGGCGCGGTTGAACACGACGATCGTGGAGTTTTGCAGGGACGCGTTGGTTCGGAAATTTGGCGAAGCCTGGCATGAAGAGGCCTTGCAGGTGCTTGACGAATGGAAAAAGCAAAAGAAATCCGAGGCATGATGCGCTGGGCGCTTGCGTTGTTGATGTGGCTGGGGCTGGGCGTGTGGGCGATGCCTGCGGCTTGGGGCCAAACCCAACTCGGATTCAACTCCTCCGCGAACGAGGTTTTGCTCGGTTTTGATGGGGACCGTCTGTTTTTTCAGCGGTCTGCCGCGTCTGGGGGGGTGGAGGCGCTTTTGAGGGCGACAGAGACACGCGGGTTTGAGGCGGACCGGGTGGGCGGGTACGATGCGTTTTCGGCCGAGCGGCCGTTGGTGTTGCGTCCGTTGCAGCCAGCGGAATGGGCGGGTTCGGGGCTGGGGGAGGTGCAACATGTGTCCATCGATCGGACGCGGGGGGTGCTGGTGTGTTCGGCGCGGTCGGCTGAAGGAGGGGATTGGGATTTGTACATCGCCCACCGCCAAACCGACGGGGCATGGGGTCCACCGCTCCCCATGGTGGCATTGAACACGGGACGGGATGAGATTTTTCCCAACGTGGTGGGGGGCGACATTTGGTTTGCCAGCAACCGCCCGGGCGGGTTGGGCGGGTACGATGTGTGGTTGGCGCGACGCGCGGACCAGTGGCAGGTGGTGTCGCCAGCGCCGGCGCAGTTGAACACGGGGGGGGATGAGATTGCGGCAATTCCGGCCGGAGCGCGGGCCGGGTCGGGTTGGTATTTGTGCGCGAGTCGGCTCGACGGAATGGGCGGTGCCGATGTGTTCCACGTGCCGGGCAGTGACCAGGGGGAAGGGATGGCATCAGCTGCAGATTCGGCCCCCGAGGACACTTTGCAATGGGTGTTTCAAATCGTTCATGACCTGCAACCGCTCCCCAACCTCGAGGTGCGCGTCAGGGAGCGCGGTGGGGCCCATGTGTTTCGTGGGGTGACGGATGCCCGAGGGGAGGTTTGGCTGCCCGGGGTGACACCGGATGCCTCGCACGAGGTGAGGGTCCAGCCGCTGCGCGAAGGCCAGCGGTTGCCGGAATTGTCATTTCTGCACGCGGATGTCGCGGGGCCGTCGGGCGAGCGGTCGCGCGTGCGGACGTACAGAATCGATGGGGCAGGGGAGGTGTTCGTGTTCGATTTGTTGCCCTTGGATCCTTTGGGCGAGCTGGCGGGCGTGAAGCCGTCGGATGGGGCGAAGTTGCCCGCGCTGGAGGTGGCGTTGGATGTGTTTTTTGCGCCGGGTGCGCATGTCCTTGATGGGGCGCAAGGCCAAACCACCCGGCAATGGGTCCAGACCCTCGGCCCCCCCGAGCCATGGCCGGCAGGGTGGCGGTGTGAAGTCACGGGTTTTGCCGATGCGTCGGGGGATCGCCAGACGAACGAGCGGCTCGGGGTGCAGCGGGCGGCGTCGGTGGCGGCGTTGCTCGAGGCGATGGGGGTGCCGAAGGGGATGATCGTGACGAGATCGGAGGGCGCAGCGCAGGCGACGGGGACGTCCCCTTTTGACCGGCGATGTGAGGTTCGGCTGGTCCGCCAAAGTCGCTGAGTGACGGGGCGGGGGAGAGCGGGATTTGGCCTAATTTTGCGGCATGTTATTGACCCTTATGCGGGCGAAGCTGCACCGCATCACGATCACAGAGGCAAACCTCAACTACATCGGCAGCATCACCTTGGATCCGGAGCTGATGGAGGCGGCTGGATTGTTCGAAGGCGAGAAAGTGCAGATTGTCAACATCAACAATGGTGAGCGGTTCGAGACTTACACCATCACAGGCGAGCGCGGCTCAGGAGAGGTCTGCCTGAATGGGCCCGCAGCGAGGCGTGTGGCGGTGGGTGACGTCATCATCGTCATTGCCTATGCGCAGATGACGCCCGAGGAAGCCGAGGGATTCCGCCCGACAGTCGTTTTCCCGGATACCGCCACGAATCGCGTGCTGCCGTCGGCCTGATGACGACTTTTGACCTTCCACTCCTCCCTCAACGCCAGCGAACATGAATTGGAAAACCGCCCTCAAGTACATTGCCTTTCTGGCCATCGGTGTGGTGTTGTTTTACCTCGCGTTTGCGAACGTTGACAACAAGGCGGAGCTCTGGGCACACATGAAGTCCGCGGAGTGGTGGGGCATCGGGGCGAGTTTTTTGATGGGCTATGCCGCGATCATCAGTCGGGGGTTGCGGTGGAAGATTTTGTTGCAGCCCCTCGGGCACGCCCCGAAGGCGGGTCACAGCATTCACGCGGTGGCCTTTTCGTATTTCGCGAATACGTTCGTTCCTCGGTCGGGTGAACTCGCGCGATGCGGGGCCCTCAACCAAACCGACGACATCCCCGTCGACCAGCTCTTCGGCACAGTCATCAGCGAGCGGGTCATCGATTTTGCCATCCTTCTGATGCTGACCCTGACCGCGGTGTTGGGGAACCTGTCGGCCTTCAATCTGCTCCTTGCGGACATGCAACTGCCATCGGGGACTGGGCTGATTCCATTTGGTGTGGCGGGTTTGGCGGTTGCCGTTGGGGCTTACGTCTTCAGAAATGCTTTGGTCCAAATTCCGTTTGTCGATCGCGTGTTCGCCTTCTTGCAAGGGGTGTTGGCGGGTTTGACGAGCATTCGGCACATGGAACGGAAGGGGGCGTTTTTGGCCCACACCTTTTTCATCTGGGCGATGTACTTCCTGATGGCTTACGTCATCTTTCTCAGCATCGAAGCGGTTTCTGGCATCAGCCTGTTGAATGCCGTGTTCATCATGGTGGCCGGGGGCTTCGGGATGGTGTTGCCGGCCCCGGGCGGCATCGGATCTTACCAATGGGCGGTGACCCTCGCCTTTGTGGCGCTCGGTTTCACCGAGGAGTTGGGTTTGGCGGTGGCGAACGTGGTTTGGCTCACCCAAACGGCCATGACCGTCGGCATGGGCGGCATCGGTTATTTGATGCTGATGTGGTATCGCCTGCGCAAGGATCGGTTGGCCCAGGAGGCCGCAGCAGATGCGCTGGGGCAGGAATCGGAGGCTGCGCAATGAAGGGGCAGGCGGCGTGGCAGGCGGGTTTGGACCAAATCGCCCGGTGGCGTGCCCAGGGCGACCGCATCGTGTTCACAAACGGTGTCTTTGATGTGCTGCACCTTGGTCACGCGACCTACCTCGCGGCTGCCCGAGCCCTGGGCGATCGCCTCGTCGTGGGCGTGAACGGCGACGAGAGCGTTCGGAGATTGGGCAAGGGGCCGGAGCGACCGATCCACACCGCAGCAGATCGCTGTGCACTGCTGCTGCATCTCGAAAGCGTGGACCTGACCTTGGTGTTCGGTGAGGACACCCCTGCGGTGTTGCTGCAAGCGGTTGTCCCGGACGTTTTGGTCAAGGGCGGCGATTACGACCCGCACGTGACCGACCCGACGGAAAACGGATACATCGTGGGCCGTGAGGCGGTGCTTTCTGCCGGCGGAACCGTCCAGTCGATTCCGCTGGTGCCAGGACATTCAACGACGGGGATTTTGGCCCGGTCGAAGTCGCTCTAACCATCGATCGATTTTTCCTTGTTCCCCCAAACGTCCAGTCGAAGATTGACTGTGAAATTGGGTTCAGCGCAACGTTTGAGATTGTCCTGAAGACCATGGTGATTCAAATGGATGGATGATGTTCAAGGCGAATGACTTCGACGTCAAGGTGACCTCTGGTGGCATTGCTTCCGTTTTTTTTAGACGAAACGAAAAAAGACACGGGTTTATAACGTAAATTCGTCGACTAATTTATTTTTATGATGTCTCGTCATTTTGGAAAGCTGCTGATTGCCTCGGTGGCAATCCTAGCTTCAAACTCGGGTTGGTCTCAATCCTCGTATCAACAAGTAGTATCTTCCACGGGAGATGGAAACAAAGTTTTCTTGGAGGTGAATGCTTTCCACCTTCAGCAGGCGATGGATTCCATTTTCGCC
>CBFIFE010000094.1:0-4477 GCA_965661765.1 uncultured Flavobacteriales bacterium
ATCAGCGCCGTCATCCCAACTTGCATTTCGTCGGTTTTGTGGACGATCCGGACTTGCCGGTGCTCTACACCCATGCAAGGGCGCTGTGTTACCTGTCGTTCTATGAGGGGTTTGGCCTGCCGCCGCTGGAGGCCATGGCTTGCGGAACGCCAGTGATTTCGAGCAATGTGAGCTCAATGCCCGAGGTGGCCGGTGATGGCGGATTGCTCGTTGATCCGCACGATGACGATGCCATTGCAGCAGCGATGCAACAATTGCTCGACGACGACGTGCGGGATGCGTTGGCCGCAAAAGCAAGGGCCCAAGCCCACCGGTTCAGCTGGTTGAAAATGGCGTGGCAGACTTTGCGGACCTACCTGACGATTGCCTCACAGGCCTCGTTCAAATGAGGGGAGGGTCTCAACTTTTGTTAGATATTGTGCTGGATCCAACCAATGCGCGTGCGAAAAATGAAAACCCTTGGGCAGCCAGCAATTCCAAGCCTCCTCCTTTTCTTGCTGCTTGGCCACATGGCCATCCTCACTCCCATGCTTCAGAGGGCTTGGATCGATGAGTTTTGGATTGTCAATTATGGGAAAAATGTCTTCGGAGAAACAGAGATTCATCCGCGTGCGACTTTGACCTGGGGCGGTGCTTGGCTGGCTGCACTTTTTCACGACGCGTTGCCGGGCATCTTGGGCCAACGTTGGCTCTCCTGGCTTTCCACAATCGGCATGGTGGTCGCAGGAGCCTGGCTCGGACGCACATTGCGGCTCCACCGCAGCGCTACACTTTGGTTTCTTGTTCTGCTGCTGCTTTCGCCGGAAGTTCGCTTCGAAGGTTACGCTGGACGCGTTGACAATTTGGCCATGATGTG
Organism: uncultured Flavobacteriales bacterium; assembly: GCA_965661765.1. GTDB lineage: Bacteria > Bacteroidota > Bacteroidia > Flavobacteriales_D > Sanyastnellaceae > JBMYZL01. The sequence continues at coordinate 857 of CBFIFE010000094.1, forward strand.
GGTGTTCCTCGCATTGGGCCAAACCCACCTCACCCTCACGTCTTCGCCCCGCAATGGATGGTGGGCAGGTGCATTCGCCGTCATTGCGGTATGGACCTGGATCACGGCGGTCATGCCGTTGATGGCTCTGGCGGGTTTCGCCATTCGCCACGACCGCCGGGTCGTCTGGTCCGGGTTGTGGCGCGCGGCGGTTGGCGGTTGTCTGGCTGCCCTTGGTATTTTCCTGCTTGCTCCCAGTTACGCCAGCGATGGTTTCGTCGTGCTGTGGGAGCAATTCAATTGGCGCTGGGACGAAAACCGCCCGGATTCGTCTTCTGGCCCGCCACAATGGATCCGACATCTGAAGTCGCTGGTGCTCGTGGCCGGAATTGTGGTCCTTGGAGCCGCAAGGGGCCTCCGAATGGGGCGACAACGCACGCTTGTTCTGTTCGATGTCTTGCTCGTTGTTGTGGGCTTGTGGCTCATGGTCAGGACACATCTTTATCACGGGCGAATCGTGTATTGGGTGTTTCTCGCTGTCGCGGTGGGGCTTCAGCAGTGGGCAGAACCACGGCAAGCCGGAAGGAAGATCTCTGGAACCAGAGCGCTCCAATTCCTCGCAGGGTTTGCCCTGTGCATGGGGGCCTGGCAAGCGCCCGCAGCTTTCTTCAGCCTCCGCTACGCCTTGAGAAAACCACCGATTGAACAGATGCTCGAAACTCGGGTCAATTGGCTTCGCGTCAAGCCCAACGATCGGGTCGCCGTCTTCGAACGAGAGTACGGCCCTGTGGTGGCTCTCGCCGGCGCGACACCCTGGATGCACAGTTTGCCCGAAACCCCGCCAGAAAACACCGACCTTGTCATCGGCTTGCCCTTCGGAACAGCGTCGTTGCCGATGACATGGATTGAAGCGGGGTTTGAAGAAGTCGTTTGGCCTGAAGAAATCCAATCCACCCGCGCGTTTCAACCCCTTCCCAGGACTTGGCAACGCCAACACTAAGCGGCCGGAGGGCTGTCCACCCAAGTGCGAGATCGAACGATGAAGTGAGGACGGTGTTTGGTTTGGGCAAAAACCTCACCCACATAGATGCCCACCACACCGAGGAATAACAAATTGAGGCCTCCAACCAGCCAAATCGATATGATCAAACTCGCAAAACCGGGCACCTCGAAGCCTTTCACCCACCACAACCAAGTGTAATACGCCGCGATGCAAAAGGCAACCAGGCCCATGCCTAAGCCCGCGAAAACGGCTGCAATCAGCGGTCCCCGGCTGTATCCGATGATCGAACCGATGGCCAGGCGCAGTCCTTTGAGAAAGGTGTAGGCAGAAGTGCCCTCCGGGCGGCCTTGATGGGCAACATCAACTGTTCCGATGTGAAAACCCGACCACCGCACGAGCAAGGCAAAAAAGCGATTGCGATCATCGTTGGATAATACAGCGTCAACGACGCGCCGATGATAGATGCCGAAATTCATGGACTCTGGCTGGACCTTCAATCCTGTGAATGCGTTGAAGACGCGGGCAAATGTCCGGGACTGAAACTTCTTGAACCAAGTGTCTTGGCGGTTTTTCCGTGCCGTGAACATGCCATCCCACGGGCCGCCTGGGCGGTTGTGCACGGCGTCCCACAACCGGGGAATCTCCATCGGATTGTCTTGCAAATCACAGTCCATCACAACCACCCATTCCCCGCGGGCATGGCTCAACGCGGCGGTGATGGTCGGGTGCTGACCGAAGTTGCGCGACAACTGGACGCCATAAACCTGCGCCGGGTCTTTGATCGCCTCGCGCTCAATGACCGCCCACGAGTCGTCCGGGCTGGCATCGTCAACGAGCACGATTTCATAGCTGACGCCGAGTAGCTCAACGGCCGCCTTGATCTCTGAAACGAGCCGCGATATCAAGGGTTCCGCGCGATAAACGGGCGAAACAATGGACAAGACTGGTGTCATGTTGTCGGGTTCTTTGCAATGGCAATCACGCTCGAGCCGATGGGCAGAGACCGACCCCTCGAAATCCACGGAATTTCCCAACGGAATGCGCACTGAGCAAGTTTTGCCAGGCCCACACTTCCACCCGCATGCTCGCGCTGGATGCGCGCTGCATCGGTGGCTGCCCCATCTTCTCGCGACTTGCGGACACCCAGGCGCCAAGGCAACGAGCGCAACAACGCAATCGGCAAGACGAGCAACGAAAAAAAGCAGGATGTTTGCTGGACCGACCAGCCGGCTTCTTCGAGTTCTCGGCGGATGGAACGGCGGGTGTAACGGCGGAAGTGACCGACGTCTGAGTCTTCGTTTGACCAAAGCCATTGAAAAGCAGGCACGGCAATAAGGACTGTGCCACCAGGCAGCGTGTTCTCCCGCATGGTTCGCAAAAAGCCCACCGAATCCTCGATGTGCTCAACGACATCAAAGGCCCCGAGCAAAGGGTGCTGTTCAATGCCTGCGTCTTCGAGCGTGCCTTCGTGGACCGTTGAGATGCCACGGACATCTCGGGCGCAAGCGCAGGCCGCCCGCCCCGGCTCGATCAGAATCACCTCCCGTCCTTGGGCCTGAAGCGCAGCGGCGACCACCCCATTGCCACCGCCGACGTCACAAAATGCAGCACCGGGCGCCCATTTCATGGCGAGGGCGGCGATGAGCGCATTGCGGTGCTGGAACCAGAAACTCCGGTCCTCGATCTCCGCATATATCCGGCTTTCACCGACCGGATAGGAAACCTGATCCTCGATGTGAGTCATGTGTGTTAGGTTGGGCATAACGCTCGAGCAATTTCTGCAACGGAGCACAAATTTCAAGCGAATCAGCCGTTTTCTGACCATTCAACTGGTGAAGGTGCTTTTGCATCGCCCCCACAATGTCAGTGATTTCAAATGCGTACCCCCTCAGCCGCAGCACCCCATGCCGTTGCGCCTTCAGATGAGCACAAACCGCAGGCGCCACCTCGGCCGCGTCCAACAACTCTCGACGTTCGCCACCCGCATAAACCACAAACGGTTCCTGGGTACAAACCGACCGCCAGAGATAATTGAACGCTGTGTTCGGGTGGCCGCCTTTGCCCACTAGATGCGGCAGGCGGACGATGAGCATCCGCTCCCTGCAAACAGACAAAAGCCACTTTTCCACCGCGCATTTGTGGTGAAAATAAGGGCGGTCGTCCGGGGCCAAACCATGGTCAAGCCGAGACGTGGAGAAATACACAAATCGTTTTGTCGGCGGCGCACCGAGCACGGTCTCTTTCAGGGTATGCCACTCTCTTTCGAAGGCCGCGTCCCGGTTTTCCATAGAATCGGACACCCCGCGGGCAATCACCACCACATCAGGCGGGATGGCAGCCGCATGGCTTTGGAAAGATTGTCCGAGAAGTCCTTGACCTAAAATCATCATCCACGCTTACGGAAACATGTGCGAAAAGGTTTTCGACAAATTGCCTTGCGGTTTTGCGCAACTTATCATTGTAATGTTCGTAACCTTCCCCATGCCGGCAATTTTGCTCAAACTTTCGAACCTCATTCGTAACGAAGCAAACCATTGCCGCAAATCATACGACGTCCTACGCATGTTCAATGAGGAAAGTTGCAATCTGCGGTGGCCTCACTGAGCGAGGGATTGAATGTGGGACTGCATTGGGTCCCA
>CBFIFE010000095.1:0-4314 GCA_965661765.1 uncultured Flavobacteriales bacterium
GGCGTGCCGGTGGGTTTGTGTCGCTCGTTGTGGCGGCGGCGGTGCGAGGTCATTTGGTTCATGTCCTCGCCCCAGTCGTCCAAGGCGTCCAAATCCTCGAAGGCTGGCTTCCGATTGAAATTCTTGAGGTCCCGCTTGCGTCCCATGTCCGCTCAACAAAACAGACGGGGATGTGGTTCAGCCGCCTTGCGCTATTCGACCGACTGTCCAACTCCAATGCACGGCATGCGGCGCGGCGAGCATTCCAGCCAGCTTGAATCCGAAGGGTCGACCGAGTGAATCCTCCCGATATGTCTTAATTCGCGAAGACACAATTGCGATGACGATATGGGACTTTTGATCGGATTGGTTTATGGTGGCCTGCTGGCCGTGGTGGGATTGGTGTATTGGGCGGGGGCAGAGTTGCCGTTGGTTTGGCGGGAGACCGCGATCAACACGCGGAAGACTGAAGGTGGACCGCAGTACAACGGGCTGAAAACGCTTGCGAAGATTTTGAAGGTGCTCGCGGTGATGATGTGGGTGCTCGCTGCCTTTGCTGTGCTTGGCATGGCGACAATGGGGAGCCAAATGAGCACAGCAACTGCACCACCCTGAAGTGGAATCAAACCGCTTGACCGGCGGGCACCCCGGGCGATGACGCTGGCCCCGAAGGCCCGAGCCTGAGCGGGTGATCACAAATCGTGGAGGGAGCGCAAGTTGTTCTGGGCGGCCGCGACACATGGGTCGGCAAGCACCGAATCAAGGACATCGCGGAATTCAGGCTTCAACCGCTCGACCCGATGAAGCAACGCCTCTCGCCTGAACTGCGATGCCAGCGGTTTGAAGCCATCAAAAGAACTCCCCTTTCCGCCCTTCCCCCGCTTTGTGGGCAAATCTGTGGCATGGGCAAGCCCGAGGATTTCTCCGAGTGACGAGCGGTAAGCCGAATCAACCAACCACCGGTCGTAGCAAATCGGCAGCAACTCATTCGGGTCGGACGGCAAACCATCAGAACGACTCGCGGAGATGGCCATTTCGGCATGTTGGCACCAGATTTCCATCTGTCGCTTCAAAACCGGCCCGAACACACCAGGATAGGCCGGATGTCCCTCGTGGCCTCGAGCCAAGCGGCTGGCGAACACATTCTCTGCGCTCCGAATCAGCAGAATTGTAGTGGCGTGCGGATGAGCCCTGGGGAAGAAGGCTTGGTCTTCAATGCCCAGATATTGAGGTCGTTTGAACAGGCAAGCCAAACGAAACCGCGCCGTGCCATGTCGCCGCAATCCCTCGAGGTCCAAAGGCATCGCCACCGGTTCGCGGAACTCCGGCACCTCAGGTGGATCGTAGCCCGTGAAATGCTTTGGGCGGCAATTGCCCTGGATGGCCATCCACTTGCCGCGCACCAGCCAGTACTTCAACGCATTGTTGCCTGAACGCTTCATGGCGAACACCACCAAATCCTTTGCCACCTTCTTCACTTTCGTGCCATCATTTTGTTGTGGTTCGCTTCGAGGAGGGCCCGTCGTTCAGGGCGCGCATCGAGAAGAGCGCTGTGCTTGGCAATGAGTTTTTCGAAATCCTCCTGGCGGCGAACCTTGTGGGCAGTCAATCGATCAATCGGATCGCGGTTCAACTGATAGACGGGAAAGAAGTGGCCGCGAATCGCCGAGAACTCGCTGAACCGAAAAAACAATTCGGTCACTTGGCGAACGTGGAATTGTGGGTCGAACCCTCCGACTTTTTCGAGCAATTCAATGGGGACAATGGCGGATTGTTTGACATCCCAGCTGAAAAAACGCCGGAGGGGACCGCGGGGATCGAGGCCCCAGAATTGGCCTTTCCGCGTACTCGCAGGCCAACGCCTGCCTGTCTTCACCCCACCTTTTTCCGTGTAAATCATGCCCACGTGTACGACAGAAGGCGCGCGCAACACCCGTTTCCACAGCCGCCCCAAACCCCTTGGAAGCAACTGGTCGTCATCGTCGAGGAAGAGAATGTGCGAGCCCTTCGCAACCTGCCAGCCCCGGTTCCGAGCCCTTGAAACTCCGCCATTTTCGGGCAGTTGAATCACACGAATGCGCGGGTCGATTTGTTCGAGCGATGCAGCCCAATTCTCTGGCAAATTCACGCTGCAATCATCCACAATGACAATTTCAACAACGGCTCGAGACGCAAGCGCTGACCGCAATGCTGTCCGGACCAGATGAATGCGATTGTACGTCGTCAGAACGACACTGAGGGAAAGCTGAGTTGTCGCCATCATCCCAGGAATAGCCTTCTCGCCAATTCTGATTGCGCCTTGTCGTCCCGCTTGAGGGATGCAAAAATGCTGTCCGACTGGTTATGTCCGATGGGAATCAGCCAAAACCAGCCTCGTTCCACCAAATGCCCCTCCACCTTGGCACGGCGCATCTCCTCCGCAAAGTGCAGGTCTACCTGATTGTTCACCTTCCAATTCCGGACGTCAAATCGCAAGTCCGACAGGTGGTGCAGGTTGCCGCACGTGGCCACCACATCGACACTGGTTCGCCACCGCAGGGGCTTCCACGAGGTCATTACACAGCGATCTCGCATGTACGATTCAAAGGGCTTCAGGATGGTGCAACCATGAACACCAATGACTGCCGGGCGTCCCACTTCCTTGTAATTGCGGACCAATCGCTTGACGAAATCCCGTGGGTACCAATAATCATCGTCGACCGTCACATAGAATGCATCGGCTGGGCTGTTCATCATGCCCAGCAACTTGCCATTCGCCTTGAGGCCCGGCTCATCTTCAGAGTGGGTGATGCGAATCTTGGGGTGCTCAGCAAAACTGGGCACTTCGTCGAAGCGGTCGAGATACAAGTGCAGCACGTCCACTTGTGGAAGGATGCTGCGGATGGCAAAGCACGCCGTTCTCTTGCGCGAAGGCATCGTCGCCATGCCGGCATGGACGAGGGGCTTCATGCTTTGAAGAGTTGCTTGGCCGTGCAGGAGGGTGCCACTGGGATGAAAGGGGCTCCCTGAGGTCGCAGGGCTTCCGCAGCGGCATTCATCTCCGCCTCGGCCTTGTTGGAATGGAGGAGCCGGTAGGCATGGCGGCCGATGAGTTTGGCCTTGGGATAAGCCGAAGCCCAAGCCCGATCCCGATGCTGTTCAATCCAATTGTAACGAACCGCCCGACGGTTCAAGGGAATGTCCCACGTGGCCTCAAAGACCTCGATTGACTCCAGCGCCCGCTCGTCCGACCACCGGAACAAATGGTAGGGCAAATCAATTGGATTGAAGGTCTCGTAGGCCATGTAGGTCACTCGGCTGTCTTTCTCGAAGGTGATTTTCGCGCCCAACTCCTTGATGCGCAGCGCAAAATCCATCTGCTCTCGGGTGATCAATCGCTCGTCAAAACCCCCGAGCCGCTCAAAGAAATCGCGCGTCATGAAGGTGCAATGAAACTCACAGACCTCGTTTTCGACGGGGGCCTGGTGCGCGAGCACAGCCTCGACTTCGGCAAACGGCCGATTCATCAACCGGTGACGCTCCACGAGGACCGTTTTCCCGCCTTTCTGAATCATCTCGAGTTTGCCGCCCGCGTGGTGAATGAGCTTCTTGTCGGATGGACCGATGAAAATCAAGGGGGCCACGGCGTCGCTGCCGTGGGCGTCGGCGTTGGTCTCCAATGCCTCCAACCAACCCGCTTCATATTCGATGTCATTGTCAGCAAAAACAATGAACTCCGATTCCGCCATTCGCCCACCGATGTTGCGGGCCTCGTTGGGGAGGACCATGTAATCGAGCTGAATCCACTCAAAATCGCGCTTCTTTTTCAAGGCGCGCAGCTCCGAACGCACGCTATCCGGCGAGCCGCCTTCAATCACAATGACTCGGGTTTCCAATGGCACGGAGGCAAACAACGACCGCAAAGAAGCCGGCAAACTTGTAAATCTCTCCCGCGGGGAAACAACAATCGTGATTCTTTTTGACATGATGACTCCAATACGGAAAAACAAATTCAAAAGTTTCGCTCAACTCATCAGCCTTTCGGGCCGTGTGCTTTGGGCAAATTCCCTTTCGAATTTGAATGCGAAAAGCAACCCGTTTCGAGTTCAATTTTCGGGATACGACCGGCGAAAGGCGAACAACATTGGCCATTGTTGAGTTCACCTCAGGACGTCTGATTCATTCAAGTAGGCATGGCGGAGAGGGGGGCAAGAAAGAGGGGAGCAGCTGGATTTGGCCTGCCCCCCTCCCCTGAAATCACTCCCCCTCCGAGGGCGAAGGACAATCCGACGAGAAGACGGTCAACAGCAGCAACAGGTCGCCCGTGTCGACCTGCAAATTGTTGTTCAGGTCCCC
>CBFIFE010000096.1:0-4212 GCA_965661765.1 uncultured Flavobacteriales bacterium
GTATGGTTTGCAGAAAAAGAGACCTCTTCTCAACAACTATTGTTACTATTAAGGAAAGAACTTTGACAACAATCAGCTAAATTCGCTCTCAAGCTCGGAAGAAGCAACCCTCTCCGAACACACTTTTTGGGACACTACCATGTCGGGAGTTAGTTCATACGACGGGAACATCGAATTCCTCGGAATTGTTGGGTGCTTGGATTGTTCACGATTTCGATGTCATCGGATTCTGTGATGCGGATTTCGTGTCTATTGTATTCTGAACCCAGAGGATCCGGACGGAGCCAGATAGATGCAAGGCCATTCGTGTAAAGACCGGTTGATGAGCTGAAAGTGCCATTGGGGATGGCTTGGAAGCCCCAGAAATCATCGCCAGGAACATCCCATTTCTCTCTGCTGCGAAGCGCTGGACCTATGTCTTCAACATATTTCTTGGTTTCTTCATAGAGCCCGAAAAACTCTACGTAGATCGCCGGAACGCGCCATCCATTCGGGCAGAGATTGGTATGATTGACCAGCTCAAATGAGTACAAAAAGCCTTCATCGGGGTAGCTGGTTGATTGGAAAATGAATTCTGGAGCAATCAATGTTGAATCTGCGTAGCGAAGAGTAGCCAAATCCTGAGCAAACCAACAATATTGTTGAAATGCAAAAACGTCATACCGCTTGCCATGATACCAGATAGGTTCACAATCACCTTCGAACTCACACGGCTGATTCTCAATCCCATCCCAATTCAATGCATTGCGGTCCTCACACAGGTCACCTTTGATTTGGACGAAATCGCATGGTCCGCCGTACAGTTCCGAAAGATTTGCTTCACAGGTCCAAAATCGCTGAGTTTCGAGTCCCAAGCCATCAAAATCACAGTCCAAATAGTAGTTTTCCATGGTCGAGCAGAATTCAGGGTTGGCCTCAAAATAGCGACAACCCATTCCCAGTTGGGTGAGAACAAGGGCTGCGAAGAGTTGTAATCGATGGTCCTGTGTTAATGGTGTCATTTCAGTAGCTTTGAAATTGAAATCACGACAACGAATCGAGCCAAAGGTCTCGAGGCCTGCATGAAATTTTGCTCATAAAAGTCCAAGTCTGTTCTGTGGGGAGAATTCCAATTTCCCCAATCCCAGTTGAAGTCATCGTTGTCAGTTGTATTCGTGTTGAATTGATTTGCGATGCTAATTTTCAGGTTGTTCTGGGTGGTGTATGTAAGCCCCAAAGCATAGCTGACCCAAGGTTCTGCCCAAACATCTTCATTAAACGATATTCCATCTTGCGGGGAGTGGAAGATCAAGTATTCGGATTGTGAGACCAGCATTTTACCTAATCGTTGAATTTTCAAGGACAGGTTGAGTTCTTGTTGGCTTCGAATCAGAGTTTTCTGGCAGATTTCAAATGAAAGTCGTGACAATGGCATTAAATAGGCTGGGTTGAGGTCAAGTCCTTTGAATTGATAGTCTCTGTTGATTGCAGCTGAAAGTGAATAACCAAGGCCTTTTTGCGTCAATCGATCGTATTGAACCCATGTTGCTGCTAATAGACGTGGCTGATAACTCACTTGAATGCCACTTCGTCCCCATGCTAGATTCGAATTGTCTGAATAGTCGTCAGCATGACCATTCACGTCCATATTCCAAGCTCGATGGGCAAATGCAATGGGGCACTGTACTTTCAATTCATGAATTGATAGGGCGTTTTCTTTTCTCCATCCAATTTGGGTTTGAATTGCAGAATAAATTTCTGGCGCAAACTGGGAGGGGAGTGCCATTTTATGTCCGTAATTGTCTTGAGCATTGATTGCATCTGTATTTAGCATGGATTTCCATTCATGTTTAAACGGCTCAGGCAAGCGCCATCCATGACTCAATGTAGTGTTCAATGAAAGGCCATCAGATTGAGAAGACTTGAATGAGCAATGTGCCGAAGGTAGAAATCCATAAAGCCTGTTAAATGAGAGTGTAAAGCTGGAATTTATCAAGCCCTGCAAGAACGGAGCTTCAAAAACCGCACTTGCCGATGTCATTTTGAATGTAACGGGGTCGATTAGAATTGACCTCAAATTAGGATTCCACCAACTTTGGTTGGTTGTGAGGTGCGACAATTCCGCGTTTCGATTGTGAAAATCATTTTGAATTCGCCCGGTCAATTTGCCAGACTTGAGTATTCTTTTTCCTTCCAGCGCAATGCTGAAATTAGAGGGGCCAATGGGTGTTTCTAAGTCAACAATGTTTCTTGAAACTCTTTGATACCATCTCGAAGAGCGCAACGTAGCGGTCAAATTGTATTGAGTGGAATCCACAAAATGTGAAAGGCGAATTGCTGAATTTTGAATGACATCTAAGTGGGCCAGGCAGTCTGTGGAGCCGTCTTGATATCCCCAAAATCCCCTTGTTGGGATTTGAGATTCTGTAATACTTAGGATTGATTCCAAGGGCAAGCCTTGGAGAACCTCCCTTTCATCCTCACTTGTCAGGTTTGTGTAAAGGGAAGCTGAATGAAATTGTGCTGTCCTGATGGAGAGAATGAGGTTTTCTTGTAAGTTTTGACTCCAGTAGGCATAAATATTCCGGGATTCTGTTAGTGGTTGCTTGAGGCCATTCTGTGCCAAAAAAGCAGGCGGATATTTTTGAAAAGATGCGAGACCAGAAAAATGTAGCGATGTCTTTTCGCTCAAATGATCCATGGAAATGGAAATGCCAGACCTGGCTATGGATTCAGATTGAACCTCCCAAAGAATTCCGTCGGACTTTTGTTGTTGATGTGTGTCACAACGCAAGACACCACCAATGGCCATTTGTATGCTTGATGGGTTGGGTTCCCAACTAGATATTCGGAGCATTCGACTCATTCCAGCTGGTGCAATTCGAGGCATCTCGATGGTGCCCCATTCATCAACTAGGGTAAAATACTGACCGTCCATCCCCAATGGCTCAAAGACCTCGAATCCAATCAGTCCGAATTGTCTCTGCATTTCGAACTGTCCCAGAGCGTCAAGATGAATGAGGCAAATAACAAGGCCTAAGTATCGCTTCATTTGATTACGAAATTATGCGCCTCGCTTTCATTGAGGATTAGTAGATACGATCCTGCGTTGAGCTGTGAAACATCAATGCATTCGTGCTGTGTTTTTCCTCTCAAGGCTTGTTGCCCATGTGAATCATATATTTGATAGATGAGCCATTGTGATGATTTAAAGGGCTTCAAACAAACAAAAGACTCGCTAGGGTTGGGGTAAAGCACAATGTCGTTCGTCCGGATTGAATCTTTTGAATTGATTTTTAGTCCCGTGTCAGCCAATATGTAGACGATGTTTTCTGGGTTGGAGTCGCTATTTTGAGACTTCAGATAAGAGGTTGCAATTCCAAAGAGTAAGTATTTGGTTGTGTCTCCATAAATCTCAAGAATTGTTGAGTCAGCGATTTCATCTGCTGAGAATTGTTCACCTTGGATGGGGTCAAAGAGGATTGAATTTTCATCACCAATTGACCACAAAATTGACTCATTCGGTTTGATTGGCATGTTGGAATGGCTGATGCTATCGATAATTTCCTGTGCCGAATTTCCAAGTTCGCAGATTGATTGGTTTGTGACCGAATTGGGGTTGAGCGCCCACCAGTCTTCAAAGTCAAATGATGGGTTGAACACCACCCCGTATCGCAACGTAGCTGTGTCATTTACGCTTTCGAAATCAAAGAGAACGAGGTTGCTTCCTGAAAAATCAAGGGTAGAATCGGCGGAATTGTGCAGGTGTTGTCCAGTTTCTGTCGTGAAGGTGGTTTCCAAAGTTGGATGAGAGAAGGAAGTTTGATTTGCGGTAAACTCGGATACGAAATTCGCGAACTGTGTTAAGTTGTTTTGAGTCGCTAATAACGACTCTTCTGTTCCTGCTGTACTGTACCAGTCGAACCCCGGTCCAGTAGATCCTGACCCAGAAATTATAGATTGTCTTAACTGAACAAACTTCAAGCCGATCTCGCTTCTCACTGATACTCCAAGGCCAATTTCGCTGCAATAAGATGGTTTCGCGTCTTGTATAAACTCAAAGAGGCTGATACTTGTTTTTGAGGTGGATTGGTAGTTTCGGGTGTAACAACTCTGACAATAAACATCGACGTATTCGTAGCTGACGTCGGTAGAGTCCATTCCCTCGGTGAGGTAGGATAGGGCCAGTGGGTGATTGTTTTCATCCAGGGATTCTCTGATGAAACTGGCCAT
>CBFIFE010000097.1:0-4181 GCA_965661765.1 uncultured Flavobacteriales bacterium
ACTGGTGCTTTTGCCTACAGTTTGGCATCTACATTTGATGTGACAACGGACGTTTTGATGTTTGACGGCTTGGGAGCTGGTCTGTATACGGTCTACGCCCAGGACGAAAATGGATGCGCTGCCTCTGCAACGCCGATGAACCTGAACAACCCACCTGCATTGAGTGTTGGCGTGACCGCCTCATCTGCCGCGAGTTGCTACGATTCACAGGATGGGCAAATAGTCGTTCAATCCATTGGCGGTTCAGGAACTTCTGCGAGCATGACGTACAGTGTGGATGGAGAGAATTTTGCATCAGGAAACATTTTGCAAGTCGGAGGAGGAACCTACACGGTCTATGTCATGGATGTCAATGGTTGCATTGGTCAATCCAACAATCCAGTGACCATCGCAGCTCCAGATGCCATCAACGTCGACGTTGTCGGACAGAATGTTTTGTGCGCTGGTGATGCAAATGGCGTCGTTGACATTTCGGCAACAGGCGGTTCAGGCAGTTTTTCGTACATCTTCAACAACGATACAACGGAGATGATGCTGTTTGAGGGCGTAGCTCCAGGCACATATGACGTGACCGTCTTGGATTCGGATGGTTGTACTGCATCCTCTTCTGTCGTCATCGAAAATGCAGCGCCCATCCAGGTGAACATCAACGTGACCAACGTGAGTTGCAATGGTGAGGGGGATGCTGAGTTGAGCATTTCCGCCAATGGTGGAACCGACGCATTTGAATACAGTTTGGACAATGTCGTTTATGGAGCATCGCCTCAATTCACGAATCTCGATCCGGGGGTTTACAATGTATACGTCATGGACAGCAACGATTGCCTGGCAAATGAGCAGGTGACTGTGACGGAGCCGGATGTCCTGAGTGTGACAGGTTCCTCGACGAACGAGACCTCTGAAGGCGCAGCTGACGGATCCGTCGACATTGACGTCTCTGGTGGAAATGGTGGTTATGAATTTGCTTGGGACGGCCCGAACAGCTATTCATCCCTTGATGAGGACATCGATGGTTTGGAGATGGGAGACTACACAGTGACCATCACGGATGCCAATGGTTGTGAAGTGTCTGAAACCTTTGGTGTTGTTGTAGGCATTTCAGAATTGACAGGAGAAGCTGTTTTCTCAGCGTATCCGAATCCATCAGCGGGAATCTTTGCCATTGAATTTGCAGCCGGCGCAAATCGTTGGGATTGGGAGGTTGTCGATGCAAATGGCCGCTCGGTGGCGAATGGCCAATGGAATGGCGTGACCGCGGGACAAAATGCAACACTGAATTTGACAGGTGTTGCTTCAGGCAGCTACTTGCTTCGTGCCATCAATGGTCAAGAAGTGACCCAGTTGCAATTGATGATTCAGCACTGATTGTCATCTTCCAATCGTACAGAGAAAGGCTCCTCGATTCGAGGGGCCTTTTTTTGTTGGCAACAAAATGGCCAAGCAAAAATCGGATGTGAACAAAATCATCAAACCATCCGTACAAGGGCATGTATCAGGACTATTTTCACCGATGACAACAGGTTTCACAACCACCTTCAATTTCAAGGCCATGCCCCAAACACGTGCCCCTTTTCTCAGAGCTGAGACCACATTTGGCAGCCCGTTTTTCCAAGCCATTTTTGCGCTGTTCCTGTTCCTTGCGATCCAATTTCCTGCACAAGCTGAGATGTTGTCGACGCCAGAGACGACAACTGCAGTGGGGTCGAACCCTTTCCTCGGATGCAATGAAGCCATGGCGTTCAATTGTGATCCGGAAGGCCTGGATGCGGTCGATTGCGACATCGCGAATTTCGTCGTGAGCGAAGGGGGGGGATTCTTGCCGGGTGCAGATTTCTTGGATGGTCTTTCCCCAGATGGTGGCGATTTGGGGACTGGCATCCCGGACACCTTGCTCACGGTGTTCGACGCGGGCGAGGTTGAGGGCTTTTTTGGCGTCATTCGTCGGAATGCTCCTGGAGCATTCCCCATTTGGTCGGCTGGTGCTGGCTATCAAGTGCCCGCTGGCTATTCCCCTTTGTCAACTTCCAATTCCACCTTGAGCGAATTGTCTACTTGGAACATGATTGGGTACGTTGATTTGGGGTCTTACAATTTTTCGGAGCTTTCGGTGGAGCTGCTGTTTGATTTGGATCCAGCCGCTGGGACGCTGCCAGCCAATTTTTCCAGTTTGTCGCTTTCGGCATCATTGGGAACGGCGGCTTCAATGACCTCATCGTTCGCCTCCAATCAAAACCCGGCTTCTTCGACGTTCACGGCAATCATTGGGGAAGAAGACTTTATGCCATTCAATCCTGAGGTTTTGGGGGAGTATGGCATCGGGATTCGAATCGTGAATGCTTGCGGTGAGGTGCTGTTGGAGCAGCATGAGGTGGTGGAGGTCATTGCGGGCATTTCGGGTTGCGATCAACCCGCTGCATGCAATTACCAGCCGGGGGCGACCTTGTCCGCGCCATGCGACTTCATTTCTTGCCTTTCGTTGGGCTGCACAGACCCGACAGCTTGCAACTATGATCCCACGGCAATCTTTGAAGATGGGTCATGCGATTATTCGTGTTACACGTCTGGTTGCACAAATCCAGCGGCCTGCAACTACAATCCAGCTGCTGCGATTGAAGACGGCAGCTGCGATTTTTCGAGTTGTTCAGGCTGCGTCGATCCTGCAGCGGACAACTACGACCCTGAAGCGACAATCGACAACGGCAGTTGCGAGTACCTCGGATGCCTGAATCCATTGGCATGCAATTTTGATCCCACAGCCAACGCATCCGATGGCAGTTGTGAGTACCAGTCCTGCGCAGGGTGTGGAAATCCGGAGGCATGCAATTTTGATTCGACAGCGACAATCGTTGACAATGCAACGTGCGTCTTCGCAGCTGTGGGGTATGATTGTTCTGGCAACTGCCTGGCTGATTCCGATGGGGATGGCGTATGTGACGCGAATGAAGTACCAGGTTGTACAGATGAAGGTGCCTCGAATTACGACCCATTGGCGACTGATGACGATGGAGCTTGCGAATTTGGTGTTTCGGGCTGCACGAACCCACTGGCGTGCAACTTCAATGCTTCGGCCACCGATGATGATGGCACTTGTGAATTCACAACATGCATCGGTTGCACAGTCGCTGAGGCATGCAATTTTGATGCTAACGCCTTGTTCTCTGACAATTCAACATGTACCTACCCCGAAGCGGGTTACGATTGTGATGGGAATTGCCTTTCGGATTTGGATTTTGATGGCATTTGTGCAGAATTCGAAGTGTTGGGTTGCACGGATGAGAGTGCTTTGAATTTTGATGCATTGGCCACGGATTTGGATGGTTCTTGTCTTTACCCGCCTGTTTGTCAGGACACGACAGCATGTGATGTGGATCCATACGAAGCATATTGCATTCAAGTGGAGGTCTTCGAAACCCACGATGGCATGGTGGGCACCACGGATTTGACAGGAATGACCACGTATCGAATTTATGCGCTGTGTGAAGATTCGACCGATGTTGTGAGTTCAGTGGCTGGTGATGATGAGTTCCCGACCTATTTGAGTTCGACTGGGGACGTTTACCAAAGCGAATTTGGCGGGGCATTTGCCCAGGACATCAGCCCCGGTATTGTGAGTTTCATTCCTGAGCTCGCCTTTGATTCGTGGTTGACCATTGGATTGGAAGGTCCTCCTGGCGCTTCAGAAAGTGGTGCCATGTCTGTGGAGGGCCTTGATCCATGGATTTCGAACTTCGAGGAAACGGGTACCCTCGCGATTCAGGATTCAGTCGGTGGTTTGTGGTTCGTGCTGGACAACCCGGAGAATGCGGTTGCAGGTCCAGATATGCGGGTGCTTTTGGCCCAAATCACGACAAATGGCACCCTCACCGGCTCACTCTTGGTGCAATTCTTTCAGCAGGGGGATGGGCCCAACGCAGCAATCAAAAAGTTCATCAACATCAACGAGGCTTGCATGCTCCCGAGCACAGAAGGGTGTGAGTATGCAGCGGATGGCTATGATTGCAGCGGGAACTGTTTGAGCGATTCAGATGGCGATGGCGTGTGCGACGACAACGAGGTTCCAGGATGCACGGATGAATTGGCATGCAATTACGATGCGCTCGCGACCGATGATGCGGGAAACTGTGAATATGCAGAAGGCCTTTATGATTGCGAAGGGAATTGCGTTGATGACGCCGATGGCG
>CBFIFE010000098.1:0-4175 GCA_965661765.1 uncultured Flavobacteriales bacterium
CGGAGCAAGCGCCTACGGCGAGTGGTGGCATCAGCGAAAGTGCGTTCGTTTCGAATTTCATGCGGGTGAACTATTCGTTGGGCGAGGCGTGGAGTTTCGCAGGCACGATTCGCCGGGATGGTTCTTCGCGGTTTGGCATCAACAACCGCTTCGGCATTTTTCCGTCGGCTTCGGTGGCCTGGAACTTGAAAACGCTGCCCTGGGTGGATGAAAAGGATTGGATTGATTTTGCCAAACTCAGGGCTTCCTGGGGCCGCAACGGCAACGCCGACGGCATTGGCAACTTCGACTTCACTTCGGTCGTTTACAATGGTCTGAACTATACGTTTGGCCTGGACCAACAGCAGGTCAACGGCGCAGGCCCAGTCATCACCTCCAACCCTGATTTGCAGTGGGAGACCGTAGAGCAGACGAACATCGGTCTGGACCTGGATCTTTACGAAGGCAAGCTCAACTTTGTCTTTGATTACTTCATCAAAAACACGAATGACATGCTGGCGGTGGTCCCATTGCCTGGTGTGGTGGGGCTCAACCCCGGCGCAACAAATGTGGCTTCTGCTCGCAACTCAGGGGTCGAGCTGATGCTCAATTATCGCGGCGAAAAGGGCGACTGGAAGTACAACGTTGGCGGAAACATTTCCTTCATTCGAAACGAAATCACGGACCTTGGTGACGGCGGACAGCCGATCGCGACGGGCAACGTCTTTGGGTCTGGAGAGTTTGTCGCCTACACCGAAATCGGCCAGCCTATGGCGTATTTCTACGGCATGGAGACGGCAGGCATTTTCCAAACCGATGAAGAGGCCGCGGCGAACAGCGCCCAACCGGACGCCCAAGCCGGTGATGTCATTTTCGTGGACCAAAACATGGACGGCGCCATCGATGCGGACGACAAAGTCATGATCGGCAATCCACATCCGGACTTCACTTATGGTTTGACGGGTGAGTTGAAGTACAAGCAGTTTGACTTGAACATCTTCTTGCAGGGCTCGAAAGGCAACGACATTTACAACGGCATTTTCCGTTATGATCTCAACACCACGAACCTCCCGGTGAAGTGGCTGGAGCGCTGGACGGGGGAAAACACCTCCAACGTGTTGCCGCGGGTGTCCCACAGCGACCCGAACAGAAACTTCCGCGCTTCTGACCTTTTTGTCGAGGACGGCTCGTACCTCAGGGTCAAGAATGTGCAACTCGGGTACACGCTTCATGACAACCTTGCCGACAAAATCGGCGTTCGTTCCCTTCGCGTCTACGTGGCTGCAACGAATCTGTTCACCTTCACGTCTTACAGTGGGCTGGATCCGGAAATCGGCTCCCGTGGCACGTTGGAAATCGGCATTGACCGGGGTTTTTACCCATCTCCGCGGATGTTCATGGCCGGTTTGAACCTCAATTTCTAAATGGAAGCAAACATGACATATGTGAATCACAAACGCATGGGTGCCTTGGCATTGGCCGGCTTCCTCATGCTCAGCTTGCCTGCCTGCAAAAAGGATTTCCTAGATATCAATCCATTGGTGGGCTCGACAGAGGCGAATTATTACCAAACCCCTGAGGACGCGCAATCTGCGATCATCGCTTGTTACAACCCCTTGCAGCAGGAGGTGACCAACATTCAGGGCTCCAGTGAGTTGTCTGTTCATTTCCGTTGGTACTTCGGTGACATTGTTTCTGATGATGCCACCAAGGGAGGATCAGGTGACGGGGACGAACCGCAATTGTTGCTCTTCGAGAATTTCCAAGGCAATGGCAGCAGCAAGCTCGTGTTGGGCGAGTGGCAGTCGGCCTACAAGGGCATTGCGTATTGCAACTTGGCTTTGGCCCGGATTCCTGGCATTGAAATGGATGAGGATCTCAAGGCACGTTACTTGGCTGAGGCCAAATTCATCCGCGCCTATTGGTACATGAACCTCGTCACCATGTTCGGCGGGGTGCCGTTGGTCCTCGAGCCTTTGGCGCCGAGCGAATACCAACAACCCCGTGCAACTGCAGCTGCGGTCTGGGCTCAGATTGAGCAGGACCTCGCCGAGGCGCGCGTGGATTTGCCTTTCCGGACGCAGTTGTCTACCTCGGAACTGGGTCGCGCCACCTGGGGTGCGGCAACGGGCATGCTCGTTCGGGCAAACATCTATCAGTCCGATTGGCTCCCCGCCAAGGAACTGGCGGAAGAAGTGGTCGCGTCCGGAGAATATGCCTTGGACCCCGATTACGGCAACATCTTCAAGCTCTCGGGGGAGAATGGCCCCGGTTCGATGTTTGAAATTCAGTTCATGAATGCTTCCGGCGGCAACTGGGGCAATTCATTGGAAGGCACGTTCACCAACGTGTTCCAAAGGGCCCGCGGCGCGTTTGGCGGCTTTGGGTTCAACATTCCGACACAAGACTTCGTCGATGAATTTGAGAACGACGATCCTCGCCTCGCCGCCACCGTGTTTCAAGTGGGTGACGTCATGGGCGATCGTGGCGTCTTCAGCGAGGAAGCCACAGGCATGCCTCACCAGTACTATGCAAAGAAGTATTTCACGAACCAGGCGGACGAGGCGCCATTCGGTGACCCGAACCCCAATGGCCCATCGAACGACCGCGTGCTTCGCTACGCGGATCTGCTCCTGATGCACGCCGAAGCCTGTTACCACCTCGGAGAAGAGGAGGCGGCCAAGTCTTCGTTGAATTTGGTTCGTCAGCGTGCTTTCGGTGACGAGGAGCATGACGTCACTGCCGGCGGGCCGATGCTGCTTCAGGCCATTTACCACGAGCGCCGCGTCGAACTAGGGCTCGAAGGCCATCGCTTCTTTGACCTGGTGCGTCAGGGACGCGCGGCAGATTTGCTCGGCCCCCTCGGCTTCCAGGCTGGAACCCACGAAATCTTCCCGATTCCGGAGGCGGAAATCACGCTCTCGGACAACTTGATCACCCAAAACCCCGGATACTGATATGATCCGCAAGACGATATTCGCTGCCACAGCAGCAGCTTTGGTGTTGGCGGCTTGCCAACCATTTGAGGACGAAGGCATCACGCTTCCCGGCGGACCGACCGCGGCATTCGATCACAGCTTTGTGGTCCGTGCTGACGGAACGACCGATTCCAACCGGGTCGTTTTGCGTTCTGAGGCACCGGATGGTTTCCTCCACTTTTGGGATTTCGGAAACGGCTTAACGTCCACTTTGTCAGCGGACACCGCGTATTACCCGCAAGCGGGCACCTACGAAATCGTTTACAACGTCTACAATTCTGGGGGATCTGCCGAAGCATCCGTCGAAGTGGTCATTGAAAACACCCTCGAGTTGCCATGTGAAGGCACCCTGGCCCTGTTGACCGGCTGCGACAACCAAAAGACCTGGTTCTGGTCACAGGAGGGCGGCGCCATCTCTGTGGGCCCCGTTCCTTATGCCACAGAGTGGTACAGCTCGCCCCCCTCTGGCCTCGTGGATGAGCAGTATGATGACAGTTACCAGTTCACGTTCGAGGGGGACTACATCTACAACAGCAGCGGAGGAACTGTGAATCCTTTCGAAGGATACATCGTGAGCGCGTTGGAGATTCCAGAATTGACCTATGTCTTCTCCGAAGGAACGGGCACTTCAGGCGAAGACCAAATCATTCTCCCATCTTGTTGGTTCATGGGGGTTTGGGACAGCGGTCCTGCCTATGACATTGTGGAGATCACCGAGGACCGACTCGTTCTGCACGCCCCCATCCAAAACGGCGATTGCACTGCTGGTGACGGATACTTCACCTTGACGTTCATCGCACCATGAGTCGTTTCTCAATTGCATGGGTTGTGGGTGCTTCGGTCGTTGCCATGGTGACCGGTTGCGAGGGGTGCAAAGACCCTGTTGCTGAACCAGTTGTTGCGGAGTTCTACTTCCCCAACAATGTCACGGCATTTGAGTCCGAAGCCAACGCCGTGTTCACCTTTGAGGTTCGTCTTCCCGAAGCGGCTACGGAGGCAGCCTCGGTCGACTACGAAACTGTCGGCCTATCTGCCGACCCGGGCGAAGATTTCACGCACGTCGAGGGCACGTTGACCTTCGCTGTGGGCGAAACGTCAAAATTCATTGACGTCCCTGTGGCAGTTGATGGTTACCTCGAAGGGGATGAACAGTTTCAAGTGGTTTTGTCCAATCCCATCAACGGCTACCTCCGCGATTTCGAGCAAATCGCATTGGGC
>CBFIFE010000099.1:0-4023 GCA_965661765.1 uncultured Flavobacteriales bacterium
AATTCGTCGTAGCGGGCGCTCCCGGGCGATTGGGGCGGCAGGTCGTGCTCAGTGAGCATCCGACGTTGGAAGTCGACGAGGAGGGCGCTGTCGATGTTCTCGGCGGAAGTGGGCGTGGGAGGGCGCAAGCGATTGGCCAAAACCATGACCTCCACCGGCGTCATCCCCACCTCGTTCACCAGCCGCACCTCAGCCCGCCAAAAGACCAACGTCACCTCCCCGCCCCGCAGCGGCACAATGGCCTCCCGGTCGATCTGCGGCAGGCCCACCACTTGGATGAACGAGCCGTTTTTGAACTTCAACTCGTCGAAGCCGATGCCGAGTTCGCCGTGGTCGAGGTTCACCGATCGGTTGCGTCGCACGAGGAGGACCTCGTCGGGATGGATGGTGACGTCGTCTCGGCCCAGGGCCTCCCGAACCGCATGGTTGTAGCGGCGAACGCTCGCATTTGTGTGGCTGAGAATGATGGCACGGCCGGACGACTGGCCATTGTCGGTTTCCACGAGGTACTTTTTGAGCCAATCCCCGTTCCGCAAGGGCTGAACTTGGGGGCGCGCGTCCGTGGGGAGCCAGCCGCCAGTGCGCATCGCGGTCCGGACTTCGTGGATGAATTGGAGGAGCGGGCCTTCGGATTGGCGGCGGACCTCGGTGAGCTCGGCCACGGGAATGGGTTCGTCGCGCAAGGCGGGCGGGAGCGCCGCGCGCAGGGCCGCAGCCGTCAGGGCGGGCGCCTCGTGTTCGGCGGCAGCGGGTTGGATGGGGGGCAATTGGCCTGCATCGCCGACAAAGAGCAGGCGAAGCGCTGCATTCGACTCGAGATCAGCGGCTTCCACCAAATCATGCAGCAAACTGCCCGACCCGAAGCAGAGCTCCACGACCTCATCGGCCGCCCGCGCGGTGTTCCCCACCATCGACGCCTCATCGATCACCCACAACGTCGGCTCACCGCTCGTCTCCGGCTGGGTCGTCTCCGCAAAGAGGCTCAACTGCTCGCCTGCGTAATCCGGGGGCTGCATGCGGTAGATGAAACTGTGGATGGTGCGCGGGACGATTTCGGGCATGGCGACTTCCCGGAGCTCGGCCATGCGCCTGAGGCTGGCCCTGAGCACATCGGCAGCTCGACCTGTGGGGGTCAACACGACGACTTCCCAATCCCGCTTGATCAACCCCTCGAGCAGAGTGCTGACGAGGAAGGTCTTGCCGGTCCCTGCCGAACCGGTGAGCACGCCCGCCCGCGCGGTCCCCGTGAAGAGGGGCTTGAGGGTTTCGAGCGCCGCGCGCTGTTCGGGGGAGAGGACGGAGGCCATGGTGGGGTGCTGATTTTGTGCGAACAAGATGATGTGGTCCAGCGAGAGCGGTTGGCGCCATTTGATGCGCCGAGGTCTTGCCATGGAATCACGGCGAGGCCATCGGACCGCAATTCGCGGGGATCTTCAAGGGCAAACCTGCGCAGCCGCTCCGCAGCGCTCCGTTGAGTGAACATGACCAAAAAGTACAAATTCGGAATTGGGTTCCCGAATTGTACGAATTGTTTTGTCGAGAAGCCGAAAAGGTGGAAAATCCGGCGTCTGGCGATACGTCATGGCGCACACCTTCAACTTCGACGAATTGCACCCGAAAGACATCGTCGAGGGCGACCACTTCATCTGAGGTGGTCGGGAAACCGTTCCACCGCTTGATGGTTATTCTCTATCCCGAGAGATTTCGATATTTCGCCGGATCAATTTTGACATCTCTCATCAATCTGAGCGATGAAATTCTGGTAGACGTACTGACGAAAGGCATTTGTAGGAGGTCCCTCAATTTGAGTTTGAGCCGCCAGCCATTCCTGATACAAAGGGTGATTGGCCATGCGCAAATTGGCCTGACCAGCCGGTGACGGTCCGGTGAGGACATCGAATTCCCTCGCCTTCCCTTCGATGGTCACACGCAACTTATGCGTGAGGAGATGGTGGAAGTCTGCCAAACCAGGCTGACCAGGGGCAATGGGGATCCAGGGTTGGCCTGCACCCAAAGAGACAGCCAACTCTGCCCCCAATTCTTGCCAACCCCGCAAGAAGACATTATGCGTCTTCATATTGTTCGCATGACATTGAACCCTGCCGAAACCTCCATTCTGGTTTTGATTCAAGTGCAACGGGATTCCCGCTTGATTGTACACCCCGGAAGAAGTGAACCAGAGAATCGGAGAATCATCACGCTGCCAGAGTTCTTCAAACAGGGGAACATGAATGATTAGATCCGTGAGGTCAGAATCACTTGTGCTCGTGATGCTGTTTCGTGACCAACTCGCCAACACGTCTGAATAAACAATACAGCGCTGCCCCAATTCTGCCAGAATCGCCTCAATTGTCTCGAAGTTGAAGTTGAGGTGCGCCCAAAGCGAGCCCGCATTGCCATGGAAGAAATCGATGATAGGTGCAGCACCGATGTCCTCGCCGTTGACTTGCATCTGTTGGCCTGGCTGATGGACCACCTGCGATCGCAGATACGATGCTGGGGGCGCAGTACCGATCAAATAGGCTGCTGGATTTGGGAGCATGGCTGCGCGATAGTGCAAATAGGGATGAACCTCGAAAGGCTGTTCCGCAATGACATTTCCGGGCAGGCTGTTCCGAATGAAATCAGCGTTCTGCTGCCGTTGCGCCATCCATTGGCCAAAGGTTTGACGACCTGGATTTTGTTCGGCGGTTTGCTGGCTGAGCTTGGGGATAAGGGTGTTCGTTAGCATTTTAATGTTGAGTTGTGACTTCGAGGAAGTGTTGCCAAATGAAGACCATCGCGAGCGTGTCGAGCTCGCAGTACTCGAGGAGGGCCTGGCGCAGCGCATCGTGCTCCGCATCGGACATCGCCGTGTGCTGCATGTAGGACCAGGCGGTCATCGCCGCCCCGCCATTGCCCAGCTGCTCATCCCCGAAGAGGCGGTCGAGCGCCTCGAATCCTTCCGGCATCAACGAATCGATGGCGGGGAGGAGGTGGTAGGGGGATTGGATTTGGTCTGAGGCCGGGTCACGCTGGAGCCAAACCTTGCCCGCCTTCAAATTCAAACTCGGCATCGCAGGCGTCCCATACACCGACTGCGCATACGTCTGCTGCAGGAATGCGCTCGACATCATCACCGCCGGCAGGACATCCTTGATCGAATTCGAGCCGCCCATCCGCGGATGCCAAAAATGGCTCTGCACGATCCTCAGCAAATCCACCATTTCCCTTGTGCCTTCTCGCGTGATGTCGTCGATGAACTGGAGGATGTCGTGGGTTTTATTCGCCCCGAATGGCGAGGAGGCGGTCAACAGCTGATGGGCCTTGCGGAGGTACGTGTTTTCGTGGTCGGCGTATCGGAAGATGGTGCCTTCAGTGCCCGCAAGCGCATCGAAAAGGGCTTCGATGAAGTCGAACGTGGGGTTGCGGTCGGTGCGGGTGGCGAGGAATTGGTGGGCGTGGCGGAGGGTGCCATCCGCCTCGAGAATGTGATGCGAGAATTGAAAGCTCATGCCTTCGTAGGGCCGGGTGCCGCGGAAATGCGGAATCGCGGGCGCCGTCGTTTCGAAGTCGATGAAGTGCCAGGGCGGCGGGCAGTCGGCGAGGGTTTGGCGGAGACCGGCGAGGTCGATTTGGGGCTGGCGGGTGAGGGTGCCGCGGATTTGGACTGCATGGCGAGGGCCCGTTTTCCCTTCATTTTCAAACGCTTCTGGGACCAAATCCGACATCAACCGCTTCCCGGCCGCCAACCACTCATCGGTCTTCCGGAAATTCCAGAGATCCCAAACTTTCGGCGCAGCGAACTCCGCCTCGCCCCACCCGTACGCCGCAGCCAAACACTCGTGCTGCCCGTGGCGATTCTCGCCGCGAAACTCACAGTCCTTGCAACGCCTCGAAATGGGCGTCCGGCGCGGTTCCCCACCGGCCCGATAGGCCTTCAAGTCCTCCTCACATTGCTTGACGAACGCCGAGAAATTCGACGCCCCCAAGATGTCACCGGACTTCTCGAATACGTCATCGTGCTCCAATGCAGCCACGGCC
>CBFIFE010000100.1:0-3200 GCA_965661765.1 uncultured Flavobacteriales bacterium
TAATCCGCAAGGGAGTGCACCCCCGGGATGTGTCGCCAGCGCAGCGCATGCACTTGGCCGAAGGAGAGGTCAATGGGCGCAAAAAGCCGCTCGTCTGCGGCCATCCCAGGAATGAGCAAGAGGAACGGAGCGTCAACCATGGCAAAATTTGTTGACGCAATTTCTTTCGAATGGATGGAAGGCAAGCGTTAAAAGGCGCTAAGAAGCAAACTTCTCCGAACGCGCTTTTTGGGACGCGACCAGCGCGCGGCGCTCTTGGCTCAGCAGCAGGTGGAACCGGGACCGCACGCGGAAACGGGAATGGTGGGCGTGGGGGCCGTGGGGGCCGGGCCAGATTTGCCATCGCCGGGCTTCCGACCGAAAACGGTGATGCTGAAGATGCCGGTGGTGCGCGAGGCGAAGTCTTGGATTTGGTCTGCAGAGAGGTAGCGCTCCAAGACGTCATCCGGCAGCATGATGGGCTTTTCTTTCTGAATCGTCAGCGTCTCGAAACCCGCAACAGCCAGCGCTGCGAGATAATCCGGCTTCTGAATCGCGCCCGCCACGCAGCCCGCATAGAGTTCGGCTTCATTCCGCAGCTCGGCAGGCAGTTCGCCCGACAGCACAATGTCCGAAACGCAGAAATGTCCGCCGGGCTTGAGGACTCGGAACATCTCAGCGAAAACGGCGGGCTTGTCCGGGACGAGGTTCAGCACACAGTTGCTCACGACAACGTCCGCAACGTCAGCAGCAACAGGCATGTTGTCAATGTCTCCTTGGCGAAATTCAACGTTGTTGTAACCGAGTCGGTCCGCATTTTCGCGCGCCCTCGCAATCATCGTGGGGGTGAAATCAATCCCAATGACCTTGCCTTCGGGGCCGGTTTCGTGCCGCGCGACGAAGCAGTCGTTCCCTGCGCCTGAGCCGAGGTCAATCACGGTATCGCCGGGCCGGATGGCCGCAAACTGCGTCGGCAAACCGCATCCGAGGCCGAGGTCCGCGTCCGCTGCATAGCCCTTGACGGCGGAGTAGTCGTCCATCATGATGTTGTAGACCTTGTTGCTGACGGGTCCGGCTCCGCAGCAACTGGCGGCATTTGCTTCGCGCGATTGCTCGGCGATTTCGGCGTATTTCGTGCGGACGATTTCCTTTAGATCTTCTGCGGTAGGAGTGTTTTCAGCGCTCAATTCAGACATAGACCAAATCTAACCGGTTTCCCCCACCCAACCACGAAATCCTGAATTTGCGCTCAAGCGTGTCCAACTGAATCCGACCACTTCACCGATGTTGATGATTCCATAATATGCGGATGTTCGGTCGTTCCATTTTAATATCGCAATATTGCGATATGAAACGCCTTTTTCTTTTCGCAGTGTGCTTTCTCCCAGCTGTGTCCTTTGCGCAGAGCGCAGGTGGCCAGCTCGGGTGGTTTCCCAACGGCTCAGTGGGCCACACGTTGAACGAAGATTGGTCGGTGTCGACGTTTGGTTTTCTCATGGCTTCAAAGGCAAAACCACACATGCTGCTTGCCTACGCGGAAACCAACGTGACCCGCAAACTCAATTCCCGGTGGTCCTCCACGGCAAGCTATACCCGGGAGAAGCTGCGCCCTGGATCGAATAACGTTCGCCACGAACATCGGGGATGGGTGCAACTTCAAGCGGTGCTTCCTGGTGGGGCTGAAGGGGTGCGTTGGGGGCATCGAGTCCGATGGGACCAGCGGTATTTGTCCTCGGAAACTCCTGGTGCGTGGCTTGTCCGCCCACGGCTGCGGTACCAGGTCTCGCGAATGGCGGAGCTTGATGGCGGTTGGTCCGCTCGCTTGGACGCCGAAGCATTTTTAGAAATGCATGGAGCAGGCAGCAGCCGTTTCGTTGAGGCTTGGTCTTCTGCGGGGATGAGGAAACGCCTGGGGGCTGGTGCTGCAATGGAGGTGGGGGTGCAGCACATCGCTTGGCGGGACGGGGTTTGGACCCACTACATCCTGCTATCAACCGGGATCCACGTGAACATTTAAAATCCACCTGATTTCCATGAGAATTCTCTTCTATGTTGCCCTGGCGAGCGCACTGCTTGCGTGCAATGCCCCTGCCGAGCCTGAGGCTGCGGCCCACCAGCCGGAACCTTCTGCATCCCAACCTTTCAACCCATCCGTTATGAACGTACTCAGCGATTGCGAACAGGAGTTTGAATCGATTTCCGATGAGCGGAAACAGGCCCTTCGGAAGCTCGGACTTTACGTTGGGGGCAAGGCGTCGCGGGGAGAGGCTGCGGATTTGGTCTTCATCTGCACGCACAACAGCCGTCGAAGTCACATGAGCCAAATCTGGGCGGCAACCGCGGCAGCCCACTACGACCTCAGCGACTTCGTGCGCACCCACTCCGGCGGGACTGAAGAAACGGCATTCAACGCCCGGTCTGTTGCAGCTTTGCGCCGCCAAGGCTTCGAAATCGAGGAGACCGAGAGCGGCACCAGCACCAACCCGGTTTACCGCGTTGCGGTGGCATCGGGGCAAACGCTCGACTGCTTTTCAAAAAAGTACGACCACGAGGGCAATCCCGCAGCGGACTTCGCAGCCGTCATGACGTGCTCGCATGCAGACAAAAACTGCCCGAATATTCCAGGCGCAAGCCTCCGGGTCGCCGTTCCCTACGTGGACCCAAAGGAGCGAGATGGCCAGCCGGATGAAGCCCAGGCCTACGACGAGCGTGCTCGCCAAATCGCGACTGAAATGGTTTTCCTCATGCACGAGGCCGCCAAGGCCCGAAGCTGACCAGCCCTATAACATGCTCGATTCTTTGAACGGCTGGATCGGCGAACACCTCGCTGCCAGCACCGGAGCGGGTTCGTTCCTTTGGCTTTTCCTCGGGGGGGCGGTCGCCAGTTTGCTGCCCTGCGTCTACCCGGTTTACCCCATGACGGCCCACTTCCTGCGCATGCGCACGCCCGCTGACTCGCGGGGAGCTGCGCGGTTTGCCCACCCCCTCGCCTATTACTTCGGCATGGGGGCCATGTATCTGTCGTTTGGCCTCATCGCTGCCAGCACCGGCGGCGCGTTCAACAGCGTGTTGCGGACGCCCGAAGCAAACCTGTTCATCGGGTCGTTCCTGATGCTGTTGGCACTGTCCACCGTGGACTGGATCCACCTGCCGTTCTTCGGAGGCCAGTACGACACGGAGCGCAAGGGGTTGCTGGGTACGTGGCTCATGGGCGCTGGCGC
>CBFIFE010000101.1:0-1671 GCA_965661765.1 uncultured Flavobacteriales bacterium
CCGCCCAGCACGACAACCGAATGGCTTTCAACGTCTTCAAGGTCTCGGGCGTGGCACCAAATCATCTGCTCGAAGCTGTCTCGGCCAAGGGCCAGTACGATTTGGCGGCATGGGAACGGGTCAAGTTGCGGGTGGGCCGAATCTGCGCCGCCGCTGCCGAATCCAACTGCCGCCTCTTCATCGATGCCGAGGAATCTTGGCTGCAACCGGCCATCGACCAACTCGCCATCGACGAGATGCGGCGACACAACGGCTCCCGGGCCGTGGTCTTCAACACGGTTCAACTGTACCGCCGCGATCGCCTCGCCTACCTCGAAGGCCTGACGGAAGTGGCCACTCGGGAGGGCTGGCATGTCGGCGTGAAACTTGTCCGAGGGGCCTACATGGAAAAGGAACGCGAACGGGCGGCAGCACTTGGCTACCCTTCGCCCATTCAGCCGGACAAGGCCAGCACGGACCGCGATTTCGATGCCGCCCTCGCTTGGTGTGTCGACCGCCTTGACCGCATCGCCATGTGCAACGGCAGCCACAATGTTGCGAGCAATGAACGCCTGTGCGTGCTCATGCAAGAACGGAGCGTGGCGCGGACGGATGAACGGGTTTGGTTCGCCCAACTTCTCGGCATGAGCGACCCCATCAGCTTCAACCTCGCCGCCGAAGGCTACAATGTCGCAAAATACGTTCCGTACGGCCCCATTCGCGAAGCCGTCCCTTACCTGATTCGCCGGGCGGAGGAAAACACGTCCGTGGCTGGCCAAACGTCCCGGGAACTTTCCCTCCTCAGGAAGGAAAGGCAACGACGAAAAAACTAGGGGACCAGGAAGACCAGGGAACCAGGACGACCAGGGAACCAGGACGACCAGGGAACCAGGACGACCAGGGAACCAGGGCGACCAGGGAACCAGGGCGACCAAGGAAACGAGGGAAACCAAGGACACCATCGGCGTGGGTCGGTGTTCTATTCGTTCCCCTCGTTCTCCTCGTTCTATTCGTTCCCTTCGTTCCCCTCGTTCCTTAGTTCCTTTGTTTCTTAGTTCCTTGGTTTCTTGGTTCCTTGGTTTCTTCGTTTGCTCCGTCAATCGTTTTTCAGCCCCCGCAAAGTGAGAGAACCACCGAGGTTGTCAATCAGTTGGACGAAAAACACACCGGGCGACAAGTCAGCCGTCACCAAACCCTCCGCCGCCACCGACGCGCCCGACAACTCGCGGACCAATCGGCCCCGGCCATCGATGAGTTGGACGGTGGCGAGGGTAGACCAGGCATCGCTCTGCGCGGGTTCGAGCTGGACGCGATCCCGAGCCGGGTTGGGCAGGAGGCGCCAAGCGTCGCGGGGGTTGGGCGCGCCGAGGGGCGCAACACCCATGGAGGGGTCGCTGTGCCACGTCAGGTGAGCCACAGGAATCGGGGTTCGATCCGCGTCGTCGAAGAGGGATTGGAAGAGGGCGATGGCCTGGATTTGGCCTGCATTCTCCTCCGTTTGCTGGGTGTTTGAGGCCAAATCGAACATCGGCTCCGCCCACGCCCGCGGCAGGGTCAAGTGCCAAAGCGTCAGCTCGACCGTGAAATCGCCCGCGAACGTTCCCAAATCTGGGTTGTAGACCAACCGATCGCTGCCCGAACCCGATGTGCCATCCGCGTGCATGTTGAAGTCCAGATCAGCCGCAGCCGCCG
>CBFIFE010000101.1:1678-3128 GCA_965661765.1 uncultured Flavobacteriales bacterium
GTTGTAGACCAACCGATCGCTGCCCGAACCCGATGTGCCATCCGCGTGCATGTTGAAGTCCAGATCAGCCGCAGCCGCAGGGCCGAAGGCGGTCGTGTCGTACGAAATGTGGTCAGGGTCGAAGCCCAACGGGGGCAAGCGGTTGTCCTTCAGAAGGCTGTGCGCGCGATCAAGGATGGTGGTGGGTGCGCCCGAGACGTCCGCGAAAACGGTTTCGTAGACTTGGACTTGGTTTTCGGACGTGATGGTTTGGTGGTGGGGCTCGAAGGTGAGCGGGTCCAACTCGGTGTCCCGGCCGGTGACCCCGCCATCAGGCGACCAACCGCCACTGCGGAACAGTTCGTTGCCCGCGCCGTCGGTCACCACGAATTCAAGAAACGCCAGTCGGGAAGGGTAACCGCTCGGGTATTTGTGGCCAGCGAGGTTGGCCACCTCCACTTCAAATGCCGCCAGCCCCTGCTCGGGAAGGTGCGTGAGGGACAAATTCGCGGTGTGGTTGCGCAGCAGATCGTCCGTTCGAGCGATGGACGAATCGAAGGCAGCTTCCGTGGCGGTCACACCGAGGGCCTGGGCATTGTCCCGCAGAATGGTCAGCATGACCTTGTTGCCGCCCACGAGGTGGTGTTGGCCGTAGCGGTTGGGCGCGAGCCATGCCGGACGATCGGACAACACCGTCCCGCCATCGAGGAGGGGCATGTGGCAGGCTTGGCAAGTGATGTTTTGGTCTGAGAAAGTCGAATTCTCCCACTCCTTGAACGTCGTCTGCTCAAAGTACATGTCGCCCGTCGGCTCCCCCTCCAAATCGAACGTGTGCGTGTACAGCGAATGGCAAGCCGCGCACACATCGCTCGAGAGGAAGTGATCGCCCTGCGTCGGCGTATAATCCACATTCATCTGCATCGGCATCGTCACCTGCGGGTTGATTGGCCCCCAGATGATTCTGTCCTCATTGTAAGGCAAATCTCCATTGAAGCGGTTCGCGAGGTTGTCATCATTGATCAAGTGACAAGCTGTGCAGGTCACGCCATCTCGACCGAGGCTGTCTTGTGCCAAATCCGCCATCCCATAATGTTCCGCCCCCGCCCAAATGGCCTCATGGTGTCCGGCAGGCGCGTGGCACTTCGTGCAAACGGTGGCGATTTCCTCAGCATATCCAGGGTTGACGAGTTGCTCGTGCGCAACTTTCGCCTGCCAAAACGGATCCTTCGCGCTGTTCGCCATCATCGTCGCGGACCAAGTGTCAATGACATTCACGTCGTTCCCCTCAGCATCCTGCATCGCGTTGGGATCCGTGCCGTGGCACAGCACACAATTTCCGCTGCCCATGTGGTGCTCGCCCCACGTCAACGGCAACTCGGCATTCGCCTGCGCAACGGCGGCCACCGTATCCAGCATCGGGGCCATGTTGTTCTCTTGGCGGGGTGCGATGGGTACAAGTGCCGCTGGGTTG
>CBFIFE010000102.1:0-3094 GCA_965661765.1 uncultured Flavobacteriales bacterium
GCGTAGATGTCGCTACCATAACAACTCTGACAATAAACATCGACGTATTCGTAGCTGACGTCGGCGGAATCCATTCCTTCGGTGAGGTAGGATAGGGCCAGTGGGTGATTGTTTTCATCCAGGGATTCTCTGATGAAACTGGCCATTTCTTGGTGCCAATCTTGTACATGACCGACGTACTCTGACTTGAGATTGGGGTCACCATCGTAATAGGGGTGACGTATTGTCCCCTCAGCATCCATCCATTCAATTCCCGAGGACTCTGACCTTAGCTCAATGACACCGATGTTTGGGGACCAGCCATAACGTGCATAGAAGTACCTCAACCGCTTCTTGAACCATGCTTTCGCGTTTGGATCCTGAATGAATTCTATGGGGTCATTCAGCCCCAGTTCGTCATGGTAGCAGTAACTCCTCTCAGGGATTGTGTCTGGGTCTTGATCGACTTTGCCCCAACTCCAAAACCGATTGCCGTAAGAGCGATGTGTAATGGCCGTTTGCGCAAACAAATCCCACTGAATCACAATCCCCACTTCACTTGCCTTTTCAATCAGTTGGTCAAGTTCAAAGGAGCGGTGCATCGACGGAGAGTAATCGCCTAGGTTTTCATATTCCCATTCATATGACCACGGCTGCGGCATGGTCCGGCATGTCTTCACGCCAGCGGCTGCAATTTTGTCCATCTCATCATGCAAGGCCAGAAAATATGCCTGATGCAAGGGAATGGGGCCCCACTCAGACGTGCCCCATTGGGTGTGATTCAACTTGCACCATGCCAACGAATCAATCAGGGTGTCGACCACCTGACATTCGTTATTGTAAACAAAATCAAGTTGAACCTCTTGCAATGAACCCACTAGAGGGGTCTTGGATCGCCGATCGTTCACCTGAATATTCGGACCGCAGGGATAGTGAAGCTCCCCATTGTCAAAAGAAAGAAATGTAGGGTTGTCGGGATCAACACGCACATACCCTGGTGATTCACTATTCACAATCTGAACAATGACAGGTTCGGATTGATGGTAACCCTCAGCCCAAGCTCTGGCGGTAATTCGGTATGTACCGGAGTCTCTGTAGGCCAGACGCCCACGGAATTCACGGTTTTGATGGAGGAACTCGGGTTGGTTCGGCAGTGGCGTCCAGTCAAAGTAGCCCAGTGAATCGTGAGCCATGTAATTGCTGGTGACGTTGTGGTTCCGGTCGAATTGAACGTAGTAGAAGGCGTTTGTTCGTTTCGGTTCGACCCAGACTTCAAGGCCATCATCCCATCGCTCACTGATGAGCCAAACATCTGCGACATCCGGATCAAATGGATTCAACAGGCAGGTGTCGCAATAAGAAAAGTCCAGCGCTTCATTCCCCCAGCTCTCCGTCCATTCAGTGATGTAGCTGTTCATGAAGTGGTTGCGAAACAAAGTATCCAATCGCTCTGGAAAATCTATTGAGATTTCAACCAAATCGTATTGTCCATGTACCGAATCGGGCGACAGAAGTGAAATGTTCAAGTCGGGCGGAAAAACCTCCAACTTCGTGCGCGGCCGAATGATTTTCTCCACTGAACTGGCTTCAACAAGAACTTCATGCGCAGCCCGAACAAAACGCAGACTATCGGTCTCGCTCAACGATTCCTCGATTGTCATCACACATGGCAAGGAGGATACCCAGGGGGAGGCGTTGTCATCAAAAGCAGCTGTGTCGCAAGTCCACTGAGCACCTGCGCGATTTTGAAGTATGGCCATGGAAACCACCCCAAGAATGGCTGTGCCGACTGTTCTGCGGATGCGCATTGAAGTACAATCCATGGTCATTCTGAATTGCCGGATGCAGAGAGCGCTTCACTCAACGTTTGGATTTGACTGTTCAAATCGATGGTGTAAAGCGTGAGTTCCTCAATTTTTTGGACCAAACTAGCTGTCAACTCGCCGAGGTTGATGCCGTTCGCAGCCACCTCGTTTGCCGGGGGCAGTCCTGGCAAATGGCCATGCAACTGGATGAATGCTGCGAGTTCTTCAAGGGGCATCAAATCGTAATCCGGATAAAAGACGTAGTCCGGGAAATCTTCGGCAAGCAAGACGTGAACTTCTGTTGACCACAGTTGCCCCTCCCCGTTGACAAAAAATACACGCTCCCCTCCGCTGTTGCCTTCAAAGAGTATGCCCTCAGTCGAATTCAAGTTCACACGGCTTCCCACGTTGTTGGAATTGTTCGACATCAAGTTGACCTCCAGCCCGACACGAGGACCAACTTGCCCAGAAACCCCTTGACGAATCGAAATCCCTCGTGGCGAACTCGTGGACCCTACCGTCAAGGCTGCATCTGGGTCGAGATCAGCACCGCCAATCCGAGCATTGTGGGCCACATCCAACAATGCTTCAGGCTCATCCAATCCGATTCCAACGCGAGGCGTGCTGAAACACCCTTCACCTTGAACAAACACTCGGCCTGTATCCGCATACCAAAAAGGCGAGGGATTCGGTATGATGGGACCATCACAATCTGGTGTTGTAAGGATCGGGGTGGCCCGAAGGATTTGCTGCAGTGCTTCCAAAAACTCATCACTCGCGGTGGCGACATTCCCTGAGTCATCCAAAAACAGCAAACGGTGCCCCAAATCCAAAGACAAGGGGGCTCCGCTCAAGCGAAAATCACCACCGACTGTCGTGCCCTCCGTCACCTCAAGTTTTCCATCGAGGGTATAGGTTTGAGAAAAAGACGATAAACTTGATATAATGAATAGTAAAATTACTGCAAACCGACTCCGTAAATGAGAAAATAGAATTTCGTAAACTATTTGTTTAATGTGCTTCATGACTTTTAGATTGCGATAATTGAACGACAACAATGCAATCATAGAAAAAAAAATAGCTGAATCAAATTCTGAGTCAGTAAATATTTTTTACATAAAATTCTAAGACGCCTTTCGTGAACAAGTTGAGGCGTAAACCCACTGCTTTGAAGCCTCAAATCAAGACAACCGGACAAATTGCAGCCAATCAATCATTGACTCGCGGCAGAACCTCATGTGCACCCTCGTCCTGCTCGATTGTCGGCTCGCTCCGCAGAAGGTAAATCTCGAGTTCATGGCCTGAATGGG
>CBFIFE010000103.1:0-3092 GCA_965661765.1 uncultured Flavobacteriales bacterium
GCTCAGCTTGCAGGCCATGGAATTCACGAACTGGCACTTACTGATTGTAGACGATGGCTCAGATGATGATACTCCGGCCTTGGTTCGCCGCCTGGCAAAGCAACATCCAGATCAAATCACTGTAGTATGCCTCGATTTGAATTCCTATCCTGTTTCGAATGTCAACCAGGCGCTGGATTGGTTCTTGGAGCGGCCCGAGTTCGAGGCCTTCTGCATCTTGGATCAGGATGACATCGCTTTGCCGGGCATGATTTCAGAAAGCCTCAGGCTGATGAACCCTCGTGTTCAGGTGGTTCGATTCAAGGCCACTCGATTCAATGCCGATTTGACTCAGCCCATTTTCACATATCCGGCGTATTCGCAATTGTTAATCAGGCGTGCCATCATCGAGCGGGTCGGGAAACGCATTGATCGTGGGCAAAGTATGCCGACAGATTCAGATTATTTGGAGCGCATCGAACGCGATGCTTTGCAACACGGGCAACTCGTTGTGCTCACTCATCATGTTTGTCAACACATGCGGGTCACCGGCGCTAACCGCTCTTTGAGCAACGGCAGCAAACGGGCCCGTAGACTTCAACATTGGATAACCAACGCGTCATGAGAATCTTGATTACAAGTTGTGGGAAGCGGGATTACTTGGTGAAATGGTTTGTCCTTGCAGCCGGTCCTAAGGGCACGGTGCATGTGGGCAACAGCCATGCGGACAGTCCATGTTTTGCATTGGACGTTCCCCACGTCGTTACACCGCTTATAGCTTCGCCAGCTTACATACCTTTCCTTCTAGACTATTGCCGTGATCACCACATCGATTTGGTGTGTCCTCTGTTTGATGAAGACGTATACTACCTGTCAGTTCAAGGCGATCAATTTCGTGAGCAGGGGACGCTGGTATTGGGGCCCAAGCGGGAATTCGCGCGCTTGTCCATTGACAAGTGGGCTGCGCACCAGTGGCTCAGTGCACGTGGCATCGAGACACCGTTCACGGCTCTTGACTTGGAGGTGGTGCGGTCGGGATTGGACCAAGAGGAGATTTCGTTCCCGCTCATGGTGAAGCCTCGTTACGGTATGGGGTCCCTTGACGTGCACCTCGTTCACAACTGGGATGAGTTGATTCAGACTTTCAGTTTTTTGACTCAAAGTTGCCATTCGCCGAGTGGCCTCACGGACAAATTTGGGATGCTTGGCGGAGGGAATGTGCTCGTGCAGAAGCGGCTCGTTGGGGATGAATTTGGGGTGGACGTGCTGAATGACCTCAAGGGAAACCCGGTGGCCGTCGTTCCGAAGCGAAAGCTATCGATGAGTGCAGGGGAGACTTGGGCGGCTGCAACGGTCCGTTCAACAGACTTACACCTCCTGGGTATGGAGCTGGGAGAGGCGTTGGGGCACACGGGCAATTTGGACTGCGATGTTTTTGTTGTGGACGGCGTCCCGGTGGTACTTGAGTTCAACGTGCGCTTCGGAGGGGGCTACCCGTTCTCGCATTTTAGCGGCGTGGACTTTCCGCGGTGCATTGCTGCGTGGGTGGACCGCACTCCAATCGATCCCCGTTGGCTGACCTATACTGAAGGGGGCTCGGCAGTGAAATCATTGAGCATCCGTGCTCTCTAAATCTATTGAAAGAGCCCTTGCACCGCAGTTTGAAGGCGCCCGACTTTGCAGCAAAATATGCTTTGGTGCGGGATAGATGTGGCAGTTTCCGAACAGATAGCAATTGAATGGAATGCCGGTTTTCATTGGGACGGTGAGTCACATGAGGGTATAGGCTCGTGGAATATGGACAACACTGTAAGGTTGCGTTTGGGATTGAACCAGTAGAGTATAAGGAGGCAGTCATCGACTTATGAACCGCCACCAGGCCTATACTTGCCAACCCCAAAAACCACCCCATTTGGCACAACAAAACAATGGGAACAACAACAAGGGGCAAACTGTGCGGGTGGGGGGCTGCAAGCAAAAGTGTTCGGTCACGGAGGTTTTACGAGACAGTTCTGGCTGTGTCTCGTCGTGTTCTATTTATTTATCTGCAAGGCGAGTCTTTTTGTGAAGTGGTCGGATTCAGTTGGACACGTTGGGGAGAAACTTCAGGTGGATTGCTTGGCTCGAGCAGAGAGTTTGTCGCATTTGATGGTTCAAAAAAACCGGTCAACAATCACGTTGTCAATGGCCCGGCCTTAGCAGTCCATCGAAATCCGGATGCCAAATTCGCGCTTCTTGCCCGTATTCGTGCGCTTCATGCTTTGTTTGCAACCATTTGCAGTCGGCGATGTTATCACGATACCATCCCAAGAATGAATCCATACTTCGCATGAAAACTGCACATCGAATTCTGTTCCTGCCCCTCATCGCATTGCTGTTCTCCACACCCATGCATGCCCAGGGCTGCACCCTTGAAGCCGTTGCCACCCTGACCACAGAATTGTGGGGCGGTGAGATTTCGTTCTCCATCTCGGACGACAACGGCGTGCTCGTCGAGGCGTCCAACTTTGAGGATTACAGCGTCTTCACGACAACCTTTTGTTTGGACAACGCCACGGATTGTGTGGTGCTGGAGATGGTTGACAGTTTCGGTGACGGCTGGAACGGCGCGGTGCTGGACATCAGCATCCCCGTGCTGGGCTTGGACCTCGGGAGTTTCACGCTCGAGACCGGAAGCGCCCAAGCCATCACGTTCGGCGTGGGATGCGACACCGAGGAGGTCGAGATTGAAGGTTGCACCGACCCGTTCGCCTTCAATTACAATCCCGCCGCCACTGCGGACGACGGAAGCTGCTCGTACGATTGCGAGTGCGAGGACGTGGACGACCCCGTGTGTGCGCTGGACCCGGTGACTGGGGTGCTCATCACGTATGCGAACCTCTGCGAGGCGCTTTGTGCGCAAGCCATTTTGGTGGGCGAGGGCGATTGCAATGACCTGCCCGTGTATGGCTGCACCGACCCGGAGGCGCTGAATTTTGACCCGGAGGCCACGGAAGATGACGGTTCGTGTGTGGCGGATTTGGACTGCGGATCAGACCAAATCTTGGTTCAAGCCCAACTCACCACAGCCCTCTGGGGTGGGGAAGTCAGCTTCACCATCTCCGACGAAAATG
>CBFIFE010000104.1:0-3057 GCA_965661765.1 uncultured Flavobacteriales bacterium
TGTCTACAGGCCAGCTCAGTGTCCAACCGAAACGAAAATCCAGATGCCCCCCCTCCTCGTTTGTTGGTTCGGAACGCAAAACTTTTCAGATTCATGCTAGCCAAACATTCAAAAAGTCTGGCAGTAAGTCTGGCAGTAAGTCTGGCACTGAGCATTTTTTTGTGCATCTTTCCGCTGTAATTCTTTGTTTCATTCGTCAGACTCTCATCGGACATTTGGATGTGTTCAACCGAGTGTAGGCTCCTTTGCAACACCAAATCATCTGCGGCAACGGCCTAGGTTTGTGCGGAAACCCGCATGAACCTTCAGGAATCTCCAATTGCAGAAAAGTTGTGAACGTGGCATGGGATTTTTTGGAATCCCATTATCTTTGCCGCCCCTTACGGGACAAACGGTGGCTATAGCTCAGTTGGTTAGAGCACTGGATTGTGGTTCCAGGGGTCGTGGGTTCAAATCCCATTAGTCACCCATCGTTTGGAAGCCCTGCATCGTGAGATGCGGGGCTTTTTTGTGCCCGAGTATTCCCCCCTCAGATGCGTCAACAGATCGCCAAAGCAAAAGAAAAAGGAGGGTGCGCAACGCCAAGCCCCCCCAACAGGCCTCGGGAAAGTTTCGACAAATCCAAAATATTTGTCGTTATATGATTGAATTGGCCATTTCATTCTGTATATTCGGGGAACCTAATTACCAATCGTCTACACCCAAAACCCACCCCAATGAAGGTGCTCAACTGCCTATGTGCAGGCCTGACCTTGGTGGCTGCTTCGAGCGTTTTTGCGCCCGAACTTCGCGCCCAGCTTACCGGCCTCCACGTCGAACCCGTCACCACCCATGACGGCACCGTCGGTTCTTCCGACCTCACCGGTCACACGACCTACCGCGTTTATGCAACCCTGACTTCACCTGCCGATTTGATTCAAGCCGTTTACGGCAGTGCCGAAGCGCCGTTGAATGTATCGACGACCACGGATTTTTGGCAGACCCCAGCGACGAGCGTGGAATTTGGCACGGCTGTCAATCCCGCGTTCTTCTCCGCGTTCCCGGAATTGGCCTATGACAGCTGGTTCACCATCGGCCTAGAATCCATCCCTTCCCAAGGGCCCGCGGGCTCGGAGCAAATCGGTTCCATCGGTATGGACACCGAGCTGGGCATGTTCGAAGCTGGAGCGAATTTCCTGCTGAACTCCGATGTGGGGGGAAGCTATTACGCGCTGCCTGGCGCAACGAATGGCATCGCAGGCGATGATTTGGAAGTCCTTTTGGGCCAATTCACCACCTCAGGTCTCCTTTCCGGCACCCTGAATTTGCAAATTTTCTTGGAAGGCAACACTGTGGATGTCCAGCAAGTCACAATGAGCTTTGAAGCAGGCCTGCCCGGTTGTACAAATCCGGAAGCTTGCAATTACGACGCGGCAGCAGAACTGGACAACGGCTCATGCGTCGTTCCGGTTGAAGGCGTGGATTGCGAAGGCAACTGTTTGGCCGATGCCGACGGCGATGGCGTCTGCGACGGGGACGAAGTGCCCGGTTGCACCGATGCCACTGCGTGCAACTTCAACGCTGCCGCCACGGATGACGCGCCAGAGACCTGCACATACGCCCTGTCCGGCTACAATTGCGAAGGAAACTGCTTGGCCGACGCCGACGGCGATGGCGTCTGCGATCCTTTTGAGATTGCAGGCTGCACCGATGCCTCAGCAACGAACTATGACGCAGCAGCCACCGATGATGACGGCTCTTGCACGGTGGATGGTGAAAGCTTCTGCGGCTTCGGAACGGCATGGGACGAGGCCTCAGGCACTTGTGTTTGGGATGGCCAAACCGGCGCAGCGCCCTCTTGCCAAGCCGATTTTACCGAAGATGGCTTGATCTCCATCTCCGACCTGTTGGAGTGGCTGCCTTTCTACGGACAGACCTGCGAGTAAAACGACAAGCCGTGCTTCAATCCTGTGTAGGATGAAAGCACGGCTAACGCGCCTTGCGGCAATGCTCGGGAGACTGTGAAGCAGCCCTTCCCCGAAGACTGAAACGAACCGACTGAAACTGTTAATGGAGGCCCTTGTCGCTGAGATACCGCTCAGCGTCAAGGGCTGCCATGCATCCGGTGCCCGCAGCGGTAATGGCTTGGCGGTAAACCTTGTCGGCCGCATCGCCGCTGACAAAAACGCCCTCGCGGTTTGTCCGTGACGTGCCTGGCTCCGCATAACGGATGTACCCTTGTTCATCGAGGTCAATCCAACCTTTGAACACATCGGTATTGGGCTTGTGCCCGATGGCCACAAAGAAGCCCGTGCAAGGAATGACCTCCTCCTCTCCCGTCGCCCGGTTCTTCACGCGCGCACCTTCCACACCGTGCTCTCCCAACACCTCCAATGTCTCGGTATTCCAACGAATCTCGATGTTTTCGGTGTTCTTGACCCGGTGTTGCATCGCCATCGACGCCCGCATTTCATCTCGGCGGACGAGCATGGTGACTTTCGTGCAAAGTTTGGCCAAATACGAGGCCTCCTCGCACGCCGTGTCCCCGGCGCCCACAATCACCACCTCCTGATTGCGATAAAAGAATCCGTCGCAAACCGCGCAGGCGCTCACCCCGCCGCCCATGTCTCGCAAGCGCAGTTCGCTCTCCAAGCCCAACCACTTGGCCGAAGCGCCCGTCGAAATGATCACGCTGTCCGCGTGAATCTCGTGGCGGCTGTCGCCCTCCCCGACCCAAACCTTGTGCACAGGCCCTGACAAGTCAACTTCCGTCACCCACCCGGTGCGGACGTCGGTCTCGAAGCGTTTGGCCTGATTTTCCAAATCTTGCATCATCTGCGGCCCATTGATTCCGTCGGGATACCCGGGGAAATTGTCCACATCTGTGGTCTCGGTCAGCTGCCCACCAGGCTGCATGCCTTGGTACATCACGGGCTTCATGTCTGCGCGCGCGGCATAAATCGCGGCGGTATATCCAGCGGGTCCTGATCCTACAATCAGGCACTTGACGTGTTCGGGTGTCGTGCTCATGGGGCAAAGATAAAACGAGAGGAACCAGGGAGGACCAGGGGGACTAGG
>CBFIFE010000105.1:0-3056 GCA_965661765.1 uncultured Flavobacteriales bacterium
CAGTTCTATGTCGTACAGCACCTTTTTGCGAGAGGAATGATCTAATTGAGCCAAAAATCTTTGTGCTTCTTCCATGAACAGTGGAGTGAAGTACCTCATGACTGCAACTCCATGGATGTTTCCAAATATAGAAACAAGGTCTGATTTTTCAAAGAGCTCCGCGCGGAAATTGGCGCGTTGCTGTCTGCGATTTTTTGAGTTGGTCGAGGATTCATTTGGTCACTGCTTTGAGCTTTCAATGAGCCAAAACTCTCCCGCCTTCCCCGCACTTCCTACCCCCAATTCACCAGCGCCCCCGAAAACTTCACAACTGTCCTCCGACGAGATCAGCCTCTACTCATCCACAGAGAGCATGATGAGATCGAAGTACAAGAGTCGTGTTTTCAAATTTTGGTTCTCAGGAAGATCCAAGTAGGATTTCTCTTGTTGTTGGGATGAGAACAGGAATTGGAAATCGTTTCGTTGATAGTAGTTCAGAGGTATTTCTTCGTTGTAAGCGTCTACAACTAGGAAACGGCAACCTGTCTTGTTTCCGGGATGGATGAACCAAGACTTGATAAAGTTCAATATCTCTCGGCCTATTCCCTTCTGCTTAAATTGCACACTCACGCCCAGTCTTCCAATTAGAACGCCGGGATAGCTTCTGAACTGCTTCGCTCTCGGGATTCCTTTGTTCACTTTTTTTTTCCGGCTGTTCGGCAAGTAACTCATTTTGATGCTTTCATTGGAAATGGTGAATGCGCAGACGATTTGTTCCGGATTCTTATCGAGTCGAAAGCAATATGATTTCCCCAATAGCTGATGCGCATATTTTTGAGCATCATTCGCAAAGAAGTCGTTGAGGTCAGCATGACCGCAATCGAATGGGATGCAAGCATCCACAACATGCTGCGACAAAGCACAAAACGTGCAATGTCTTTCAAGAAAGCTCATCAAGAAGTAGGATTATCTCATCCCTGCCTTTTGGAGAATCGAGTGGGTCGAGGCGAGGTTCTTGCTGAAGTTGATCGTAGCTCTTTTCAACGCAGCTGCTTCTGCGTTGCGAACGAAAGCCGTTGCGGCTTTATCCTTGAGAACGGGTATGCTCTTGATCTCAGTTGCCATGGTCATCGATTCGAAGTAAAAGTAAGGAGAATGTTATTTGGAATTCAAAGGTTTGCCTGTGGGTTCCGGTCAATTGACCCCCCAAATCTCCTCCGTCTTCAACGCACTTCCTACCCCAAATTCACCAGCGCCCCCGAAAACTTCACAACTGTCCTCCCACGATATCAGCCTCGCCGTCCACCGCTCGCGCCGGGCCCCATCAAAAACCCGTCGGCCTCTGCTTCTTTCAACCGGTTCCACACCCGCCCTGCCGCATCTTCGACGAACACCCCCTTCTTTCCGTGCAAGGCCAAATGCCCCACGGCATGCGACAAAACTCCTGTATGCTCAACCACCGACTCGGCCACCCTCGGGGTGATCTGAATCATTGGCCGTCGCTGCATCCACCGGGTCGTCACCAGGGAGGAGGACAGTCCGGGCAAGGAAGGGGTGACGAAGACCGAGACGCCAAGGGCGGCGCAGGCTTGGGCGAACCCAGTAAAATCAACCGAAGACGCGAACACCTCCCGCCAAGCTGATCGCTGAAAGGAAACTGAAGAGGATGCCTGAGCCTGCGAGGCACGCTCCAGGAACCGCAACTCCCCAGCTCGAAACCAAACCGACAACACCTCCCGCTCCGGATGACCCTCAAGAGAAACGCCGAATGCCACTTTCAATCGTCCGTCCAAGAAATAAGCCTTCCAGCTTTCAATCTCAGCGAAGCCGAAAAATCGAAGCAAATCTTGGGGCGTCACGTCACCGGCAGGCAGCCATCCGAGCGTCTGCATCTCCACAATGGGAAATTGCCGGGTCCAGGACGCGTCGGCTTCACGGGACCTCGCTTCAAGCCGCGACCACGCTCGGTGGGCATCGTAACCCCGTTGGTGCTCCGTCCAGTACAGGGCTGGAATCCCCGTCGCAAATTCAAATGCCACCGCC
Source organism: uncultured Flavobacteriales bacterium (assembly GCA_965661765.1). Lineage (GTDB taxonomy): Bacteria > Bacteroidota > Bacteroidia > Flavobacteriales_D > Sanyastnellaceae > JBMYZL01. The sequence goes on from CBFIFE010000105.1 coordinate 2,023, forward strand.
ATATCCGGCGTGATGGAACTGTCACCCCGCAACACAGCAGCAATTGTCTTTTCCGGCCGCGCGGCCCGCAAGGCCATCTCCCGAAATCCCATCCCCATTTCATTCATCTTTTCGGCCAGCACCTCCCCGGGATGAATCACAGGCACGGAAGGCGACGCGAAATCTCGCAAGGGAAAATTCATGAGTCGTGGTAATTTACTATTTCGATGATGTGAACGGACGGTTCTGACCCATCGATGACCTCGAAAATCAGTCTCCATGGACCGTTGAGCGAGCAAGCCCATTGTCCATTGCGATTGGCCGCCAATTGATGAAAACGTCCAGGCATGTGCTTCAATGATTCAGCGTTAGGGGCGTATTGAAGCTGGTTCAATCGCATCATGATTTTTTTGGATTGTGCTTGACCAAACCGCTTCACCATCCTCCGCTCATCTGAACAAATCCAGGCGAGTTTGCGGTCCAGAAAAACCAACTTCATTGCAAATTTATAACATTAAGTGTTTGTAAAAGGTTGGGGCGGCACTGAAGCACCTTTCAAACCTCCCCCGCCTTCCCCACACTTCCTCCCCCCAATTCACCAGCGCCCCCGAAAACTTCACAACTGTCCCAGATGACCCTCACCCGTGAAGTGGTCGGATTCAGTTGGACACGTTTGATGGCAAGTTGTTGGGGGGGAGTTCCTCTTACCGGGAGGGCTTGGTGGACCGCAAGCGGGCGAGGGCATCGGTGAGCCAGAGTCGTGGGTTGACATCGTGGACTTTGCAGATGGCGAAGAAGGAGTAGAGATCTGCGCGATGATTTGGGCTGATTCCTCAGAGCCGGCAAAGAGTTAGTTTTTGCGGCCGATGCCTGCGGGGCGGATGGAGTTTTCGATGGCGTTGTTGTCGATTTCCATTCGCGCATGCTCGGTGTAGAGCAGAAGCTTGTCCCATTGTGGACCTCGCCATTTTCTCGGGATGGAGTTCAGCCAGTCCTCCCCCGAATTCAACGCGCCGCTCCCCAATTCAAACTTGAAGTTCGCGAAGTCACTGTCA
>CBFIFE010000106.1:0-2229 GCA_965661765.1 uncultured Flavobacteriales bacterium
AGGAGGAAATGGATTTGGCCTTTGACATCGACATTTCAGCTCCTTTGAGCGGTGTGAATTATGTTCTTCCCAACGTGTTTTCGCCCAACAACGATGGTCGCAACGAGCGATTTGCAGTCATGCAAGAAACGGCAGACGGCAACTGGGTGGGCCTTCCAGCAAGCACATCTTTTGAAGGCTTCGATTTCCGGGTGTTCAACCGTTGGGGAACGGAGGTGTTTGCCACAAAAAACCCCGCGGCAGGCTGGTGGGGCGGCGGGGCCGCTGCAGGTGCGCATTTTTGGACGCTGCAAGCCAAACATGTCTGCGATGACGCGCCCGCACAGCACCAGGGTGTGGTCACCATCGTCCGATGATTTTGTCGCCTTCGCGGCATGAATTTTTCAATGGCCTTGCTGTCAATGCCTTGGCGGCTTGGCCTGAACTTGAATGCAACGAATGGCTGCGCCCATTTTGGGATTTGTTTTCTGCCAACTCAGGCTGGGGCTGTCCGCATCGACACGTACATACCAAGCCAGGTTTCCCACCGAGGTGGCCGTCCACCACAGCCCTGCTTTGTCTGCACTGCCATAGAAGCCGCCGTAGTTTCGGCCGCCGCCAAGCCCCGCCTGAAATCCAATTTGTTCCATTTTCAGCAAAGCCCCGGCCATTTCCTCTCCGCCAAGGGATTGGGCCAGTTTTTTCCAATCCTCCAACGAAGGAACGGCCCATCCCGCTGGACAAAGGCTGCGCCAGTCGTCCACGGCGAACCAGTTGTAAAGCCTGCCGAATTGGTCCAAATTTGTTGTCGCATCCGGATTGCCACTGTACACCCGAGATTCTTCTTCTTCGGCGTACACTGACATCGCGCCTTCACTTGCGCCCAGCCATTCCCCACTGTTCAATCCGGCAAGAATGCGTTGTCCGTTCCCGTAAGTTGTGGTGCGCAAATTCTCTGCGAACCAACATTGGTTACCGATGCTCACCAAAGGGTAGCGATGTCCCTCGTACCTGGCAAATGTTTGGCCATTGCAAGCGTCGCTCTCGGAAATGTCTTGCATCCAAGCCTCAGGGCAAGTTGCCCGGGTCCAGGGGCCGAATGCACTGAGCAATCCCAGCAAATCGGTTGTGCCGATTTCGCCATCCGCGTTGACATCGGGCTGCCAGGTGCAGTCGGGTTGTGCTTTTGCGAGAACAGGAAGGAGGAACAGAAGCAACAGGATTGTGGCGGCGTGTTTCATGGCCTGGCGGCAATCAAGAACTGAGCCAAAAGGAATGGGTCACCTCCCGAATTGAAACAATGCGATATTGCCGCGCAATGAACACCTGATCGAATGTTGCAAAAAATCTACATGTTTGGGATTCGAAATTGCGGGGCGATGGTGCTTTCCATTGTCGGATGTGCCGGGGGAAATGCGGGCATGCAGGAGAATGAAATCGTCTCGCGTCAATCAGATTTCGAAATGGCCGAAGATGTGAGCAGCAGTCAAGCCTTGCAACCCATTGCGGAATACCCATTGGATGCATTTGAGGATTCAGCAGGCAGGTTGTGGCTTGGGTCTGTGGGCAGTGGCGTTTTCCGATTGGATTCTTCTGGATTGCTCGAAGCGTTTCACACTGCTGACGGCCTTGTCGGGGAGCGAAACATGGGCTTTGCTGAAGGGCCTGATGGTTCGATTTGGTTCACATCAGCCAAGGCTGCTGACGGGAGCAGTCCGACCTTGATGCAGTATGTCCACGGAAGGTTTGTGAAACATCCATTTCCCCCGGCGTTTGGAGGCGGCTTGGCTGGCGTGCATTTCGACAAGCAAGGCCAAATGTGGTTGAATGGAACCGCCGGAATTTTTCGCTTCCAATCCAATCGTTTTGAGCGTTTCGCGCTGCCCGGTGGACCGCCCCAGCCTGGCTACACCCCGCATTCGTGGTTCGAAGCGAGCGACGGCCGGTTGTGGTTGGGGACCCCTGATCGGGGATTGTTCGTTTGGGATGGTTCGACGTTCGAGTGCATCAACCGAGCGCGTGGTTTGCTCACAAACAATGCACAAGTTCTTTGCGAAGATGATTCAGGCCAAATCTGGATCTCCTGCTTCCACTGGCACCTCCCCGATGCGGATCGGGCAGGCGGCGTCTGTCGCTGGAACGGCAAGGAAATGACAACCTTTCCCGAAACACAAGGACTGCATGCAAATGAAGTGTATGCAGGCCACTGCGATCGACGCGGCCAGGTCTGGTTGGGAGCGACAGGGGTCG
>CBFIFE010000106.1:2238-2943 GCA_965661765.1 uncultured Flavobacteriales bacterium
AAGGACTGCATGCAAATGAAGTGTATGCAGGCCACTGCGATCGACGCGGCCAGGTCTGGTTGGGAGCGACAGGGGTCGGCGTCTTGGCGTACAATGGGCAAGACTTCATCCTTCACAACCAGTTCGACGAGCGGGTCGCTGTGCCGCCTGGTGCACGGCGGTTTGGCATGAACGACATCCGGGAAGATCGCGCAGGCCGAATGCTCTTCTGTTTCACAGGTGGTTTTTTCCTGCTTTCAGACAGTGGATTTGTTCATCAGCCGGCACCCCCTCGTCGCATCTGACCATCGCACAAAGATTGCCGCGATTGCCGCAAAGCACAGCCGCGCCCCTTTTGGATTGGCTCAACGACATTCTTTCGACGCTCAAAGGCCCAAAGCTGCCTTTCGCTCCGCGAGAATCTCGCCGATGTTGAGCACTTGACCTTCTGAAATGCCTTCATCAACCGTGAACAAAACATAAGTCCGTCCGTGGTTTCTGAATTGGATTTCTTGCCCCAACGCCAATGTAACCCCGGAGTTGGAGGCAGGACTTAAATTTGGGTTCATGACTCCTGGAATAAGGAGAGGAATGGCGCGGAGCGTCTCGTTTCGCAGCGTAAAATTGACGAATTGCTTCAAAGACGAATCGGCCATTTCCGGGCGCGAGAACACAGTGTATCGAAGTTTTGCTGCATCTAGATTTGGATTTCCTATGCGAAGGCCG
>CBFIFE010000107.1:0-189 GCA_965661765.1 uncultured Flavobacteriales bacterium
GACGATTTTCGGGAGGATCCCCGTGTTCCGGGAAGCCCCGATGCGACGGATTACCGCGGGAGCGGTTACGATCGGGGACATTTGAAGCCAGCGGCTGATTCGAAATCGACGGCAACCGAAATGTCGAGCTCCTTTCTGATGACGAACATGGCGCCGCAAACGCCGCGACTCAACCGAGGGATTTGGAAG
>CBFIFE010000107.1:199-2927 GCA_965661765.1 uncultured Flavobacteriales bacterium
CGGACTTGGGCCCAAGAATATGGGCGGGTGTACGTTTTGACAGGGCCGAGCGATGAAGCCGTTGGGCGCCTCTCTTCGGGCGTTGAGGTCCCGTCGCATTTTTGGAAGGCCGTGCTGCGGTTCAGTCCAGACACGGCGGCCGTGGCTTTTTGGTTGCCCAATGCAACGACCATCCCTGGAACCATCGATGATTACCGCGTCAGCGTCGATGCGCTGGAGGCCCTGTTGGCCCTTGACTTGTTCGCTGGGCTGCCGGATGGAACGGAGAGCAGGGTGGAGGCAGGGGAGAGCTCGGTTTGGCATACATCTTCAGCAGCAGGATCCTTGCCTGCACGGTCGAACAACGCCGAAACATCCGCAGGCGCTGCACAATGCACCGGCACAGCGAAAAGCACAGGCCAGCGTTGCCGGCTCACCACCAAACACCCTTCCGGCCGCTGCCACCATCACCGCGATCAGTGATCAGAATGAGGTTCGGGCGCAGAGTTCTCGGGTCATGAAGCGGGCGCCAGACGCCTTGAAGTGAAGGTCCCGCTCTTTGAACTTCTAACGACGGCTCGGCCTTGACTGGAGCATTTTTCCTGCCAGATGCTTGAGTCAGTCTCGTCGCTGCCCTTGGGACTTCCGCAAGCGATAATAGGCAAAAAGCAACCGCTCCCGCGTTGAAATTTTCGCACTTTGAGGAGATTCGGAGATACTTTTTGTTGCCCCCCCTTTCAAGTTCCCGTACCACATTGCCCCGTATGTCGTTGGCTCAGGCATTGTTGTCCGCATCTCGAGTCCCAAGAATTCGTAAAGGTTGTTCACTGTGTCCAGTTGCGTGAGTGGGTTTTGGAGTGTTTCCAGTTGAATTTTGTGGCTTTTGACGCTCGATATCTTGTTGCTGAACATGTCGTGTTTCTCTAGCATTTCAGTGTACCGCTTGACTGAGATTTGGACGTCCTGCCCCTTGCGGGAGCGGAATTGACGCAATGAAGCCAAGTGTGTTTCGGGCGTTCGATTCATCAGGACCCAATGGACCTTTCCCTCAAATACGACGTCAAAATGCGGCGCAAATCGCGCTGACTGTGGCGCCCGAATCACCCAACGTTTGTTCTCCACACCACCCAACACCTGCTGCCATGCTGCGAAAATGGCCTCCATGCGATCTCGCACTGTCTTGGCGTTCAAAAATCCCGCCCGAACGGCCTCCGAAAAAGCCTCGAATTGAACCGGGGTCAAGTTGGGCTGTTCCCGGCGACCTGCACCTCCGGTTTTGAGGCTGGAGATTTCCTTTGCGAGCGCTTGGATATTGGGATTGGAAAAGAGCGCTGTGTGCGCCTCAAGTGGCGGAAGCTCATGGAGCCTGAGGTGAAAAAAACGCAGTTCTTGTGGGAAGACAAACAGGTCAGGATGACCATCGAGGAGCGCAGCGAGCAGGGATGTGCCGGTTTTCGGGAGGCCAGTGATGACCACCAAGTTGCGTTCGGGCGGCGGCGGATCTTTGAAACTGGTTGCCTCAAGAATGTCATTCTTGAAAAACGAGGCCAAACTGGGTTTGTCCCTTAAAAATCGCGCAAACGCCCCCAAGGAAAGTTGGGGATGATCCGATACGGCTTCGAAGCAAAAATGCGGTCGATTCGTTTGCTGCGCCAAGTGAACAAAATGGGATCGAAAGTTGCCGATTTCAACGACCGGCGCATCATTCTGCATCCAAAGCATGTTCACCAGCCCCGCGCCGTGTTGTCCAATGACGAGTTGTGCATCTCTGAACAACATCACCTGCTCACGCCAAGGCAATCTCGCCAAATCCACGCGCCGCAATTCCAACCCATCTTGCAGCGCCGATTTGAGCAGAGCTTCGAGCTGATCCATGTTCGAAATCGAACGTCGTTCAGCACCGCGATCCTCCCCCTCATCTGTGCGGTCAATGAGAAGAATGAGCTTGCAAAATTTGCGGGGTTCAAGTGACAAATTGAGCCTTTCGAAGGTCCAATCCCGGGCGGTTTTCCATTGCTCCGCCGTTGTCTTGACAAACTTCGGGTTCAGGCCTCTGATTGCGATTCTGATTGCCCATCGGTGTTCACTTGGTTGGGGCAACCACTTGTCCACGATCTGGCTGAAGTTTCCAAGTTCTGTCTTGGGCAAGAGGCACTTTGCGCCTGGAAATCGTTGCAAAAACAAGGCAAGAGGGACCCAGGCATCGACGACAAAGTGGTAATAATGCTTGGTATTCCCTCTTTTGTTTTTGGGTCGAACCCACCGGATTTGGCAAGGAATTCCGAACCATTGCGCAACACAGGCTTTCAGGAAAACAGAAGGCTTCATGCGTTACAAGTCAATTTTTTTTCGAAAGTTAAAATGGATTTCGATGGGATTGCGATCTGCCTTGTGGTCGGATCGGTGGATGAATTCGAGGTGGAGTTTGTCCAGCTCGCTGGTGGGAAAGAACCGACTTCATCGGACGCTTCGAATGGCCCTGACTTTCCCGTTCATCCAAGTCCATCAGACTCGCTGTTTTCGGGCAGGCCAGTGCCGTTGAGCATTTTCGGCTTGGACTTGGCGCAATCCTGTCCGAAGAACGGCCACCCACCTTCGACTTTTCACCTCAAGGGTTTGAACAAAAGACAAACGCATTATCTTTGCCCCCCGTTTCGGCGGAAACAGGGAAAAGCTTTGGGGGTTTAGCTCAGTTGGCTAGAGCGCTTGCATGGCATGCAAGAGGTCACCGGTTCGAATCCGGTATCCT
>CBFIFE010000108.1:0-2860 GCA_965661765.1 uncultured Flavobacteriales bacterium
ATCGCTCGTTGCGACCATCGTTGTTGGGCGAAAACACGTTGGGAAGAACATAATTTACACCGCTCAAAGGAGCTGAAATGTCGATGTCAAAGGCCAAATCCATTTCCTCCTCGCATGCCCAATTCGTCAGCAAAACAGACGCAGCAAATGTCCCCACTTCAGGCAAGAACACGGTCGCCCCACTTGCATCTGCAGACACAACCTCGGCGCCCAACGGCCAATTCCACGTCACCTCGTCTGCCGTGATCCCCTCCAGCGCCACCTGAACCCAACCCGTTGAATCACAGTAACTCAAGGGAGATACGGTCACATCACCGGCCAGCGGGTTGGGTGGACTCAGGGCAATGGTTGCGGATTCTGAAGATTCGCATGCCGACCCGACGCCTGCGACCAGCGTGACGTCGTAATTGCCAAAGGCAGGGAAGGGCTGATCAACGGCAGGCCCTGAAACGCTCGCACCGCTGCCACCGAAGGTCCAGAGAAAGGGACCTGATGCCGGGTCGTCTGCAAGAAAAGAGGCCTCGAGTTCGCCGCACGGCGAGGTGGTCATCGAAAACCCTGCGGACGGCATATCGGGCAATGTGAGGAGCTCGGTGCTTGACGCTTCGCAAGTATGCCAGGCGGTGTGGAGGGAAAGGGTTTGGTCTCCCGGTGGCAAATCAAAAACTGCAGGCGTTGAATCATGGATCGCTTCACTGGAACTTGACGTCGTCCATGTCCAATTCGTCCCTGGCGGCCAACCAGACATGTCCACTGTCACCGGCACATCCCAAGAATCATTTTCGTTGCATTCCCACTCATCGAAAGCAAAATCTGCGCTCCACGGCTCTGCGACAGCCACTTCGAAGTGCAAGCTGTCCGAGCATCCACCAGTGGAGAAAAAGAGCGAGATGTTGTAAATCCCCGGGTCAACATAGGTGTGGTTGGGTTCGGCCAGACTGCTCGTGTCTGCATCTGTTGCCTCGTCCCCAAAATTCCAGGCGTAGCTGTCCGCCGGAGTGCTGAATTGCTCAAAGGCCACGGTCATTCCCTCGCAAGATGCGATGGGCTCGTAAAACGGCGCCAGCACTTCGCACATCACGACATCAATGGTGAAGTCACGCAAGATGGCCCCGATCATCACACCGTTGCGCCATTCCTCAACGCAAATCCCGATGGCGTATTTGCCCACTTGCTGCGGAATCCCGGTCATCTCGCCAGTCGCTGGATTCATTGTCAATCCAGCCCCAAGCCCAAAGGGATTCGCGGGATTGAACCCGCCAGACCAACTCACATTTGAATAGGGGGGAGGGCCAGGCGGCACCGGCATGGGGTCATCGGGGCTGGCGCCCAGAAAAATGTCGCAAATGCTGTAGGCGAGGGAGTCTCCGTCGGCGTCTGTTGCGGCATGGCTGATGGAAAAGGGATATTGATTGCACACGAAGGCTTGCGGAAGGGCGTCGAAAACAGGGGAGGAGTTTCCGGCTGAAGCCAAACCCGTGGGCGGAACCGAGGCCTTGATGGTGAACCCTTGCTCTTGTGGGGTCAAGAGGTTTGTGATGGCAGGAGAACGACAACAGCGTTGGTAGACGAAGGTGTACCCGAGGTTCGAGGGAGGCAAGGCAATGATCCCGATGTATTCCGCGCGTTCGAGGCACAGATCTTCGGGCAGAAAGGCACAATTGTTCGGGTTCTCTGGATTGACATTCTCGACGAGGGCTGGGTCGAGTTGCAGCGACATGTCGTCCAAAAGCAGGTTGCCTTCATAAATGGCGATGGAGGCAAAAAGGTCAAACCCCGTACCGTTCGTGTTCGCCGAGCTGCAGTCACGGTACACAAAACAATGCACTTCATACTGCGGAACGCCGGTATTGCTGTTTCCGACGAAAACAATGGACATTTCGCCGCCCATGAGGTGTGTCGCGTGACTGACAGAAACTGTCAAAATCAGCATCCAAACCATGCACAAGAACTTCTTCAAAAATGAGGGACTTTCCATTGTGTCGCATAAATTATGCACAATTCTTGACATTCATGCTTTGGTCCAATCGCCTCTACACGCTTCAGCCTCGCGCTTTGTTTTTCTTTGGTTGTTTGCTCATCCCCGCCATCCTGTTGCTCGGGGCTTGCAGTGGAGACCGATTGCACTCGGGGGCCAGTGGTTCGGAAAATGCCCTCATTGAAATTGTTCATGACGGTGCAAAACGCCAAGCGATTTTTCACCCTGCTCGGGATTCCTATGCGCCCTTGGTTTTGGTGATGCACGGTTATGGAGGGAATGCCTCGGATATGCAGCATTGGACCAAACTCGATAGCATTGCGGACTTGCACGGATGGGCCGTGGCCTATCCTCAGGGTTTGGAGGATGAAAGGGGGATGCCTCATTGGAATGCAAACCTGGATTGGACAGACGTTGATGACGTTGGCTTTTTGGACACTTTGGTTTCTCATCTGTCTGGTCATCATGGCATTGACGAAAGCAATGTGTTTGCTTGCGGATTCAGCAATGGCGGGTTCATGTCGTATTCGTTGGCCTGCGCACGGCCTGAGGGTTACCGAGCGATAGGGTCAGTGGCCGGGACGATGAGCCCGTCAGATGTGGCGTCATGTCCACCGTCCGCTGCTGTCCCTGTGGTGCAATTCTCTGGATTGGCCGATCAGACCATTCCATACTCTGGCGAGATTGACTTCCCACAGTTTGCAGGGGCGCCGGGCATGGAAACGGTCATGGCCACTTGGGCTGAAAGACACGGGCTGTTGGATTCAGCCACTGAGCAGTTGTCGGGTTTTCATCCTGGTTGGGGCGAGGTGGTGCTGCACCAGTACATCTCCACAGAGGATGCCCCGAGTCCGGTGCAGTGGTACACTTTTGAAAACGGCC
>CBFIFE010000109.1:0-2801 GCA_965661765.1 uncultured Flavobacteriales bacterium
TGAAGCTTCCGCGTTGGGCGAAGGGGTTTGTTTTTTGTCCAACCTCGTCTTCGGCGGCCTGGAGCAGGCGGTGCAAGCGTTCCCAGAAGAAGATCGCACGCTTGCTTTTGCAAACGCCATCGCGGCTTGGTTGCCTGCGGATGCGACGGTCCTTCATGGCCATGTGCTCTTCCAGGATTTGCTCTTGCCCACGCTGCCGTTTGATCGGCCGGAAGTGCTGAAAGTGACTTGGTTGCGGGCGCCGGAGCATCATGTGTACTCGCGGTATGCCTTCATCCAGCAGGTCCTCATGCGGGATGCGCCGGAGAACTGGCGTGAGCCGGCATTCGCGGAAGGTGTGTTTCGCGACATTCTGGACGGATGCAATCAGCCGCATTTCCGCAACGGTCAAGCGCGTGAGCTTTCGGAAATGAAGCTTGAAGCGTTTGATTTTGTGGGGATTACGGAGTTTTTCGAGCAAGATTTGGCCCAAATCAGCGCCCTCCTCCAAGTCGATCTCCACCCCGTGACGGCCAATGCCTCTCAAAAACCTCGGCCGTTGAAACCCCACGAAATTGAGGCCATCCGGGCGTATCACGACCAGGACGTCGCTCTGTACGAACGCGCCCTCGCGCTGCGCGAAAACCGTTGAATCATGATTGGAATGTTGTTGACAGCTGGACTGCAGCTTGCCGCCGTTGCTTTGCCGGGTGGATCGTTTGAAATGGGTGGTGCTTATGGTCGCTTTGATGAGCGGCCCGTGCATGAGATGGAAGTGGCGGCTTTCGCCATCGATCCTCACGAGGTGACTGTGCAAGCTTTCAGTGCGTTTGTGGAGGCCACGGCGCACGTCACGACTGCGGAATCCTTGGGCACGGGCATCGTCTTCGACGGGGAATGGGTGGAGGCGCCCGGGGTGGATTGGCGTGATGGGCTCGGGCCTGCACATCCAGTCACCCAAGTGAGTTGGTCGGACGCCTGTGCGTATTGCGAATGGCGGGGCGGCAGGCTGCCTTCGGAAGCCGAGTGGGAGTGGACGGCGCGCAACTGGGCGACGGAAATGCCCAACACGGCCCTTGACGATCCCTGGCCGGGCACCGCCCCGGTGATGTCGGACGCGGAGACCCCCCAACACCTGCTGGGGAACGTCTGGGAATGGACGGCGAGTGAATATGCGCCGTACCCCGGGGCGGACTGGGCGGCCGAGCCGGGATTGAAAGTGCTCAAGGGCGGCTCGCATCGCTGCCATCCGGACGTTTGTTGGGGCTTCCGCCCTGAAGCCCGTTCTGGCATGGGGCCAGCCACCGTCGGGGATCACATCGGATTCCGTTGTGCGTACGACTCGTTGCCGGCGCCACGGCCCAACATCCTGCTCGTCATCATCGACGACATGCGCCCGGAACTCGGCTGCTATGGCAGTTCCATCGCTGTCACGCCCAACCTCGATGCCTTCGCCGAGCAAGCGGTGCTGTTCGAACATGCCATCGTCGGCGCGCCGGTTTGCGGCGCCTCGCGCGCCTCGATGTTCAGTGGTTTGCGCCCGACCGAGGACCGATTCACGAACTACGACTCGCGCATCGATGAGGAAGCGCCGGAGGCCACGCACTTGCAATGTGTGCTCGCTGAGGCGGGGTACGTGACGGGTTCCAATGGCAAAATCTTGCACCATCCGTATGATGGTCGCGCGTGTTGGACGCGTCCGGTTTGGAAACCTGCCACGGCCAGGTTCATGGATGTGGTGATGCCTGAAAGCCAAACCCTGGGCGCCACCACCGGCCACGGTCCGGCCTACGAGCGCGCGCCCAACGAAGCGGTTTACATGGATCAGCGCACCCTTTCAAAAACCCTTCAAGACCTTCAGGAGTTGGCGGCTCGTCCGGACTCGGCACCCCCGTTTTTCCTCGGGATGGGCATCTTCAAACCGCATTTGCCCTTCACGGCGCACGAGATGTTTTGGGACTTGTACGACCCCCAAACGGTGGGGCTCGCCGAAAACCGATTCGCACCCGAGGGCGCTCCCTGGCAGGCGATGCACAACTATGGTGAGCTGCGGAATTATGGCAACATCCCTGACAAAGGGCCGCTTTCGGATTCGCTCCAATTGATGTTGCGCCATGGCTACCTCGCCTCGCTGAGTTTTGCCGATGCGGTCTTCGGGCGGACGATGGAGGAGCTGGACAGGTTGGGCCTTGCGGAGAGCACGGTGGTTGTCGTGCTGGGCGATCACGGGTGGCAGTTGGGTGAACATGACTTGTGGGCGAAACACGCGTTGTTCCAAACCTCCCTCCGCACCCCGCTCCTGGTTCGCCTGCCCGGACAGTCGTCCGCCAAGCGGATTTCAACCGTCGTTGAGACCCTGGACCTCTACCCGACGCTCTGCAGCTGGGCAGGCGCGCGTCCTCCGGAGGGCACGAGTGGCGTGGACCTCATGCCGCTCATCTTGGGCGAGACGAAGGCACATCCTCCTGCCTACAGCCGATGGGGCAGGGGGGAGACGGTGACCACCGAGCAATTCAGTTGGACCGAGTTTCGCAGTCCAGAGACGGGGGAGGTGGAGGGGGCGATGTTGTTTGATTTGGTCTCAGATCCGGATGAAAACACGAATGTCCAGGGCGTTCCGGATCTTTCTTCGATCCGGCGGCAGCTCGAGCTGACGCTCGATTCCCTCCGTCAGCGGATCGATTGACACCAGGGTGTGCAGGGGTGCGGATTCATGCCGATTCGCGAAAATGGCGATTCAATCTCGGGCGACGTTTCGGATGTCAATCTTTGCGGGCATTGCCGCTGCGCCGGCTCAGCGCCGGCTGAGTCGGACTGGCCTG
>CBFIFE010000110.1:0-2710 GCA_965661765.1 uncultured Flavobacteriales bacterium
ATCAAGTCGTAACTGTAAGAGCCCATCACAGGTGTGTCAGTGAACGTCACAAAAATGTGGTTGAAATCATCCGGGTAATCCGGACCAATCGAATAAGAATTCGAACTCAACACCATCCACGATGGAGCCCCAGATAACGTCACCTCCAATACGCTGCTCCCAGAATAATCCGTCGTGCCTATCGTAGCAATCCCCGCTCCATAGCTGTCCATGCACATGTCAATCATGCCGCCCTGGCAATCGTCGCCGTAATAGCAGTCAATCGTGAACTCATCGCAAATCCCATCGGCGTTCGCATCAACTGAACAACTGCCACCGCATACACCTAAAGCGTCAAGTTCGTTGCCATTGCAATCACAGTCGCCCGTAGGGATACCCGATCCTCCGCAAACACCGCAGGCATCGGCCGTAGCACAAGCCTCCGTTGGATTCGCATCATAGTTGCACGCCGTCGTATCGATGCAGTCGTCGATGTCATCGCAGATGCCATCCTCGTCGACGTCCACAGCGCAGGTTACCTCGAAGGAGGCCTTGAAATTTGCTCCGAAATTGTTGTCGTAGATGAACTCCCCGCAAGCCCCGGGGTTCCAAGCATTGCCTTCTGCCCGCCAGTAGACCTCCATTTCATAGTTGCCCGGAGATAGGTCGGAGAGGAGATTGACGCCGGCGGAGGTGTTGTCCCATTTTTGGTCTCCATTGCCCAACTCCCCAGCATACCCCAGTGGAATCTCAGAGAAACTGCCTGCCGGGTTGCTCGACGGAAAAACGCGATAGTACAGGATTCCACCGCATACGTTGGAAGAGCCATTCTTGTATGTCTTCATCTCTCCACCGTTCAATGTCAAAACATCGCCGGCAGCCCAGGCGCCCAAGTCGATTGCCTGGAACGGATTCGCACCATCCGCATTGATGCCACCTGCCAAATATTGGTTGCCGCTTCCTGAATCAATGATGATGTAGGATTGGAAAATCCCCCAATCCGCTTTGGCAACCTGCGCAGCAAACACCAAAAAAAACGCAGACACCAAAGAGCCCAACAGCCGAATTCTGATTGTCATGTCAGTGATGATTAAGCTTGCGAAGCGTGTGACTTCGGTCGCCTCACGCCCGTAATTTACGCTGAATCCATCTTTTATCCAATCAAATGCAACAATAACGACCACAAAACCGCAAAGAACCCCAATGCCTGAGCGTCGCTTGTCGTCTTGGGGAAAGTCCGAAATTTGGCCTCCAGATAAACCGCCTGACAGATGACGAAGCGAATCATGATGACCTCGGCCCTGCCTTACGCAAACGGCCCCATTCACATCGGGCACATTGCCGGTGCGTATCTCCCAGCGGACATCCGTGCGCGCTATCTGCGGGCGGCAGGGCGTGAAGTGCTTTGGATTTGCGGCAGTGACGAGCATGGCGCCGCGATCACGTTGCGGGCGAAGAAAGACGGGGTCACGCCGCGGGAAATCGTGGATCGATACCATGTTGAAATGCAACAAGCGTTTGAAGGCCTCGGCATCAGTTTCGATCACTACAGCCGCACAAGCAGCGACAAGCACAAGCAAGTTGCGCAGGACTTCTTCACCACGTTGCTCGAAAAAGGGAGTTTCGAGGTGAAGACGGAAGCGCAGTTTTACGACGCCGAAGCCGAGCAATTCCTCGCCGACCGCTACATCACCGGCACTTGCCCGAAGTGCAGCAGCGACGGGGCGTATGGCGATCAGTGTGAGAAATGCGGTGCTGCGCTCAGCCCGACCGACCTCATCGATCCGCAGTCGACGATCAGCGGCAGCGCACCTGTCTTGCGAGACACCACACTTTGGTACCTGCCCATGGGCAATCACGAGGAATGGCTCAGGGACTACATCGAAAAAGGCGAACTCAACGGCGACCCCCACCATGATCCGAAAGATTGGAAAGCGCAAGTGCTTGGCCAGTGCAAAAGTTGGATTGACGGCGGACTCGGCAGCCGGGCGATGACCCGCGACCTCGACTGGGGTGTGCCCGTGCCGGTGGAGGGCGCGGAGGGGAAGGTGCTGTATGTTTGGCTGGACGCGCCGATCGGGTACATCACCGCGACGCAGGAGTGGTGCGAGGCAAATGGCGACGATTGGCGGCGGTGGTGGCAGTCGGCGGAGTCGGATTTGGTCCACTACATCGGCAAGGACAACATCGTGTTCCACTGCCTGATTTTCCCGATTCTGCTGCGTGAGCATGGCACGTACAATCTGCCGGTGAATGTGCCGGCGAACGCTTTCATGAATCTTGAAGGCCAAAAAATCTCCACCTCCCGCAACTGGGCGGTCTGGGTGGCCGAGTACCTCGAGGATTTCCCGGGCAAAGCCGACGAGCTTCGCTATGTCCTCGCCAGCATCATGCCAGAACAGAAGGACAGCGAATTCACCTGGGCGGATTACCGCGACCGCGTGAACAACGAGCTCGCCGACGTACTGGGCAACTTCGTCAATCGGGTGCTGGTCTTGACTGGCAAGTACTGCGATGGGGCGGTGCCTGAGGCGGGGACTTGGACGGATGCAGACCACGAAGTGGCAGATGCCTTGGCTGCGGCGGCGGAACGCGTGGCGGATTTCATTGAGCGAAACCGATTCCGGGACGCGTTGCAGGAGGCGATGGGCGTGGCCCGGCTGGGCAACAAATACATGACGGAAACGGAGCCGTGGAAGCTGCAGAAAACCGACCCCGCTCGGGTTCGCAC
>CBFIFE010000111.1:0-2676 GCA_965661765.1 uncultured Flavobacteriales bacterium
TTGCGCCATGTTCCACGTCAAGCCCTACGAAACGCAGCCGGACCCCGGTTTTCGATTCACTGTCGAAGGCCTTCAGGCCGTCTATCCGAGCCCGGCGGAGCTGACCTTTGACGTGCAGGGACCGGCCGGTTGCATGCAAGCCTTTCTGCTCGAAGGGGATCAGGCCTACCGGTTTTTCCCCAACGACACCGAGCCGAAAAGCTGCCGGCCCGACGGCTTCCACAACACGGCGTTTCCCGACCCCGAGAGCCAACGGAAATACGAGCTCTTCCACGAGCCGGGCATCGAAGGGCCGTGGATGCTCGTGTTCGTGTTCATGAAAAAGGATTGTGCTGCAGCCGTTCCGGCGACGTGGGCGGCCCGCGAACTGCTGTTTTGGATCGAGTCGATGGAGCCGGAGGAGCGGGACGTGAAGATGCACCCGTTCGGGTTTGGCCTGTAAAGTTTACCTTTGCCAGATGCGCGTCTTATTGAAAAATGAAATCGAATTGCAAAGGATTTTTCTGCTGTTGCTTGCGATGAGTTGGGTTCCGGCTTGGGGCCAAACCGAGGCCATTTCCCCCACCTACACCTTCAACATCCGGAAAAAGATCGAGCCGCCGATTTTGTCGCTTGTGCCTGGCAGCCTCCGCTTTGTCGATGAGGATGGCAACGAAGCCATTGACGCGCTCGAGGCCTGCGCGATTGCATTTTCTGTCAGCAACGATGGGCTCGGGGATGGGCTGGGCCTGCGGGCCCTCACCACCCTCAGCGGGAGCACGGCAGGCATCCGCGTCGCACGAGCCATCGACCTGCCCGTGGCGAAGCTCGGCCGATCGACATCATTTGAGATTCCGTTGACGGCCACGCGTTCGACCGCCGATGGAACCCTCGAAGTGCGGGTGGAAGTGGAGGAGCCCAATGGGTTTGGTCTGGACCCCATCGCGGTGACGCTGGAGACGCGTGCCTTTCAAGCCCCGGCAATTGAAGTGGTGGATTACAAGCTCCGCGGCGAAGGCCAACTCAAGCGCAAGATGCCCTTTGCCATCGAGGTTTTGGTCCAAAACGTGGGCCAAGGCCCTGCCGCCGACGTCACCGCGCAATTCAGCGTGCCTGACAATGTGTTCCTGCTCAGTGGCAACGAGACCGCGGATCTCGGTGCGATGGCGCCTGGCGAATCGGCATCGCTGGTGTTTGATTGCATCATCAACAACAACTTCGAAGGGGAGGAGGTGCCGTTCAGCCTCCATGTCGAGGAGCAGCTTGACGCCTATGGCACGAGCTGGCGTCATGGCTTTCGCTTCGATGATGTGATGTCCTCGGACCGCCTGGTCGTGAAGGCCACAGCACAAGAAACGGTCAATGTCCAACGCCGAAGCCTTTCCAGTGATGTGGACCGGAACATCCCGGACTGGGGGGAAGCGGTCAGCCACCGTTACGCCGTGGTCATCGGCAACGAGGATTATGCCTCTCGCTCGCCAAGCCTCAACCCCGAAGTCAACGTGGACTTCGCCGTCAATGACGCCCAGGTAATGGCGGCATACTTCCAGTCCGTTTTCGGTGTGCCGGAGAAAAACCTCCGGTTGATCACCAACGCCACGGCGGGGGAGATGCAGCGGGAAATCAATTGGTTGGAGAACGTCGCCCGCGCCGAAGGTGGCAGAGCGGAGATCTGCTTTTACTACTCCGGCCATGGGTTGCCGTTTGGTGCAGACAACACGCCGTATTTGATTCCGGTGGATGTCGATGGCCAGCAGCCGCAACTCGGCGTGAGCCTGCCTGGCCTGTACGCTCAGTTGACCAAGCACCCCGTGGCCCGAGCGCAGGTGTTCCTAGATGCGTGTTTCAGCGGCGGCGCGCGCAATGAGGAGCTGGTCGCGATGAAGGGCATTCGGGTGGTGCCGAAGAAGGATGCGATTCCGCCGAACCTGCTGGTTTGGGCTTCCTCCTCTGGCAGTCAGGCGAGTGGCGTCTCCCGCGAGCAGATGCATGGCCATTTCACCTATCAGCTGCTGAAGGCCTTGCAGTCTGCGGATGAGCAGGCCAGCTTGGGTGAGCTTTTTGACCAAATCAAACGCCAAGTCGACCTCACCACCGCCCGCGAAGGTTTCCAGCAAACCCCGCAGGCCCTCGCCGCTCCTACCCACGCTTCAACTTGGCCTTCATGGACCATCCGCTGACCTCACGCTGCTCCGGCCTGGGCGTTGTTCTCGCATCGCTCCTTGCGCTTCTCAGCTCCTCCGTTCCGGCCCAAACCATCTCCGGCCTCACCGCCCGCCAATCCGGCACCTCCATCGTCCTGGAGCTGGCCACGGTCTCCTCGGTCGACATCGGCGCCCTGAACTTTTTCTACTCCGAGAATGGCGGCTCGCGCTGGCAACCCATCGACCGCGGGTGCCTGACGCCTGTCTCTTCCCGCTCGGTGGAATGGGCGGTCCTCGAATGTTTGGGCCTCGATGCTTTCGCTGGCGACAACATCCGCTTCAAGGCCACCTCCAGTTCATGCAGCGGGACGGTTCGCTTCGACGGTTACGACTATCGCATCGTCGAAATCGGCTCGCAGTGCTGGTTCGCGGAAAACCTGCGAACAGCGCACTACGCCAACGGGGATGCAATCCCGGGGAACCTCACCGATTCGGAGTGGACTTCGACGTCGTCCGGCGCGCAGACCATTTACAACAATGACGATGCGAACCT
>CBFIFE010000112.1:0-2553 GCA_965661765.1 uncultured Flavobacteriales bacterium
CCATGATGGGGAAGATAAGAACCCGAAGTGAGCCAAATCGAAATGCGCATCAATCGGTGAACCAAACCGCGCAGCCTTTCATGCCGCGGGTCATCAAGGTGCGGTAGGTGTTGCGGATGATGGCGTCGAGCTGGGCGCGGGTGGCTGCGGGGTCGGACTTCATCGCGGACTTCCAACCGAAAATTGACCGGTCGTTTCGGGAGCGGGCCTCGGGGTGGGTGGTGACGTGGCCAGTTTCCGGGTCGCGCCGGAGGTCGGGGCCGATGATGACGCCGATGTATTCGCACTCGAGGCCTTGGCAGGTGTGGATGCACCCGATTTGGTCTATTGAAGACGGCTGCATGATCCACAAGCCACCATCCTCGGAGAGATTCCACTGGCGGGCAAAATCATGCGCGGGGAAAACGATGTCCATCGCCGCCGGGTCCTTTTTGCTCTTCCAATCCCAACAGTAACCGGCCACCAGGCGCGCGGCAGTGCCGTTTTTGTTGCGGGCCCGGATCCAGTTGTCGAGTTCGACGGGGGAGTGGGCGACGTGGAATTCGTAGTCCTCGGCGGTGGTGTGGGCGGTATGGCGGATGCCGAGGAAATTGTCGACGAAGGCCAGGTAGCCGTCGGAGCCGTTGCAGCGGAATTGTGAGGGCAGGTCGAGGGCGGTCACGGTGGCGCCGGCAGCTGAAGCGTGGAGGCGAATTTCATCCTCTGAGCCGATGTCCTTGATGTGGATGCGCTGGTCTTCGTCGAGGAAAAAAATGGTGGTGCGGGCGGCGTGGATGAGCTCGGCGATTTGGTTGGTGCCAAGGTTGCTGTACAGGCCTGACTTTTCGTTGAGTCGATGGGCTTCGTCAACAATCAGGCAGCCAAATTCATCCAGTGAGCTTTCCGTGAACGCCCCCGACCCCTTGAAAAGCGCATCGAATCGGCTCTTGGACATCGTGCCGGTGAGTTTCGACTTGTACACCTCCCGTGGTGCGGCGTTTTTCGTGACGTACATCGCGTTGATGGTCTCGCTCAGAGCGGAGACGAGCAAGTTGACGGCCACGACCGATTTGCCGGTGCCTGGCCCGCCGCGGACGATCAGGACTTGCTTGGGCGTGGCGGTGTCGGCGGCCGTCGCACGGATGGCCGCCATCGCGGTTTCGAACACGACCTTTTGTTCGTCGAGCAGGATGAATTCGCGGCGCTTTGCGAGCAGTCCCACGAGGCTGTCAGCGAGCGATTTCGACGGCCGAATCCGCCCGTGCTCGATTTCGTACATCAACCGGCCCTCGTCGCCACGCCGAATGTAGCGGGCGAGGAATTCGCGGAGCCGCGCCGCGTCGTGCTTCAGAAAAATCGGCGCTTCGCTCGTGTAAGTGGCGTACCGCGCATCGAGCAGGTCCTCGCCGTCCGTGCAATTGTGCAGGTAGGCGCAGGGATGAAGGGCGACGCCAACTCGCTCGACTTGTTCGTTGAAGTCGCGCAGGTAGGCGGCGTACGACCATGCTTGGTAGCTCGGGTGTGCCGTGGTTTGCAGGCCGCCGCCAAGCCACGTGCGCACCAGCCCATCCTGCGCCGTCATCTCCACTTCGCTCCACTGCTTCAGCTCGACGATGGCCACCTGCGGCGCACCGGAGTCATCGTAGCCGCTGAGAATGAAGTCAATGCGCTTGGAACTCATCGGCAGTTGAAGCTCAATGCTCACGCCGGCATCGCGAGGCAAGTCAGCCGCCATCAGGGTGGTCCCGACACGCGTCAGGCTGTTCCCCCAGCTCCGAAATTCACTCTCACCGACCCGCATTTGGAGTTTCTCGGCGACTTGAGTACGCACGCGTTCGTCAATCACGTTGTCCGCCACGTCGGCGAGAAAACCGTGAAGGGTATTCGTGTAGACGAGCATTCAGAGGTGGTTGTATTTGGTTGAAATCCCACGCGATTTCTCCACCGGATACTTCTCCGCATTCTTCTGAATCTTCTGAAGGACAATCTCTTGCGGGTCCAGGTCGAAGGTATCCGCCAGCAAGAGGGCATAGGCCAAAACGTCCGCCAACTCCTCCCGAACCCGCTCCAAATCCACATCTCTCGATGCCTCTGTGGTCTTCCACAAGAACACCTCATTGAGCTCAGCGGCCTCGATGCCCAAGGCCGCCGCCAAATTCTTCGGGTCGTGGAACTGCGCCCAATCGCGCTCATCCCGAAACTTCAACAAGGCCTCCATCGCTTTCTTCATTTGGTCAAAAAAATAGGCCGCATGCCGTCAGGCTGATGCTGATGAACAATCCGATGACCACAAGGCATCCACAACCCGTGCCTCCGACATGCACCTTGACGTCACCAAATTTCGCAAACGAGTCCTCGGGCAACTGCCCTTTTGAATCCGGGGAGGTCATGTTAGTATTTGCGGTTGGTTTTGTGAAAGGCACAGAAGAGGGCGGCTGTGACCACAGTATCAAAATCGGAGTTGTGGAAACTGGAGGGCGAAAGCTGCGTAGAGGTCCTGGACTCCTTGACAAGGTCTTTGAGCTTGAACCATTTCCGTTCCATAAAGGATCGCCCCATGGCCATCACATCGTA
>CBFIFE010000113.1:0-2410 GCA_965661765.1 uncultured Flavobacteriales bacterium
ACCAGGAAGAAACGGTGACACTCGTCGTCCACCCGTTGCCCGAACCCGTGCTCAACGGGCCACCAGAAATTTGCAATGGCGAGCCGTTCACGATCACCGGCAGCGAGGCCGGGGGGGCGGAGATTTTCTGGGAAGGAGAATCGACGGCAGCGACGGAATATGTGGTGGCGGCGGCGAATGGACCGGGAACCACCACCATCGAAGCCCTGGCCACCAGCGCCGAAGGCTGCGAGGCGAGCGCAGAATGGGATGTGGACGTCCTGGCCTTGCCCCAGGTGAGCTTGGCGCCGTTTCCGACAGTTTGTGACGCAGGGCTAGCGGTGACCCTGGACCAAGGGCAGCCGCAAGGGGGAACGTGGAGTGGACCAGGCGTGGTGGGCGACGCGTGGACGCCGGTGGGCGCGGGGGTGGCGGATTTGGTCTACACGTATCAGGACCCGCTGACGCTGTGCGAAAACAGTGTTGCGCAGGCGGTGGATGTGCAAGCGCTGGTGCAGGCTGAGGCTGGGCCAAACCTGGTCATCTGCGACATCGACACCACACTCCTGCTGGTCGGCGGGCCGGACAACTCGGGCTTCTGGAGTGGCGATTTCGTGGCGGGTGATGACGTGCTCGACGCGAACAGCCTGCCGCCCGGCGACCACCCGTACGTCTACACCTTGGGCGAAGCAACTTGCGAGACGACGGACACTTTGATGCTGACGGTTCACCACCGGCCGGAGGTGACGTTGACGGCCTCCGACATGGATCCTTGCCTTGGAGACACGGTGTTCCTGACGGCAGCGGTGAACGCAATCACACCAGGGCCTCACGCCTTTGAGTGGTGGGGCAATGCCACCGAGACGGCCGCAGTGGAGGACACTTCATGGGCTTATTTGGTGGTGACAGATGACGGGGTGTTGCCGGTCACTGTGTCCGTGACGGACGACAACGGATGCTCGAGACTCGACACCCTGACAATCAACGTTTTGCCCCTGCCGCCAGTGGAAGCTGGGGACGACCTGACGTTGTGCAACCAACCACCGGCTGAAGTGCTGATGGGAATGCCTGTCGGTGGGGTTTGGTCTGCGGAATCCGATTTGCCTGCAGGTGCGCTGGTGGGTGGCACATTGGACCCCGCGTTGGCCGGCCTGGGTGCGTTTGCATTGTTTTACGAATACACCGACGGCGCTGGATGCACAAATGTGGACTCGATGGTCGTAGAGGTGGAAGCGCCGCAATTTGCCGATGCCGGGCCAGATACAAGTTTTTGCAACATCGCGGCCACAGGGATGGTCCAGGGGTTCAGCCCCGCCACGGGGGGAGTTTGGAGCGGGACCGGCATCGAGGAAAACGGGGGGTTCGACATCGAGGGATTGATTCCCGGGCAGTACGAATGGACTTATGAATACGGCAGCGGAACCTGCTTCACCTCCGACATCCGCATCTTGACGATTCACGAGAACCCGGATGTTGAGTTGGCGTCATCGGCCGACGCGATTTGCGAAGGCGACTCCATCCATTTCGCCTCCACCACAACAGGGGGGGCTGCGCCGTACAACTACGTGTGGAGCAGTGAAGTTGAGGTTCTTGGGGACACAGCGGCTTGGCAACAAACCCAAATCAATGGAATCGGCACCGCCCTCTTCACCCATGTGACGGTCACCGATCAGTTGGGGTGCACGGCGGCTGCGGGAATGGGCACGCAGGTTTGGTTGTTGCCCGTGGTGGAAGCGGGAGACGATCTCACGCTGTGCGACCAACCGATTGTGGAAACGCTCGGGGGCTTCGCCCCGCCGGGCGGGTTGTGGTCCGGATCGGCTGCATTGAACGGGGCGGCCATTGACCCCAGCGCCATGGGGGAAGGTGCCGTGAGCCTGACCTACACCTACACCGATGGCAATGGCTGCACGAACGCAGACTCCCTGGTGGTGGAGGTCGTCGCGCCGGTGGTGGCCGAGGCGGGGGCCGATCTCTCGTTTTGCGACATCGATTCGACCGGGGTGCTGACCGGCTTCGTGCCCACCTCCGGCACGTGGAGTGGGCCTGGAATTGCGGGTGCGAGCGGTGCTTTTGACATTGATGCGCTGGTGCCCGGGGTGTACAACTGGTCGATCGAGTTTGGCCAAGGCACCTGCTACACGAAGGATTCCATCACCGTGACCATTTTGGAGAATCCGGATTTGGAATTGCTCGCGGAAGATGCCCAAGTTTGCGATGGGGAGATGGCCTTTTTTGAGGGTGTGCCAGCGGATGGGCTGCCGCCATATGACTGGATTTGGTCGCCAAATGTGACCCCAACCGGAGCCGCTTTCGCGGAGGCACAAGTGGAATTTGCAGGCGAAAACCCGCTGCAGGTGCAGGCGACTGTGGCAGATGCAAATGGCTGCCAAGCCAGTGACAACTTCACCATCAATGTTCTGGGCCTTCC
>CBFIFE010000114.1:0-2350 GCA_965661765.1 uncultured Flavobacteriales bacterium
GGGTTCTTGGCGCTGGGGCATCTTGCCCTACCTGCTCTGGTTGCTGGTGGCGACATCGCTCAATGTTTGGTATGTCCTTCCCTCGGATGCCTGAATGACCACGGCGCAGAACAAATGGCGAAAAAAGCAGGTTCATCCTGAATGACACGCTTTCTTCTGTCTTCCATGGCGCTGTTCTGCGCCCACGCAACCGCGAGTGCCCAGTGCGAGGCGGACACCACGGTGTACTTGACCGACTTTCTGTTCACCCCAAGTGACCTGACAATTTCGGTCGGTGAGACCATCGCCTTTGTGAATGCAGAGGGCCTGCACAATGTGGATGGCACAGCGGACAGCAACCCCGCTCCGTTTTTTCTCCCCGAAGTGGAGGGATCCATCGATGGTGTGTGCATGGGCACCGTCACCTTCGATGTTCCGGGCGTTTACACCTTCAGCTCCTCCATTGGGGTGCAGCCCCAGCTTGGCATGACGGGCACGATCGTGGTGGATGCCGAGACGTTGACGGACAAGCTCTACGAATTCTGGGGCGGCGGCGCGCTGGAATCCTTGGAGGCCTTTCAATCCAGCTACGCCCTGACGTCCTACTTCAGCTCGACCTATTACGGCGGCACAAACAACCCGGGATGGACGGGGGAGATTGACCTGGATGGGGCAGAGACTTACACGCTGTTTGTGCCTTCGGACGTTGCTGTGGACGAGCTGATGGCGTTGATGAATTTGAGCCAATTCGATATGTTGGCCTTTTACGACATGCCGATGGCCTTGAAGTACCACATTGTCCCTGGGGTGCACATGGCAGCTGATCTGGTGAACGGTTTGGCTTTGCCCACGATGCAAGGCCAATCCCTGACCATCACAACTGGCGATGGGGGCATCATGGTGGATGATGCGAACCTGCTGGTTTCGGACATCACGGCGTTCAATGGGGTCATCCATTTGGTAGACCAAATCCTCGCCCCCCAAGGCTACCCCAGCGCCACCACTTGGGATGTGATTCAACAGAGCCCAGACCACACGGTTTTTGAACAAGCCTTGCTCAACGAAGGACTGGATGAGGCCTTGCGTGGCCAACCCATTTTGAACGACAACGAGCCGGCTGAAGGCCCCTTTACAGTGTTTGCGCCCACGGACGATGCCTTTTTTGCCTTCGCCGAGGAGAATGGATTTGCGGATGTGGATGAGTTGTTGAGTTCGCAGTTCATCGATGACATCGTCTACGGGCATTTGGTGGAGGCGGTTTATGAGAGTGGCTCGCTTTCGAATGGCCTCAACCTGTCATCGTACGACAATGGAACCATCGCGATTGCGACGGACGGGGCGGGGATCAGCGCGAACACAGCGCCCATCGTTCAGGCGGACTTGTTCGCGTACAACGGCGTGGTTCATGCGCTCGGGGAGGTGATGCCTTTTGCGTTTCCTGAACCCACGGGGACGTGCGGCGCTTGGACCATCCACATGATTTCCGACCCCTTGGGGGGGACAGGGTGGGAAGGAGCAACGGTGAATGTTTTTGCTGATGGGGTTTTGCTGGCGTCCGAGACGAAGACCACTGACGCCCTCGAATCGTTTTCGTTTCCTGTGGACGAAGGCAGCCGAATGGACATCATCTACGTGCCCGATGGTTCTCCCGCCTACCATGGCTTTGAAGTGGTCGATGAGAATGGCCAAATCATTTACAGCAGCAATGGTTCCGCAAGTTGGAGTGGCAGCATCCCACCGGTGAGTGTGTACGGTCTCCATCCGTGCGGCGCCGCTCCGGGTTGCGGGCTTGCGGAAATCACGTTCTCGGACGCTTCTGGCGATGGTTGGTTTGGCGGCAGCATGGCGGTGTATTCTCAAGCGGGGCTGGAAGCGACCATTTCTTTCAACCCAGACTTTGATGGGGATGGATATGCTGACTATCAAAGTTTTGCAGAGCGAAAGGTGCGGGTGGCAGTGGACGAAGGGGAGGTGGATTTTTTCGTCAACCCCGGGGTGTATTTTCCGGAGTCCTGTGGATACGTCGTGCGCAACCCGGATGGAGAACTGGTCGTGGATCAAGACTTGCCGGCGCAGGTCCCAGAGAATGCCGAAGGTGTGCTGATCTGTGAATCCAGCAATGGGGTGGGGGAGATGCCGGAGGGCCTCTTGGGGGTGCAGTTGTACCCGAACCCGGCTGTCGGGCGAGTGGCGCTGCTGGGCTTTGCTCCAGGTTTGCCTTGGGAGGCCGAGTTGTTGAGCACCACAGGCCAAATCCGCCAGTCCTTTCAAGGCGTCGGTCCGCAAGAGTTGCACTTGCACCATGGGGCGCCTGGCCTTTTCCTGTTGCGGTTGTCGGCCAGCACAGGGGAGGCGAAGACCTTCCGGCTCG
>CBFIFE010000115.1:0-2181 GCA_965661765.1 uncultured Flavobacteriales bacterium
TACACCGTCAACTATTTCAAAGTCTCGTTCGGGGCGAGCGATTTGCTGCAGAAAGCCATCGGTGAACTCCAAGATTTGGAATCCATCCCCGTGGATGCCTCTCCGGCGAAAATTCACAAGCAACTCATGCAGTCGAAGAAAGCAGAGACCCGAAAGGTTTTGCGGCATTTTGACACCAATGTTCCACACCGATTTCTGAGCCCATGGCTGGGCAGCGGCGGCAAAAAGGGGGTTTATGAATTGTCGCAGCATGGCTTGAACCACCCGCCCTATGCGCTGTATGAAGATCATTTGCTGGTGCAACCCGGATGGGCCGAATATTTCCGAAGGTATGCGGGCATTCTTCGGGGGTTCTGTCTTTGGCACCTCACCTTGTTTTTGCAAGCGCGCAACCCGAATGTCCCCGACATCCCCAACAAACTTGTCCGACCGGAACAACGCAGCAGCTTGACCGCACACAAGAAACGATTTTGGGACCTCGTCCTCGAACGGCAAGGTGGCATGAATTGCATCTACACGGGAAAACGACTGCATGTGGGCGAATACGACATGGAGCATTTCATCCCGTTCCAATTCGTTGCCCACGACCAAATGTGGAACCTCATCCCTGCTGATCCGAGCTTCAACAGCAGCAAAGGCGACAAACTCCCCCCGCTGGACGTTTACTTCCATCCTTTTTTTCGCGTCCAGCGAGAGGCCGTATCCATCGTGAAGGCAGCGCAACCGAAAAGCAAGTTTCTCGAAGACTACCTGCAACTGTTTCGGTCACACGACTTTGACGCCGCGGCCTATCGATCGGCCATTGAGCCACTGGTCGCCATTGCCGCCAACAATGGATTCCAATTCATGCAACCGCCCACCTTCCGCTCCGCCGCATCATGAGTGTTTTCCTGGATTTGCCCGCTGAAAGGGTGCTGTTCCGAACGGCGCATTTCTTCGGGGTTTTGGATGGATTCCCGGTTGCGCCTGGTCATGTGCTCATTGTCTCAAATCGCCTGTGCGCGGATTGGTTTGCGTTGACACCTGAGGAGCAGGCAGGCTTGCCAGAGGCCATTCTTCATGCCAAATCCTGGATCGAACAACACCACCAGCCCGCCGCCTACAACATCGGCATGAACTGCGGCGAAGCAGCCGGCCAAACCGTCATGCACTTCCACTGCCACGTCATCCCGCGTTACCACAACGACGTCCCTGACCCCCGCGGCGGCGTGCGCGGCGTCATTCCCGCGAAACAGAAGTATTGACAGTGATCATCCTCGAGCCTGGAATCACACCAGCACGATTTTGCGGCCGACGAGCTGCGGGGTTTTCGTGCCGCCGATCAAGAGGCGCTCGCCATCGATGACGGCCGAGCAGTCGAATCGCCGTTTGAGCTCGCGGGTGAGGGCGGCCAGGAATGTGGCGCGGGCGCTGGCCCAGCCGCGGTTGTTCCATTCGGATCGGTAGCGGCGGATGAGCTCCTCGTCGGTCGCGCAGCGCATTTCCTCCTGGCGGCGGAGAAAATCGGGGGGCGTCCGGCGGTCGGCATTTTGCCGGATGAGGGTGGGGCTGCTGAGGGTGGCGTGGGACTGGGGTTTGGTCTTTTCCTTCAAGACCAAATCCCCCGGCTCCTCCCCCTCCCACGGAAACTCCCCCGGCCTGCCGAAATGCCCGAACGCCGCCGTCTGCTCGAAGATCGGCCGAGTCAAATCCAGCCGCGACCGAATCCCCGCTGGGCTCAGGTCAAATGTGTCGCGAATCAGCCCCTCAACGGTGTGCGCCAGGTCAGTGTTCAAGCCCGGCAAGTGAATCGCCACCGGCTGCTCGACCCCGATGGCGAAGGCCAGGCCCACCACCACCTCCTCTACGTCGTCGGGAAAAATCGGGTGGCGCAGCACCCACAGCGCCAGCTCCCGGGCCGCATACGCACCCGCCCGGTCCATCTTGCTGGCGTCCTTGCCGCTGAACGCGCCGCCACCATGCGGGGCCAAACCCCCGTACGTGTCCACCGCCAGCTTGCGGCCCGTGAGCCCCGCATCGCGCAACGGACCGCCGACGGACCAGTGGCCACCCGTGTTGAATTGAAAGGGCACGGACGCCCATTCGTCCGAGGGGAAATAGCGGCTGAGGACGGGGCGGCACACCTGTTCGAGGACAAACCGCTCAGCCTCGGGCGCCGAGATTTCCAGACCGACCGGCAGG
>CBFIFE010000116.1:0-2130 GCA_965661765.1 uncultured Flavobacteriales bacterium
ACGTTCCAAACCCTCAGCTACTCCATCGACATCTACCGGCGGCAGCTCACCCCGACGAAAGACCTCATCGCCTTCGGCGCCTTCGTGAGCTTTTTCCCGCAGCTTGTGGCGGGGCCGATTGAGCGGGCGTCGAAGCTCTTGCCGCAAATCGAAAAGCGCCGCCAGTTTGACTACGACACCGCCGTCAGCGGGCTGCGCCTCATCCTGTGGGGGATGTTCAAAAAAGTCGTGGTGGCCGACACGTGCGCCTTGTACGTCAACGACATCTTCGGCAATGTCTCGGCGCATGATGGCCCAGAACTGGCGATGGGCGCCGTGCTCTTCGCTTTCCAAATCTACGGGGACTTCGCCGGCTACTCCGACATCGCCATCGGCACCGCACGGCTCTTTGGGATTCGGCTCATGACGAATTTCCGCGCCCCGTTTTTCTCCAAGGACATGGCCGAGTTCCGGCGACGGTGGCACATCTCCCTGTACACCTGGTTCCGGGACTACATCTACATCCCCCTCGGCGGCTCCAAGGTCAAGACCCCCCGGCGAATTGTCCACGTCCTGATCATTTTTCTGGTCAGCGGGCTTTGGCACGGCGCGGATTGGTCCTTCATCGCTTGGAGCCTCATCAATGCCCTTCTCATTTTGCCGTTGGTGGTTTGGCCTCCACGTCGCGCAAAACGCAAACCGGAAGACCAGCCCCTGCTCCCCTCCATCCCCGATGTGTTCCGCATGGCCTTCACCTTCCTGTTGTTTTGCATTCCACTGGTGTACTTCCGGGCGCACAACGTCCACGCCGGCAGCCAATTCCTGGTGCGTTCGCTCGAGAATTGGTCCATCGGCTCGTTGCGGGATGTTTTGGCCATCAAAGCCTCCGTCTGGATCGCTTTGTTGCTGCTCGGCGATTGGGTCCTGACGACCGGCGCTGGCAAAAGGTGGGCCCTGGCCCCTGCCCGTCGCTGGCTGCGGTGGAGCGGCTATGCGACAGTCGTTTGGTGGATTTTCATGAAATTTGACAACCCGGCTGACTTCATCTATTTCCAATTCTGATGCACCAAGATTTGAAACGATTGTTGCGCCGGGCGGCGGTGTGGGCGGGGTTTGCCCTGCTGTTTTGGCAGGGGATGCTCTGGGCGAGCCGAGGTTTGGGCCAAACCGGGGGGCGCCCAGACCTCGCCGCACTCCTCACCCATCCCCACAACACCCATGGATTTCTGCAACAGCGGTGCGATGAATGGCGGACGTTCGTTGCGCAGAACCCAAAGCCCCGCGCCATTTGGTTCGGTTCCAGCACGGTGATGAATGGGGTGGTGCCGGGGCTCAGCGATTCCTTGAACGCTCCGCCCCAATCCCCCATTTCACGGTCCTTCTCGTGGGCCTCGCAGGGCCAATCTTTGGCCCACATCCCCAAGCTTTTGAAAGCGGCCCTGAAGGAAGCCTCCCCTGAGGTCGTCTGCATCGGCCTGAGTCCCAGCGCGTGGGATTACGCCGGCAACGCCAGCCCGGAGACCACCCTCAACTGGATCACCCAGAACACGCTGTGGGACCGACCTGCCTGGCGCGACGCCTCCTTCCACCTCGCGCGATCGGCGCGGAGTCCGCACGCCCTCCTGCTCGCCGCCCAACAATGGCTGGCTTGGCGCATTGCCCCTCAACCCTTGCCGCTGCCCAATCCGAGCAAGCGGTCAACCTATGGCGGCCAAGGTCATGTGGCGCGGCACCAAAACCGCACCGGAGGCGTTTTGCCGAAAAAGGCGGCAGCCCCCTTTCCCGAGGGCTGGTGCCCAATCGTGGCGGAAATCGAGCAGTTGTGCAACGAAAAGGGTGCGGAACTGGTTTGGCTGGTGATGCCTGTGGCGCGGGAGGTCGAATGCTCGCTTCCCGCATGCATCGGGGCGCAGCGCGTCATTCGGGGCGATTTGTGGCCCGAGGCCAGAAGGCTGGACCTCTTCGCCGATGACGTCCACATGAATGGTGAAGGGGCACGGGCGTTCACGCGCTGGCTTGCCGAGGACGAACCAGGGGAACCAGGGAGACCAGGGTGACCAGGGGGACCAGGGGGACCAGGGGGACGAGCGTGCTTCAATTCAATGATTCTCGGAATCACCTTCTGTGACATTTTCTCAGGAATCCAACTCC
>CBFIFE010000117.1:0-1981 GCA_965661765.1 uncultured Flavobacteriales bacterium
GGGTATGACAATTCGGGTTTGCTCGTCGGACGACCTGAGGCCGTCGTCAGCAAAGCGCTGGTTGCCCTCGACTGCACGGAGGCCTTGATCGAGGAAGCGGCGGATCGGGGTGCGGCATGTGTCATTGTTCACCACCCCATCATTTTCAAGGGACTCAAGCGCCTTACCGGTCGAAACGCCGTCGAGCGCACGGTGCAATTGGCCATCCGCAAGGACATTGCCATCATCGCCATTCACACGAACCTCGATCATGCGGCCGACGGCGTGAACCACAAACTGGCCACCACCCTCGGCTGCGACCCCGCATCGCTCCAAATCCTTCAGCCGCTCAACGACCAGTTGGTCGGACTGACTTTCTACACGCCCAACGCCGCAGCCGATGCGGTCGAGGATGCCGTCTTCGCGGCAGGGGGGGGGCAGGTCGGGCGATACGACGAATGCGCTTTTCGGCTCGAGGGCCAAGGGAGTTTCCGTCCGTTGGCGGGTGCCCAGCCCACCATCGGTCGCCGGGGTGAGCGCAGCCATGTCGCCGAGCGCCGTTCGGAAGTGGTGGTGCCGCGGTGGCGCCTGTCCGCCGTCCTTGCCGCCATGCGAGCCGCTCATCCATACGAGGAAGTCGCCCATCAGGTGGTGGCTTTGGAGAGTGCCCATCAGGACGTTGGGGCTGGCATGGTCGGGTTTTTGCCCGCGCCGATGACGGAGGAGAAGTTCCTGGATTTGGCCAAATCCAGCCTCCCCGCCCCCCTCATCCGCCACACCCGCTTGCTCGGCCGACCCGTCCAGCGGATTGCCGTTTGTGGCGGCTCCGGTGCCTTCCTCCTCGAAGATGCTGTCGCCGCCGGTGCGGATGTTTTCGTCACAGCGGATTTCAAGTACCACGAATTCCAGGGCGCCGACGGACGCATCGTCATCGCCGACGTGGGACACTTTGAAAGCGAGTGGCGAACGGGCGAAATCATTCAGGCACATTTGGAAGAACACCTTAACGAGAAATTCCCTAATTTCGCGGTTCATTTGGCGCGGGAGAATCACAATCCCGTCCACTACCGCTGATAGATTCATGGCGACGACAAAAAAGGCAACCACAGCCGAAGACAAGCTTCGGGCGCTCTACGATTTGCAACTCATCGACTCTCGCATCGACCGCATTCGCGTTGTGCGAGGCGAATTGCCATTGGAGGTTCAGGATCTCGAGGACGAAATTGAAGGATTGAAGACCCGCCTCGAGCGGTTGGAGGAAGATGCGGATTTGGTCCAGCAGCGGATTGTGGCCTACAAAAACCAAATCGAGGACAGCAATGCCCTCATCGCCAAGTACCAAGAGCAGCAAAACAACGTCCGGAACAACCGCGAATTTGAATCGCTGAACAAGGAAATCGAGTACCAAACCCTCGAAATTGAGCTCTGCGAAAAGCGCATCCGCGAGTGCAAGGCTCAAATCGAATCGAAGGCTGAGGTCATCGAAACGAGCAAGGAGAAGCTCACCCAACGCAATGACGACCTCAGTGCGAAGCAGGCTGAACTCGAAGAAATCATCGCCGAGACGCAGGCCGAGGAGGATTCCTTGACTTCTCTGAGTGATGAACTCTCTGCCGAAATCGACGAGCGTCTCCTGGCCAGCTACCGCCGGATTCGCAGCGCGGCAAAGAACGGCCTCGCCGTGGTGCCGATCGAGCGGGAGGCCAGCGCGGGTTCGTACATCAAGATCCCACCACAGCGCATCATCGACATTGCCCAGCGCAAGCGCATCATCGTTGATGAGCACAGCGGCCGCATCCTCGTCGACCTCGAGTTGGCGAATGAAGAGCAGGAGCGCATCGACGGTTTGGTGCGCAGCCGCATGAGCACCCCGGCCTGACCAGGGAACCAAGGAACCAGGGTGACCAAGGAACTAGGGTGACCAGGGTGACTAGGGAACTCGGGTGACCAGGGAAGTTGCGAAGTAAGGAGGCAGGGGAACGAGGGAATTGGGGACTTGCAT
>CBFIFE010000118.1:0-1933 GCA_965661765.1 uncultured Flavobacteriales bacterium
AAAGCCAAAGGAACGAACCCGCTCCGGTGCTGGCAGCGAGGTGTTCGCCGATCCAGCCGTTCAAAGAATCGAGCATGTTATAGGGCTGGTCAGCTTCGGGCCTTGGCGGCCTCGTGCATGAGGAAAACCATTTCAGTCGCGATTTGGCGAGCACGCTCGTCGTAGGCCTGGGCTTCATCCGGCTGGCCATCGCGCTCCTTCGGGTCCACGTAGGGAACGGCGACCCGGAGGCTTGCGCCTGGGATGTTGGGGCAGTTTTTGTCCGCATGCGAGCACGTCATGACGGCTGCGAAGTTCGCTGCGGGATTGCCCTCGTGGTCGTACTTCTTTGAAAAGCAGTCGAGCGTTTGCCCTGTTGCTACCGAAACGCGGTAAACCGGGTTCGTGCTGGTGCCGCCCTCTGTCTCTTCGATTTCGAACCCTTGGCGGCGCAATGCTGCAACGGACCGGGCGTTGAAAGCCGTCGATTCTGTTCCGCCGGAGTGGGTGCGCACGAAGTCGCTGAGGCCGTAGTGGGCTGCCGCGGTTGCTGCCCAGATTTGGCTCATATGACTCCGACGGCTGTTGTGCGTGCAGATGAAGACCAAATCCGCAGCCTCTCCCCGCGAAGCCTTGCTTCCCACGTAAAGCCCGAGCTTCCGAAGGGCTTGTTTCCGCTCATCGGAAATCGATTCAAACTCTTGTTCGCAATCGCTGAGAACGTTCATGACGGCTGGGCTGAAAGGTGAGGCTGCTGAAGGTTCCGGCCGGTGGGCCGCAGCTTCAGGCTCAGCAGGGGCATTGCACGCAAGTAGAGCGCTTGCGAAGGCAAAGTAGAGGAGAAATTTCATGGGAATCTGATGGATTTTAAATGTTCATGTGGATACCGGTGGACAACAACACGTAATGGGTCCAAATCCCGTCCCGCCAAGCGATGTGCTGCACCCCCACCTCCACCGCTGCGCCAGCACCCACGCGCTTCCGCAACCCCGCAGAAGACCAAGCCTCCACGAAGCGGCTGCTGCCTGCTCCATGCATTTCTAAGAATGCTTCGGCGTCCAAGCGAGCGGACCAACCGCCATCAAGCTCCGTCGTTCGCGAAACTTGATACCGCAGCCGCGGGCGGACAAGCCACGTGCCAGGAGTTTCCGAAGACAAATACCGCTGATCCCATCGGATTCGATGCCCCCAACGCACACCATCAGCCCCTCCAGGGAGAACCGCCTGAACTTGCATCCATCCCCGGTGTTCGTAGCGAACGGTGTTCGATCCAGGGCGCAGCTGCTCTCGGGTATAGCTTGCCGTGGCCGACCACCGGGAATTGAGGTCACGAGTCACGTTGGTTTCCATGTAGGCAAGCAGCATGTGCGGCGCTGCCTTAGACGCCATCAGAAAACCAAACGTTGACACCGACCAATCTTCGTTCAACGTGTGGCCCACCGAGCCGTTGGGAAACCACCCGAGCTGGCCACCTGCGCCTTGCGCAAAGGACACAGCTGGGAGAAAGCACACTGCGAAAAGAAAAAGGCGTTTCATATCGCAATATTGCGATATACAAATGGAACGACCGAACATCCGCATGTTATGGAATCATCAACATCGGTGAAGTGGTCGGATTCAGTTGGACATGCTTGAGCGCAAATTCAGGTGGATTTCGTGGTTGGGTGGGGGAAACCGGTTAGATTTGGTCTATGTCTGAATTGAGCGCTGAAAACACCCCTACGGCAGAAGATCTCAAGGAAATCGTCCGCTCGAAATATGCCGAAATCGCCGAGCAATCGCGCGAAGCAAATGCCGCCAGTTGCTGCGGCGCCGGCCCCGTCAGCAACAAGGTCTACAACATCATGATGGACGACTACTCCGCCGTCAAGGGCTACGCAGCGGACGCGGACCTCGGCCTCGGATGCGGTTTGCCGACGCAGTTTGCGGCCATCCGGCCCGGCGATACCGTGAT
>CBFIFE010000119.1:0-1932 GCA_965661765.1 uncultured Flavobacteriales bacterium
GTTTTCCCAGCAACAATGTCCGACGATGACCCCTTCCTGGACCTGGCTGGACACACAGTTTACGATGTGCACGCCACCTTCACGAATCCAACCGATGTGCTGTTCAGTTTGGTCGCGTTGGCTGTTCCGCCAGAGACGGCATCCATGCCGATGTTCATCAATGTGCCCTGCGGCTGCTACAATCATCCGACGTTCGGTGGGTTGACTGGCCCCCCTTCTGCAGGCCAAATCGAATCCGACCCCCTCGCCGCCTACGACACCTACTGGACACTGCCGGGACTGAATGAAAACCTCATCGCAAACCCAAACTTTGTCGTGGACGAAAATGGGGAAACAGGCACCACGAACTACACCGAATCGGGCCTGTGCTCCACCGGGGTTCTTGACGGCATAATCATCGGCACCATCGACCAGAGTTGCAGCGAAGCCCAGACCAGTTGCAACCAATCCTGCGGCGGTGACCCCGATTGCCTTGCCGCCTGCGCCGCCGCCTTTGAAGACTGCCTCAGCGAGCAACCCTACGCCGCCGGCGACGACCTGACAATGCAATTTGCCCGCATTACGAGCGCTTGCGGATTCGCCATGCACACTTGCCTTGTTGCGGCACTGGAAGGGGATTATGGCTCGCAGGCCACCTTCTGCATGGACGTCGATGGCGACGGACCGCTCATCGTGGGCGATTACGTCATTCCGAGCTGCCAGGATGGAGATGCGTGCAACTTCGGTGAGGCGCTCTTTCCGCCGTTCGGAATTGACTGCGACTACAGCTGTTGCCCTGGACCAGGCTGTTGTGGGGAGGGAACGGTTTGGTCCAATGCCACACAGCAATGCGAAACCCTGTCCTTAGGCAATGACTGCAACTTCGACCACAACGACGATGGCGTGATCAACCTGCCCGACTTGCTGGCGTTCTTGAACGTGTTTGACACTCTCTGCCCGCAGTAGTTCACCCGCGGGCAAGACTCGCCCATGGCGGGATGAATCGGACAAAGAACTGTTTCGGCGGGCCCAGCATTTGGTCGGGGATGCGTCCATCAGCAGTTTCATCACGCGCATCGTGAAGGAGCGATCGCTGAAAATCTTGCGCGAGCACGATGCTGTTCTGGTGAGCAACCAAGACAGGGAAGTGTTTTTTGATGCGTGTTTGGGTGCGGGTCCTCACTCCCCTTCAGCCGACCTGCTGGAAGCTACCGCCCGACACGAAGCATGGATGGATCGTGCGGATTGAAGCCCTGAATCTCTCGCACGTCCGAAGCACCTTTGACTGCGAATCACCGGCTTTGACAGATTACCTGAAACACAGAGCGAGCCAGGACATGCGCAAAAAGCTTGCGGTTTGCTTTGTCCTGGTGGGGCCCGATTCTCGAGAAGTTTCCGGCTACTACACCTTGAGTACTGCGAGCCTCGGACGTGAAGAAATTCCGGAACCCCATCGGGCACGAGTCCCAGAATCCTACAAAGTGCCCTTGATCTTGCTTGGTCGATTGGCACGCCACAGAAAGCTCCGCGGATCTGGCACAGGTGGTGTCTTGCTCGCCGATGCATTGCTCCGTTGCCGTGAACTCAGCAGGTCAAGCGTCGGGGCGATGGCTGTCGTCGTCGACCCCATCGACCAGGCTGCGCGCGCGTTTTGCGCGCGGCACGGGTTCCTCGAACTGCCCACCAGCGCAAGGATGTTCTTGCCGATGCGGACCATCGAGCAGTTGCCTTGAATGCCGTCAAATTGCACCCGAAAGGGTACATAAACAACGCTCTCAGGCTTATTTTAACCCGAACGGGTATATCTTCGGGAAAATAACTATTTTTATACCCGAAAAGGGGCAATATGGAACTTGCAGAATTCGTGAAAACCCACCGGAAACTGGTCAAGCTGACCCAACCCCAGCTCGCCTTGAAGGCCGGCGTGGGCTTGCGCTTCCTCAGGGAATTGGA
>CBFIFE010000120.1:0-1856 GCA_965661765.1 uncultured Flavobacteriales bacterium
TCCGGCCAAGCGGCCCGGGGTGATCCTGATGACCCGAGCTTTGAAACAACTCGCCCACCGATGGGTCGCCAGCACCGGCGAACGCCCCGACATCGTCCACCTGCACGTGACGTATCCGGCCGGCGCCGCGGCACGGCAACTCGCCGACCGGTATGGCGTGCCCTTGGTGGTGACCGAACATTGGACAGCACTCGGGCCCACTCTTCCGCGCCCAGTTGCGACGCCAACACCGAACGCTGGTGCATCGCGGTTGCCCCTTTGGGTGCGCCTGTCCGTTCGCCGCACGCTTCGCCGCGCCGCCATGGCCTGTCCAGTCAGTGGGGACCTGGGGCGGGGGCTGGCTGGGTTTGGCCTGAAACAAAGCCAAACCATTCCAAACGTCGTCGACACCGACCGATTTCACCTGCCGAATGCCCCGCGGCGGCCCATGCTGCTGCACGTCAGTTCGATGCTCGATCGGCAGAAAAATGTCAGCGAGATGCTGTCGGCATTTGCCCGGGTGCGCGGGGAGCTGCCAGCGGATGCAACGTTCGTGCTTGTCGGCCAAAACGACCTGCCCCGCCACGCCCAAACCATTGAGCAACTGGGCCTTGCGGATCATGTGGTTTTGCGCGGCGGGCTGGAGGCGACGGAGGTGGCGGCAGTCATGCGGACGGCGGCGGCATTTGTGTTGTTCAGCCGATTCGAGAATTTTCCGTGCGTCCTGCCGGAGGCTTGGGCGAGCGGGCTGCCGGTGATCGCTCCAGATGTTGGGGGCATCGCAGAGGCCCTGCAAACCCGACCCGACCGTGGCATTCTCGTGCCTGCCGGTGACGGCGCGGCGTTGGAAAGGGCCATGGTGGACGCCTTCAAAACACCATGGGATCGCCCGGCCATGCGCGCCTTCGCCGAGGCCCATTACAGCATCCCCGCCATCGCAAGCGCCTACGCCGATGTTTACAAGCAATGCCTTCGTCGATGAGCTCAACCACCCGCTCGGACATCCGGCATTCGACCATGCTCAGGGGCCTGTTGCTGCTGAGCTCCGCCGCTGTGATTTGGATGAATGCGAGGACGTTAGGCGCTGAAGGCCAAGGATTTGTAGCGCTGTTCGGCTTGGGCATGCTGACCATTTCAGCCGCTGGGGCATTCATCGCCGGAGGTGCAGTTGTGTACCTTCAGCAACGGGTGGACCTGCGGCTGGTTTGGTGGCCCGGCATGCTCTGGCTGGCCGCAGTTGCCGCCGGAGTGGGGGCCTTGGCGTGGCGCATGAACTGGCTGCCGCGCCTGTGGCTGCCGGAGATTTGCCTGGCCGGATTCCTGCAAGGGGCCATCATTTTTCATGCGCAGCTGGGTTTGGCCTGCAAGCGGGTGAAGCTGCACAATTGGCTGACTTCAGGCCAAACCGCCCTCCTTGCCCTGATCCTCCTGCCCACCTATTTCGGGGTCGGCTGGCAAACCCCCGACGCCTGGGCGACTTGCCTGGAAGTCACGCTTTTGCTGATGTTTTTCGCATCCCTTTCCGTTTTTCGAGGCCTCGGTGCACCGGTCCTCCGCCTGGACAGGACAGCGATGGGGTTGCTGTGGCACTACGGACGGTTTGCCGCTTCGGGCGGCTTGCTCCAAATGTGGACGAACAGGGCCAACATTTCCCTCCTCGAACGCGCCAGCAGCACGGGGCTCACCGGGGCGGGCGTGTACGCTGTGGCGTATTACGGTTTGGAGGCGATTTGGTCGTTCAGCCGTGGGCTTGCACCGGTGCTTCACAGCCGAATCGCGGGGATGTCGAGTGGCGAAGGCGGTTCGGCACAGCGAAAGCTCACCCTCCGGTTTGCCCGCATGACGATGCTCATCACCTCGCCACTGGCGGTTTTGGC
>CBFIFE010000121.1:0-1515 GCA_965661765.1 uncultured Flavobacteriales bacterium
GCTTCTGCTTCTGTCGGTGGCTTTTTCTCACCAGTGGAAAAAACGAAGGGTCATTGCGCGTGCCTTGGAAGAAACGTTGGAGACGAAGGAGGACGCCAATTCGCCGCCTCTTGTCAAGAACCTCTTGTCGACCGATGAAATCCGAACGCTTCATGATGGCCTGACGAAAGGCCGTCGAGTGGGCGAAGCCATCATGGTCCTCCGGAGGCTCGAAGCTTCCCAGGATTCCGAAATGGACTTTGTTTTGGCCGAAAACCAACCCCACATTGAAGGCTGGGAGCAATTGAACTTGAAGGAAAAGGACATCATCCGCATGACCTTAAACGATGAAGTGCCCAAAGAGATGGCCCACAAATTGGGGGTGAGCGTGGGGTACATCTACAACTCGAGAAGTGCGATTCGTAGAAAATTGGAAATCCCGGAAGATGCACTTTTCAAGTTTTGGATTTTGCAAGAATTGAAACGCTCAACCAAATCTGCCGCTTCGGATGAGATTGCCTGACCTCTGTCTGCCCCGTCCCGAAATGGAGATTCGCTTCCGGTTGAGCTTTCAAAGATGGGCTGGAAGTGAGGTCATGTCCGGCTGATTTGGCCTTTCTCAACCTCCAGTTTTCACAGGGGAGACAAGGCTCCAACCACTCACTTCTTCACAAATGCCTTTCTGACCACCCGTCCTTCGAATTCAATGAGCAGCAGATGGATCCCGGGAGACAACCCAGAAACATCCAGGCGCTCCCCCACCCGCAAATCACGGCTTCCCATTTCCGACTTGCCTTGCATGTCGCAAACCTGAGCAGAGAAACTTGAACCTTCTTTGCCCTTCACGCGCAAAGCATCGGTGACCGGATTGGGAAACACCTGAAAGCTTCCTGGTTCGAATTCTGTCACGGACAACAAGCCGGTGACTTCTTGGGCCACCCGGTGTCCGCTTCTGACCGCGCCTTCCATGTAATCTGTCCAAACCTCGGAGGTCTCTGTTCCCGCGAAGTGGATGTTCCCATGGGGCGCACGAAGGGCCTGCCCATATTGGCTCAAAATCCCGGGTTGTACGGGCGACGTGCACCCCGAAATGTGGCTTTCATCATCCCAAAACTTCTCCACGAAATCAATGTTTTCCTGGGCATTTGCGCCCAACGTAGCTTCGATTGCATTCAAGGTAGCGGCCTCGCGGCCCTGCGGTGTCGCCGGAGCCGTCAGCGACGGACCGGGAAAAACGACCAAGATTCCGCAGGAACCATCTTCAGGGCTGTTGTCCATGGAGAAGAAAATGTCCTCGCTGCTGATTTGGCCATTGAATCCTGCATCACACTCACGGGCGCGTTCAGCTCGACAACGGCACCCAAGACTTCCGCGAGGGCGGTGCTGATCGTGTGCGACCCCCCACTGATGCGGAGAGTTTGTGCGTCGACGTCCAACGCCTGCCAACTGCCCGCACTGGCCACGTAGAACACGAAATAAAACAGTGACATGCCTGCCGGATCACCCACAATGCCCGTGATTTGAGCCGACCAGGTG
>CBFIFE010000122.1:0-1511 GCA_965661765.1 uncultured Flavobacteriales bacterium
GAACAGCAGCGCGTTGTCGTTCGTCAGTTCAACGTTCATCACTCCCGATCCGGCATTGATCGTGGCAAGCAACTGCTCGAGATATTCTTCAAGCGGGATGTCATTGATCAGGATGCTCTCCGGTTCAAACGGACCGTCGTACACGGCCAGCAAATCGAGCACATCCAAGAGCTCGATGAAGTTGTCGCCGTTGGCGTCGGGGTTGTACGGGTAG
This sequence comes from uncultured Flavobacteriales bacterium, assembly GCA_965661765.1. Taxonomy (GTDB): domain Bacteria; phylum Bacteroidota; class Bacteroidia; order Flavobacteriales_D; family Sanyastnellaceae; genus JBMYZL01. Next base: position 215 of record CBFIFE010000122.1, read on the forward strand.
TTGACAGTGGTTTGACCGTGAATGGATTGAATCGCAAGCAGGGTCACCAACAAAAAATGGAAAGGGAAAAGCGCTCGGTTTTTCATCGGGAAAAGAATCAAGGAATTGCTCTGGTATGGCCTCAAATATTGCTGTTTTTAGACCCCGTGGAAGCCCATATAGCGCCCGTTAACGAAGAAGTCATGCCCAAATCGCGCCCGTTTGGTGATGCATTTGTTACTTTTGATATATGAGCATTTGGTTCAAATAAGTTCAAATGAAAACGACTGGCCAGCCACGGGAACGCGAGCGCATTTTGTACGTGCGGAAGCGCCTCCTGGCGTCCATCCGCGCCACGAGCGCCACCACGTCCACGCTGCGGCTTTTGCAAGAGGCCCTCGAGGAGGAAACCGGTCAAAAAGTCGGCTTCAACACCTTGCGCCGGTTTTTCGGCCTGCTGCCCACGGGGACGCCCAGTTTCAAAACGTGGAGCCTGTTCGATACCTACCTCAAATCGCGACGGGTGCTGTCCCGGCACGACTCGGAGGATTTTGAAGCGGTTTGGGCACCGCGACACCGGCTCCACGCCCTCATCGCCCGCGAGTCGCCCGAGGCGTGTGCGGCGTTCCTGGCCGACCAGCACGGGGCCGATCACTACCCGGACCTGTTGGGGCGCGTCACGAATCACTTCATCAATGCCGAGCGCCGCGACGTCTTGGAGGTCATTTACACCACCGATGCGCTGTTCGCAAATCACGCCCAGTTTGCCCATTATCTGTCGGAGATTGTGGGGCTGACCTTGCGCCAGCTGCCGCCGGAGCGCGTCGAGGCCCTGATGCCGGTGTTCGAGCTTCCGCACTTCCGGGCCACGATTCTCTATTTTTTCATTGACTACGACCATTTGGGGGGGTAGTATGGCCAAATCTTGCGGCGCCTCCCCACGCTCGACGACCACGAGGCCCTGTTCCACGCTTGCATTCTCGGTTACTTCGACTACCTGCGCGGGGGCGACATGCCCGTGATGCCGCTCCGGACCCCGGCGGAGCTCCGTTCATACTACCCGGTGCTGTCCGGCCGATACGTTGGGACGTTGTTTCTCGGCGCAAGCCACTCGTCGGGCTACTTGCGGCGCAGCTACATTCGGCAGTTGTGTCTGTGGCACGCGCCGCATTTGGTCTGCTTTGAAATCGTACCCGCCCTCATCCTGATCCGCGATTTCGAAACGCTCCACTGGCTGTACGACTTGCATTATGAAGAGTTATATGACCAAGACAACTGGGCCACAAGCCAAATGACCAATCTCTATCTCATCGGCGAG
>CBFIFE010000123.1:0-1261 GCA_965661765.1 uncultured Flavobacteriales bacterium
TGGGCCACTTCCTCCGCCGAACCGACACGCATTGTGACCTCAATGTCTGCGGCCTCGCCGTCCGGGCCTGCCGCGTCGTCGAAACCGAAGACCCGCGCCACAGCAGCGCTCACCACCTCATCGCACGACAACCGCCAGCGCAACCCGCCGAGCGAAAGCCTCATTCCGCTGCCTTGTGGGGCCAGCCCGCGTCGCTGACGTCGTGGATGGGGTCGAGTTTGACCAAATCCGACAGCTCCTCATGCAACGTGAACGCCGGCGCGCCTTCCGGCGCAACCAATTCCGCCCAAGCATTTTCGTCCGCCTCACCGGCCTGCAGCAGGTCCCGCTGGTCGAGCGCCGTCAACAACCGCGCCACTTCGCCTGCCGCATCGCCTGTCGCTTCGCTCGTCTCGGCCGCCCACGCGGTCAGGCCTTCTGTGGACCCGCCCGCCATCAACCCCCTCGCCGCCCCGATCAGCCCGCCTTTGATGCTCCAGTACGCCCCCGTGGCCAGTTCCAGCATGACCACCTCGTCGCCGAAGTCCTCGACATCGACTTTTGCCTTGTTCAATATCATCTGTTCGCAATCTTCACTAACAAGATACGACAATTGCATTGGGTTTTTCACCCTCTGCCAGGCCTTTGTTTCCGGCGACGACTGCGGTAATGCAAGATGAACGGCAAGGGCGACACGCCTTCTGCCCTGGCTTGGGCCAGCATGTCGCGGACGCTGCGGAGGTCGCGCCGCCAGACCGGCACCCCCTGGAGCGCCCATCGCCAGTGGTGAAACGTCCACGGCGGATCGCTCGCTCGCACCCTGCGCCATTCTTCGATCGCCGCGGCCATGGCACGCTCGGCGGGGGTCCACCGTTCCCGGTCTTGCAAGGCCAGCTCTGCGTCCTTCAACAACGGGGAGGCCGCGACAACGGATGGGAATTGGGCCAAATGCGCCGCCACCACAGGCCGCAGCCCCTCCGCCGCAATCATCGGCTCCACCGCCGACCACGCCACCCCCGAGCGGTGCCAATCGACGAGGGTGTACAGCCCCACGAATTGGTCCGGGGCGTCGTTCACAAACGCATTCGCAAGGAGCAACGCCATCGCTTGGGTGCGATCGCCGGGCTGGGCAAAGGCCGCATCGAAGCGCCGGTCATTGTCCACCCGCCCGCCAAGGTGGTGCGGCATCCGATGCAAATCGAGGGAATGCACGCCGTCAAAGGTGAAGGTGGTCGAGTGCAAATCGGTCGCCTTCACTGTCATGCTGGGCCAGGATTTCATC